>CP060499.1:3287500-3887500 GCA_024760525.1 Nitrospira sp.
ATGTCCGGTAGATCAACGTCCAAGACCACCGCGCTCCAGAGATCATCCTTCACGGTGTCCAACACCCCGCGTCCCGATCCGGTTTCTGCGACAACCATCTGCTCGAAACCCTCAGCGATGATCTGCCTCCACCCCTGTCGGACGATGGCATGGTCATCGGCGATCATGACCCTCAGCATGGTCGGGCCTCCAGCCTCCTCGGCTCGGAATGATTCGCGGCATTACCCTTGTTGTGGCATAGGGAGGCGCACGCTCACGGACGTCCCGCGATGCGGGACGCCCTGCATCGTGAGTTCTCCCTTGATCGAGACCAGTCGTTCGCGAATGCCGCGCAACCCGAAGGATGTCGGCTTGGCCATATCCTTCTCCATAATCCCTCGCCCATCGTCGTTGATGGTCATCACCAGCGCGCCGCTTTCTTCCTGAAGACAGATCTGCACGCGCTGCGCGTTCGCATGGCGGATGACGTTGGTCAGAAGCTCCTGGGCGATACGGAAGAGCGCCGTGGCCTGGGAGTCCTGGATGTGCATTTGCGCCACATCGGGGCCTGTCAGTAGCGTGCATTCCAGGCCAGTCCGTTCCTGAAAGTCTCGGGTTTGCCACCGCAGAGCAGCGACCAGTCCAAAATCGTCCAGGAGGCTGGGGCGCAGGGACACGGCGATGCGTCTGGTGGAGTTGGTCAGCGCGTTCACCAGCTTCATCATGGACTTCAATCGACATGCGATCTCGCCTGCTTGCGCTCCACCCCCTGCTTCGCTGTGCTTGCAATTCAGCCAGATCAGGTCCAAATGGAGGGCCGTGACCAACTGCCCTAATTCGCTGTGCAGTTCCCGTGCGATCCGTTTGCGCTCCGCTTCCTGTGAGGCTTCCAATTGACCGATCAATCCCCTGAGTTGTTGATAGGTCCGCTGAAGTTCTCCCTCAGCCCTGTTGCGCTCGGTCACGTCCACGTCCATGCGTACGAAGCATGGCGCACCGTCGGAACTTGAAATGCCGAACGTCGTCGAAAGGCAGACGCCAGGGCTGCCGTCGCGGTGATGGAAGCTAGATTCTGCAGGCCCAAGCGACAGGCCAGTCATTTGGATTTCTTCCAGAACTTTGACAAATGCGGCGGCGTCCTCGGGCGTCAGGAAGAGTTGCTCCAACGTCTTCCCGAGCGCCTCCCCGCTTTTCCAGCCGAACATATTCTCGGAGGCGCGATTCCAATACAGTACGCGACCGTTGTCGTCATACCACTGCACGGCGACATAGGGGGTGTTTTCAACGGTGGCGCGGATGCGTTCTTCGCTCACCCGCAGCGCCGACTCAGTCCGCTTGCGCATGGCGACCGTCCCAGAAATGCTGCACGCCTTATAGGTCTGCAACAGAGAAAGATACCGGCAACGACCCAGAGCGACGGGAGGACCAATGTGAGAGGTGCTGAGAGAGAAGCGATACTCATCGAATCGGCGTTCTCCCCACGCGTGGAATTCTACACTCGGCGCTTCGTCGCGCAGACGGGCTCGCGGCTAATATCGTGAAATGAAGGGCCGCGCCCGATGGGACTGCGCTCGCGACCATCCAAGGGCTTGCGTCAGAGCGGAATTCATGTTCATGGCCAGTCGGATCGGCAGCAAGTATAGCCTAAATTCTACACTCGGGAAAGTGTCTTAGGGCTCACTGCCGTGATAAGGCATTCGGCTTCGGATGGCATGCGATCTTAGCCCGGACCGGGTCGGTTACGTGTGAGAGCTGATCTTGTCGAACCGGGGCCGTCGCATCAGGATCTCTTAAGGGCCCGTCGGCTATGCTGGGCTGATAGGGGGTCTGATCGTTTAGTTTGGACCCATGCGAGAACTATGAAGCAAGACGACGATCGCTAGATGAAGAGGCGACATTCTTCACCTCGTCTATGGTATTTTCGTTCCCCGGTCATGTGGCCATCGCCGTCGATCGGCCATGGCCGGTCAATGTGCGGATAGAGTTCGCTGAAGAGGTATTGCGTGCAGCCAAATCCCTTGTTCTTTTCGGATCTTGCCACGGTATTCCTTGCCGCCGTCGCCGGCGGCGTACTCGCCCGAATTGCCGGGCAGCCGTTGATCCTCGGCTACGTCCTGGGTGGCATCGCGATCGGTCCATTTACCCCGGGCCTTACGATCTCTGAACCGCATGCCTTCGAGCTGTTTGCAGAGATCGGCGTCATTCTCTTGATGTTCTCGATCGGACTTGAGTTTTCAGTGAAGGACCTGATGCGGGTCAAATGGGTTGCCCTTGCCGGTGGTCCGCTCGGCATTCTCATGTCCATCGGATTGGCCATCCTGATCGGGAGTCTGATCGGGTGGTCGACCATCCAGAGCATCGTGATTGGAGCGGTCATTTCCATGGCGAGCACGATGGTACTCGCGCGTCTCCTCGTAGATCGGGGCGAGCTTCGATCGAAGCATGGACGGGTGATGATCGGCATTACCCTCGTCGAAGACGTCGCAGTCGTAGGGATGACGGTGCTCATGCCGGCCCTCGGAGAGTTCGACTCGGGGCGATTGCTTCTGATCGGTCAAGCCTTGGGAAAGGCTCTATTGATCCTGGTGCCAGTGGGATACCTGGGCGCCAAAGTCATCCCACCGATCATGACTCACGTCGCCAGGACTCAGAATCAAGAGCTCTTCCTCCTCGTCACGCTGGCCATCAGCCTTGGGACTGCCGCCGTCACACAGATGGTCGGACTTTCTCTCGCCTTGGGAGCCTTCCTGGCCGGGCTCATTATCAGCGCATCCGACTATGGACACGAAACCTTGGCCCGGCTTCTTTCGCTACGTGATGCCTTCGTCGCGCTCTTTTTCGTGACCATCGGTATTCTGATCGATCCGCGCGTCATCCTCAGTAACATTTCTCTCCTTGCCACGATGATTGCCTTGATCGTAGCCGGGAAGCTCTTGATTTGGATGACCGTCGTGCGGCTGTTCGGCTACCCATGGATCACCGCAGTCCTGGTGGGGGTCGGCCTCACGCAAATCGGCGAATTCTCGTTTGTCCTCGTGCAGGTCGCAAAATCGGCGGGCCATGTCGGCAGTGAAGTCTACAATGCGACGCTTGCCGCCTCTCTCATCACCATTCTCATGAATGCGGCTCTTGTCAGGTATGTGCCCGGCTGGCTCGTTCAGAGACGTCTCGCGCACGATCAACACGACATGGCGCCGTGGCCGCCGGAAGGCGAACCGCTCCGGCAGCATGTCGTCCTTTGCGGATTCGGACGAGTCGGCAGCGCGCTCGGAAGGGCGTTGGAGGCTTTCAGTCTTCCCTACGTGGTGATCGACCGAAATCCGGACATTATTCGCCGGCTACAAGCCAAACGCGCGGCCTGCCTCTATGGCGACGCCTCCCACCGCGAATTGCTTATGAAGGCCGGAGCGGCGGATGCATCTCTGATCATCGTGGCCTTGCCTGAGATCGAACCCGCCGCGCTGACAGTGAGTCGTATTCATGACCTCAATCCGAAAGTTCCAATCCTGGCCCGTGCACATGGACTCGCGGAAGGGGAACGATTGGGTGTGATTGGAGCGACCGAGGTCATTCAGCCTGAAGTCGAGGCATCGGCGACATTGATCCGGCATGCCTTGAACTGGTTCGGGGTACCGAAGGACCGCATTCTCGACTATGTGGAGCAGTACCGGCAATCTATGGAAACGAAACGGCATTCAGGTTGAGGATGTCGCAAGGCCCTCCAGCGTCGTTTTCGCATCGCTCAGTACTCCTGATGCTTCCCGATCCGCCATCAACTCCGATTGGGAATGGACTGCGCGAGCAAGTTTCTGACCGCCGCGTGCGCCAGAATCACCTCCGGTCCCCGTTGCAGCGCATCGTAGTATTGTCTGCCGAACCCCTCCCCAACCTCCGTCGGGGTGAGAAGTTTCCCCACCGACTCAAGCACGGAGATCTTCTCGTCGTTCGACGGTTCAACGGCTTCGCTAAGTTCGTCAAGCTTGGCCGTTAACTGGGACAACGGACGCAACCAGGCAAACCAGCCATCGTTCAGCACCAACTGCAAGAACATCCCGTTGGACGGAATCCTCCCGTGCACACGCTCGTAGGACACCCGCTCATCGTCCAACAACGCTTTGTGTAGATGAAGAAGGGCCTGAATGAGATTGTCCAATGAGCTATCTCTTCCCCTTTGGTTCGGCATACCATCGTCTCCTCGTCGAATTCGTGGTCGTCAGCCGGTAGGCTCGCTATCGAGTTGATGCGCTTTGCGCCCGCCGCGAGCCAGGGGATGCTCGGGAAGTTGTCCGTCGATCATGAGCTTTGCCATGTCTGCCGCGCGTGTCACCAGTTCCTGTGCTCCTTCACGAAGTTCCCGGCTGTTCTGGACCTCGATGACGTTCCGTTCCATATCCTCGGCACTCCAGCCTCTGGAATGAGCGATGAACGGAAATTGCGGGAATTGGCAGCCGACCTCGGCCCAAAACGTCAAGAGTTGCCCGGCTACGCCTTGAACATTGTCCTGCCCGCCCATGATGATGAAAGCGGCGACTTTGTTCTTCAACAAGTGTTTGCTGGCGATCGTCTCCTGATTCTGAATGCAGTTCAGCCGCTCGATCATCTTGTAGTACAGACTGCTCGCGTTCCCCCAGCGGATCGGCGTGGCGATGAGAATCACGTCGGCCCAATGCACGATGGCTTCGTACACACGATCGAGCTGATCGCTCGGGTCCATCTGAGTGATGGAACACGGCCACGTGCAAGCCTGCGCCGATTTGGAATAGAACCCTTCGCAGGCTCGAAAGCTCAAGTCTCGAAGCTTGATGTACTGGATCTCGAGCTGAAGGTCGGTCTGCGCGTGCTCCAAGGCAGTCTCGAGTAACGCATCGGATCCGCTGTAGCGCGGATGGGCGACAGTCATCGCCGTCGTAGAGATGCCGACGACCCGAATCGGGCCAGCCCGGCGAATGATCGGTCTCGCCAAGGGATGCGGCGCATGCGCCTGCTTCTTGCGCTTTGTCGCTGAGGACAGGTCGACGTAGAGGCGACCGCTCTCTACCTTGGTTGCGTAAGCCGGAACCTGATCTTGCTCATAGCCGGGTTCCCCTTGACCGGTTCGATGATGAAACTTCCAGTAATGCCAGGGGCAGACTACATAATCGCCGTTGAGAGTGCCTTCGCCTAACGGGCCGCCCACGTGATTGCAGACTCCGGAGATGGCGCCAAACGCGCCGTCCTTGTGCGTCAGTGCGATGGCCGTCGCCCCGCACACAACTTCCTGCAAGGGCTTGTTCTTCAATTCCTCGACAGACCCGACATCAATCCAGTTGCTCTCGGACATCAACATTCCTCGCAGTGTTTGTCCCGACTCACGTTCCCATTGGAATAACGGCCCCGTTGATCTGACTGGCCTCATCGGACGCGAGATAGATCAGCGCCTGGGCGACGGATTCAGGCTTGACCCACGTCGATGGATCCACATCAGGCATGCTGTTCCGATTTGCCGGCGTATCGATGGTGGTCGGCAATATGCCGTTGACCATGACACCCGATCCGGCCAATTCCGTCGCGAGCGCGCGGATCAGCGCCAGAAGTCCTGATTTCGACACGATGTACGCCGCCGCGCCGGGAAAAGGTTCGACCGCGGCACGGGCAGCGACATGGACGATCCTCCCACTCCGCCTTCCCAGCATATGTGGCATGACCGCCTTGGAAAGCAGAAACGCCGACGTAAGATTCAGCGTCAGCATTCGCTGCCACAATGAGACGTCCGTCTCCGTGACACGACCCAGCGCAAAGCCACCGACCAGATTGACCAGGGCATCGATGCGGCCTTCCTTCCGTACAACCGCCTCGACAAGCCGCCGCACATCCTTTTCATCGGTCACATCGGCTGTAACCGCGACCCAGCCCTCCGGTTGGCCTGCAGATCCGTGGCGATCAACGGAAATCACCTGCGCCCCGGCATGCGCGAACGCCGGAACGACGGTGTGTCCTAGGGCTCCGCCCCCTCCTGCAATCAGCACGATCTTCTTTTCCAATCCCATTGGATCGCCCCACGAATGACAGGCGCCAAAGCACAAGATAGTTCGCCGCGCTAGTGATCTCCCGTTTGGATCGCGGAGGCCACCGGCTGTTCTCGATCGGACTCCTGAGGCGACCAACCACCGCCCAAGGCTTTGTACAGCTGGACCACCGATATCAGGTACAAGCGGTGGGTCGTCGCAAGCGCCAATTCCGCGTCGAACAGGTTCCGTTGCGCGATTAAGACATCCAAATAGTTCGCCAGGCCGCCTTTGTACCGGAGATTGGCCAGGCGTAGGGCCGCTTTCAGCGCGTTCACCTGTCGCTCCTGCGCAGCCGCCTGTTCACGTGCCATCGCGACCCCTGCCAGCGCGTCTTCAACTTCCTTGAAGGCTACGAGGATCGTCTGTTTATATTGGGCGATCGCTTGTCGGGACTGAGCTTCCGCGGCCTTCTGCTGAAACCCGAGGCTTACCGCATTCAACAAGGGACCGGTCAGCGTCGGACCGAAGGCTGCGAAGTCTCCTCCGGCCGTGAAGAGTTTGGATAGGCTTGGATTGGCGAGGCCAAGAAGTCCGGTGAGCGAGACTTTTGGGAAACGATCGGCTTTCGCGGCTCCGATTCTGGCCGTCGCCGCAGCCAGCTGCAGCTCCGCCTGGACGATATCCGGCCGCCGTTGCAGCAATTCGGATGGGAGACCGGCCGGCACGATGGGCGGCACGACTTGATCGGTCAACGATTGCCCCCTGGCGATCTGGCCAGGATTCCTCCCTAGTAACACACTCAGTTCATTTTCTTTCAGAATCACTTGGCGCTTCAGATCCGCAATGCGCGCCGCCGCGTTTTCCCGCTCCGCTTGAAACTGTTCGACATCCAGCCCGTGAATCAATCCTTGCCGGTGACGAGCTTGGCTGATTCGCACTGACTCGTCCCATGCTTTCAACGTGCGTTCGGCAATCTCCAGTTGCAGATCGAACTGCCGAAGGTCGAAATAAGCCTGCGCCACTCCTCCGACCAGCTGCAAAACGATCGCGCGCCGACTTTCCTCCCTGGCCAGCAGATCACCGCGGGCCGCTTCATTCGACCGGCGGATCCGTCCCCACACATCGATTTCCCAAGCGAGATTTCCCTGCAGGTAGTAGCTGAAGGGGCTCGGAAATCCTGCGAAACGGACTCCGCCCGACCGCGCAAAGGGGAAATTGGCCGTCCCCGTCATTTGAGGAATATAGTCTGTCCGCGCGATGAACAACCGAGCTTCAAACTCTTCGATCGTCGCGACGGCACGTTCGAGATCCTTGTTTTCCTCCAACGCAATACGGATAAGCTTCTGAAGCTCCTCATCACGGTACAATTCCCACCAGGGCATATTGGCGAGAGACGGGAGATCAGTGGCTTCTTTGGCCATGCGAAACGAATCATTGGCCGGAATATCAGGGCGCGAATAATCGGGCCCCACCGCGCAGGAAAGCAGGAGGCCTGAAAGGCCTAACAGCGGGAGGATTCGCATATCAAGGTTCTCCTTGCACAGAAGCCGAAGCAAGCCCGGGACGGTCTTCTCCGGTTCTGTCTTGTCGGACAGGTCGGGGAGCCGGCTTTCCCAACATTCGGATCAGTGTAAAGAACAAGGGGACGAATAGGACGGAAAGAATCGTCGCCGCGATCATGCCTCCGAACACACCGGTCCCGATCGAATGGCGGCTGGCCGCGCCGGCTCCACCGGCGGCGACCAGCGGCACCACGCCAAGAATAAAGGCCAATGAGGTCATGAGGATGGGCCGGAACCGAAGTCGGGCCGCTTCCACCACGGCATCCCTCAATGGAAGACCGTGCTGATACCGTTGATTCGCAAACTCCACGATGAGAATGGCATTCTTGGCCGCAAGCCCGATCAGCGTGACCAAGCCGATCTGGAAATAAATATCGTTCGCCATTCCCGACAACCATACCGCGGATAAGGCGCCGAACACTCCAAACGGGACGGCCAAAATCACGGCGAACGGAACGGTCCAGCTCTCGTACTGGGCAGCCAGCACCAGGAACACCATGAGCAACCCGAATCCAAACGCAACAATCGATTGAGAACCGGCCTTGCGTTCTTGATACGATATCCCGCTCCAATCGATGTCGAACCCCTGAGGGGTCAACACTTCCTGCGCCACCCGCTCCAACGCATCGAGCGCCTGGCCCGAACTGTAGCCCGGCGCCGCTGAACCCAAGACAAGCGCAGTATTGAATCCGTTGAAATGGGTCACGGGGTCTGGCCCGCTGGAGTAGTTCGTCGTCACCACGGTGTCGAGCGGAATCATAGTAGTGCCTTGGGCGTTCACGGCTCGAACATAAATCTTGCTGATATCGGCCGGGCGCGATCGATACTGGGGCTCCGCTTCGGTCTGGACCCGATAGACACGGCCGAATTTGACGAAATCGTTGATGTACAGGTTGCCGAAATAGGCTTGAAGCGTGTCGAACACTTCGGAGATCGGCACCCCGAGCGCCTTGGCCCTCTCCCGATTGATCTTGGCGTGGACTCGCGGGGCGCTCACGCGGAAACTCGTGCTGACCGCTCCGATCGCCGGGTCCTGGCTTGCCTTTTTGACAAACTCCTGAGCCACCGCGCCAAACTGTTTAAAATCCCCGCCGCTCGGGTCCTGCAGTTGCACGGAGAAACCGCCGGTGGCGCCCAGACCCCGAATCGAAGGAGCATTAAACGCCAGGATCAGCGAACCGGGAATCTTACCGAATTCCTTGAACGCCCCTCCGATCAGCGACTTGACATGGTCCTGCCGCCCCTTCCGTTCATCCCAATGTTTGAGAGGTGCGAAGAGCGTCGCCGTATTGGTGCCTCTGGTATTAAAGACGAAGTTCTGTCCCGACAGCGCTTGTGTTGCATAGATCGCAGGAAGGGTATGATAGTACTGCTCAATTCGATCGACGACTGCGTCCGTCCGCTTTTTCGACGCCCCATCCGGCAGCTGAACGACGGTAATGAAATATCCCTGGTCCTCTTCCGGTAGGAAGGCCATGGGAATCACTGCAAATAATTTGACTGCGACACCAATCACCACCCCGCACAGCGCCAATGAGAGGGCCATGTGCTTCAACGTGAAACTCACGCTCGTCGAGTACCGAATCTGAATCCACTCGAACAGCCGATTGAATAGTCCAAAGAAGCCTTTGCGCGGCCCATGACTCGGCTTCAGCACCAAGGCGCAGAGCGCGGGACTGAGCGTCAAGGCCACGAACCCCGAGATCGCGACGGAGACTGCGATCGTGATCGCAAACTGCTTGTACAATTGGCCTGTGATGCCCCCTAGAAACCCCACCGGCACAAAGACCGCGCACAACACCAGCACAATGGCGATCACGGGGCCCGCCACCTCCCCCATGGCTTTCTTAGCCGCGTCCTTCGGCGACATCCCACCCGCCATGTGACGCTCCACGTTCTCCACAACCACGATGGCATCATCCACCACAATTCCGATGGCAAGCACTAAGCCGAAGAGGGTGAGGGTATTGATGGAGAATCCGAGGGCGGCCATCCCCGCGAAAGTTCCGATCAGCGAGACCGGAACCGCCAAGACAGGAATCAACGTGGCGCGCCAGCTTTGAAGAAAGAGGTACACCACCAGGACGACCAAGACCATGGCTTCTCCCAAGGTCTTCACCACCTCCTTGATGGAGACATCGACAAAGCGTGTCGTGTCGTAGGGAATGTCGTACGTCACGCCGGGTGGAAAGACCTTGCTCAGTCTGTCCATTTCTCCGCGAATTCGCTTGACCGTGTCGAGGGCGTTCGCGCCCGGTGAGAGAAAGGTGAGCAGCAGCGCGGTAGGCTTGCGGTTGAAGCGGCCTTCGAGTACATAGGATTGCGCTCCCAACTCGACCCGCGCGACGTCTTTGAGCCGAACCATCGATCCATTCGGCAGCGCGCGAACGATCATCTCCTCAAATTCGCGCACGTCGGTCATGCGTCCCTCGGTAATGAGCGGAAGCGTGAGCTCCGTGGCAATCGGCATGGGCTCGCGTCCGACCGTTCCGGCGGGAAAGTCACGGTTCTGCTCGCGCACGACATTCGCGATATCGGTCGGTGTCAGACCCAACTGCGCCATGCGCACCGGATCGAGGACGAGACGCATGCTGTAATTCTGTTGTCCGAAGACCAGCGCATCGCCGACTCCGGGCAGTCGCTTGATATTGTCGAGGATTCGCAGGATCGCGAAATTCGATAGGAACAGTGCATCTTGCTGCGGATCGTCGGATTTAAGCACCATCACCGTCAGCAGATCCGGCGACAGTTTTTTAACGGTCACTCCCTGACGGACGACTTCCGGCGGAAGTTGCGGCTCGGCAAGCTTCTGGCGGTTCTGGGCCTGAACTTGCGCGATATCGATGTTCGTCCCGATTTCGAACGTCAGCTTGATGGTCATGTGACCGTCGTTCGTGCTCGTCGAATCGAAGTAGAGAAGCCGATCGATGCCGGGCAGCTGCAATTCGATGGGACGTGCGACCGATTCCGCGACGACATCTGCGCTCGCCCCAGGGTAATCAGCGTCGATCTGTACCACCGGGGGAGTGATCTCAGGAAACTGAGCGATGGGTAGAGCCAGCATTGCCACTAGCCCCACCACAACGATGACGATGGAAAGGACCGAGGCAAAAATCGGCCGATCGATGAAAAAACTGAGATTCATTTTGCCTGTTCCACGCCGCCACCGGCCGGCGTTGGAAGCGTATCAGACTTTGTCGAGGCCACCGTGACGGGTTTGACCTGAGCTCCGGGCACGAGTCGTTGGAATCCCTCCACGATGACCCGTTCCCCGGCACGGAGTCCGTCCTCGATGAGCCACTGGTCCCCTTGCCAGTCCGTGGCTTTCACGTCTCGAACTTCCACTTGATCGCCTTGACCGACGACATAGACCACCGCGCCCTTTGGACCCTGCTGGACCGCGCGTTGTGGAACAAGAATGGCGTTGGGCTTCGATACTCCATGGAAGCGCACGGTCACAAACTGACCGGGCAATAGCACCCGATCAGGGTTCGGGAACACGACCCGCGCTTGCCGGGAACCCGTCTCGGCCCGTAACCCGATATCCGCAAAATCCAACACGCCGTCATGCGCATAGGCTGTTCCATCCACAAAAATAGCGGTGCCCGTCAAACTGTAGATCCCGGGGTGCTGTATCCGTTTTGAAAGGGTGTCCCGACGTCGCTTGAGAAGAAAACTCTCCGGCGCGCTCACGATGACGTACATGGGATCGACTTGATGAATGACGGTCAGCAGGTCCGTCTGTGCGGTAACCAACCGCCCTTGGTAGTACCGCGTACGCTCGATCAGGCCGTCGACCGGAGCCACGATGAGCGTATTGTCCAAATCGAACTTGGCCTTGATGAGATCTCCTCGTGCAGCCTCCAGCGCGGCCCGCGCGGTGAGATCTTCCGCGATCGCGTCGTCGACATCCTTCTGACTGACGGCATCTTCTACGAGCAACGGCTTGACACGAGCCAGATTTTGCTTGGCCTGGACAACCCGCGCCTCGGCTTGTGCGACTCGTCCTTTGGCGCTCGCGAATGCTGCCTGGAAGGGCACCGGATCGATCTCGTAGAGGCGATCACCGTGCTTGACGTCGCGTCCCTCTGAAAAGAAGCGTTGCTTGATGATGCCGGTGACTTGCGGACGAATTTCGACGATGCTCGATGCTTCGGCCTGCCCGATAAACTCCGGTTCATCAGGGACGGTCTGAGAAGTGGTTTCGATGACTTGGACTTCAGGGGTCGGGCGAGGCGCCGAAGAGCCGGCTTCGCCTTTGCACCCGAGCAAGGCGGAGGCCCCTATCAAAAGAACACCGACTAATATGAGTCTTTTGCGGGTCGTCTCGTTCATGACCATGCCCACCTATCGATGCTCAGTATGGGCTACTGAATCGCCGATCCTCAAGAGCACCGAACATGCGTGTGCTCATCATTCTGATCACCACAAGCGCTTGCATAGAACCCTTCCCCAAACGCTCACTCACGAGCGCACCGGCATCACTCCACCTCGATCGTCACGATCGCTTCGGCTCCCAGCGCGTCGTGGTCGTGGCTTGCGGCGACCAGCTTGATCTCGTGCGAGCCGCGTGTGAGACCCTTGACCACGCCTTTGAACCCCTTTTGATATTCACCGTCCACGTAACAATGGATGTGCGTGGCTTTCGTACTCTTGGACAGTGTGTACCGAACCTCGACGGAATCCCCTTTTATCACTGCGCCCTGTGTCGGACTCACGATCGTGAGCCATTTGCCCGCGCCATCAGCTGTCCAACCGTCCACGCCGGATCCCAATGACAGCAGGCCGATCAGCACTGACATCATAACCACACGAATCATTTTGCACCTCTTGGAATGGTTCTTGACATCTGAGTTACATATTGATGGACCATGGCATGACCTCTTCATGAGCGAGACGGCAGCACCGATGCCTTCTTCATTATGATGGATATTCCACACATCTCTCTTCAGAGAATCGAGCGAATGACACCACCGTCCACGCGAAGGGCTGCGCCGTTGGTCGCAGAGGACAGCGGGCTGGCGACAAACGCGACGAAAGCGGCCACTTCCTCAGTGGAGGCAAACCGTTTGAGCAACGAGCTTGGGCGGACAGTCTCAAAGAATTCTCTCTCCACCACCGAAGGCTCAAGGTGGCGAGACTTCGCCATATCGCCGACGAACTTCTCGACACCTTCAGACTTCGTCGGGCCTGGCAAGATCGAATTGATCGTCACGGCGGTGCCCACGGTGGTTTCCGCCAAGCCTCGCGCCAGCGCCAGTTGCATGGTTTTCGTCACGCCATAATGGATCATTTCCACCGGGATATTGACGCCGGATTCGCTCGAGATAAAAATGATCCTCCCCCAGTTTTGTGTCCTCATCTTCGGCAGGTAATGGCGGCTCAGCCGCACACCGCTCATGAAATTGGTTTCGATAAGCGTCTGCCAGTCTTCATCGGAGATCTCCTCAAACGGCTTTGGCTCATAGGAACCCAAGTTGTTGATCAAAATATCGACCTGAGGAAAGGCATTCACGGCTTGCGTCACCGCCTTCGCTGTACTTAGATCGGCGATGAGCGGTTCGAGCTTCACGTGAGGATATTTTTGCCGGACCTTTGCGATTGCCTCGGTTACCCGCTCTTTCGATCGACCATTGATAATCACCGCCGCACCCTCGCCGGCCAGAGCCGCAGCAATAGCCAAACCGATGCCTCCGGTCGAACCGGTCACGAGCGCGAGCTTGCCCGACAGTTGTAAGTCCATGCGTGGAACCCCTCTCGATCAATGAAATGAACTTATAAATTTAGCGGCTTGATCGGCGCCATCACCAACGCCGGGTTGTTTCTCCACACCGATTCGTCCGCATCCACATAGAGCTCAACCTCGTTCCCGTCGGGATCTTTCAGATAGAGACTTTGGCTGACCGTGTGATCGCTCATGCCATCGATCTGAATTCCTGCCTGCTCCAAGTCCCGCTTTGCCTGACGCAGTTCGTCAAGGCTGTCTCCCACTTTGATCCCGATATGGTAGAGGCCACGGTGACGTCCTGTCGGTGGTCCCGGTGCCTCGCCGACTTGAATCAGCAGCAATTCGTGATGCGTCCGGCCGGATGTCAGCGCGGCGGCAGCACCATTGAAGATCCGTGCGACTTCCTTGAAGCCCAACAGATCCCGGTAAAAGCCGAGCGATCGATCAAGCTCT
This sequence comes from Nitrospira sp., assembly GCA_024760525.1. Taxonomy (NCBI): domain Bacteria; kingdom Pseudomonadati; phylum Nitrospirota; class Nitrospiria; order Nitrospirales; family Nitrospiraceae; genus Nitrospira; species Nitrospira sp. The sequence continues at coordinate 3,301,210 of CP060499.1, forward strand.
TTCACATAGAAGACCACGTGGCCCAAATACTGTGCTTTCATAGTCCCTCCTCGTGTGGAAGGTTCCAACGTGTGATGACACGCGTTTCACGCTCAAAGCCGAGCACGCTGATCGAAGCAGTGCGGAGGACGAACAACCGTCCTGCGTCGGGTGACAGACCGAGCCAGCAGGCGGCGAGTATGCGTAGGATATGGGCATGCGCGAACAGCACCACGTCGCCGTCGACCGCCAGCGCCCGCCGGATCACCCGTTGGGCTCGGTGCCGGACCTGCTCGAGCGACTCGCCCTTGGAAACGGACGCCGTCCAGATCGACCAATCAGGCTGTTCCGACCTGATCTCCGAAGTCGTTCTTCCCTCATAGATACCGTAATCCCATTCGAGCAAGTCATCGGTCATACTCGCCGCCTCGCCGAAACCGGCCAGCCGGCAGGTCTCGCGGGCTCGGCGTAGCGGGCTGCAGAGCACCAAGGCAAATCGTCGGCCGGCCAGAGATCGACCCAGCGCGGCCGCCTGACGCTCACCCGTCGAAGTCAGCTCGATGTCGGTCCGCCCCGTATGCCGCTTCGCCACGCTCCATTCAGTCTCACCGTGCCGAATCATCCACAGCTCCTGGCGCGGCTCACTCATGTTTTCCACCTGCTGCTCTCTCAATCCAATTTGATCTTCTGAACACCCTGGCCTAGTCCGACACTCACTATTCAGATATTAGGTCTTCCTCTCCAATGCGCGATCAAGATTGAACGCGGCACTGATCAATGCCAGGTGGGTGAAGGCTTGCGGGAAATTACCGAGCGCTTCCCCGCGGGTTCCAATCTCCTCGGCATACAGTCCCACGTGGTTGGCATAGCTCAACATCCGTTCGAACAGGAAACGTGCCTCTTCAAGTTTGGCTTGATCGACACGCCCTGCCCGCGCCAGGGCTTCAACCAGCCAAAATGTGCACATATTGAACGTGCCCTCTTTCCCATGCAGACCGTCTTCACCCGTTTCGCTGTCGTACCGATACACCAACCCATCCGACATCAGTCCACCGAATTTCGGTGAGCGCGTAATCGCCGCCAGAGTATCGAGCATCCTTGGATCGTTCGGCGAGAGGAAGAACACGAGCGGCATGATGAGATTCGAGGCGTCCAACGAATCGCTGTCGTAGTGTTGAACGAACGCCCGACGCTCGGCATTCCATCCCTTCTGCATGATCTCTTCGTAAATCTGATCCCGAACGCGCAGCCAACGAGTGCGATCGGCTGGAAATGAGCGTTTGTCGGCCAAGCGAAGGCCCCGGTCCATCGCCACCCAGCACATCAATTTGGAGTAGACGAACTGCCGGCGTCCGCCCCTGGTTTCCCAAATCCCTTCATCCGGCTGCTGCCAGTTGTCGCACAGCCAATCGAGCCGCTGCTTGATTCTCATCCAGGTGTCGTGACCGATCGGCAACGCGTATTTGTTATAGAGGTATGCGGCGTCGAGCAATTCGCCGTAGATATCCAGCTGCAGCTGATTGTACGCGCCGTTGCCGATCCGGACAGGCTTTGCGCCGCAGTAGCCGTCCAGATGGTCGAGCGTCTGCTCCGTCAAGTCGTGACGGCCGTCGATGCCATACACGATTTGCAGTGAACCATCCGCCTCGACCTCCTTGGCGCGCGCCGCCAGCCAAGTCATGAAGCGGTCTGCTTCCTCGGTGAACCCGATTTTCAGAAAACCATAGACGGTGAAGGCCGCGTCACGCATCCAGGTGTACCGGTAGTCCCAATTGCGGACGCCGCCGGGGGTTTCCGGCAAACTGCAGGTCGGCGCGGCCACGATGGCGCCGGTCGGCTCGAAGGTCAAGAGCTTCAGGCACAGCGCGGATCGATGGACCATTTCACGCCATCGTCCTGTGTAGGTGCATCGCGACAACCAGCGGCGCCAATACCTCACGGTCTGCTCGAACAACTCATCGGCCTCGCCCGACGAGGGACAGGAACCGCAGCTTTCATCGGATTCAATGGGTCTGAGAACGAAGACGGCCGACTCACCCTCCTGCAGAATAAAGACCGACCGGACTCCACGATCATCTTGCTCGAGAGGAATATCTGTAGCCAGTCCAAGGCTGAGATCCGGTGAATGAAAACTGGCTCCTTGCTTCGTCAACCGCGTACGATGAGGAGTCCGAGCGTAGTTGAAGGCCGGATGGCAGCGAACCTGAAACTTCATACTCCCCTGCGTCACACGAACCCGCCGAATGAGCTGATTCTGCCATGGGAATTCCGGAGACACACCGACCGGCATGAAGTCCAGAATCTCGGCGACCCCGTTCGCCGCATGAAAACGGGTCACCAGCACGTTGGTCTCCGGCCAGTAGAGCTGCTTCGGGGAGATGTCCGTGTCGACGGCGGTGATCTCAAACCGACCGCCTTTCTCATCGTCGAGAATGGTGGCGAACACGCTGGGTGAGTCGAAATGAGGAAAGCACAGCCAATCGATCGATCCGTTCAGACCGACCAGCGCCGCCGTCCGCATGTTGCCGATCAATCCGTGGTCTTTAATCGGTAGATAGGCCATGGTCTCACGCCGGATTGTTTGCTACACATTGTTGGAACCTCTGAGATGGCATCTGCTAGCCCCTTCTCTTTTTCTTTGACGCGAAGACAAGCCCGGTTTTCTGCACTTCTTGGTAAGGCAGAAGCCATACCAACGATTCATCGCTGAGATCCCCAACCTGAATACGATTGCCCCAAGGATCTCGAAAGTCGCAGCGGAAATTCGGCTGGAGTTTCAGCTTGTACTTGTTGGTCAGCTTACGTCGCACCTCTTCAATCTGCTCCGCATCGCGGACCATGAGACCGAAGTGCTTCGTGCGGTCCGGCTGAAGCGTATCCACTTCGAAAATAGCCATGAATTGGTGTTCGCCGAGTTTGCACCATGCGGCTCCCTCGCCGCCTCTCAGCATTTTCAGACCGAATACATCCGAGTAGAACTTCACCGCTTTCTTGGCATCGGTAACCTCGATCACGACGTGATTGCAGCCATACACCTGCACCGCCATGCAGATCCTCCCTTATGGTCCAAGAACCCCAGGCTCCTATCTCCGCTATCGGGCACCGCCCGACTCCAGTATACGGACGATCTCATTGAACCCTTTTCGCCGGGCATGCTGTAGTGGTGTGACCCCTTGGCCATCCGGGAGATTCAGATTGGCCTTGGCGGATACCAGCAAACGCACGATCTCCTGGTGTCTCGGTCCACCATCGCTGAGCACGATCGCTTCCAAGAGCGCCGTCCAACCCAACTTGTTGACATGATCGATGTCGATATCCGTCTTGAGCAGAGCTTCAACCGTTTCGACGTGTCCGCGCTCACAGGCCGGGATCAGCGCCGTCCCGCCAAACCGGTTATAGACGTTGAAATTCGGACCGGCCTGTAGCGTGAGCTTGAGAATTTCGAGATAGCCGTTGGCGCCTGCCAGGAGCAGCGGGCTATCGAGCTTGTCGTCCTGCGCATTGACATCCGCGCCGGCGCCAATCAGCAGTTTGGCGCTTTCGATATGATTGTGCGCAGTGGCCGCAAGTAACGGCGTACGCCTATGGGCATCGCGAACACGAACGTCGGCTCCGCCCTCCAACAGCCGTCGCACGGTTGGGACGTCGTCATGCTCTGCCGCGACAATCAACGCACGATCGTCTGCGGCCTTTCCGCCTTGGCCATGAGTATCAGCAGCGGCGGCGGCAAGCGTCACACACACGAACCCGATTTTTTGCAGTGCGGTCATTGCTCACACAACCAGTTTGGCCCCATTGTGAAGAGGACGCGATCATCTCCGGTGTGGCTCACCCTCCACACGATCGGCTTTTCCCCGTTGAAAGGCCGAAAGAAATACTTCAGGCGGTTGTGCACCGGAGATTCCGTACATTCCATCGACGACGAAGTAAGGCACTCCTCGAATACCCAACCGGTGACCAATCGATTCTTCGGCTTTGACCTCAGCGGCTCCCGCTTCGCCCACGAGAAACTCGCCCGCTCGTAGTCCTGCCCGATCGGCCAACTCTTCTAAGGTCGACGGAGAGCCTATATCGAGACCTTCTTCGAAATATCCTTTAAATAGTTGATCGACCACCGCGTCCTGGTGGCCCTGTGCCCCGGAATACCAAATCAACCGATGGGCCAAGAGAGTGTTCGGTGTTCTCCCAATCTTCTCAAAGGCAAACGGTATCTCTTCCTGATTTCCAGCCTTCAACAGGCGCTGTTCCATCTCCCTAAATCTATCCAGGCTGCCGAACTTGGTTTGAAGGTATATCGTTCGATCCATCCCGTTCTTTGGCATAGTCGGATTCAATTGAAACGGCTTCCATTTCACGTCCACCGGGGACTCATCACCCCATTCCTTGAGCGCCCGTTCGAGCCGTCGCTTGCCGACATAGCACCAGGGGCAGATGACATCGGAATACACCTCGATCCGGAGAGTCTGATCGGTCACGATAAGTGCCCCATCCTGCCGGCTTGGTAATCCTCCACCGCCTGAACGAGTTCGGCTTTCGTATTCATGACAAAGGGGCCATACCGCGCGACCGGTTCATCGATGGGAACTCCACCCATGACCAGAAGCCGACTTTCTGCCTGCGCATCGATTGTCACCAGAGAGCCATTGCGCGCGCAGACAATCAATTCCGATTCTCCTGCCTCGCGCGATCCGTTCACTGAGGCTTGGCCTTGCAAAACAAAGATCAAGGTGTTGTGCCGCTCCGGCAGGTTGAGCTCGATCCGACCACGAGCGACCAGATGCAGATCATAGAGCTCGATCGGCGTAAAGGTACGGGCCGGCCCTTTTCGACCTTGAAATGACCCTGCAATGACCCGGAGCTGTCCAGCCCCACCATCCAATTCGATGACTGGAATATCTGTATTGAGAATCTCCTGGTACCCTGGTGCCGACATTTTCTCGGCACGCGGCAGATTCACCCATAACTGGATGGCCTGCAAAGTCCCACCTTCCTTGGCCCACTTTTTTTCATGCATCTCCTCATGCACGACGCCTGACGCTGCCGTCATCCACTGGACATCGCCCCGCCGGATCACGCCGGCATTTCCGGCCGAATCTCGATGGGCCACGACACCCTCATAGATGATTGTGACTGTTTCAAACCCTCGATGCGGATGTTCCCCCACCCCTCGAGGATGATCGGTGGACGGAAAATGCTGGGGCCCGGCGTAATCCAGCAGGAGAAACGGGCTGACCTCTCGATCGAGATCGTTGCTCGGAAAAAGATTCCGCACGGGAAATCCGTCGCCGACCATGTGAGTTGAGCCGGGTTGATAGACACCCACGACTTCCTTGTTAGCCACCGTTCCTATTGTCATGACAGCCTCCTCTACACCATCCCCCGTAACGCTTCCGACAAGGTGATCGTTCCACGCACAAGCTTGCCGGGCTCCTCATACCTGATCGTTCCGTTCGAAAAGGCGGCGTACATCTCCTCGAATAACTTCGCTGCCTCGTCAGAAAACCCAAACGATGTGAACGTCGGCACAACGGCGCTCAAAGGCGCGTGTTGGGCCGTCACTCTTTTCCCCAGAATGTGACCAAGCGCTTCCGCCACCTGATTCGGACTGTACTCTTCCGGGCCGGCCATTTCCACGATCCGCTTGCCATACCCCCCGGCGATCAGTTGTTCCGCAGCAACCCGACCGATATCTTTGGTTGAAATCATCGGAATCTTTACCTCAGGCGCAAGGAACGTCGGCAAGATTCCCTCTGTCTTTGCTGCACCGATGACAGGTGCCCAGTTCTCCATAAAGTAGCCAGGGCGGAGAATGGTCAGACGTTTGGCGCTACAACCGAACACGTGCTCACCATAACTCGCGGTTCGAATCGGGCCGGTCGCTCCCGTGATGTGTCCACCGACCGATGACAGAAATACAATATGGTCAACCCCACTTTGCTCAACGGCTTGCGCCGCGCGTTCAACCCTCGTTCGTCGTTCAGTCACCCAGGCCTCCGCACCATAGTTTGGCGGCACCATCACATACACTCCGTTCGCCCCTTCCAGTCCCTTGCTCAACGCAGACACATCGTCGAGAGACGCAACAGCAACCTCCGCCCCTTTCGCGTTCCAGCCGACCCCCTTCTCAACCGAGCGAACGATCACCCGCACCGGTTGTTTCTTGCTGAGTAATGTCTCCACAACAGCCGATCCCGTATTTCCAGTGGCGCCGATCACAACAAACATTATGAACCCTCCTCTTCTTGCTGAGCAGTCAAGCGATCGTACTTATCATGCATCATGGCGTCACGATTTTGAGTTGTAAATCTCCACACCACCCTGCCAAGAGTGACCGCATCTTCATAGCAAGAATGTCTTGGCAAATCGCGTTCCACTGAAACAACGTACATGTGCAAATCTCCGATGCCGCTGAAATTAGTGAGGATTGGTTGTGTTCGAACCTGGATTTGAGAAAATGGAGAGGACGCGGATCAGTGGCGAAGTAGCGGCACCGTGCCGAATGGTCGGCTCCTGTGGAAAATCACCCTCAGCGAGAGACTCATCATGACGGCGTATGACTTTCGAGCTTGTCTGCCAATCCTCATCGCAATCACCGCGTGGGTGTTCTTCCCACATTCAGAAGCCGCATCGGATGACTTACGTCAGTCTTCACGAGTCGGAGCATTGAGAATTCCACTCATCTCTTACGAACGGATTCCGATCGCCACGGTCTTAGCGCATCCGGATCGTTATCAGATGAGAGAGATCAGGTTGACCGGAATCGTCACGGCCATTCAGACAGAGACCGTCACCAATAGGCTGATCTGCGGACGAGCATATGAACGGACGACACTCACCGTTGAGGATGACAGTGGACAGATCGAGATTATCGATCAAGGAGCATGTGGCAGGAATGTCAGTTCGCTGAAAGCGCCTATGCTGGAGGTGGGTCAACAGATCGATTTGCTGGTACTGATCGTCATTTCAGCGAGTTCTACCTCTGCCGGTTCATCGGTGGAAGCGACGATCCGCTTTTTAGATCTGGCCAGAAACTGACAGTCATCATGCCTCACATCGTTGCACGTTACTCCCAACCGCTGACCTCATAGCCTTTCTCTTTCAGGCAGCGGGCGACGGCATCAGCGTACGGAGGTTCCGGTTCGAGCGGTTTAAACGTCCCTCCGGCCAAACCGACGACCAACCCCAGACCGCTGCCGGCGGCAGCTCCAATCGCGATTCCCGCTAATCCACCGACAATCCCGGCGGACGCGCCAACCGCACCGCCAAGCGTCAGCCCGAGCACGGCCCCGGTCGCGGCATTCGCGCTTTGGTTTGTCCCGGCTCGCAATCCAGTTTCTTCAACTTTCTTTCGGCAGGATTCAATCTCTTGTTGGGCCATCTGCCGGCCATACAAATTAAGCTGCTTATTAGACCGCAAGATCGGCTGTGGCCCAGCGCAGGCGGCCAGGCTTATCAGTGCCACATACACAACGAGACGATGCCATGACCGATTGACCACAAACATCCCTTCGAGCGGGGTTTTTCCTTTTCATCACTTCTCACCCTTTGGAGAAAATGTCGAGGTTTTTTCGATTGCGCACATCGTCCCGTCGCTGCTCCCCTCCCCATCCCTTCTCTCTCAGCGGGGATGGGGGGCACTCAACCGCGCGCCTTGTCCGAGCACATTTCTCCTCATATCCCTTTCCCACTCAGATTGGTGTCGAGGTCGTTTCCATTGCGCGCATCCAATAATGACGGTTCCTTGTCTTCACTTTTCTATCTCTACGGCTGCGTACGAGAGGAATTCCTTCTGCGTGTGCTGACCGACCACCGCCCATAATCACGATTCTGATTGAATCTCCGCGTGCCGAAACGCTCCCGCCCATCCCCTCCGCTCCCTTCACTGCCACCCTGTCACTTCATATCCTTTCTCCTGCAAGCATCGGTTGACGAAATTCGTGTACGCCTGGTTAGGTTGCGAAGGACCGGCAGCGTGGAACAAACCGGTCAGAAGGCCCCAGACCGCTCCGCTCGCGGCACCGATCATCGATCCGCGCCCTACTCCCCAGAAAATCGCTCCGCCCACTGCTCCGCTTGCAGCCCCGACTCCGGCGCCGACAGCCGTATTCGTTACCACGCGCCCCCCCTTGCCTCCACCGCCCTCTTCCGCTCCAGCCGACTCTGCCAATTGCCGACAGGCTTCAATATCGTGGTCAGCCGCCTCTTTTCCCATCCTCTCCAAATGCGCGTTGGGATAGAGCACTGGGCGCGCGCTGGAACAAGCCGAGAGCATCAATACGGCGATCGCGGCGCCTATTCGTAATCCGTTCATATCTGCTCCGCTCCTTTCCCGCCCCGTGGCAGCAACCGAGCCAACAGCACCCGGGCCGGAACCCCTTTCACGCACAGTCGCTTGTGCCGAGACTGAGCTCCCGCCTGAACGCGCACGTTCGCACGTGGGACCGCACAGCGATCGGCAATGAACCGGATCAGTTCCTCGTTGGCGGCGCCGTCAATCGGACGAGCGGCCAGCCGGATCTTCACCGCATCGCCGTGCATGCCGACACATTCGGTAACCGGAGCGTTGGGTTGGACACGCACGGTGAGGAGCGCGCCGCGCTCACTGTCCCGTACGATGACAGGAAGGGAATCCACAAGAATCGATGGATTCAAAAGATGGCTTTGACAAATTCCAGTATGGTGCGTTGCATGTCCGCATCATCGGTAATCGGACGTGCGACGGCGACATCACAGGCCCGTTCCGGCGGCACGCCTTGCTTGATCAGTGTGCCGGCATAGATCAAGAGTCTGGTGCTGACTCCCTCCTCCAACCCATGATTTCTGAGGTTACGCACTTTTCTGCCGAGCTTGACGAGATTCCCGGCAATCACAGACTCCACACCTGCCTCACGCTGAACCACAATTGTTTCGATCTCAGGCGCGGGGTAGTCGAATTCAATCGCCAGAAATCGTTGTTTCGTGCTTTGTTTCAGATCTTTGAGGACACTTTGATACCCCGGGTTATAGGAGATCACCAACATGAAATCGTCGGCCGCTTCCAGGATTTGGCCTTTTTTCTCGATCGGCAGCACCCGCCGGTCATCACTGAGAGGATGGATGATGACGGTAGTGTCTTTCCGGGCTTCCACCACCTCGTCAAGATAGACAATGGCCCCATGCTTCACGCCGATCGTCAGCGGTCCATCCATCCAGACCGTATCCTGTCCCTTGAGAAGATAGCGACCGACCAAGTCGGACGCAGTGAGATCCTCGTGACACGCGACGGTGATCAGCGGCCGGCCGAGCTTATAGGCCATGTATTGGACAAAGCGGGTTTTCCCGCAGCCGGTCGGTCCCTTGAGCATGACCGGCAGCTTTTTCTCGGCCGCAATGGTGAACAGACCGACCTCTCCGGCGACTTCGGCATAAAACGGCTCCTGGGCGATGCGATAGTCTGCCACGTCGATTTCGCGTATCTGTTGCATCACCGCATCATTCCTGGTCGTGACATGAACCTGTTCAGCTGACCACAGCAGGCTTCAAGCACCGCAACAATAAACGGAACAAACCGCGAAGATCAAGCGATAGGAGGGCCTGGCAATCTAGGCAACCTTCTTCCCGTCGAGGACTTCACGAACTTTTTGCGTGAGGATATTCGGTGTGAATGGTTTCTGGAGAAACGCCGTATCTCGTTTCACTCCTCCTTGCGCGAACACCGGATGATCGGGATAGCCAGACATATACAAAACTTTGATCTCCGGCCGCACAACCGTCAGTTTTTCCGCAACCTCAGGCCCGCTCATCTGCGGCATCGCGACGTCGGTCAGCAACAAATGAATCGGGCCCATGTGCTTCGCGCCGGTCAGGAGCGCTTCGATCCCATGACGCGCCACTAAGACCTCATACCCGCTCAGGCGAAGGGCATCCTGCACAAGCCCACGAACCGACGGGTCGTCTTCAACGACGAGGATCGTTTCTCGTCCGATGGCTCGGCCTACGTTTCCGCTGCCGACCGGCACGGCCTGCGCGGCCTCTTCGACTCTCGGGAAAAAGATCTTGCAGGTGGTTCCCAACCCCAGTTTGCTCTCAATCCCGATCGTTCCACCGCTTTGCTTCACGATACCGTACACGGTAGACAATCCGAGCCCCGTCCCCTTCCCCTTCTCTTTCGTGGTAAAAAACGGCTCAAATAAATGCGATTGGGTTTCTTCGCTCATGCCCTGTCCCGTATCCCGGATCGCCAAGAGCACGTAAGATCCTTGATCGAGCATCATCGTTTCGCGCCGAGGGCCTTTCCCGATCGTGACGTTTCGGGTCTCGATCGTCACCTTACCTCCCGTCGGCATGGCATCCCGAGCGTTGACGGCAAGATTCATGATCACCTGCTCGATCTGCCCCGGATCGGCCTTGATCGATCCCAATTTCGTTTGGAGGTCGGCGCAGAGTTCAATGATGTCCTCACCCAACAATCGCCGGAGCATGCCGTCCATGTTCATGACAATCGCGTTCAGGTCGACAACCTTCGTGGCCACGAACTGCCGTCGGCTGAAGGCCAGCAGCTGGCTGGTGAGTCCGGCAGCCCGGTCGGCGGCTTTTTTCACTTCTTCCATTTCGCGTCGCGAAGCATCGCCCTGCGCCAAGCGGCTGAGGATCAGCTCGCTATACCCACGGATCACAGTCAGCAGATTGTTAAAGTCATGGGCGACGCCGCCGGCAAGGCGTCCCACAGCCTCCATCTTCTGCGCCTGGCGCAATTGCGCCTCGGTCTGGCGCAACGCTTCCTCGGCTCTGGTGCGTTCCCCGAACTGCCCGATTTTGAGGGCGACATCGGCGATCATGCTCAGCAGTTCCCCATCCGGCTCGCGTATCTGATGGGTGAAGAACTCGATGACGCCCTCGATCTCACCTCCGATACGAATGGGAAACCCAAAGGCTCCGTGAAGCCCCGTCTTGGCCGCGAGATCCGCTCGCACAAAGGTGGAATCGAGCGCTACATCTCTGATCCACACCGGTCGTCCGCATTCCCAAATCCGACCCGGCAACCCTATCCCTGGCTTAAAGCTCTGACCCTGATCCATTGCCACGAACTCATCGGCACAGATCGCCCCTGTTTGCCAATGATGGAGACACCGTAATGTCCCCGTGTGTTTGTCCACTCGCCAAAAGACACCCAGATCCCATTCAAGACTCTCTCCGACGGCTTCAATGATTCTTGGGACCGCTTCCTCGATCGTCACGGCCTCGGAGAGCACGCGCGTGACCGCATACTGCGAGGCAAGGCGACGTTCCGCCCAGCGGCGGTCCGTGATGTCGCGGACGAAGGCGCTGAACATATACGTTTCGCCGATGCGCGCCGGCGAGACGGCGAGCTCAACAGGGAACTCGTGACCATCTTTGTGGCGGGCAGCAATCTCAATCCGCCGATTCAGCACGGGACCGACCCCGCTCCTAAGATACTCCCGGATCCCGTGAGCGTGGGCCTCTCGATCGCGTTCAGGGATGATGGTTTCTGAAAGCAATTTCCCAAGCGCTTCGTCGCGGGTCCACCCAAATATAGCCGTGGCCTGGGCGTTCCACTCCGTCACGATCCCGGCAGCATCGATGGTAATCACTCCATCGAGCGCCGTATCGACGATTGCTCGATTCCGTTCCTCACTTTGCCGCAACGCTGCTTCCGCGGCTCTCGCCCATGCGCTTTCCTGTTGGGCTTGGCGATATTCTGCGCGCAATCGCGCCGTCGTCCACAGCAGGAACACGACCAAGGCCAACCAGACGATGATACCGACTGTCCCGATCTTCCACAGCACGGATCGGATCGGGTGGAGCACATCGTCGCGATCCATGCGCATCAACACCGTCCAGTTGAGGCCGGGAAAATCCCTGAACCCCTTGGACGAGGCAAAGCCGGTGACAGCCCGGACATGCCGCCGCAGGTGATCTTCTTCGAGGAATCCGGTCCGGCCGTCCCGGCTCACCACGGCGGAGGGCAGCCCCATCTCCCGCAGATTCACGTTGCCCTTGTAGGCCAAGTCGGAATCCACGAAAGCGTCACCGTGTCGGGTGATCATCTGATATTCAACCGCCCCCACAAACCCTGCACGGAGTTCCAGGGATCGGATCGTCCGGAGGGCGATCTCTTCGACCGTAGTCACCGCGATCCGGCTGATCACTACGCCCAGGAAGTTGCCTTCCGGGTCGAGCATCGGCGCGGTGAAGGCCACCGTTTCGATCCCATTGTCCGCCTGATGGCCCCCGACATCGTCGGCTACAATTTTCCGATCCACCCGAGCAGACTGAAACCACTCGTTCTTGCTGAAATCTTGCCCGACCAGTGAGCTTTCCGTGGAAGCCGTCATGATGCCTTGTCGGTTTGTCACCCCCAACCAGGCATAGACCGGTACGTAGCTCAATTTGATCGACTTGAGGTAGTTCGTCAGGTAAGGCTGGTCGGCGATATGATTGGCCAGCGCCCGGGCTATCATCCGGGTATCGCCGTAGCGCTCGTATAGCAGTTGATCCAGTTTGTCCGACACACAGGCCGCCGCCAGCATCAGCTCTTCTCCGGAGGCGGCGACGAGTCGACGCTCGACGGCACCAAAAAGAATGATGCCGTTCCCCAGCGCGAACACGCTGATCCAGACGATCAGAAATGTGAGCCAGCTATACCGGTGGGGTGTGCCTCCCGCTTGTGCCTCCACTTGCACATCCGGTGGCGAAGCCTTCGGCAATGTCATCGTAGAAAATCCGTCATGGTCCAATTTTCAATGACGGCCATGGGGCGATATCCCAGCTTAGCCCTGCGCAGCCCGGGAAGGCCTGCATCGTCCATGGCATTGATATAGACAGCCCCTTTGGCCATCGCGGTTCGACAGGTTTCGCGAAAAACCCACTGAGCGAGACCTGGGATCGAACGATCCGCAACTTCCAACAAGATGGCCCAGGTGTGAGGAGTCAGCCAGTAACCGAACGTATACGCTGCAATGTCATGGTTGATTTTGGCCACTGTACCCGACAGCCCAATTTGCTCATGTTCTCGCAAGACACGAGCATGGGCGGCTTCGGCATCCTCCAACAGCAGCTTCCCCACGCGATCGAGATTCCCCTGACGTTTTTGGTCGGCCCACCGTCGATGCAGGAGCGCGCAATCACCTCCATATTCAGCACGATACGGTTCGATCGCGATGGCGTGGTCTCGGCCGGCTCGATTGCAAAGCCCCCGTTGGGATTTATAGTGGTCTCCTGCCATTGCAGCAAGCGCAGCGGCGGAGTACAGATAGTCCCCATCCTTCTTCCTGAACGAAACCCCGTCGCGTTCCAAGAGGCGTTTTTGTGACTCCGTCACGTTTTCGATTCGACTCACCGGCGACCGCCCATTCCACTGATGCATCAATGCAAAGGCTTGATCGACGGCCTGATCCAAAGGACCCGCCCCGAGCGGTGGCAGCAGCATGAACCACCCGTCTGGAGATTTCGCGAAGAGAAACAACGTATCATTGGATTCCATCCACCATGACGGGAGTAGCGACGTCCATATGTAGTGGTACGGGAATGCGAAGGCGGCCGGCGAGTCATGGCGGAGCACCTGAGCTCGTTCGATCGCCTCCTTGATACACGGCGCGTCCGAGGCCGTCAATGATCGGAGGCGAGAATCAATTCGCCTTGGTGCGAGACGGGCGGTCAGGTGAGAAAGTGTCCTGAGAACGACCACATCATCCTGAAAGGGGCCAATCAGACGAGGGTGAGCAACAATCCTCTCAACAATGGGGTCTGACTCCAAGAAAGTTGCCGCATGCTCGGCATAGACGCGAATCGCATCTGACGACTCTTCGCGCATAAAGGGGCACTTGGTATCCCAGCCAAGAAGGATTTCCTGTCCCGAGGCATCCCACATCAGTGCCAGCGGATAGAGTTGACAATCCAACGGGCGCACGTCGTAGATTCCACACCGGCCGGACGCTCCATCAAAAGCAGGACAGAGATAGCCCTCACCTGCCGAATTCTCGACGAGATTGACCTGCGTGCCGGACTTGTCGGGAAAGAACGAATCGGACACTCCATGCCTCACGGCATCGGCGATTTCTTGGCGCGTAAAGTATGGGCGCAAAAAACTGTCCGCTTCCGGAAAACGGCAGCAGACATCACAGCGTAAACACGTTGAATCAGGCACCAACTGGGGCAGCGTCCTCATAAGAAGTTTGGAATCCAATGTAATGAGATTCATCGGCTTCCAATCATACGACGCAAGCCGAAAGGTAGCAAGGATGGTTCGTTTCCGATCAACGCTCTCCGTACCTCCGCGCCTCACGTTTGCACCCGAGAAAGTCGCGGACCCCTTGTCCGCCCATGCGCTACGTGCTAGCATTTGAATTTTTAAATCATCCGACGCCGCATTTCCGCTTTGCCGGAATATCCAAGGATCTTTTATTGGCACAGACCGAAGCCATCTGCCAGACGCTCTCCACCGAGGCTGCGCGCGATCGCTGTGCCGCCATCCGCACGCAGCTGTCTCTTACCAATCTGTTTGGAGCTCCATCCACCGCTCCCCCTAAAGAAACAGCCTCAGACGTATCGGCGGTCAATTCCTGGCGAATCAGCCCCTGCCCGTTTTTCCTGTCTTCTGATCAGCTGCAGTTCTTCACACAATTGGGGCCGCAACTCCTGTCGTTCTATCGAGGGCTGAATCGGCTTTACAACGAGAGCGTCAAAGAAATTCAACCGGGCTGGGTCGCCGGCTACTTGGATCAGGGCAAACCGGAAGCATTGGTTCAGTACGGCCGGATGAAACGATTTCGGGACACATTGCCCGCCGTCATCCGGCCGGATATCATTCCGACCCAAGACGGCATGGTCATTACCGAGCTCGATTCAGTTCCAGGGGGTATCGGGCTCACCGCCTGTCTCTCCCGCATCTATCACGACCTTGACGGAGATCGCTCCCAGATCATCGGCGGACGGGACGGCATGGTACGGGGCTTTGCCCGCATGCTGCGATCCTATCGTGATCAGCGTGAGGGATGCATTGCAATTCTGGTCTCTGAAGAATCCAAAGACTATCGGCCGGAAATGTCTTGGCTGGCCGCTCAACTCCGCGAAGACGGAATTTCCGCTTGGTGCGTCGAACCACGGGACATTCGATTTACGGAAGACGGGCTTCGGCTCCAGACCGACGGTAGCGAGCACCCCATCAGCGTGGTCTACCGCTTTTACGAATTGTTCGACCTTCTGAACATTCCCAAAGCCGAGCTCATCCAATATGCCGCCAAGAAAGGGGTGGTCTCCATCACACCACCCTACAAGCCGGCCCTGGAGGAAAAATCCGCCTTTGCGCTGCTCCACCATCCCATGCTTCGGCCTTTCTGGGAAAAGGAGCTCGGAGCCGACGGCATGCTCCATTTGAGTGCGATCCTGCCGAAGACCTGGATTCTTGATCCAACCCCGCTTCCCGCCATCGCGACGATTCCCGACTTGCATGTGGGAACCCGCCCAGTGGCAAATTGGGGTGCTCTCGAGACGGCGACGCAGAAAGAGCGGCATTTCGTCCTCAAGCCTTCCGGATTTTCCGAATTGGCGTGGGGAAGCCGTGGCGTCTCGATCGGGCACGACATGCCGCAGTCCGAATGGACGCAAGCGCTTCGCGAAGCGCTTGGATCCTTTTCGAGGACACCCTATATTTTGCAAGAATTTCATAAGGGGCGATTGTTTGAGATGAACTTTATGGACGAGGACCGAGGCACGATTGCACCTCTGTCAGGCCGAGCGAGACTCTCTCCCTACTATTTTGTCTCAGAGGGGAGGACAGAACTCGCCGGTATTCTCGCGACGATCTGCCCTTCAGATAAAAAAATTCTTCATGGCATGAAGGACGCGATCATGGCTCCCTGCGCCCTTCTTCCCGACTGATGCATTCCCGGACGATAAACCTCAAAAATGGGCGTTTCACTTTCCGGCTTTTCCTGGTAGCCTTATACGATTGTGACACTCACGCTTTTCCATGTTGATTGGTGTCCGGAGTGCGACGTCGTCCGCGACAAGCTGGCCGAGTTGGGAGTGGCGTATGAAGCTGTCGTCGTGCCCGACAGCAGACGAATGCGGACGCAAGTCTACGATGCGTCCGGTCAGTATTATGTGCCGGTCATCAAGGACGGAGATCTCGTTCTGACGGAAACCGCAGACATTCTGGCCTATCTGGATGAGCGATACGGAGCCCGCGCCGAAGGGTCCGCATCATCGACACAGTTTCAGTCGCAGGCCCGAACGACGCCCGACGCGTCGGGCCCGGACGACGAATTCCCTTCTTGCAGGATCAACTGATCACCAAAGGACGATTCATGGAAGACTGGAGACAAGTCCTAGCCGAAAGTATCGTAAAGGCCAAAGATCTGGCGGATCGGTTCGGCCTCGACGAGAAGGAGGTGGAAGCGATCGTCGGCCCGTATCCCATGCGGATCACGCCGACCGTACTCGAGACGATCAAATCACCGGGGGATGCCATCTGGAAACAGGTGATCCCTGACGCGGCGGAGTTGGACGACCTTGAAGCCGACGATGATCCGCTCGAAGAAGACCTCATGAGCCCGGTACCCCATCTCGTGCACCGCTATCCGGACCGGGTACTGCTCATGGTCACCAACCAATGTCCGATCTACTGCCGGTTCTGCACCAGGAAACGGTTGGTCGGCAAACCTGGGTTCCTCAAGAAGGGCGAATTGGACCGCGCCATCCAGTATCTTCGCGAACACACGGAGGTGCGCGACGTCATTCTCTCGGGCGGTGACCCGCTGTTGCTCCCTGATCATCTGCTCGAACGTGTGCTGAAAGCGCTTCGGACGATTCCGCACTTGGAGCTCATACGGATTGGGTCACGAGTCCCCGGAACGTTGCCACAACGGATCACGCCGAAGCTCTGTGAGTTAGTAAAACAGTACCATCCGATCTATATGAACCTACACTTCAACCATCCCGACGAACTCACCCCTGAAGTCAAAGCGGCCTGTGGCAGGCTTGCAGATGCCGGCGTTCCGTTGGGCGCCCAAACAGTTCTCCTCAAAGGGGTGAACGACGATCCGGAAATCATGAAACGTCTCGTCCATCAACTGCTCCTGGCACGGGTGAAACCCTACTACCTGTATCAAGCGGACCTGACGAAGGGCACCAATCATTTCCGAACCACGGTCGAAACTGGGTTGAATATTATCAAGGCCCTGCAAGGGCACACGAGTGGAATGGCCGTGCCTCATTTTGTGATCGATGCGCCCGGCGGCGGAGGAAAGATCCCTTTATTGCCGAACAATTACTTGGTACATCTTGATAAAGACGGCGCGCTTCTCCGTAATTACGAGAACAAATCATTCCACTATCCGCAGCCCAAGGCTGAGCACGGGCGCGAACTTCCGATGCTTGATGCGCGATCATCGCGTGATGATGCAGAAGAGGCCTATGTGGCCTGCGGTGATAGTTACCCTGATCGCGATGGCTATGCCGCCTGGGGCAACAGCTGCGGCGGAGATTCGGACGACCTGTGACAACTCATTCACGCCGCGCCGGCATTCTTCCCTATCAAGACATCAAACGCCTGATCGCGAATAAAGCCATCAGTGCATCTCCCGCAGTTGAAGACAGGCAGATCCAACCGGCCAGCCTTGATCTCCGTCTGGGCCGTAAAGCCTATCGGCTTATCAGCAGCTTCTTGCCGGAACTCTCGGCCATTTCCTCCAGATTGAATGTGCTGGATTTCTATCAATCGGACCTCGTGATGTACGAGATGGACCTGACCGACGGTGCCATTCTGGAAAAGGGCCATGTCTATCTCGTTCCGTTGCTGGAGCAGCTGGCTCTGCCGCAAACAATTCGTGCACGGGCAAACCCCAAAAGCACGACGGGTCGTCTGGATGTGTTCACCCGTGTGGTCACCGATCTCACCGCCGGATTTGATGAAATCCGGGCCGGCTACCAGGGCCGGCTCTTCCTGGAAGTGGTTCCTCGCTCGTTTGCCATCAAGGTGCGCACTGGGCAGTCGCTGAACCAAATCCGATTTGTCTGTGGCGAGTCTACCGTTTCGGACCGAACTCTTCAGACACTTCATCGGAGCACACCGTTGCTGTATCACAATGTGCCCTCCGATAAGATTATCGGCAGCAGAGGCTTTCGCGCCGAACGGGGTTTGTTCCTCCGCATCGATCTGAAAGGCACGGATCAAGCCGACTCCCGTGTGATCGGATACCGCGCGAAAAAGAACAGCCACGTGATCGACCTTGCCAAAGTCGGCCACTATGCGGCGGCCGATTTTTGGGAACCCCTCCATCGTCATCGCCATGACAGTTTGCTATTGGAGCCGGAAGAGTTCTATATCCTTGCTTCGAAGGAGCGCATCTGCGTGCCGGCCGGCTATGCTGCTGAAATGGTCGCCTATGAAGCAGCCTGTGGAGAGCTGCGGACCCACTATGCCGGTTTCTTTGACCCAGGCTTCGGCTATGGGTCGAAAGGAGAGATCAAAGGCACACAAGTCGTGCTGGAGGTCCGCCCCCACGACGTGCCATTCTTGATCCATGACGGACAGACTTTTTTCAAGGTCGTCTATGACAAGATGATGGGGCTGCCGACACAACTCTACGGATCATTACTGGGATCATCCTATCAACAACAAACGTTGACGCTCAGCAAGCATTTCAAAGTCTGATCATGACTCCATCCGATCTGCCACCACATCAAGATGAGTCGCTGAAGCCGTCGCCTCCGACCGAACCGGGCGAGCAAGATGGGGGGAGCGATCACCAAGTGCATGTCATCGGCTTGATGGTCGGCACGGCGTTGATGTTTATCGGCTTTCTCAATGTGTTTCTGTCCATCAGCGGCGGCTTCGAAATCAATGTCGTCCCGTTTCTCATTTATTTCTGCGGCTTGACGATATGGGCGAATGCGGCCATCGAAACTCCGACCATCCGTTACGGAGTCATGGGCCTTGCGATCGCGTTGGCCTTGGGCCTTTTTCAGTATGGGGAAGTTCTGTTTTGGCATAAGCAGGTCATCTTCTGGGCAACCATCATCATTGTCATGTACTTCATGTTCGTCGAGCCCAAGAAACCTACAACGTGATCTCCTCGATGACGTTTTCCGTCATCATTCCAACTCTGAACGAAGAAAGTACACTCACCCGGACTCCGGCATGACCATCGGCCTCGGACGTTCACGACATGATCAGTGAGTAGAAACGAATGCCGAACCCTCGTCTCAGCACTCAGCCCGCATCGTCCGCTCAGCGAGACGAGCATCCGACGCTCCGTACCGCATTGGTGATATTCGCCAAGGCACCGATTCCCGGCCAGGTAATGACGCGCCTCTGTCCGCCGCTCATTGCCGACGAAGCGGCTACCCTGCACGGCAGTTTCGTACTCGACACACTCGAACGGACAAAGGCCGCGGTCGGGAAACTGCCGATCGAACGCTATCTAGCCTGTGCGCCATCTTCCACCCACGTGTTTTTCAAAATTCTGGAGGAGCGGCACGGTGTGAAGTTGATCGACCAAGTCGGCCACGACCTCGGTACACGTATGAACCAGACTGTTGCAACACTATTCGCCGGAGGATACCGGCGGGTCATCGTTATCGGGACGGACGTGCCGACACTTCCGCTCGACCGTTTCAAACAGGCCCTGACCCTGCTGGAACATCACGATGTCGCGCTCGGTCCCACCTTCGATGGAGGTTATTATCTCATCGGCCTAAATCAGACATGCCCCGAGCTCTTCGCTGATATTCCCTGGTCGTCTGAGCACGTGCTCGGATTCACCCAAGAGAAAGCGGCCACGCTTGGACTTCAGACCGTCTTGATCGAGCCCTGGCGTGCGGTCGATACTTTTGACGATCTTCAAGCCCTCATCAAGGCCAGCATCGCTGACGGCAAGAAACCCAAGAATGATCGGGTTTTTTCAAGTCGTACCACCGGCGTGTTGCAACTACTCGCCAAACGACTGAGTTTAAGAGCATAATGCGCGAGGTCTTCATCGGCCAAAGGTATTCATATGGATGAACGTGTGGCACTCATTACCGGAGGGGCCAAAGGCATTGGACGAGGTATCGCGCTCGACCTCGCCGCCCGCCGTTGGAAGATTGCCTTCTGCTATCGGAGCAGCGAAGCAGCGGCACAGGAAACGGCACAGGACATTACGCGGCAAGGAGGACAGGCCCTGGCGATTCGCTGCGATGTTTCAGACCCCATAGCCGCCAAGAATCTGGCAGCGCAGGTAGAAAACCACTGGGGGCGGATCGACGTTCTGATCAACGGAGCCGGTCCTTATCACCGAGTGAACATTTTCGACGAGACGGTCGAGGGGTGGAACGAGATGTTCGACGGCAATCTGCACCCTATTTTCTATCTTGTGCAGGCTGTGGCGCCAGGCATGAAGGCCCGCAAGGCCGGCCGGATCATCAGCTTCAGTATGGCGAATGCAGACCAGATGGAAGCGCAGGCCGATGTGACCGCCCACTATATCGCCAAAGCCGGAGTGCTCATCCTCACGCGCACGTTGGCCAAACTATTGGCGCCATATGGCATTACTGTCAATGCCATCTCGCCGGGCTTCATCGACTCGGGCAGCGCGCCACCGCAGGAACTTGCAGCCATGACCAAGCGCATTCCGGCCGGCTACATCGGTACGGTTGAGGACACCGTTGCAGCTGTCCGTTACCTGCTCAGCGAGGACGCACGGTATGTGAATGGTGCGAATATTCAAATTAGCGGGGCGTGGGGGATATAGAGGGTAGAACGACACCCAGGTTAGTTCCTTGCTCTCTGAGCGCGCACTCGGAATAATCATATTCGGTGAAGGGCTGTGCTCGCTCAATGTGCGCAGGGGAACCAACCTGGCTGCCGTTCTTTGGCGAGAAGAGAGTTTAGGAAAGGGAGGGCTGCCGATGAAATCGGAACAGGAACGTGAAGCTCATCGCCGATTTGTTCAGGCGCTCCAACATGAGCATCTGACGTGTACCAAACCCGACTGCGGGGGAGCGATGGCGATCACCGATCATACTCCGCACAGCGCCCGCATTAAGACCTACGAAGCGGCCTGCGAACGTTGTCACACAATTGAGAAGATCACCGGCAAGGAAGAACACCAGCCGTCGTGGGACGTGGCCTCCATCACTTTGATGGCGGAAACGCATCTCCTTCATGAACAACCGGCGTGTCCCTACGACGATACACCCATCACGTTCATTTCCTTACCCAATCCTCGCCGCAAAGCCCGATATCGTCTCTTGTGCTACTACTGCGGCCGCCACACTGAAATGAACTGGCCGCCACCGGAAGCGAAACGGTAACGGATACCTGCAGCTAGCAACGTGGTCCAAGGGAGATGGCGATGCCAGGTTGACCATCCATCTCCCTTGAAACCATAGTTTGAGTCTACCGGTCCGCAATGCCTGGGGTGAGGACCAAGTTGATCGGAAGCTTCTCGTCCAGCGTATATGCGCTAGCTCTGTTTTCCTTTACCCATCGCTTCTCCGCCACAGACTCGAAGGGGGCAGGCAACTCCCCTTGAAGCGACCACAGGTCAAAGGGTGTTTCATCGATGGATATCTCCCAGTCATAGCCTCTGTCCTTCACAAAGGGAGCAATCACTTTATCCAGTGTCTTGATCCACCATTCTCTCAGAATCGGACCGGGCAGTGTCCTGGCAATTTGATCGACCTTGAATCGCACAAATCGGTCGTGCGGTTCGCCGCCTACAAAGCAGGACCCCTTGGGCACTTCCTCGAAGATATGGACGACATAGAACTTCGGGAGGGGAATGCTTGCGTACACCTCTGTGATGCGCTTTGCCATTTCCCTTTTGTCCTCTGCCGTATACGCTCCCGCCGGATGGTAGACTTTCCACAATGGCATCGTTCGTCCCTCCTCATCTGTTAGGCACATGATGTGCCAGCCTGGCCACGTAATTGCTATCCTGTCGCCTCTCCAATTATGCAGGTCGCTCACTTATTGATGATGTCTCCTCAACCGAGAGCTGTTCTTTCCTGACAAGAACTCTAGCCATTGCCCGCTTACAAATTGTGACGTCTCTCCTATATATGGGCATATGCCCCTATATATCACCGTGTAATTCCCGTGTCAAACTCTTTATGTCGAAGATGATTCAGTCATATAATGGTGTCGTATGTTTAGGCCGGCTTAGATAGAGCATCGATTGACGCGTATGAACGATGACTGATCATCTGCCGTTTCAATCTCTCTGCTACTGCGCTGAATTACGAAAAGCCGCGCGTCGCGTCTCACTCATCTATGACGCTCGACTGAGAGCGAGTGGGCTCAGAACGAGTCAGTTTTCTTTACTTGCTGAGATTGCCAGAGACCGTCCTGCACCTCCGACCATGAATGAACTCTCAAGTTATCTGGTGATGGATCGCTCAACGCTGGGACATAATCTGCGTCCTCTTCTACGTAAGGGACTTGTGGCCTTACAACAGGACGCCACCGATGCCAGGACGCGTCGCGTCACGCTGACGGCGAAGGGAACCGCTAAGTTAAAGGCGACGAAGAAACTGTGGCTAAAGGCGCAGCAGGAATATGAGCAAGCATTGGGAGAAGGAGAAGCCGTATCACTCAGGACTACGCTCCACAAATTATGTAGATCGAGACTCCTTAAAAGTTGAACTCACGCGAGCGCCATTCTTTCCGCACGAGAAAAGTTGATGACGGAAACGTCACTCTTACTCGCCTTCTGAGCTAAGCTGACAGGACTTGTTTGATGAATTCTCCGAGCCGGCGGAGGTAGGCCGTCCCGCCCACTGCATACGTGTCGTTGTGGTCGGCCCCTTGAATCACATACCATTCTTTGGGTGGTTTAGCAGCGTCGAACACTTGGCGTCCCAATTCAATGGGGATGATGTCATCCTTGTCCCCGTGAATGATCAGCTTCGGCAGTGAGAGATACGGCAGGCGATCGATCAACCGAAATTCCGCCCCAAGGAACCAATGCATCGGCAAACCGCTGTAATGAAATTTAGCCACAGCCTCTATAGAAGGAAACGACGACTCGAGAATCAATGCTGAGGCAGGTCGTTGGGCCGCAAGGTCACCTGCCACGGAAGCCCCAAGCGATCGTCCAAACAAGACGACTCGCTCAGGGCGAATCTTCCTGGTTCGCGTGAGATAGTCGTACGCTCCGCTCGCATCTTCGTAGAGCCCTTTTTCACTGGGGCGGATATTCTGGCTCTTCCCGTAACCTCGGTAGTCGAACAAAAGCACGGACAACCCCATCTGGTACAGGAGCCTGAGATTATCAAGGCGGTTGATGATATTCCCCGCATTGCCGTGACACCAGAGCAGCACAGGACGGTCGGCTGCTGCCTCGACATACCAGCCGAACAGTTGAACACCGTTGGATGATTGAAACCGCACGTCCTCGAGCGGCAACCCGCTCTGCCGTGCCCAATCGCGATCTTGCCAAGGTTCCGGATGATAGACGAAGAATTGATCGAGGATGCTCACGGAAGGAGCATAGCGGAACCGCCTTGGAGAAGAAAGCGTTCTCTCCGCATCACCTGCATGAGCTCAATTCATTGAATCAGAAAAATCTTTGGACGCTGAATAGGACGTCATTGTCGCGATCGCGATGATTATATTCCAGCCTCATCGACCAATTGCGGGCCAATGTGAAGCGCGATCCGACATACCATCGAAAATCGTCGGATTGATCTCCCAACGGATACTTCAAATACGACCCCGTCGCCATAAGTTTCCAACGCTCCGTGACATCAGCCAACATCCCAACCGTTGCTCCACCTCCAACTCGATGCATCTCATCATAGGCCTTGCTGACGTTCGCCTCTACTTCCGCAAAGGCGAACAGCACTTCCCGTTTCAGCACGCGAAATTCCTTCGCTCCTCCGATGCCGCCGTTGAAGAAACCGTTGCTGCACAGTTGACAATCGTTGTGGCGAATCGTGTTCATACCGATGTTTAGTTTCCATGAAGGTGCGTGAAAGACAGAATCCATCGGGGAAAGCGAGAGGAGATTCAGCAACGTGGCCCGTTCTACCCGTGTCTGATCCGCACGGTTGTAGTGCCGTACCGTGATGGAAGCCATTTCAATTTGCGCATCGGGAGTATAGCCGACCTCAGGATCCAGCAGAGTGTGATAGCCTCCTCGAAACGTCGCTTCTTCAAAGGTATCGTTATTCCGCCAGCCTCCCCCGATCGCAGCCTGTAACATCTTGTGGCCAAGTTCGGGCTGTCTCGCAAAGGGGCGCACGGTAAACTCCTCGGACGGGATGCGGAGCTGACTGCGGGCTGTCAGAACCGCTCGGTTTCGCTCCTTCCATTCTGGCTTCTGAGAGTCCGTCGTCTCAATCCGATAACGCAGATAATCTGACGCCAGATCCAGCACAAATGCCTGTTTCGCAGGAACCAATCGGGTGAACGTCGGCGAGGTCAACTCACCAAGATCCTGTGTGATCCGGTGGGCCAGATCTCGCTCCGCAGGAAGCAAGGACTCTCGCTTTCGCTTGATGACGGTACTACGGGAAGGGCGATAGGTGATATTCGATACCAAGCCTGGCTTTGATACAATCAACCTCACGGTGTCAGCTGGAACAGTCCAAAACATGAACTCGTCGGTCAAATGCAAGTCGGGGTCGGCATAATCCAACAGCGCAAGCAGATGGTAAGAGCAATTCTCCTTGAAGAAAAAATAGTCGAAGTACGCATTCCCAAGTTCCCACGCATGCATCAAGAATCGCCGCAGCTGGTTTTCCGTGAGGTTCAGGCGATATTCCCAAATATCCCGGTTCTCGATGTCCCGATACTGCTGCACCTTGAGATAATACGGAATCGTCGAAAAGTACCCCTTATAGCTTCCGAAGATACCTCGAATAGGATAAGCAAGGCCGGCGCCGGGAGGTACGTCGGCTGCATAGTTGATCGTATAGGCAAGGATACGGGTCTGCTCGGTCTGCCCCTTCTGGTCGACGCGAAACAGCGTATGGCCGAACATCGACGCCGGATTATTAAGGAAGGCCGAAGGAAAGATCAGGGAAATAGATTGAACCTCGAAATCTTCGTACCATCGATCAAACCGCTCGCAGGCGAGAGGCGGAAGACGGGTCGAATCAAACCTCAGTAGCTCCTTGAGCCAGTGGTAGCGAGCGATGAAGGCACATTGAGCCGGCTGTCGAGAACGACCGACCAGTTCGTTGGAAAAGAATTGTGTAAGGGTAGCCGCGAGTTCGGCAGAAGGATCGGTCTTTCCTTGAGAGGATAAGAAAAATCCTTGATCATCCTGTTCACTCTCATATCCTCCAAAGATTCCCTTGCGGTAGTGCAACAACAGATGCCATTCACGCCGATCCGCAAGTCTCTCTTGCCCAGCTTGATCGATCAATTGCGCGAGATATTGCTCATGATCTGATTGTTGCGCACTGGAAGGAAATGGAGCGAATAACGAGACGAGCAGCGCAAGAAGGGGAACCAACACGGTGTAAGACGAGACAACAAGGGCTCTGGCATCTCTGCCAGAGCCCTTGCAATACCTTAGTTAGCGTACCGATGCTTGTGCGAGGACTGGATGGCCCGCAATGGCATCATTGAGAGATTTCACCAATGCTACCGGAGAAGCTTCTCCAGCTTGTACCAGAGAGGTATACCGCTCCTGAGTCATGGCAAAGAACTGTGCATGGCGCTCAGCCGGCACACCCATCAGAGTCGCGAGTGAGGCCAAGTGTTCGCCCTGTCCCTGAGCCATCTCCGCCGTGAGGGCATCGAAGTTCAGCGATGCGAACATCGTCGTCTTGTGCTCGCTCATGATCTTGCCATCGTTGGTGCATCCGGAGGTGCCAAAACTGATGCCGAACGTCTGGCTGCCAAACGTACCGTTCGTGGTTGCTTGCAGCACCTGAGGGGCAATTTCCTTCTGGCCCTTATACTCACCCCACGCCAGTTTCCCCAGCCCGCAGCCCGGACCGGTGTCTGGATTTGCCGCCATTGCCAGACCCGCCTGGGCGCCGAACAATACGGCGATAGACAATAAGAGCACTTTCTTCGACATAAGTCCTCCTCCGTTAGAATTGATTAAGTACCCACTGACATTGTGATATTGCCAAGACACCGACCCGAAGTATAACCGAATTCATCTCTGATGTTGATAAAAAATTTCTCGCTCCGAAGTCATCCAGCCCACCGAAGTGAGGGCAATGATTATAGACAAATCACGTGAGCGCAACAACTTTTTCTTCGCACCGTCCTTTCTTCCTCCACTCAATCCATGTGCCATGTAAACACCGGCTCAATTCCAAATTGACGGATGCCCCATGCATCACTATACTCCGCAGAGGTGATTGCTCTGCTTTCCAAACAATCACAGGGTTTATCAAACTTTTTTCATCAGGAGGATCTATGAAGCAAATGCACCTATTACTTGCCCTCGCAGCGCTCGTCGGGCTCACCTCGGCAGGCTGTCAGATCGTCGCCTCTCCGTTGGCGGGCGGCATCTACAATGAAACCAAGTACGGCGATGTCGCGACCACCGCGACGGCCGCCACCAAAGAGGGCAAGGCCTGCGGCACCTCGATTCTGGGCTGGGTTGCAACCGGTGATGCCAGTGTCCAAGCTGCCAAGACAGCCGGAGGCATCAGTGCCGTGGCTTCGGTCGACCACTCGGCCAAGAACATTTTGGGCATTTTCGGTGAATGGTGCACAATCGTTCGTGGTAGCTGATCTGCACTCATAAGAAGCAATGGAAAGGGCCTTCTGGAATACTTCCGGAAGGCCCTTTCATTTTCTGCCATTTCTCATTCCGTGAACCGTGAGATTGGACTTCGCTGCGAGATTCATCGGTCTGCCCAGTTTGCTGTTCTGGTGTCTGTGCGTAACTGAGATAGCCTTGCCGGCCGAGTTCGGAGACGTGGAATTGAGTGCATATGCCATGGGCAGTTGGCCGCGCGACGAAGATATCTTCAACCAAGGGACGACAGGACCGGGTTCAATCGGACAAGGGTTCGGCGCCGGGTTGAAAGCGGGACTTTTTCCTGCAGCGTTGCATCGAGTCGTCGGTCTCGAAATCGATTCCAACATACACAGCAGCAGCCTCTCATTTCCAAATATTGCAGATGGACAAGATCAAGGGTCAGGCCGCTCAGACCTCCTCGTGATCAAGACAACGTTTAATGTAGTACTACGCTACCCAGGCGAGTTCGTGCGTCCATACGTCGGGGGAGGCATAGGATGGGCCACAGGCGTGCTTCTCAATCCAAACATCGCCGGACGCGACGATACGGATTTTGGTTCGGCCCGTGCCTTAGGGCATCAGTTTCTTGGCGGTGTCCAAGTCCTTCTCAGCCCCAAAATCTTCGTGTTTGCCGAATACCGATATTTCTCGGCCGACTACCACTGGGAGGGCCTGGCTGTCGACTTTCGAGAACACAACAGCTTAGCTGGTGTTGGATTGCGTTTTTGATCTGCGCAGCTGTCAGCTTTGCGCGGACACCTCTTACCCCTTAGAGTCTCTTCCAGATCTCTAACTCGTTCGGCATCGACGAACGGCCCTGAGCAATGGATTCCAGCTGTCCCAGGCTCACCTGCTTGACCACTCGGCACTCTCCGTCAAGAAAGCGGATGTTGCCGTCAGCATCATGCTCTGCCTCCGACAGTACACGTCCGTTTTCATCAATCAGACGATAGCCTGCAGAACTGGCTACGAGTGTGGCACGGCGTTCGACGATCCCATGGCGCTCGTACGTCACGATTGCCCCATCATCCGGTGGCGTCCATCGGATCGTGGTTTCACCCAAGGTGGTCACCTTCGTGCCATCACTACCAAAATCGGACGCCTTGATCGGGCTTTCTCCGGTCCAAAAGTGCATCGCATTGAAGATGAACGTATCCAACAGCGCCGAGAACATATAGGCGGGGATGATCAGCATACCGAAGAACACAATTTCCCTCATCCACTTATCATTGATTTGGCCACTACCTTTGACGTTGCTGTTCCAGTGATAGACATTCTTCGTAAGATTGAACGGACCATAACATGCGGTGCTCGCGGTTACGAACGACATCAATACCACCGCAACAACAAGCCGGCGAAATAATCTAGTCATCGTCTCTCCCCTTTCTCAAAACACGACAAGACGGACCAACAGCCGCCTTCATAAAGTTGGATATTGATCTAGCATCATACGAAGGCACACTCAATTTTCCCATACCTTACACTTTCAGAGGGTTAGACTACTCCAACCTATCTTTCAATTTGATATGTTTCGTTAACAGTCTGGTCCCTATCGATATCGCTCCTATCATCCTGGGCAATGTGAACCGTCTTGGACCGGCCGATCCCGGGTTGAACAAAAGCGTCTCTCCCAGCCATTCGTTTCTCGGCTGATGGGTGTGGCCGAAAATACAAATGTCCGGATGCGTACGATCCAAGAACGCTCTTCCCTCTTTGGTGAGCTTTCCACCTTCGTACAGAATGTGGCGGATGGCAATCCGAATGCCGGCCAACTTGATCACTGTCTCACGCGGAAATCCGCTTCGTTCATACTCATCGACATTACCGGAAACGGCGGTGACTGGAGCAATCGTCTTGAGCTGCTCGATCACGGATTGCCCACCGATGTCGCCTGCGTGAACGATATGATCGACACGACGAAAATGTTGCTCGAGCACCGGATCAAAGAGTCCATGGGTATCCGCCAGAACACCGATACGAAGTGTACGTGAGGCACTCATGAGCCCGCACCGGCCTGCCCACCGAGCGACGCTCGGACCTTGCCCCACTCGAATGTGAAGGGCTCAGGCCGAAACTTCGGCATGGCCGCAAGCTCAGCTTTCAACCGCTCGGCCCTCGCGCCACTCATGGGATGGGTGGAGAGCCACTCGACTCGTCCCTCGTCCTTCTCCGCGAGTCGTTCAAAGAACGTAATCATGCCGGAGGGATCGATCTTGGCGCGATGTAGCAGTTGAAGACCGGTCAAATCCGCTTCGGTCTCTTGTGCCCGGCCGAACTTCAGCGTCACCAATTCAACGCCGAGTTGCTTCATGACCTGGCCGAGCCCTTGCTGACTCCCCAGTACGATCGAGACCACGGCCACAAAGCCCAGTTGCTTCACGATACGTTCGAGTCCATGCCGCTGCAGCACATGGTTCAGCTCATGCGCCAATACTCCCGCCACTTCTTCCGGATTTTCCGCTTTTTTCATCAATCCGGTAAAGACCACGACGTAGCCACCTGGCAGGGCAAACGCATTCACCACGTCACTCTTCACGACGGTCACATCGAATGTGTAGGGGTTATCAGGAATCTGACTAGCCAGGCGACCGGTCATCTCCTTGACGGCCGCGACGGCCTGGCCGTCTTTCACAATCTCCTGAGCGGCAAGGAAATCATGATAGGCCGACTCCCCCAGCTTCTGCTCCCACGCTACCGGGATTCGATCAACGGCCAGTTCGACCAGCAGGTCACTCCCAAACCATAGCCCCACCATCAAGGCCAGAAGAGTCCCTCCGACGATACTCCATACGATCCGGTGCCGTTGACGTACACGGCGGACTTGTTCCACCGCCTGTTCAAGCGGCCTATTTAGATGATCAGGTGCTGCCTGCCGGAACGCACGAATCACATCGGAGCTCTTGAGATACAACGTTCGCTGCCCTGTGGGCCCTGCCCATTTTATGACGAGGTGATCGTGGTCCAACCCTCCTGCTGAAACCGCCATACTTGAAAACGGCACCGATTCCGACTGCTTGTGATCGGCCTCAGAGGAAAAAGTAATCGTAAGCCCATGGCCTTCGACATGGACAAGGCAAGGCGCGCCACTGGCAGGAAATTCTTCCCCGAAACAGAGTGCGTTGGGATGGAATGCGGTCATGGTGTGGTTCTCGATTGATTCATTGGCAGCGGAATGTTCTCGAGCCGATGCTCAAAACAGCTGCTGATCTCACCCGCCCACCCCGGCGCGCCAAGACGCGCCTTTCCACAAGCAAGGCCGCAGGCGTCGTAGTGTTCACCCTCTCGCCCTGAGCTGCCAAGACAGCTCTCTCCTCGTGCGGGAGACGTTGAGGATTGAGTCGAACCGAGAACGAAGCTTGGGAACTGGCGCGTCTTGGCGCGACTGGGTGGGGAGGGTGATACCGTAGGCTGTTTCAGCATCCGCTATTCAGAGACTGGAATGAACTGTCGTACCCACGCACCAAACCCGCCTGGGTTGCGGCTCTGGATATAGACAACACCCGGCCCGCGAAATCGGCAGACAAACCCTTCACCGGAAGTGAAACTGGCTACCCACCCGGAAGTGGCTTTTTCGATGTTATACGACGTCGTGGTGGCCCATGCGACCAGATGACTATTGTCGACAATATATTCCTGGCCGGGTTTCAACTCGATCTTGTGAATGGCCCCGAAGCTGTTCAGAACGAGCATCCCCTTCCCGCTCATCTTCAGAATGAAGAATCCCTCGCCACCCAGCAGCCCGCGACTCATGCTCTGCATCTGACTGTCGATGTTGATGCTATCCGCTCCCGCAAGGAATCCATCTTTCTGGACCATGTACTCGTTGACCCCATCGAGTTCCAGGATGACGATTTCTCCGGGTACGGTGGGAGCGAGCAAGGCTTCTCCGGCGCCTCGGCTGGCACGCAGCGTCTGAAAGAAGAACTTTTCTCCGGTGAGAAACTTCCGCGACAATGCTCCGAGAAATCCACCTTCCATTTTGCTTTCAATGTCGATGGTCGGCGAGCAGGCCACCATCGCGCCTGACTCTGCCTTGATGTGCTCTCCGTCTGCCAACTCCACACGCACCATCGGGAACGCGCCGGGATAAAGAATTTCACTCTTCATCGTTCCTCCCCTCTTTCCTTTACTTCACCCATCCGCGGGCGAAGTTGGTCGATGTCTCGTTGCGCGCATGCACCGACCACCGACCGTGACCTAGCTCTATAATCAATCCTGTGTGCGCGGTGCGCGAGCAGGAGACACGACCTGATCCGCCCGCTCACCCCACTACCCATCCATAGACCCGTTGACTCGGTTCCGGCCCCTCTTGTAGATAGCTCATCCTCAGCCGACCCAAGGCGTCCTGCGGCACCTCACGTCGTTTCGCCTCGGCGTCGACACCGAAAATCTTGGCGGCGTTCAATCCGAAAATCCGTTCTTTGACCTGCCTTGTCAAAGGAAGATAGCGATGATTCTCGATCAATTGATCGGGGATCTGGAACCGCCGGAACGCTTCGATCTGCCATTGCGGCGTCCCATACCAAATTGAATCTGTCCCCCACAACACGTGGTCCACACCGAATGCGCGGGTGATCTGTCCAAGCAGATGCGCGCAGATCAGTGGATGTGTCGTCACCAATTGCGCGAAGGTGGAACCCAACTCCATATAGATATTCGAGATTCCCGGCTCCTTTTCTTTCATCCGGCAGAATTCTGTCGTCCACGGAATCTCGCCCGTTTTCGCAAACACCTGATCGACAGATGCCACGCCTCGGAGCCCGGAGTGATACACCAAAAAGTCAAGATCGGGGAAGTCTTTGGCCGCTTTGATCAGATCTCTCGGATGGTTGTAGTCCGGCACGGGACCGAGGGGCAATCCCTTGTGGACACATACCCGCTTCACCTTGAGCTTTCGAGCCTGTTCCAACATCGGATAGGCGATGTGTTCATCGTCCATCCACCAGCCTCGGTCGAATCCCTTCGGGCAAGAACCGGTATAGCATTTCCACGCATCGATCTTGAGGGTTTCAGCCTGCATCGCCATGAATTCCAAATCGGCCGTACCCAATTGGGGAGTTGCCAGCCCGTGCGCCAACATCCGTTGCGAACCGGCCAACCGATTGATCTCATCCCGAATATGAGCCATTTCCTTAGGCGGAACGACGGCTTCTTGGGGATATGGTCCGGGCGGTGTGCTGATCAACCCCACGGTGGTTTCACTATCGAGAAACACCTCCTTTACAAAATTCTTCCACGACAAATCATCGATGGCTCCTCGATCTCCTCCCAACCTTGGGTTCAGCCCTGCTTCACGGATGTGTCGTCTCAGCGAGATCAAGGCCTGCTTAGAAACAGCACCTTTGCGCTTGGCCTCGACATCGGACGGGTCATAGCCGGAACTGACATAGTGCGTTTGCACGTCAAAGATAAAATAGGGCATCCCTTGTTGCTCGGCAAACGCCGCCGACTCGAAGAGCTCAACCTCCGTGGTGTTGAAATATCGTCCAAACACGGCATTCATGGCCAGCAACGCAGCCGCCATTCCACCCGTTGTTTTCAGGAACCCTCGCCGAGTCAACCCTGCTCGAACCGCCGCCATTTCGGACAGCTCTGTCGCCAGGTGCTCGACGGCCTCTTGCGCCGTGGTCTGGGGGACAGGACGAAACTCTTCATTGGAGACAATCTGTGTAGGAATAGGGGTGAGACACGTCATCCCCTGCTTCATCGAAAGACGGTCCGACGATAGGTTGGATGGATACCTCATGGAGCCTCTTCGTCTGAGCAGCACGCGGTGATTGTGTGGAATACCGGCAGCGCTGTCAAGCAAACGATTCAAGAACAGGGTAAGAGCGAATGTGAGACGGTAAAGGCCTTATCTCGACTTGGATGAACCTGTCGAAGATTTCGTCGAAGGGACAGTCGATTGAGCAGCGGGGATTCCCACGACCACGTCCAACTGCGGATCGGCATCTTGATCTTTCCCGTCGTGCCCGACACTGTAGAACACACCTTTCTTCATGTTCACCAGCATCGGCAGCCCTGTATAAGGGTCATAGAAATTCTGCCCGGCTTTCGCCATACGAGCGAGAAGATCACCGTCTGCGGGGCCACGACGGAGCCAGGCCTGTAAACTGGCAAGCCGAAGATGGGCATCCGTGTCGACGACGAATCCATTGTACAAATCCCAAGGCGCAAGCGGTTCAAGACCTACAACGTTTTCGATCGGATTGGTGAAATAGTCCATCAAGCCGGATGCAGGGAAGTGGATATACTCCTTCCACTTCGGTAAGGAACCATAGCGTCCTTCGCCGGCAGCCTTATAAGAGGCTTCGTAATACTCTGCATAGTCGTTGAGACGGCGCTGCTTCGGCAGGGGAAGAGCCGAAGCCACCGTAGCATGAACCGCTTGTTCCTCGGCTCTTTCCACCTTCAACTGCGCGTCGTATGTTCTTGAGGCGGAGACCAATTCGCTTTGCATCGGCCAGCGCATCGAGAGTTCACCCTGGTCAAGCGGTCGAAGGAACTTGGTGACACGGCCGAGGTATTTGCCATCAAAATCGGAACGGACGAGAAGTCCCGACGCAACCGCAATGTCGTCATTGATCGCCTGCAGCGCCAGCATTTTTACCGGAAGGGTCTTTGCCTGGCCGAGTACGATACGCCACGCTTCCATGTCCGTCTCCAGTCGGTCGACGCCGACATCTGTACTTTGTACGAACCCATCCGCCAGATTGAGCTGGTGAGCAAAGACCATCGCGGCACATGGGGGCGTGACGGTTTGGCCATAGCCCCAGTCTTCGAAAGGAAGCTTTTTCCATTGATCATACCGATTAAGCAGAAGCTGATTCTGACCAACCCATCCTTTGATGGTCTCCTGACGAGATTTGAACTGGTTGATGGGATCCGAACTTCGGAACCAGCCACGAATGACGCTTGCCGATGCATTCGATCCTTCCATCGACTTCGATCCGGAATTCCCAAAACAAGCCAATGCCATCTCACCACGTTTGGCACCAGGCTTCCGGTCATACCCCGCCTGTACAGGATCTTGATCTGCCGGTGCCTCGATTCCGAGCAGGAGCAGATAACCGTTCTTTTTGTAATCAGATAGAGTTCGCTGAGGAGTCGTCGTGAGACTGTGATACAGCGGTGACGGTGCCTCTTCCATGATGAGCCAGGTCACTGCAACGACACCGATTCCCAACGCGACAAGCGCCCCGGAAAGCACCACAAGCCCCACCAGCGTCGTCACGATGGCACGCGTGGTCGAGAAGCATGAGCTGACAAATCCTACAATCGCGGCACGGATTCGGCTCAGTGCTGATCCGACTTTTCGGTTCGGCTTCGGCTCAGCCGCTCGTTCTCTCGTCTCTGCTTTCCTAACATTCCGGCTCGATTCGAAGAGCACGTCAACGGCAGAGGCTGCTGCCGACATCGGCCGGCCGACTTCCTCTGGACTCGATAGTTGCGGCGACACGTGCACAACCGGAGCAACGGAGGGCTGTTCGACGAATCGAATTGATTCTTCAGTCCGTACATATTCTTCTTGCCGAGGCGCCGGCTCAGGCATAGGCACTCGCGCTTCAACGGATGCTGCTTCCTGTGGTGGGCTTTCCCGCGGCTGATTCTCGGTCGCTTCCTTTGCGACAGGCGGGAATACCGCGATCTCATGTGACGGCTCCCAAGCTGCCTGTTCCTTGAGTACTGACGGAGAAGATTGAATTTTGTCAGTCTCTCTGTCCGTGATTTCGTCAGAAGGTTGTAATGAATGAGCAACAGGCTCTGCCGCGGATTCCTGAAGAGGGTCCGGGGGGGCGGCCGTAGGCACCTCCATCATTATTTTCAAGGGCGCATCGGGGTTCGCAGGATAAGGTTCTTCCGGAGGGACCTCCACATTGTCCACGATCGGTTTGTCGGTAAACATCGGCGGGATGGGATCTGAGACCGATGTGTCCGAGATCGGCTCCTCCATTGCAGGAGTCTCCGCTACAGCAACTTGCTCAGGCTCTACGAAAGTAGACTGCTCTCCTTCTGTTTGGACCGGAGCCAGCCCCACATCGCCGGCTCGAATGTCCGGCTCCGGCGACACGAGCGATTGGGGAGCTTGACCTATTGAGGAAGAATCCGTTTCTGCAACAGGATAAGTTGGTGGAAGCGGTTGGGATTGACTTTCGCCAGCCGTTGGTATCAGGTCTTGCTCAGCTACTTCGCCTAATCGATCTAGCGTCGGTTCCACGCTCTCTGCAATCGGCTCATCCGTCTGAGCCGGAGGGATCGTGATGACTGATTCCTCAACTTGATCCCATGGCATCGGCGCAATGGTAAACTCGGAGGTGGGCTTGTCTCCAAGCGAGGGTTCTCGTTTCCCTTCCGGTATCTCAACCGATGGATTCTCAAGCAACGGTTCCTGAAGAGAAGAAACCGTCGGAGTTTCCGTTGTTGCCTCTTCGGCACGAGCTGGTGTGAGCTCCGGCTGAGAGGTCTTCGGCGAATCGTCCTTTCCGAAATTCCAGGCGCTGTTGAACACCGATGCCCATGAAAATCCCGGCTGCTTCCACGGCTCTGAGCTCTCATTTCCTGAAGCTGGTGCCTGGCTTGAGGAGGTTCCGGTACCGGATGGCGTTTCCGCAAGCGACTCATGAGAATCGGTCTCGATAAGCTGCGGACTGGACAATCCCGCAGTTTGTTGCGGCTGAATTGGTTCTGAAGGCAATGACCCCGTCTCCAAGGACGGAGGTACACCTTCAACCCGTGGAGCGGGTATGTCGTCATCATGTGGGCCATCCACTGGCGTGCTGATCGGAGACCCTTGTGCATTCACCGAATCTGTCAGTGCGGAAACCATTGATGCACAGGCAGCATCTGCAGACGTCTTCGGTTGAGACTCCTCCTGCAACCGGTCTTGCTCATGAGCCAGGGCAGGATCCGCTGCCGACACAATTGGATCGGACCCTGCTTGTATTTCCGAGATCTCAGCCACGGAATCAGATGGCGAAACAGATGATGAGGAATCTGCGGAAATACCCTGTCCGGAAGGATTGCTTATTTCCGCTCCATCCCGAGCGATTCTAAATTCCTGAGCTGAAACTTCATTCGGCGCCTCAGGGTGCACTTCATTGATCCTGCTTTCGGCTGACTGAAGTAAGAGTGGAGCGGAAGGCGATGCGTCTCCCACTAACGAAAACGCCTCGTCTACAGGATCATCCGTAGCCGCAGGCGAGTCTGAAATGGACCGAGAATCAGCCGAGGCGGCTGCTACGGTAGAGAATCCGGCCGCATCCGGAGAATGCTGAACCTCCCATGGCATTGCCCCGGTCACCGGCTCCGGCATGGACGAACCACCCTGACTCTCTGCCGTCGAAGAAAGAGGTGGGGCAGCGGTGGTGTCACCGGTATTGCCAGGCTGGCGAGCCAACAATTCTCCGGTTTGTGCGTCAAAGAAAGAAGCGAGACGGAACGCCACGGGGCTCGCAGGAGCGAGTTCCCGTATTTTTACATAGAGCTGAGAGGCATGGTGTGGATTTTCGGTATCAGGATCTTCGATCAAGATATCGACAGCCTTGCCATACTCGGCCACGGCCTCGAGGGCATCCCCTTTTTCTTGATACAGCGCCCCAAGCTTTTCTAAGAACGGAACACATCGAGGACCTGCCACTAAGTATTCACGAAGCAGAGATTCCGCGAGCCAGTAGTCTTGACGTTCAAAGGCTTCGTGAATGAGCGAATCAAAGGCCTGTCTCGCCGGGATGAGACTCCCAAGTCGAAGATGCAGTGTGGCAAAAAGCCGCCTTGCCTCCATGTTTTGCGGATCGAGTGCGAGTAATTCTTTGAGAGCAGTGGAGGAACGCCCATATTTCCCGGCGTTCATTTGGGTAATGGCCTCTTCAAGGAGAGCGGTCTTCCTGCTGTACCCGACCACACCGCGCTTTTGAGCACGCATGGCCTGAGTTTTATTCGCTTTTAATGGGGGTTTCTTATTCGACAGCACAGTACAACCTTAGCAGATTTCCGCGCTGTGGAAGCCTGCAACGGCGACCTGGTCCGCTGCTCTAAAGCTCTCGAAACTGGCTGTTCGCCCAGGCAAACTTGGGACGAGAATGCAATCTAGGTGCCTTACGGCTTGAATGAACCGCGCAGAAAAGGTTTTTAAAATTAACAGCTTATACCCTATCCCCTTCCACAAATTTGCATCACCCATCCATTATTGGACGGTCCCGCTTTGTGAAGAAGGAGGCATAAGACTTCGGATACACATCCAACGAAGTCGATCAATCAACAGTGAAACCAAACATATAAGCGCAGTGTTGCGAAAAATGGATCTAGGTCTGCGCTCGAAACATCGAGCCCACTTGTAAGTACATCATCGCCGTCGTAGAGCGTAGATAAGGTTCTAGGTACAAACTCGGTAGCCATCACATGGTTCAGAAGTCAATCGTGGCCCAATTTCGAAAATATACCCTGGGACAAGCGTGTTTTCTCGCTCATGACAATCTCTGGCCAAAACCTTTCCACATCGAAGGCAATTTTGAATTCCCTCCCATGAGACATCTCCGATAAGATGCTGAGTGGGTACTGGGGACTCGCTTATGCTGTCCGGCATCAGAACATGGCGTACTTCGAGCATGAGACGCCACGCATGATCTGGTGATGTAAGCTCTGCCCCATCCAAAACAAGGACCAAGAGCCCCAAGGCGCGTATGGGGTCACCATTCGCCTCATGAAGCAGTTGCTGAGTAAATGCCGCAACTTTCTCCTGTACGGTCTTCGGATCCATCGTTGGACTCGCCCCCTTCACCTCACCTTCTCCTATCGGCTATTTTGTGCAAGGAATTAACAGGCATGGAAACCGGCCTGTCCCTCACCCCCTGCCCCGTTGCCTGGACAGTGGAGAGCACGAAATGACCTTCAAGTCGGCGGTAACTTCGACAGAATCCGCCAGACAATCATTGAGTAAGCCTTTCCTTTCATAGTTTTGCCTCAGACCCTCCCTCAAATAATTGCATCCTGGTTGTGTCATTCGATATGCGTATGATACGGTCAAACTTTGTTATCTGACTCGGCTGATATCACGGAATCACTAACCACCACTGTGCGACATCGTTCAAACTTAAAACATGCATTAGGAACGACCAGGGGACTTGGAGTCTACCTGGCCTTGTTCCTCCTGTTTCCTTTGGTCTTCCCTTCTGATCTTTTTTCACAAGGAACGGGAGCTCAATCGACCAAAGTCGCCCTTGATTTCAATGATGTTGACATCCCCGTTTTTGTTCGTTTCATCAGCGAGCTCACCGGAAAAAACTTTGTGTTGGATGAAACCATCAAGAAACAAGGAGGAAAGATTTCGGTCTTCTCTCCCAGCAAGGTTTCCGCCGATCAGGCGTTCAACATGTTCGTGGCCGCATTAGAAGCGGCCCGCATGGCCGTTGTCCCAAAAGGAGGCAACCTCTATCAGATCGTGCCGATGGGCGACCTTCCGCCCGAACGCGGCGTGTTTGTGTATAAGCTCAAACATGCCAATGCGACAGACCTGGCTGCGGTGCTGACAAATCTGGTGGCTCGCTCACAAACCGTTGCACAAGTCACTCCTGGTGTTCGGCCTCCGATCAGGCCCCTGACGGAATTTGAAGCCCCCGTTCAAGTGTTTGCCGATAAGGCAACAAACTCTATTGTCATCAGCTCGACCAAAGCCGCCTGGAGTCGTCTTCAAACCGTGATTCGTGATTTAGACATACGGCGCAAGCAGGTCTTTGTGGAGGCAGTTATTTTGGAGGTTCAAGTTGACCGCCTGCGACAAATCGGTACTGACCCCACGCAAGTTCTGGGTGCAGGGAAGTCAGGATTTTTGCAAGGAATCGGCGGATTGAACAGGGCACCGGAAGATCTTGCCTCCGTGGCTCAGGCCATCAGTGGCGTCGCTGCGGGAGGCGCCACCGGCGGCGCAGTTACCGTGTTGAACACGGTCAATGTCCGTGCCTTCATGAACTTACTGATGAACCTTACGGATACCAATATTCTTTCCACACCTCAGGTCCTCGCTGCGGACAATCAAAAGGCGAAGATCGTCGTCGGTGAGAATCGTCCATTCCCAACCGGTCAAGCACAAGGCATCACTGGTGGAACTCTTGTGACGATCGAACGGAAAGACGTCGGTGTCACATTAGAATTGACGCCACAGGTGCTTGAAGATGATTTGATCCGCCTTGAAATCAAGCAAGAAATTACAGCCATTGCCGAAAATGTGGCGCAAACGATCGGCTCCGGGGCGGCAACCATTCCTGTCGGCCCCACCACTACCAAACGATCCATGGAAACAACGACAATCGCCCAAGACCAGCAGACACTCGTGGTTGGTGGGCTGGTACGTGATAACGTCACCCTCAGCGAAAGGAAGATTCCTCTCCTAGGGGATATTCCTTGGTTGGGGTGGTTGTTCAAATCCCAGTCTCGCCAAATTGAGAAGTTGAATCTTCTCGTCTTTCTCACTCCCCACCTTGTTCGGGACGATGCGGATATGATCGAATTGAACGCAAGAAAAGCTAAAGAGGTCAACATCTTACAACGAGATAACCGTATTGAGGAGCCTACAAAACTCAAGCAGGATGTGATTGAGCGCCTCGAACTTTCTCCGGCAGTTCCTCCTTCTTCGCCTGCTGAACGGCCCAACAAGCCATAACGCGGACGAATTCTCGACACCAAGTGAATGTAGAGAGGGGCATTCTTTTGGTAGCTGACCAGCTACTGACGGGAGTGTCCCCTGATTTTCAAGAGCATTGCGGGAATTGTTGAACTGCCTACTTCGTATGCCCTTAGGCCCCTCCTCCGGGGAATGGTCCCATTCCATCTTTCCCGATAGACTCCGTACCTAACGGAGGGTATGAGAATGGTGGACACAACTGTCAACTGGCGAATCCATCCCCGGCTTCCTGTGGCATATCCCGTGATCTTTGGAGGCGCCCCATTCGTAGGAGAGGGGACTGTCTCCGACCTTTCCCTTTCCGGCTGTGCAGTGACCTGTGATCGGACAGTCCTGTCCGGGAGCTACATTAAACTGAGCGTCCTCTTACCCGATCCAGCCTCTTCTCTATTTATCGAGTTGGGAAAGATCCGCTGGGTTCGCGAAAATACCTTCGGCGTGGAGTTCATCCGCTTGCCGACCATCGCCCGTCACCGACTTGATCGAGTGATGACTGGAGGTCTGGCCACAGATCAAAACCTCCTCCCAGCGTTGACCTAACCCTCAAGTCCTTCTTCGAAATACTCTTCGCCCGGATCGTACATTTCGCTATGCCGCCTCTCAGAAATCCATGATTCAATCCATACCGCATGGTACAGTGAAGGCGGATACTGGATGACGATTGGTGGCCACTATGATGCATCCCCTTCGTTTCGATCTCCCCGACTATGACATTTCACCGGAGCGAGGCTTTCTTCCCGAAGAACCTGTTAAGGGCCTTCCTAACTCTCCTGAGCTGAACTTTGTCGGGGAGGAACTACCGAAGCTGCTCGTCGCGCGAGCGGTTCGGCGATTCATCGACGAGCAATTTCAGCAGAGCGCAGTCATTCCCCAGACATGGCAACGTGAGCACTATAAAGCCGCAATGCGGATTCTTTCGTTCGCCGGCCACGCTTACGTATGGGAAATTCCGGACCAACCGGCGCCGATATTGCCACCCCAACTTGCACAGCCCTGGTTTGAGGTTGCCCAGCGGCTTGGCCGGCCACCGGTACTATCGTACGCGTCCTATGCCCTCGACAACTGGCGAAGGCTCGATCCGGAGAAGCCGATCCAAGTCGATAACATCGTCTTGTTGCAGAATTTTCTCGGCGGTCAGGACGAAGAGTGGTTTGTTGTCGTCCACATCCAAATCGAACGACAAGCAGGCCCGGCATTGGCTGGACTTCTCCACGCGATGCGAAGCGCAGTCGAGGAGAAGGAAGACGAAGTCTTGTTGGGCCTTCAATCGTTAGCGACAGCCCAAACCGCCATGCGCGATACGCTTATCAGGATGAAGGAGCGCTGCGATCCATATGTTTACTACACGCGCGTGCGACCCTACATTCATGGGTGGAAAAACAGCCCCGCCTTGCCATCCGGTCTCGTATATCAGGGGGTGACAGCCTTTAACGGTGCCCCGCAGCAATTCCGCGGTGAAACCGGCGCTCAAAGCTCTATCG
Organism: Nitrospira sp.; assembly: GCA_024760525.1. Lineage (NCBI taxonomy): Bacteria > Pseudomonadati > Nitrospirota > Nitrospiria > Nitrospirales > Nitrospiraceae > Nitrospira > Nitrospira sp. Next base: position 3,342,042 of record CP060499.1, read on the forward strand.
TGCCCTGCCTTGACGCCGGGCTGGGCATCGTTCACGCCCCGGGTCTTCTGACTCTTTATCTGCAGGAAATGCGTGAGTACATGCCTCCGCGTCATCGGGCATTTCTGGAAGCATTGGAGCAAGCCACTGATGATCGGGGCCGCCCGGTGCTCCTCGGTTACGTGCGGGATCGAAAGCTCCGACATCCTGCTCTCTGGGCCGCTTACCGAAGCTGCATTGAGCTTCTCGCGCAGTTTCGCGAGATCCATATCGGATATGCCGATAGCTACATCCACCGTCAGCAGCAATCGCACACCAGCAATCCCACCGCCGTAGGGACAGGAGGCACACCCTTCATGGCGTACCTACAAAAGCATCTCGACGAGACACGGCAAGTGTTGGTTGAGTAATTAGTATGGCCAAGGCCTCCATCGGTCTCTCCGGTTATTCCTACAAAGCATGGCAAGGTTTACATAGGTTTTATCCACCAGATATCAAGCCCGCTGAATTTCTCCGCTACTATGCTTCTCGGTATTCAACGGTTGAACTCGACGGAGTCTGGTATCGGCTCCCAACCGAGAAGACGGTGGAAACCTGGTCTCAAACAACACCGCCGAATTTTATTTACGCTCCGAAAGCACATCGAGAGATCACACACCTCCGCCGCCTGAAGCTGGAAGGATTGCCGACGCTGATGGCGATGCTTCAACGGCTCGAACCGCTTCGCAAGATGGGCAAGCTGGGACCGATCCTGCTCCAGCTGCCTCCTAACTTGAAGCGCGATGACGGACGACTGGAGGACTTTTTAAGCCGTCTACCATCGACACATCGGTGGGCCATAGAATTTCGCCATGAGAGTTGGCACACGGACGAGATCGAACAACTCCTCCTCCGACATGCTGTCGCGTGGGCAGCCGTCGAGACGGATGAACAAGAGGTGGAGCATCGAGACACGGCGGACTTTCGGTATGTGCGGCTGCGAAAAACCACATACATTGAGAGAGATCTCAACCGATGGGTGGAACGATTTCAGGAAGCATTACAGAAAGGGAAGGACTGCTTTGTCTATTGCAAGCATGAAGACGAAGGTTCGCCCTGGCTGTGGGCAGATAAGCTGATTCGGCTTCTGAATCTGTCGAGAGCTTCAACCAACATAGTGGAGGAGAAAAACGACGGCCAGTTCTAGAAGTTGTCCGGAGCCGGACGGCTGAGCCTTTCGCGAACTCTGCGCGATGAAACCAGTGTGATGCGTCTGTAGGCTTATGGTTTGATGTCAAAGTGAATCGACATGCCCGCATGCACAAGAATCGTATTGATCGTGGATTCATAGGGATTAAGAGCAAGTTGCCCTTGCAACCCACCATCAAAGGCAGGGCCGGACTTCCCGAACCGATCCGTCGTCAGCCCGGTGTGATCGGCATGGATATACTTCGCCTCCACAAACGCCGCCACATACTTGAAGATATGCGCCTTGATTCCGCCCACTCCCATAAACGCGACCGCCGTATCCCGTTGTTCAGTGATGGCGTTGGAAAAACCCGTCCCCAGTTGTGAACCTGGCTTCGTCGCCATCTGATGCGCTCCCACGCCGATCCCGACGTACGGATGCCACCGCCCGTTGGGATAGGCTTCGGAAATCGCCATGGGGTAGCGAATCAGGAAATTGGAGCCGACGTAGATGCCATTGACTTCGGTCGTGGTGCCCGATCCCGTTGCGGGATCACGATTATAATTGTCCTGGCAGCAGGCCACGTCCGCATACCAAATAAATCCGGTGATTTCCACGCCGAGATCGAATCCTGCCAACTTGTTTCTGGTTGGAAACCAGATCCCCGCGTTGCCTCCGACTGAGTGTTTCGTCTGATAGTCGACATCCTTGACCACCGTCGGTGTGGTCCCGTCCGTAAACGTGGCGTCCGCACTGCGTGGAATTGCTATGCCCGCCATAAAGGAAAAATAGGGCTCGAGCGTCCCGGAGGACATGGTCGGGGGATTGGCATCAAGCGATGTCGCATAGGGATCGGCGATCCGTTGGCTGGACGGATCTTCCGCCCGGGTAAGATCCGCAGAGCCGAGGACACAGAGGAGACAAATCATCGCCGAAATTCTCGCTTTCATTCATCGTCCTCCCACGGTAAAGCAACCATGTTCTTCGACGAATCTGGGTTGCGCAATCTGAGATCCATCAGTCGATCGTCGTTGGTCAGTGCGGCGAGACGAGTGACGCTGCGTACGACTCGACTCGACCCCCGGTTCGGCGGTTGCAGTGCTTGGCATGAACGTCCATCGATCCGCCTCTCAGAGCGATCAGGAGGGGATACTCTTCTCGCATCGTAGGGGCGAACGGCGCCCACAGTAGCAACCCCGCCTTCAGTTTTGAAAATAGATAAAACGGATTGGAGCTATCGGTAAATCCAATATCCCATCGGACATGCGGACAGGGCTGTGGCGATGGATGAATCGACTCTGTCTCCAGCCTGCACTCACCGTCATCACCCGCCGTGCTTTCGTGTAGCGCCTCAGAAATGCGTTCGTAGTGAGCTTGTCGAACCATGAACGGAACAGCCTGAAGGTATGCGCCCTGCGACAAACTCAGAGCGATTAACTGTCTGAGGGGTTAAAATGGGAGGTCATGCTAGGGATCAACCAAAACCATGTCTGGCCCGATTGATGGGAATGAGGTGAGGAGAAGGAGGATTAGAGACGAGAACGAGTGGCCCCCACCGTAAGCGGTGGGGGGACGTATCCGGCACGACGCTACGGCTTCCAGTCAAAGTGAATCGACAAGCCCGCATGCACCAAGACCGTATTAATCGTGGATGTATATGGATTCATAAAAGGACCGACCGCATTTACTAAACCGCCATCGGGGCTCTGTGCGAACCGATCCGACGACAGCCCGGTGTGATGGGCGTAGAGATACTTCGCCTCCACAAACGCCGCTACGTACTTGAAGAGATGCGCCTTGATTCCTCCCACTCCCTGAAACCCGACCGTTGTATCCCGTTGGGTGGTGTCGGCGTTCCTAAGAGACCCCCCCCGGAATCCACCTGGCTTCATCCCCATCTGATGCGCTCCCACGCCGATCCCGACGTACGGATGCCACCGCCCGTTGGGATAGGCTTCGGAAATCGCCATGGGGTAGCGGATCAGGAAATTGGGGCCGATGTAGACGCTTGATATTTCAGTCGTGGTGCCGCGATTGGGGAATCCCCCATTGTTAGCGCCCGTGGGGTCATTATTATAAAAGTCCCGACAGCAAGCCACGTCTGGATACCAAACATAGCCGGTGATTTCAATACCGAGATCAAATCCTGCCAACTTGTTTCTGGTTGGAAACCAGATCCCTGCGCTGCCCCCCCATGAGTGTTTCATCTGATAGTCGACATCCCTGACCACCGTCGGCTGGGTCCCATCCGAAAACGTGGCGTCCTGACTGAACGGAATCGCCACGCCCGCCATGAGGGAAAAATAAGGCTCGAGCGTCCCGGAGGACATGGTCGGGAGGCCCGACGATAGGGCATAGGGATCGGCGACCCGTTGGCTGTACGGATCTTCCGCCCGGGTGAAATCCGCAGAGCCGAGGACACAGAGGAGACAAATCATCGCCGAAATTCTCGCTTTCATTCATCGTCCTCCCACGGTAAAGCAACCATGTTCTTCGACGAATCTGGGTTGCGCAATCTGAGATCCATCAGTCGATCGTCGTTGGTCAGTGCGGCGAGACGAGTGACGCTGCGTACGACTCGACTCGACCCCCGGTTCGGCGGTTGCAGTGCTTGGCATGAACGTCCATCGATCCGCCTCTCAGAGCGATCAGGAGGGGATACTCTTCTCGCATCGTAGGGGCGAACGGCGCCCACAGTAGCAACCCCGCCTTCAGTTTTGAAAATAGATAAAACGGATTGGAGCTATCGGTAAATCCAATATCCCATCGGACATGCGGACAGGGCTGTGGCGATGGATGAATCGACTCTGTCTCCAGCCTGCACTCACCGTCATCACCGGGCGCGCTTCCAGATGGCACGGCCGCACACCAGCAAACAACTCATTGAAAGGAAAGACATGACAACCGTCGCACCCGACTCACTTGCCCGGAGGCGATGGATCTCCCATCGAGATGACATCGACGACGTTGTGACAGAGGAGGATGCCAACGGAAGAATGTACCTGAGGAATTACCGTCCCAACGCTTGTTGGACCGCCGCGCCGATCTCAGCCGGATTCTTGACGACTTTGACGCCAGCCGCTTCCAGAGTTTTCATCTTTTCAGCCGCGGTCCCCTTGCCGCCGGAGATGATGGCCCCGGCGTGGCCCATACGGCGTCCAGGAGGTGCCGTGATGCCGGCGATGAAGCTGATCACAGGCTTCTTGACGTTTTTCTTGATGAACTCGGCTGCCTTCTCTTCGGCGTCGCCGCCGATTTCTCCGATCATGACAATGGCCTGAGTCTCAGGGTCCCTTTCAAACAGGGGTAACACATCCACAAACCCTGTGCCATTGACCGGATCGCCCCCGATACCGACACACGTCGTTTCTCCCAATCCCAAGGTGGACAATTGATGCACGGCTTCATACGTCAAGGTGCCGCTGCGGGAAACGACTCCGACGACGCCTTTCTTGTGAATGAAGCCCGGCATGATACCGATCTTCGCTTCATCGACCGTGATGACGCCGGGGCAATTCGGGCCGATCAATCGAACGTCGCGGCCTCGGAGAGCCCGCTTCACTTTCACCATGTCGTTGACGGGAATCCCTTCCGTGATGCAGATCACCAACTTGATTCCGGCATCGGCAGCTTCCAGAATTGCATCCGCACAAAATGGCGGCGGCACAAAGATCAGTGAGGTATCGGCCTCGGTCTTCTTGACCGCATCGGTCACCGTATTGAACACGGGAATGCCTTCTACTTCTTGCCCGGCCTTCCCCGGTGTGACACCGGCGACGACTTTGGTTCCGTATGCCTTACACTGGGTCGCATGGAACGAACCTTCCTTGCCCGTAATCCCCTGCACCACCACCCGCGTATTCTTGTTTACCAATATGCTCACGATTCCCTCTTTTCCTGTTCGTCTTTGTCAAGAAGGTGTGCCGGGTCGGGGCTCATACTGCGCGTATCAACCTCACCTGGCCCGGCGCGCACTTCTCCTACGCTGTCTTGCCTGTCAGCTTCACAATCTTCTGCGCCGCTTCCCACAGATCATCGGCCACATCGAGCTTGAGGCCAGATTCAGACAACAGTTTTCGACCTTCCTCCGCATTGGTCCCCTGCAGTCGAACAACCAGCGGCACCGTAATTTTCACTTCCTTAGCCGCCTCGATCACGCCATGCGCAATGCGTTCGCAACGGACGATTCCGCCGAAGATATTGATGAAGATGCCTTTGACGTTCGGATCTTTCAGGAGAATGCGGAAGCCGGCTGCCACGGTCTCCTTCGTTGCCCCGCCACCAACATCCAGAAAGTTCGCCGGCTCACTGCCGGCCAACTTGATCACGTCCATCGTCGCCATGGCGAGACCTGCGCCGTTGACCATGCAACCGATATTTCCGTCCAGCTTTACATAATTCAAGTTGTTGGCTGTCGCTTCGATCTCCAGCGGTTCTTCCTCGTTCAAATCCCGCATCTTCTGCACATCCTCGTGCTTGAAGAGGCCGTTGTCGTCGAACGAGACCTTGCCATCCAATGCCACCAACGTCTTTTCCTTCGTGATGATGAGCGGATTGATTTCAACCAGCGCCGCATTTTTTTCCATGAACAGGCGATAGAGATTTCCAAGCATCTTGACGAAAGAATTGATTACCGCCGGCTCGATATTCTGAAGCCCCAGAGCAAACGCCACATTGCGGCCGTTGTACCCTTGAAAACCGACCGCCGGGTCGATCGCTTCCTTGATGATCTTGTCTGGTGTTTTCGCGGCGACCTCTTCGATCTCCATCCCGCCTTCTGTACTGGCGATGAAGGTGGGCCAACCAGTGTCGCGATCAACGAGGATCGACAGATAGAGTTCTTTGGCAATATTGGCGCCTTCTTCCATCAAAAGGCGATGGACCTGGCGCCCCTTCGGGCCGGTCTGATGAGTCACCAGAGTCTTGCCGAGTAACTCTTTGGCGAAACCAGCCACTGCGCCCTTGTCCTTCGTAATCTTTACCCCACCGGCCTTGCCGCGGCCACCGGCATGGATTTGCGCCTTCACGACGAACACCGGTGTGTTCAGCTCGTCGGCCCAAGCCGTCGCGGCGTCGGCAGAGGTAATCTCTTTCCCACGCGGCACAGGCACTCCGAATTGCCCGAACAATGACTTCGCTTGGAACTCATGCACGTTCATTCTGTTCTCTCCCTCTCAGGACGGTGACGGGGATATGTCTCATGACGCAGGCTATCTTCACCCGCCTCCCCTGAGCGCGCTCTTCTTCCTTGCGCGCACCGACCGAAATCTTAGAGTCTGATTGAGCCTTGCGTGCGCGGCGGGTAAGCACACGAAATATCCGCGTCGCGGTTCTCTTATCCTACCTTTCGAGTGTAGGCCGGCAGGATCATCGGTGATACGACCCCGCTCACATTCCCATGCTTCGTGGCATCTTCGCGGAACTGTTGGAGATGGTTCAATGTGAGTCTTCCCTGCTTGATCGATCCGGCTCGTGAGGCGGCGGTCAGTCCAGAACGCTTTCCGAATACCATCAAGTCGAGCAGTGAATTGCCCATCAGACGATTGCGGCCGTGTAACCCGCCCGATGCCTCGCCGGCCACGAATAGGTTCTTCACGTTCGTTTCCGAATTCGTATCGATCTTGACGCCGCCGTTTTGATAATGCAGCGTCGGATAAATCAGCACCGGATCCTTGCTGATATCGATGCCGAAACGCTCGAATTGCAGCATCATGGCCGGAAAATGTTTCTCGACCGTTCCCGGTCCATGTTCCGCATCCAGAAGGGGGGTATCCAGCCAAACGCCCACACGGCCGGACATGGTTCGGATACCACGTCCTTCCTCACACTCGCGGATAATCGACGAAGACACGACGTCACGAGTATCGAGTTCATTCACGAAGCGCTCGCCCTTCGCATTCACGAGCTGACCGCCCTCCGAACGGATGCCTTCTGTGACCAAGGCCCCGATCAGCTGTTCCGGATACACAGCGCCCGATGGGTGGTATTGGAACGTATCGACATGCGCCAGCTTGGCGCCCATGCGGTAAGACAGGCAGAGACCGTCGCCGGTCGCGCCATAGTGGTTGCTCGTCGGGAACCCCTGAATATGCAGCCGGCCAATCCCACCCGTCGCGAGAATGACGGATTTCGCGGCAACGACGACATGTCGCTGATTGTCGAGGTCTTTGAAGATGGCGCCACTGCAAGCCCCGCTGTCATCACTGAGTAATTCGATAGCCGCTGCAAACTCGAGCAACTGAATTTTTTGATTGATGACCTCATCCTTGAGGACCCGCATGATCTCGAGGCCGGTGTAGTCGGAGCAGGTCAGGAGGCGAGGCTTGGAGCTACCGCCACCCTTCTTCACATGGAGGTTGCCGTCGGCCTGCCGATCAAATAGGACTCCTAATTCGAGCAACCATTTGGCGATCGCCGGTCCGTCTTCCACCATGACCTTGAGCAGGGCATGGTCGTTCTGCATGTGCCCGCCCTTCAGCGTATCGAGAAAATGGGTGACGGGGGAATCTTCCGGCGCCACAGAAATCTGCATACCGCCCTGCGCCATCACGCTATTGGAATCGCCAAGCCGCAATTTCGTGGCCAGGATTGTTTTGGATCCGGCCGCATGCGCGTGCAAGGCCGCAGCACAGCCAGCTCCACCCCCCCCGATCACCAGCACGTCGGTCGTATAGTGCGGCGTGAGATCGGCATTGTTCTGGATCGGACTGTCGCCCTCGAGCAATGTCGCCAGCTCAACGACGGTCTTGTCCCCTTCGTTGGGACCGAAGCGAATCGGCCGATAGGCGCTGGCGCGGTAATCCGGATGATATTTATGGATCAGCTGGTCGCGGTCTTCGGAAGAAAACTTCGGGATGGTCTGTTGACGGCGGGCATCCCGCGTCTTGTGCACGATCTGTTGGAGTGCGTGAATGTCCATGTCCGGCTTTGAGGTATCAGCCTTCAGCCACCGCGTCCATCGGAGCCTGAAAGCCGACGACTGACTGCTGCTTATGCTATTTCACCGTCGCACAATGATCGGCTAGTTCCTTCTCACTCATCTTGAGAATCCTGTTCCACTCGTCGCTGAACCGGCCATCCTGAATTTCCTTGATACGGGTATCGAGTCCCACCGGCTTCTCGGTGAAATGCGCTCCCTGCGCCCGGCTCACGTACAGCGCCACAAGATTCGGCGCGATGTCTGCGATACAGACCGGCGTGCACATGCCGCACATGACGCAGTCCATGAACATCTCGGAGACACTCTTGAAGTCACCGAAGACGGCTTTCCACACCCCTTCGCGGACATCGATTTGCTGCGGACAGGCTTCCGTACAGGCATTGCAATTCCGGCAAAGCGGCGCTTCCGGGTAGAAATTGAACAAGTCTTGCTTCGGATCTTGGAGCTTCTGGATATCGTACGTGGCCTTGCGCGCCGGGAACGGCGGCATCATCGTAAAGCACATTCCATCTTGCACCGCCGTCTGGCAGGCCAGACAGGTCCTGACTTTCGGATCGTCCTTCGTCCTATAGTAGGTCGCGCACGCGCCGCAGAATCCACCAAGGCAGCCGACACCACGGACGACTTCTTGGCCGGCATACCACATCGCCTTGATGACGGTGATTCCTTCCGGCACTTCCACCTTCTTGCCGGCGATTTCGATCGTCACCATCCGAGGCTTCATCACCTCAGGTTGATCGATTACATTGGTGTCTTCTTGAGCCATCGTTCTTTCCTAACACGTGAAGCGTAAGAGGCGAATGCCTCTTACGCCTTACGTATCTATCTGACGTGTCCTTTAGGCGATCGCGTCGATGATCTTGTTTAAGGTTGCGCTCGGGCGCATCGCCTTGGAAGCCTTGGCATCGTCCGGGTGATAATACCCACCGACATCCTGAGGCTTGCCCTGCGCCGCAAGCAACTCCTGATCGATCGTCTTTTCGTTGTCACCTAGATCCTTCGCGATCTTTTGGAACCTCTCCGCGATCTTCTTGTCCGCAGTTTGCGCTGCAAGCGCCTGCGCCCAATAGAGTGCGAGATAGAAGTGGCTGCCGCGGTTGTCGATCTCCCCGACCTTGCGGGCTGGAGACTTGTTGCTCTCCAGGAACTGCGCATTGGCCTGATCCAGCGTATCCGCCAGAATTTTCGCTACCGAATTGTTTCCCACCTTCGCGAGGTGCTCCAGCGAGGCCGCCAACGCAAGGAACTCTCCGAGCGAGTCCCACCGTAGATAGCCCTCTTCCTGGAACTGCTGCACATGCTTCGGCGCCGATCCACCCGCGCCCGTCTCGAACAGTCCACCGCCGTTCAACAACGGAACGATCGAGAGCATCTTGGCGCTGGTCCCGATCTCGAGAATCGGGAACAAGTCCGTGAGATAGTCACGCAGCACGTTGCCCGTGCAGGAAATCGTATCCTTGCCGTCCTTCATCCGTTCAATCGAGAAGCGGCAGGCATCGGCCGGTGTCATGATCTTGATCTCGAGACCGGTTGTGTCGTGCTTCGGCAAGTAGGCATTCACCTTCTTGATCAGCTCAGCGTCGTGCGCGCGATCCTTGTTCAACCAAAACACGGCGGGAGCTCCCGTCGCCCTTGCACGGCTCACCGCCAATTTGACCCAATCCTGGATCGGCGCATCCTTCACCTGGCAAGCGCGCCAAATGTCGCCTTCCTCGACCTGGTGCTCATGCAGGGTCGTCCCGGCTGCGTCGACGATGCGGATCGTGCCGTTCCCGGGGGCCTTGAAGGTTTTGTCGTGCGAACCGTATTCCTCGGCCGCCTGGGCCATCAGACCGACGTTCGGAATCGTTCCCATAGTACGGGGATCGAAGGCGCCATTCTTCTTACAGAACTCGACGACCTCGTGATACACCGGCGCGTAGCTCGAATCGGGAATCACACACTTAACATCCTGCAGCTTGCCCTCAGGATTCCACATCTTACCGGAATCGCGGATGACCGGCGGCATGGAGGCATCAATGATGATGTCGCTCGGCACATGAAGATTGGTAATGCCCTTGTCACTGTTCACCATCGCCATGGGAGGCCGCTTCTTGTAAACCGCTTGAATGTCGGCTTCGATCGCCTTGCGCTGATCGTCCGGCAGCGACTTGATCTTGGCGTACAGATCACCGAGGCCGTTATCCGGATCGACACCCAGCTTCTTCAGTGTCTCTCCATGCTTCTCGAAGACGTCCTTGTAGAAGACCGTCACGGCATGGCCGAAGATCTTTGGGTCCGAGACCTTCATCATGGTGGCCTTCATGTGGAGCGAGAAAAGCACCCCCTGCTTCTGGGCATCCTCGATCTGCTCTTCCAAGAACTTCCGCAAGGCTTTCACGCTCATGTAGGTCGCATCCAGCACTTCACCGGCCTGCAAGGCGATCTTCTCTTTCAGTACCGTCACCTTGCCGTCCGCGCCGACGAACTCGATCTTCGCCGTCGTCGCAGCGGGGATCGTGAGTGATTTTTCGTTCGAGCGGAAATCGCCACCCTTCATATGAGAGACGTGGGTCTTGGAATCCGACGGCCAAGCGCCCATTTTGTGGGGATGCTTCCGTGCGTAGGCCTTCACAGAGAGCGGAGCGCGGCGGTCCGAGTTCCCCTCACGCAATACGGGGTTGACTGCGCTCCCTTTCACTTTGTCGTAGCGGGCCTTGATGTCTTTTTCCTTGTCATCTTTCGGATTTTCCGGATAGTCCGGCAGTTTGTACCCCTGGCTCTGCAATTCCTTGATCGTTGCCACCAACTGCGGAATCGACGCGCTGATGTTCGGCAATTTGATGATGTTGGCTTCAGGTGTCTTGGCCATCTCGCCCAATTCGGCCAGAGCATCATGCTGCTTCTGCGCCGGAGTCAAGTACTCCGGGAACACCGCGATCACACGGCCCGCGAGCGAAATGTCACGCAGTTCCACCGACACCCCTGCCGCCTTTGAGAAGGCGTTGATGATCGGGAGGAACGAATAGGTTGCCAACATCGGCGCTTCGTCAGTCTTTGTATAGATAATCTTGTCTGCTTGTGCCATGGCTTTCCCCTCTTGAATATCTGTTTAGTTCAGCGCGTTCAACGCGGAACCGGCCTTAAACCAGGTTAGTTGTTGTGCTGTCATGCTGTGGTTCGCTTGGATCTTCACATCGCCGCCGGTCTTGTGAATGACCACCGTCACCGGCTTACCCGGCGCCAGGTTCGCCAAGTCCACGACGCTGAGCCGATCGTTCATCTCGATCTTCTCGTAGTCCTTGGGATCGGCGAAAGTCAACGGCAGGATGCCCTGCTTCTTGAGATTTGTCTCGTGGATGCGCGCGAAGCTCTTCGTGATCACCGCCCGCACATTCAAGAACCGCGGCGACATGGCGGCATGTTCCCGGCTGCTGCCTTCGCCGTAATTCTCGTCGCCGACGACGATCGATCCGATGCCCTTTGCCTTGTATGCTCGGGCGATCTGCGCGATCGTGAGGTTGGATTCGCCGGTCAATACGTTCGTGCCCTTGCCCGGCTCGGATGCGAATGCGCTGTTTGCGCCGAGGAACATATTATCGCTGATCTTGTCCAGATGTCCGCGAAACTTGAGCCACGGACCGGCAGGAGAGATGTGATCGGTCGTGGTCTTCCCTTTGGTCTTGATCAATAACGGCAACTTCTCCAAGTCCTTCCCATCCCAACGCGGGAACGGTTGCAGCAATTGCAGCCGTTCACTGGTCGGTGGAATGTCGACGGTCAAGGCATCGCCGTTATCAGCCGGCGCCACGTACCCTTCTTCACCCTTGGCGAACCCTTTGGCCGGAAGCTCTTCTCCCACCGGCGGTTCGAGTATGAATTCCTTCCCGTCGGCAGCCTTCAGCTTCTGGTTGACCGGATCGAATCGGAGATCACCGGACAGCGCGTAGGCCGTCACGACTTCCGGGCTGGCCAAGAACGACAATGTCTCGTTAATGCCGTCGTTACGACCCGGGAAATTCCGGTTGAAGGAGCTGACGATCGAATCCGCCTTCCCCTTCACGCCGTCGGCGCGTTTCCACTGCCCGATGCAGGGGCCGCACGAATTCGACAGCACGGTGCCCCCAAGATTTTCGAACGTCTCCAGAAAACCATCCCGCTTCATCGTGTGATAAATGCGCTCGGATCCCGGCGACACGAGAAACGAGGTCTTCGCTTTCAACCCGGCCTTGAGACCCTGCTGGGCGATGTGCGCGGACCGGCTGATGTCTTCATAGGAAGAATTGGTACAGCTCCCGATCAGGGCCGCCTTCAATTCAACCGGATACCCCTTTTCCTTCGCTTCTTCAGCCAGCTTCGAAATTGGTCGTGCGAGGTCCGGGGTGTGTGGACCGACGACATGCGGCTCTAGCTTCGACAGGTCGACTTCGACGATCTGATCGTAGTATTTCTCCGGCGACTGATACACTTCTGGATCGGACACAAGGAGTGCCTTGTTGGCCTGAGCCAAATTGGCCAGATCGGATCGGTCCGTGATGTTCATGTAGGCAACCATCTTTTGGTCAAACGGGAACACGGACGTTGTCGCCCCGAGTTCGGCCCCCATGTTGCAGATGGTGCCTTTCCCTGTCGCACTGATCGTCTCCGCGCCGGGTCCAAAATATTCGACGATCTTATTGGTTCCGCCCTTGACCGTCAGCAGGCCGCACAGGTAGAGGATCACGTCCTTCGGCGAGGCCCAACCGTTCAATTTGCCGGTCAGACGGACACCGATGAGTTTCGGATGCAACACCTCCCATGGCAAACCGGCCATAACCTCACCTGCGTCAGCGCCGCCGACGCCGATCGCCAACCCGCCCAATCCACCGCCGTTGGGCGTGTGAGAGTCGGTGCCGATGATCAAACTGCCGGGGAACGCATAGTTTTCGAGCACCACTTGGTGAATAATCCCGGCGCCTGGCTTCCAGAACCCGATCCCATATTTCTTGGCTGCTGAGGCCAGGAAGTTATAGACCTCCTTGTTTTCATCCACCGCGCGAAGCAGATCCTTTTCGGACCCCATTTCAGCGCGAATCAAATGATCACAATGGATCGTGCTCGGCACGGCCGCTTTACTTTTTCCGGCTTGCATAAATTGAAGCATCGCCATCTGCGCCGTGGCATCCTGCATCGCCACACGATCGGGGCGCAGCGCCAGCATGGCTTTGCCACGTTCCCAGTGTTGCGTCTCGAAGTTATCGGCATGCGAAACGAGAATCTTCTCCGCCAACGTCAAGGGACGGCCGAATTTCGCCTTTGCCTTTGCGCAAAGATCCGGCATCTTGGCGTAGAGCTTTTTCGCGAGCTCGAGTGACATTGCTCTCTCCTTACGAGCGGGCTAGGGACATGATGTCGGGAGCGAGGGAGTTGCTCTCCCTTGCCGCGCACCCTTCACCGATAGCCTCTGTTAGAGCGGCACATCCCGCCACTCTCCGAGCAGCAGGAGCTCCCGCAGTTATTTCAGCGGTGTCACTTCGCGGCGCTATTTTAACGGCGGTACTTCCCGCCGCTTCGGCGCCGCGTAGTTCACCAGGTAATCGAATAGCCGAATCAACCGGCTGTCCTGTCGCTTCTGATCGACCCAGTGGCCGATCAACCCGATCGTGCGCGAGAGAATAAAGAAGCCGTTCAAGCTGTCGACTGGGAAGCCGAGATCGACCAGAACAGCCGCCATCGTCCCATCCACGTTCAGAATCAGATTGTCTTTCTTGGCCGCCGTCACCTGCTCAACTTGCAAGGCGAAATCGAGACAGGGCGTCTTGATATGGAGACTCTTCACATAGCCGACGAGTTCCTTCACTCGCTTGTCCGGATTGCGCAAGCTTTTTACCCGGTGGCCGATACCGGGCACAGGCCCGACGTTCTTCTTCATGTAGGCCAGGAACTCATCCACGTTCATCTTGTTGTCGACCGCATATTTGAACCAGCGACCGGCGTCCGTGACCGCGCCTCCAAAGCGAGGTCCAATCATAATCAATCCGGCAGCCACGGCTTGCGACAGCCCGATCCCGGCGCAGGCGGCCAGAATCGTCGCATAGGCCCCGCTGACACAGGGGCCATGGTCGGCTGATAGCATCATAATTCGCTTGATGATTTCGGCCTCTTGCTTCGAGATCAGCCGCTTGTCCCACAGTAAACCGATGACGTGCGGGATTTCGTAACCCTTGTTGATGAGTTCGGAGGCTGGATAGCCGTCATAGCACGGTTCGTCACCGCGATCGTCGCTGATCGTCGTGCGGATGAGGGGCGCCACCATGACTTCGTCCGCCTTGATCGCTTCTTCGACGGTTTTGGGGAGCTTGGGAAGACTGACAGGCTCGATGATTTCTTTGATCTGACCGGATTTCAAGAGTTCCTGATACGCGTCCTTGATGGCAGGTCCAAGAGCGCCGAATGTCGGAGGGACGATGGCACCGGCCTTCTTGAGCGCATCCGACTTGGACCTGGCCGACCCTTCTCCCTTCATCCCTTCCTTGGCGCCGGCATGGCCAAACTTCATCCCCTTCGGTAAACTTTCCTGGCAGAATCCGGAGACGACACCGATCAGCTTGACCCGTCGTTTCTTGGCTCCATACCACTCGGCAGCCCGCTCTTCGAGGTCCCCACCCATTTCACCGACGATCACGACGGCTTTCGTCTGTGGATCGTTCTCAAACATTTCGAGATAGCTCACATAGTCGGTGCCGGGATAGGCATCACCGCCGATCCCGATGGCCGTCGTAATACCGTCCGCAAACTGCGAGCAGATCCAGATGATCTCGTTGGACAAACCGCCCGACTTCGTAATGACGCCGAACGAACCCTCACGATACAACTTCGACAGCACCAGGTTATCGAACGCTCCGCCGATCACTCCCAACCGGCACGCACCGGCGGAGATGATTCCGATCGAGGAGGGACCGTTGAACACCTTGCCGAGCTTGCGGGCATGCGCGCCAAGCAGCTTCGCGTCTTTTTCCGGCACTCCCTCTGTGATCATTGAGACCACCTTGATGTGGGAGTCATCCAGCGCTTCCATCGCGCCCTTCATCGCGCGGTCCGCGCCGATATAGACGAGGCTGGTGTTGATCGTCGAATGGTTCTTGGTCGCTTCAGCAATAGTCTTATAGATCGGGATCGCCATCAAGCCGCTGCCGTACGGAATTTCGTTGGTTTTGCCGGCGTCCGGCGGATAGACGAACGCCTCGACGTTGAGCGGACGCTTGATCAGATAGCAGAACTCTGCCATACGGCGGGCTGCATTGACGCCCGCGGCGCCACCCTGGATCACCACGCGGGTGTCTTTATTGGCTAGAATACTCATCGGAATCTCCTCTTGTCAGTGCTGAGTGCCGTGTCCTGAGGCGACGAGTAGCCCGCTACTCACCCCTTAGAACTGCACGCTGTCGTTTTACTTATGCAACGCTTTGTCGACAATATCCGTCAGCGGGGTGTTGCGGTCGAAGACGTGGATGTCGAAGCCCTCGTCCTTGAGCGCGCGCATCGCGTCAAGACCTTCTTTTTCACGAGGTCCCCCACGGCGGACCCAAATCTTGACGTTTTTCATCTTGCCGTCGCCCTTTGCCTTACGGAAGCCGTTGATAATGCCTCCAAACGTTTTTTTCACATCCGTGAAGTTCGCAATCGCGCCGCCGACAATAATGTTTTTGATCCCGGGCAAGGAACAGACCTTCTCCGTCAGGACTTCGACGGCCCAGTCAGGAGGATCGCCGGAATACTCGGCATAGTTGGCAAGCTTCCCGCCACGAGCCACAACGGCATCAGAATAATACACGCTTGCACCGCCGCCGGCTGGGAGCATCGCCGTATCGCCGCCAGGAATTTCGATGAACTTGACCGACCCCTTGATTTTTGAATCGACCGCCATGACCTCCATTTCGTCTTTGGAGTAGGCACGGCCGAACTCAGCGGCAAACTGGAAGTTCCAATCCGGATGGCGGAATTTGGCGTCACCGTCAAGGAGGGTGACCGCGTCAAGCGCCACCAATTCGCCGTCGTGCTCCCGGATCACGACCGGATTCACTTCGAGATACTGCGCATCTTCGGTGTCGAAACAGGTGAACATCTTGCCGGCGAAATCGGCCATCTTCTTGCTCAGTGCACCGGTAAAACCTGCGTCTTTTGAAAGCTTTTCCAGCGCTTCGTGGGTGGGAGCCTGCCCGACTTCGAGGCACAACCGCTTCACCCGATCCCAGTTCGATTCGACTTCGATTCCACCGCAGTTCGCGACGAGGATCTCGCTGCCTTCCCGTGTGGACTTTACCGCGCAATAGTATTCTTCCTTGTGAGGGATCATTTCGGAGACGATGACCTGGCTGACTGTGATACTGCCGACCTGACGACCAATCATTTCCTTGGTCGCAGCCACCGCACCGGCGAGATCAAGCCCGACCTTCACCAGACCGAGTTTGAAGCGCGACCCAAGGGCCTCATGCGCCTTCGCGACCAGCTTGGAGTTCTTCATCCAATCATTGGCTTGTCCGAGCTTGGCAAGTTCGTCTGCGGAAGTGACGACGACATAATTGGGAACATGAATGCCCCACTTCTTCATCAGCCCCATCCCGGGGCCTTCCAACACCTTAGCCATGCGAATTCTCCTTCGTCGTGAACGTAGCCGATTAGGGGAGCCGGATTGTAGCGGAAATCAACAGGATGTCTCAAGACACCAGAGGGACTAAAGTGGAGAGGATCAAAAGGCCTAGCGCGGGTTTACCAAGTTGCCTGGAGACCTAAGCGCTTAAAAAACAAAATGTTCTACTGCATAGTCCTTTCCCGTGGGAATCGTAACGATTGACAGTGAGGGCACAAAAAGGAGCTTCGTTCACTTTGAAGCCGTCGAATCACTCTGCCACATTGATTGGGACAGGGCTGCCCTTCCTTTCCGTAGACCAGATGCTGACGTTTGTATTGCCCCTCTGTTCCATCAGGAGCAAAAAAATCTCGCACGCTCGACCCCCCGCAGGCGATCGCCTCCCCAAGGACCTCACGCATGATCTTGTAGAGCCGTTCAACTTTCCCCACGGAAAGCCGGTTGACCGGCATATTCGGGTGTAGACCGGCTCTAAAGAGAATCTCATTCGCGTAGATGTTCCCGATGCCGGCAATGACCTGCTGATGCATCAAGAGCGGCTTCAGCCGGCCACGACGTTCTCGCGAGACTCTCACGAAGTCCTGCTGCGAGACAGAGAGCGGGTCCACTCCGAATCGGCGAGCAAGATAGTGCTCAAGCCCCGTCTTGTCCAGCAGTGAGAGCCGGCCGAATCGACGAGGGTTCCAGTATCGCAGTTCCGGTTCACTCGCACCCTCGAACACTAGTCTGACATGTATATGCTGTGGATGCTTGGTGGACACCGACCGGAACAGGAGCAGTCCGGTCATCCCAAGCTCGGCCACCACATAGCGCCAGGCTCGTTCATTCACAAAACCCAAGACAACACTCTTTCCGTATCGATCGACAGACTGCAAGATGGCACCGCGATACAGGGACAAGGACGTGAGTCCCGACCGTACAATATCGGCCCGTCCGACCCACACATCGCGCAGTTGTGCACCGAGAAGGCAAGAACGAATCTGTCGGGCAACGACTTCTGCTTCTGGCAGCTCCGGCATAACTTGACCAGTCGATAGAGCGGAGAGACACCTATTACGCCACGCGGATTACGGAAAGGCAAGACGATAGTGTGAGATTGGGAAAAGACTCACGACTGAGGGACGGGAGGATTACCGGCACGTCGGAGTTGGCGAACCCGTTCGATCGCCACTTGAAGATTCGGCAACGGCATGGCGCCGGGTCGTCGAGCCATGACCAACTTCAACGTCTCATCGTAGGTCCGGCCTTCCACGCAACACAGATATGCCATGACCACGGAAACCGAGCGCCCCATTCCAGCTCGACAGCAGACCAGCGTTCGGCTTGTTGGTGCGCGCAATTCAAGCCATTGTACGGCTTCCATCAGCTTGGTGGGATCGGCTTTGGCAAACTCTCGAAGGGGAATCCGTCGATAGTCCACCCAAGGAGCCGGCGTGATTGAAAACTCCTCGGCCACGAGTAAGAGCGTGCCGACCGTGGCAGGAGGCTCCTGCGCATCATCGACGCTCCCCACCAACAGATTGTCCGTAATCACATGCATGGCGATGTCAGTATAGCTCGACTATGGTGCGCGTCAAGTCTTCTCGCCGTCTGCGGCGGTTGCGATTTCCTTTCTTCGCCCGTTATACTCGCAACATGGTCACGCTAACCCAACAGGAAGTGGAACGGCGCCTGAACACGGTGTCCTGTGCCATTTGTAAACAGTCCAGCTTTGCCATCGACGAACGATTCATGGGACCGGATGGTGACTGGCGTGCCATCTGCAAAAAGTGCTACTACACCTTTCCGGTCTATACGGACATGGAGTTCTACCTGCGAACGCAACCCGATGTGCCGCTGCGATTAAAGGAGATCTCCTGCATGGCCTGCAGTCAGAAGGGAGTGAGTCTCGATTTCCGAGCGACGGTGTCCGTACGAGAAGCGTACTATTTCGTCACATGCCGGAACTGCAAGCAGCAATTCCCTGAGAAGTCGTCGCTGGAGGCATTCGAATAAATTTACCCACGTTCTTCTGAGCGCGGGTGTATACTAAGTCCTATGACTGATCATCCAAAACAGCCTGAGCCCTCCTCGCCGGAAGAGAAGCCCAAGACGAGAAAAGAAATTCCTGTGTTCGCCATTCAGGATGATGATGCGGTAATGGCTGAAGAAATGGCCGACCTGTTCGAAGAAGACAAGGTGTCCCACCAGCACGGTAGCTCTGAACCGGAAGCGGATTAGCCATCTAAGGACCGCGAACCTGTCATCGGTCACCCCGTTCGTCCTGACTCCACCCATCCCTCTGTGGAATCATTCAATCCTTTCTTGTCTGAATAATTCATGATGACGCGAACGATACGCCCGTCCGTTCGCCGCTTCCTCCCCTGCATCTCCTCACACTGAGCGAACGATCTGGACAGTGCCATCCTGTTCGATCCGTCCCAGCGACGACACCTTCCCCTTTCGTTCTTTGTGAACAATCTTTTCGATCTGCACGATGGCGCCACGATGCCACTGATCGAGCGCTTGGTTGTGAGGAGAGGCGAGACGATCCTGCCGCCCAACCTCCTGTCGGCCTCGCTCATTGCACAGCCACGCCCGCTTTTCACCCTTGAGTTGACGGAGTTCGCTCACGATTCGATAGACCTCAGGTCGCCGTTCAACGATTGTCTTGCCGTCTTTACGCAGCAACACATACGAAAACTTTAGGGCATCTTTGATAAAGCCTACTTGTTCGTCGATTTGCTGAACAATCATCGGCGGCTCCCACATCCGCTCTTCATGGCACCAATCGTCAGGCTTCGCGAGGGCCGGGCAATTCCGTTCATGGAGACAGGGGCTATAGATCGTGCACCGGTTGTCATGGAGTAATCGGTCGCGCACCTGATGCAGTGCTCGTGAGGTCTCGCGTAATGCCGGTTCCATAATCATCATGGTGCCGGAGGTTTTAAGGAGGGATAAGGCTTGTGTCACGAAGCGAGTCCGCGTTTCGACCGGGTCTGTCGCACCGGCATACATCTCGTTGAGACAGTTCGCCAGGATGATGAGATCGAAAGGCCCTCTTGGCCCTACTGCGTTCAACCATACGCTTCGTTCCAAATCTCCTTCGTAGGTTTGAAGAGTCGCTCCCCTCACCCCTGCTGCTTGACTATATCGCTCCCACAATCGTGCAGCATCATGCAGTGCCGACGATGAGCGGTCCACGCTCACAACAGACAAGGCCGAAGCCTCCCGGCGCCCATGCCACCAGTCGAGGACCGCGAGGCTCCCGGTGCCCGGCCCTGATCCT
The DNA here is from genome assembly GCA_024760525.1 of Nitrospira sp. Lineage (NCBI taxonomy): Bacteria > Pseudomonadati > Nitrospirota > Nitrospiria > Nitrospirales > Nitrospiraceae > Nitrospira > Nitrospira sp. The sequence goes on from CP060499.1 coordinate 3,362,005, forward strand.
AGATCAAGCACGGAGAATGGTCCATGTTCCTTCTCGACCGGCATTTCATCGAGAAGCACTTGGATCTTGGCAAGATTCACCGGCAGAAAATAATTGAGATATGCGGAGGCAAAGGAGGGAACGTCAAGGTACGAGTAACCTAATGTGGGTCGCTTCTTCGTGAAGAGACTTGAGAGTTGAGCGACTTCCTGTGCAAGGCCCTTTCGCCGGACACCTCCTCCCTGTATCGCCGCCTCTTCAATGATCTGGAGCACAATGGAAGAAACGGTGGCGTTGAGGCTTTGCATAAGCCTAGTGTATGCTCAGCGTATTACGGAGGACAACTATGACGGATGAAATTCTGAAAGCCTATAAAGAGGTCGAAGCGGCCGTGGAACGCTATATCAGATTGCTGCACGACCACGTCACGATGTTGCAGAATGTGGAGCCGCCAGGTTCGGACAAGGTCCTACGAATGACCGCAGGCTCGAAGGCCATGACGGATAGTGCGTCAATCTACCTCTCGTATGCGAAGTACGTGGCCTATGGGATGCCGGCCAGTGAGGAGATGGCTGAAGACGACATTCAGGGCTGAGCACGCCTCTCGTCATTCACCAAACGTCATTCATAAGGCACCTGACAGGTTTTCAGAGTCACGGGCGGCGAAGCACGCGCGTTCGCAGAAAATACAAAGGCCCGATCCCATGAAGGATCGGGCCTTTGTTTCTCTGAAGCTTCGCCTCAGATGCTGCGCATAAAGTGAGCAACCTCGTCAGGATTGACCACCCCGCCCATTATCTGCGACATCGCGACGTTGGTGGATTTCTTACCGCTCACACCGGATTCGACTTCGTCTACGATCAACTCCACCGGCATGGACTGACCGCCGTACACGCGCGGCCCGCCGATGATTTTTGCGTTGGAGAAGCCATAGATGGCGGTTGCCACTTCCTTCGCCAGCCAGCCGACGTAGTTGAATTCTGGGACCACGATGAGCTTGGCCTTCACGCACAATTGGCGCAGTTCCTTCGTCGGAAACGGGCGGAGGGAGCGGACCTTGATCAGCCCGACCTTCATACCCTTTTCCTTGCAGAGACGAACCGCTTCGCGCGATTGCGCGGCTGCGCTGCCGGACGCAATGATGATCACTTCGGCATCATCAACATTTTCAGCCGTCAGCAATCCGCCCATGTACCGATCGATATATTTCCTTGAGCGCTCGACCGCTGCCCAGACTTCCTGCTGCCAGACAGCGTGAATATTGTACGCCATGAAATTGGACTTCTGAACCGGGGCATCGCGCGATAACCGGGCCGGAGGATTTTCTGCATCCAGGACTGGAACCGCCCCGCGCCATGCCTCTCGACCAGGCAGTTTGATTCCTCGATCCTGCATGCGAACGTAGCCACGGGCATGGGTGACAAAGAAGCCATCACAGCAGACACCGACGGGCAACGTCACGTCATTCTTTTCGCTGATCGTGAAGCCCGCCATCGTAAAATCGAACATGTCCTGCTGATTTTCAGCGTGAAACACAATCATACCGCAGTTGAGCAAATAGGACACTTCGATGTTATCCGGCTGAATAGCGAGTGGAGCGTTGACAACTCGGCAGGTAAACATGGCGACGACCGGAAGACGGTGGCCTGGCCAGGAAGCGATACCTTCAAGGCCGCGTAACGTACCGGGGCCGGCAGTGGCAGTGTAGCAACGGACCCCTGCACGAGACCCGCCGGCGATAGCGGCCATGACGCCAACTTCTTCTTCGCCACGATAATACTCCTTCACATAGCCTTCCCCGTAGAGTACGCCGACGAGCTGCATCGTTTCGCTCTGCGGCGTGATGGGATAGGCAATGGCCAAATCCACATTTGAGCGTCGGATCGCCTCCTTCGCCGCTTCACTGCCGGTAATGAACTCTTTAGTCCGAGGCGCCTCGTGAAACATATATTCCGGCGTCACGACCCGCTGCCTTTTGGCCTCGCCATGGGGATCTTTCTTCCCATCTGACTTAGGCACGGCCACGCTGGTAATCGGATCGCCCTGTGGATTGGTTTTGACTTCGGTCTCGCTCATAGTTACACCTCTTGGCTAGTTCGAGCGTTGCCGCTCGACCTTATCCTTCCCGCTTCATGTGCTCGGCAGAATGACCAAACATCGCCGCACTACCCGTCCCACCTGGAGTCGGAGCGAACGCCATGGGGTTAGTATGGGTCTTCCCGCCATGCACTTTGGACTGTGTGCCGGTAAACCGGACATTTTCACCGTTCTCCGGCAACTTGATTCCCATCTCCTCCCGGATACGCTTGAAAATCTGAGCCACACGCTTGATCTTCAGCGTATCGGAGTCTCGGATTGTCAGCATCGCATCTTCATGGCCTTGCTCTGCACAAACCGCCATCGTGCAGCAATTGGTTCCAGCCCTGATCATTTTGAGGGTGAGATTCGCATAATGGCAATGCACACCGATGAAGATACAGGCTTCGATCTTATTGCCCCAGATCGTCAGATTCGGATGATTGGGATTGATGACTTCTTCGGGATCGATCTTCGGGTATTTCGGCCGATAATCCGGCATCGGAATGATCATGACTTCAGGGATCTGCGCCGCGATTTCGAGCGTCGCCTTCGCTTTTTCTACAGCGTGATCGTTCCAAGCCCACAGGAGGAGAGGACCTGGGAAAATAGTGGCATTTGGGCTCGTGAGCATCTTCCGAGCCATCTCTTCAATCACGACCTCCTCATTGGGCTCGAGGAGGCCATAGTACAATGCCTGCCCAGGATCCGGCAGGGCTACACCTAACTGCGCTGCAGACGGCGGATGAAATCCAGCTGGACCCGGTACGATGATCCGCTCTCTCGTATCTTGTGTAGTTGCCACGCCTGACTCCCCTTCCTTAACTTACCCGACGACAGGACTTGCTAGAACCGCCGTGGTGCTCTTCTCACCATAAGTAATATTGTCTGTCAATGCCGCTTTGGGCAATTGATCGATCATGATCATCTTGATGGCATTGTTCTTCGCCATGTTGTCACAGACCCACACGCACTGCGCGCACCCCTTGCAGCGGTCTACGGCCACATAGGCTGAACCGTATTTGAATCCGCGATCTTTCCCCATCTCATCACTGTAATTGATCGTGTTGGCTTCCGGGCAGTATTGCGTGCAGAGCTTGCAACTCTTTGCGGCACAGATTTCAATACTGATATCAGCTACGAGGTACATGAAAACTCCTTTATGGCTCGGCTATGCGGTAGCCGCTGCCACTGGTTCTTCAGCACGTTTGACGTCGGCCGCAGCCCAACCATGGTCGACGGCGTAGTTCCATCCTGCGCGCATGACCGCGACGTTCTTCTCGATCAGTTCCTGCTTCTTTTTGAACTTTCGCTCAACAACGCTATCGAGTGCGGCTGTACCGCCGGATACCACGAAGCCTTTTCCGAGGAACCGATCCTTCACCGCCTGATCCAATCCAGCCATGCTCGTCAGGCCTGTAATCGCACCGATACAGCCCATCAGGGCCATGTTGGTGGCGAGGTCCATGCCTGCGACCTCCAATGAGATCTTCGTCGCCGGGAAGTAATAGAGCTTCGCGCGACGCTCCTGTAGCTCACGCGCCTGATCCCTGTGTAAATTCATCGGGCCATCATTATTGATCAGCGCAATCCCGTCCTCTTTCAGACCAAAGTAGAACGGCATCGTATAGGATTTGCCGTGCGTAATGACCTGTGGATGAAAGATGATGATGATGTGCGGAAATGTGATTTCGCCGATTTCATAGATAGGCTCATCCGAAACACGGACGTAGCTTTCAACCGGCGCCATTCGCTTTTCCGATCCGTAAAACGGCACGATGGTGCTTTCACCACCGGCGTTGATGACGGCTGTGCTCAGAATATGTGAGCCGGTCACAACACCCTGTCCACCGACACCTGCCATTCGAATGTTGAATCGCTTCGCCATAGTTCAGACTCCTTTTCGTCGTCCTTAGGCCTTGCCTGGAATCGCACCGGCGGGAGCGGTCGGCTTCGGGAGATATTCTTTGTAGCCATACCGATCGGCTAGATATTGTTTTGCTTCGTCACTGACATATTCCGTGAACTGATACCGATCGTTTTCGACCGTCTTCGCATCTTCCATGACTTTGTCGGTAGGAATCGCATACTCGATATTGCAGGAAGTATACGCCTGAATATAGCTCGAGCCGACTTCGCGAGCGATCAAGACGGCCTTCTTAATGACGCTTTCTACACGGCGTGGATTATTCGGCACCACCGTCGCCACATAGGCGCAACCCGCAACCTTCGCCATCTGTAACATATCCATCTTTTCGAACTTCTTGCCGAGAGGGGCCATCTTCAGCACAGCGCCCCGATTGGTCATGCCGCTTTCCTGACCACCAGTATTCCCATACACTTCGTTGTCCAACATGATGGTCGTAAATCGCTCTTTGCGGAACCACGAATGGAGAACCTGTTGGAATCCGATATCCGCCGTTCCACCATCGCCGGCCATCACGACCACATCCTTCGGCTTGTCGCCGAAGCGAAGACGGAGGCCACGGGACAGGCCGCTCGCCACGCCGTTTTGGTCGCCGTAGTTGCCGTAGACGAAAGGAATCGCAGCCTGAGAGATGGCAAGACGACCGCATCCGGCTGTTCCGACAGTAATGGTATCTTCGGGATTGGGAAACGCAATCATGGCAAGCCGAATGAAGAGCGTCATCGCGCAACCGGCACACATGGGATGCTCCTCCAACACTTCCTTGAAACTTCCCATCTGTGAGACCGTGACCTTTTTCCCAAAAGGTCCATGCTCCACCATGTCCCGATATTCTTTCGGCATAAACTTTTCGAACCCATTCGAAAATTTGACATAATCAAGACTCATCAGGCACCTCCCTATATCGTGAGCAACGGAAGACCGCTGCTTATATTCCCTACGCTGTCACATGCAACGAAAAAACTTGGAGACTTGAGGATCTGGACAATCGAACCAACACTCTCGGCCACTGAATCTCGGCCATCCTAGCAAAGCCGAAAAAAGACTGTCAATCTTGCTCAAGCCTTTTCTCGCCCCCATGGATGCTCGACTACACGTACCCCGAATCGTCTACACACCTGTAAAGATTATAACGCCACGGAAATCAAAGCAACTTCTAAGTGGACCCAGGGCATCCGAAAGAAGGCCTAGATCCCACTGGCTGGATAGGCCATTCGCCCCAAATATCTCAAACGATCGACTAGCACGCATGAAAGTCTCCAAATCTTTCAAACATTCATGTTTAGAGATTGCCGATTCGCCGCGTTCCGTTTACACTGACTTTTATGCTACTACGGGTGCTCATCCCGGGCGAAGATGACGCGGGTGTCCACGTAGGCGGGGTCCATAAACGCCCGCCGATTCCGGACGATTCAATCAAGGCTGAATGCCCGAAGTTCATGGCACACGGCCCTTGCGGAGGTGTCCGTCGGGGTGGACTGTGCGAAGTCTATCCCGAAATGAAGTGTCCATGGGTCTCGCTCTACATTGAATTGGAAAAAATCGGCCAGACCGAATGGATGAAGCAAGTGTGACGAGACCGGCGGAGAAGAGGAGAACATGAGAGGTAAGCAGAAGACCACGAAATTGGGCTACAATGAGCGGCACGCGAGAAGCGGTATCGACTCTCCTCTGCCTGAACTAGACACTTTCCCAAATCAGTATAAGGGGTATGAAATAACGATTGAGATTCCCGAATACACTGCGATCTGTCCGAAGACCAATTTGCCGGACTTCGGGACCATCACGCTGCACTACATGCCTGATCAAAAATGTCTCGAACTAAAATCCCTCAAGACATACATCCATGCCTATCGCAATCTCGGCATCTTCTATGAAAATGCCGTCAACCGAATCCTCCACGATGTCGTCACGTCCAGCCGACCCGTTTGGGCGAAAGTGACCGGTACGTTCACCGCTCGAGGCGGACTGTCGAGCCAAATAGAAGCTAAGTTTCCATAACTGAACACTCGAATGGACCGAATCTGCCGGTGAGAGGTCACCGTCTCGCCTCGGTGTCGTCACGACAAGTTGAACGCGAAAGGAGAACGATCCTTCATCCATGGCCACCTATGCGATCGGCGATGTGCAGGGATGCCATGATGCCTTACAACGGCTTATTGAGAATATTCGGTTTGACCCGACTGTCGACCGTCTCTGGTTCGTCGGCGATTTGGTCAACCGTGGGCCGGATTCGCTTTCTGTCCTCCGCTATATCAAGGATCTGGAAGACAGAGCGGTTGTCGTGCTGGGCAACCATGACCTGTTCCTCCTTGCCGTTGCGGAGGGCGTTGTCGCGGTTCGCCCTGAAGATACCCTGCAGGCGGTCCTTGAAGCACCGGATCGTGATGAGCTTCTCGCATGGGTCCGTCAACAACGGCTCTTCTATCACGAAGATCCTTTCGCCCTTGTCCACGCAGGCGTACTGCCTCAATGGTCGATCGAAGAAGCTCAACAGCTGGCCCATGAGGTTGAAACCGGCTTGCGGGGCCCATTTTATCGGGACGTTCTCCAGGCTCTCTATCCCAGTAAACACTTACAATGGTCCTCAACCTTGACCGGTTCGACTCGACTGGCAACTATCTTGAAAGTCTTCACAAGACTTCGGGCTTGCTCTCCCGATGGTCGGATGGAATCTACTTATAGTGGACCCCCCGAACGAATCCCCGTCGGATATGTCCCCTGGTTCAAAATTGCTGACCGATCCCATCGCGACACGACCATCATCTGTGGACACTGGGCTGCATTAGGACTCCACTGCGAAGCACATCTTTTAGCCATCGACAGTGGCTGTGTGTGGGGACGGCAATTGACGGCTTTACGGTTGGAAGACCGAGCAGTCTTTCAGGTGCCCTGTAACGGCGTCTGAGACGATGGCGATTGAGCCGACACCGCCCGATCCCAACGGACCGCGTTATTCCACACAACCGTTTCCTTCGTACCGGTTTGCGCCGGGCCTGGCACCACACCCACGCCGTGATCCAAGCGGGCATTCATATGGTAAGCCGGAGCGGAAACCAACCCGGTTCGCCGTAGATGAATGGCAGACTTCAGAGGATTACTTGTATGGGATCGACCTCTATAACTTTGCCTATTGGTGGGAATGCCATGAGGTTTTTGAGGGACTGTGGCACGCGTTCGGACACAACAGTGAGCAAGGAAACCTTTTTCAAGCCCTCATCCAGTTTGCCGCATCGAACCTGAAATGGTCTCTAGGCAATGAGACCGCTGCACGGAAACTTGCCCGTAACGGGTTAGACCGATTACAAAAGGTCCCTTCTCCCTACATGGGCATCGATGTGACCGCTTTTACCGAACGGTACAAAACGACAGCCTCTGAAGGTTCAGAATTCCGTCCTGCTCTCCTCACTCTTCTCACCTGCGACTCCTCGCAAAAACCGGGATAACTGACTCAGCGGGAACGAGACCGCTCGTCCACATGCACGGCAAGTCGAGAAACGATGCTGATTTAGCGGTAGCTCTCGGAGTCGCTGGGGAATTTCCCCTGTTCGACTTCTTCCTTGTACCGATTCAGCGCTTGAAGAGCATCCGCTTTAAGGTGAGCGTAGGTTTTGACGAATCTCGGGATGAAGGTATCAAAGAGACCAAGCAGATCGTAGAGCACGAGTACCTGGCCGTCGCAGTGTGGACCCGCTCCAATCCCGATGGTGGCGATCGAAAGGGCTTGGGTAATTTTCTTGGCCAACCCGACAGGCACCGCTTCCAACACGATGGCGAACGCCCCGGCCGCCTCAAGCGCTTGAGCATCTTCCAATAGTCTGGCCGCTTGATCTTCGACTTTGCCTTGGACCTTGTAGCCGCCAAGCGCATGGACCGATTGCGGGGTCATGCCTAAGTGGCCCATGACAGGAATCCCAATGTTCACGATCGCCTTGACTCGATCCGCTACCGCCGCGCCTCCCTCCAGCTTCACCGCTGCGGCCCCGGCTTGCAGTAACCGGCCCGCATTGCGGACAGCCTCTTCCGTACTCACCTGGTAGGACATAAACGGCATATCGCTGATCACCAGACACTGCTGCGCGGCGCCGGCTACCAGTTTCGTATGGTACAGCATGTCCTCCATCGTGACCGTGAGCGTATTGGGTTTTCCTTGCACAACGACGCCCAGCGAATCTCCCACCAGGATCGCGCGAATCCCCGCTTGCTCCACAATGCGAGCGAAGAGCGCATCGTAGGCCGTCACGACAACCACCTTCTTCTTTTCTCGTTTGTACTGCTGAAAATCGAGGATGGTCATCAGTCCAATTCGGCCTTGGTGATGATTTCTCCCAACCGATGTGTCGCTTTGATTGCCATGATATGGACACCGTCGCAGTGTGGCCGCACCGCCTTGATCGTCCGTACAGCGATGTCGACTCCGACATCCTCGGCTCTCTCACCGGCCGCCTTGAGTTCTTCGATCATCTCGTTTGGCACTGAGATGCCCGGAATGTTGGCGTTCATGAACTCAGCCATCTTGTGATTGCGCAATACAAGAATACCGGCCAGGACCTTCACTTTGAACGGCCGGATCGCCTTCATAAAGCTCCCGAACTGCTCCGGATGGTACACCGCCTGGGTCTGAAAGAATTGGGCACCCGCCTTCACCTTCACTTCAAACTTGGCAAGCATAGGCCCCAGCGGATCAGCTTCAGGAGTCACAGCCGCGCCGATGGTAAACGCCGTCGAGCCATCCAGTTTATGGCCGGTCATGTCGTGCCCATTGTTCAATCCCTGCACAAGCTGCATCACTTGAACTGAATCGAGATCGTAGACCGGTTTGGCTTCCTTGTGATCGCCGACGGTCGGGTAATCGCCGGTGAGGCACAAAATATTTCGAATCCCGAGCATATGCCCACCCATTAAATCCGACTGCATCGCAATTCGGTTGCGATCACGACAGGTCAACTGCATCACGGGATCATGCCCTAGTTCATACAGGAGGCGGCAGACCGGCAGCGAGCCGGCACGAACCACGGCCGCCGTATTGTCCGTGACATTCACTCCGTGGACACGCCCTACTAACTGTCTGGCATTCTCGAGCACGGACGAGATGTTCGTGCCCTTGGGAGGATTGTACTCGACCGTGACGGCGAACGTGCCTCGGTTGAGAATATCGATCAGGCGCTGTGGCTCTCGGCTCATGGCTAGCCCCTCATATCATTCCTGCTGCTCTCTTGGCGGACTCTACTGTATTTTCCAGCAGCATCGCGATGGTCATCGGGCCGACTCCACCCGGAACAGGGCTGATCCAACCGGCTTTCTGGCTCACAGCTTCGAAGTCGACGTCGCCGCACAATTTGCCCTCAGGTGTTTTGTTCGTACCCACGTCGATGACGACCGCTCCCTCGCGCACCATGTCGGCCGTTACAAACTTCGCCTTTCCGATCGCGACCAACAGTAACTCTGCCTCACGGCAGACCGCAGGGAGGTCTCTTGTCTTCGAATGGCAAATCGTCACCGTCGCATTTCTCTGGAGCAGCATCAACGCCAACGGCTTTCCGACAATATTGCTTCGTCCCAGTACAACCGCCCGCTTCCCTTCAATCGTCACGCCGGCCGATTCAATCATCTTGATGACGCCTTTAGGGGTACAGGCCTCGAATACGGGATGCCCTTCCACAAGCCGGCCGAAGTTGTATGGATGAAAGCCGTCTGCATCCTTGAGCGGCGAGACGGCTTCCAGAATGACCTTGCTGTCGATATGCTTGGGAAGCGGGAGCTGAACCAGGATTCCATGGATTTTAGGGTCAGCATTCTTTTTGTCGATCAACGCCAAGAGCTCAGCCTGCGTCGTGCTGGCCGGGAGCTTGTGATCGTCGACATGGATCCCTGCCAATTCACAAGCCTTTTGCTTATTACGAACATAGACATGCGAGGCAGGATCGTCACCGACCAAAATGGTTGCCAGCCCCGGTTTAATCGATTTCTTAGCGAACAACTCCGCGGATGCCTCCGCCAGACGGTCACGAACCTGTTGCGCGAGCGCTTTTCCATCAATCAATCGTGCGGTCACAGTCCCCCTCCCCTGTAGCTATTTGGCCAGCAAAATCGTTGCAACTTAGCAGGTGAATTTTATGCAAGTCAACGCTGATTGAACGGTTGAAGGTCCGCGCGAGTAGTCAGGAATTGGGGATGTTGACAGTCTCTTCACACCTTCGATACGATAACTTAGATCTAATCAGGGATATCCGCTCGTTGCCCTTGTATTCCTACTACCGTTTTCTCCTCCCTTGGGCATTTACTCTTGGCCTTACGCTACCGGGCGAGGCAGCCCAGATTACAGGCTTGGAATCCCCCAACAGTTTCGTCGGCGACCCCACGGCGAAAGAATATTTTATTTCCAACATTAATGGGGAGCCGGAGGCCCGAGACAACAACGGCTTCATCACAAAGTTGAATTCCGAGGGAAAGATCATCCACCTCAAGTTCATCCAAGGCGGCGGGGCGGAACTTCTGCATGCTCCAAAGGGGATGGCCATCGTGGGATCGATCCTTTATGTCGCGGATCTTGACCAATTGAAAGGTTTCGACAAGACAACCGGAAAACTCGTGACCACGGTCTCGTTTTCCTCTCGATCCCAGACACCGGTATCCCTGACCGACGTGACGGTTTCACCGACCGGCCTTCTGTACACCTCGGACCAAACGGCCAATTCAATCTACCGCATCAACCCATCGGACAATTATCGAGTGGACCTGCTGATCCACGACGACCGCCTTGCCGGCCCCGCAGGAATCGCGATCCATCCGAAAACCAATCACCTCATTGCCGTGAGCTGGGACAAGGGGAAAATTCTCGAGATCACTCCGGATGGACAGCTGACTGAACTGGAGTCGAATGGATTTTTTACCAGTCGTTTCCAGAATCTGAGCGGCGTCGATTTCGATCAATGGGGCAACATGTATGTGTCGGATTTCACGAAAGGCAAGATTTGGCGCATGACCAGGGACCATCGATTCCAAGTCATTGCCGAATACCTCCCCGCCCCGGCTGATATCAGCATCGACCGAGAAAATAACCTCATACTGGTTCCCTATCACTACGTGCATGCGGCCGAGATGAATGGGCTGGAAGCCCCGTCAACGGCCAGGCCCAAGGGCGATAAACGCACACTGGCCGACTATGGGTTCATTCCTCCGCCCCCAAAGCCCGCGCCGGAAGAGATCAAAAAATGAGCTTATGTGTCTATTGCCACAATCGGAAGGGGAAGCGGGCATGTCCGGCCCTGGGAGGATCGATCTGCAGCCAGTGCTGTGGCGAGCATCGCATGACGCGAATCTCATGTCCCCACGACTGTGCCTATCTTGACAGTGGGAGTGATTACCAGCAGAAACGGCTCGGAGTGCAATTCGCGTCCGTTCGCCGAAACTTCTATCAGGAGTTGGAGCAATCGGGGGGGCATAAAGCCGTCGGGCTCTTCAACCTGATTGAGGTCGTCACGTTCAGCTATTTTGAAGGACGGAGGGATGGGCAGGATGTCGAGGTCGTCACGGCACTGCAAACGCTCCGCCGCACACTCAGCCCACTTCACATTCCGGCTGCCCCTGCCCCGGTTTTTGCCGAGCGCCTCAAAAAAGAGTACGAGGCCTTTCACAAGCAGCATCCGGACCAGATTGCCGACTCGTCCGACGCCCTCACAATCCTGGATCGCGCCGTCCAGTTTGTCTCTTCATTTTCAGAGAATGAGTTTCAGTCAAGCCGGTTTCTGGGAGGACTGATCGGTTACGTGAAGGTGCAGCATCCGGAAATCGCGGCGCACCTCAAGAAGCAGCATGAATCGGGACATATCCTTCTGCCGGGACAATCGTTCCTACCACCACCCGCCCCCGAAGAACATACCCATGGTCCCGACTGCCGGCATCATAGTCATTAGAGAGGATCGTCCATGCCTCTTCCCGACTCACTCGACATCCCTATCCTTCGGAACATCTTTCATCCATCCGATTTCACCCCGGCTAGCGAAGCCGCGTTCGCGCATGCCTTGAGAACCGCCTTGATGGCTCAGGCCAATCTGACGATTCTACATGTCTCATCTGATCGGGATACGGAATGGATGGAGTTTCCCGGTGTACGTGCAGCACTGGAACGATGGGGCCTGCTACCCATGAACAGCCGGCGATCCGATGTCGCCAAGTTGGGTATCAACGTCAAGAAAGTCCAAGCGGTCCATCCGGATCCCATTGAATCGGTCACATCCTACGTAAGGGAGCATGCGACAGATCTGATCGTGCTTGCTACTGATCAAAGTAAAGGCGGCCTTCCATGGTTCAGCAAGTCCGTGGCGGTGCCCGTTGCTCTGGAGTCACGGCAGATGACCCTCTTTATCCCGAAAGACGCAGCCGGATTCGTTTCTTCGCATGATGGGTCCATCTCGTTGACCAACATCCTGATTCCCGTCACCTCCACGCCACCTGGCCAGGCGGCACTCCAGGCCGCCGTGCGGATGGCATACCGCCTCAATTCTCCCGCCGGCGTCTTTACGGTACTACACGTCGGCGAGGAAGGAGACCTGCCCGATCTCCACTACTTCGATCTGCCCGGCTGGCGGTGGAATAGAATCACCAAGCAAGGAGATGTGGTGGACGTGATCTGTGGAACTGCGGAAGAGATCAGGGCGAATCTCATTGTCATGACGACCGAAGGACGCCATGGCTTTCTCGATGCCTTGCGGGGAAGTCATAGCGAACGGGTGCTTCACAAAGCGCCCTGCCCGCTGCTGGCGATCCCAGCAGGCGGATTTATTGCCTCGGTGTTGGAAGCTCAATCAGAAAGCCGGCTAGGATCCTGAAGCGGGACAAGACTCTCCGCGGGACTGTCACTTCACGCCTGAGTGTAAGTAAGAAGCGGCTCCACTGTTCGAGAACAAGCACCCAATATGGGATGCCGATGGATACTACTCCACAATCGTGACGGTCATTTCTACACGCTCTTTGGGATTATCCCGCTCGTCGCGCGCAACATTGACGATCTTATCGGCCACACCGATTCCCTTGGTCACTTCGCCAAACACGGAGTACTTGCGATCCAAGAACCGCGAGTCCTCTACCACGACGAAAAACTGAGAACCGGCCGTATCCGGCTCGGCTGCTCTGGCCATGGAAACCACCCCGCGCTTATGTGGAATATCGCTGAACTCCGCCTTAACGGTATAGCCGGGGCCACCCTGACCATAGGTATCCTTCTTGAGCGTATCCTTCGTATTCGGGTCACCGCCTTGAATCATGAAACCGGGAATGACGCGGTGAAAAATGGTCCCGTTGTAAAAGCCGGACTTCGCCAGCTTGATAAAATTCTCCACATGTTTTGGTGCAACGTCCGAATGGAACTTGATTTCGATATCACCGAATTTCGTTTTGATGATCCCCCGCGGCCCTTTCGGGGTTTCAGCTTTTGGTGTGGTCGCCGTATCCGCGGCGATCACCGACTCGATACCTGAGACTGACAAGGCAATTCCCACCAGCACTCCCAGACAGATTCGCCATCCTGTGCGCTTCAGCATCACCAACCTCCACAACCGTTTACATGACAGTACTGTCTCATCCTACCACGTGTCGCGCGTCAACGCGCAACTTGCTCCAGTGCTCGTTGCGCCGCCTCCTGCTCCGCTTCCTTCTTGCTGTGTCCTTGGCCAATGCCACAGACCTTGTCATTCACGTGGACTTCGACTTCAAAGAACTTGTGATGATCGGGTCCAGTTTCTCGCACAATCACATACCGAGGCAACACTTCATATCGTTTCTGGCACCACTCCTGGAAGCGAGTCTTGTAGTCATCCCCTCCGGGCTTCGTTTGCAAAAGCTCGATGCGGCACAGCTCATCCTTCAGCACATCGATGGTGAAATCGCGACTGGCCTCAAACCCTCCGTCGAGGTAGACCGCGGCGATGACGGCTTCCAGCGCATCAGCCAGGAGTGAGGCTTTGTCCCGCCCATTCGAAAGTTCTTCACCTCGACCGAGCTGCAGGTAGGCTCCAAGATCCAGACGCCTGGCGGCATTCGCCAGCGGGCTCTCACTCACGAGCTTCGCTTTGAGTTTCGAGAGAGCGCCCTCGCTCAACTCAGGATATCGGCTGGCAAGATAATCGCTGACAATGAGCGACAAAACGGCATCCCCCAGGAATTCCAGCCGTTCATTATGTTTTCGATCCGCGTCTCGTCGTTCATTCACGTACGATTTGTGTGTCAGCGCTTCCGTCAAGAAGGCCGAGTTCGTGAATCGATATTTGAGGAAGGCGGGAGGAGAATCGGCTGAAGAAGCCGGTGTCATCGTGGCGTGCGTATTAGGCGTCCAGTCTCTTGAAGATCAAACACGCATTCACCCCGCCGAATCCGAACGAGTTGGACAATGCCATCTGAATGGCAGTCGGCCGCGCTTTATTGGGGACGTAGTCCAAATCACAGGCGGGATCCGGGTTGTCGAGATTGATCGTGGGCGGGAGCACTCCGTGGAAAAGCGCCAGAATACTGAAGACGGCTTCAATCCCGCCCGCTGCTCCCAGCAAATGACCGGTCATGGATTTGGTCGAGCTGACCGGAATGCGAAAGGCTTGTTCACCGAACACCTGTTTGATGGCCCGCGTCTCAATGGCATCGGCCATCGTCGATGTGCCATGCGCGTTGATATACCCGATCTGGTCGCGTCTGATTTTGGCGTCCTTGAGCGCCAATTCCATGCAGCGGACGGCTCCCTCACCCTCTTCAGGCGGCGCCGTAATGTGATACGCGTCGCTGTTCATCCCATACCCGATAATTTCGCCGTAAATTCTAACCCCCCGTCGAAGGGCATGATTCAGTTCCTCGATCACCACCACGCCCGCACCCTCACCCAACACGAACCCATCCCGGTCCTTGTCGAATGGACGGCTCGCTTTGGTTGGTTCATCATTCCGGAACGACAAGGCCTTGGCCGCCGCAAATCCTGCCACGCCCAACGGAGTCACGGCCGCTTCGGCCCCCCCGGCCACCATGACATCGGCCTCACCCCGTTGAATCAGGCGATAGGCGTCTCCGATGCAATGGTTGCCCGTGGCACATGCCGTCACCGCGCACGAGTTGGGCCCTTTGGCCCCGATCCGAATCGCCACTTGCCCGGAAGCGAGGTTGATGATCGTCATTGGAATGAAAAACGGTGAGACCCGCCCAGGTCCCTTACCTTTGAGCACCTCATGATAATGCTCAATCGACCCAAGCCCGCCGATCCCGGAGCCAATATAGACCCCGACCTTTGTGGCCTCCTCCGGCGTCACCTTGAGGCCGGCATCATCCACAGCCAGCTGGGCGGCGCCCACCGCATAGTGGATGAACGCATCCATCTTCTTGATCTCTTTTTTCTCGATGAACCGAGCAGGGTCAAAATCTTTGACCTCACCGGCAATCTGAGCGTCATATCCCGTCGGATCAAACTTGGTGATTCGGCCGATCCCGGACTCGCCGGCACAGAGCGCTTTCCAGGTCTTGTCGACACCCGTGCCTAATGGAGTGACCAGTCCCAAACCGGTGACCACCACACGCCGTGTGCCCGGATCAGACGTTCCTTGAGACATGCCTATGACTTTTCCTTGATGTAGTCCAATGCCTTCCCAACGGTCAGAATCTTCTCCGCATCCTCATCGGGGATTTCGATCGAGAATTCTTCTTCGAGTGCCATCACAAGCTCGACGGTATCGAGCGAATCCGCCCCAAGGTCTTCAACGAAGGAGGCCTCCGGTGTCACCTCGTCTTCCTCCACACCGAGCTGCTCAGCAATAATTTTCTTCACGCGCTCTTCAACTGTTGCCATCGCTATGCCTACCTCCTTCCCCAATGTGACTCCCTCTGCACCGCCACATGGGGATCTGTGACGGCTATACGTCCAAGAAATTCGACGCGTTTACACCATCAACATCCCGCCGTTCACATGCAAGACATGACCCGTAATGTAGGCCGCGTCTTCGGACACAAGAAATCGGACGGCCGCGGCAACATCCGCGGGCGTACCCAGCCGCCCCAACGGGATTTGTTTCAGCAACGTGTCTTTCACATCGGCCGGTAGTCCATGAGTCATCGCCGTATCGATGAAACCGGGCGCCACCGCATTCACCGTCACGTTACGGCTGGCATATTCCCGACCAACGGTTTTTGTGAACCCGATGACGGCCGCCTTTGAAGCCGAATAATTCGCCTGCCCCGCGTTCCCAATTACTCCGACGATCGAGGCGATATTGACGATACGACCGTACCGCTGCTTGGTCATCGGCTGCAAGACCGCTTTCGTGCAATTAAAGGTGCCGTTCAGATTGATCTGAAGCACCAGATTCCAATCTTCCTCCTTCATCCTCAACAACAATCCATCGCGAGTGATCCCCGCATTGTTGACGAGGATGTCGACTTTCCCCCAGGCCTTCAAGACTTGTTCGACCATCGCTTTGGTGTCATTGGCATCGGCCACGTTGACTTTAAGGTTCAACGCCTTGCGCCCTAGCTTTTCGACCAAGCCGACCGTTTCCAACGAACGGCTTGGGTCGAGATCAGCCACGGCGATGTCGGCCCCCGCTTGGGCAAGGCATTCGGCAATGGCCCGACCGATTCCTTGGGCAGCGCCGGTGACAATCGCGGTTTTTCCTTGTAGCAACATCACAGACCTTTCCGGCGGTACCTTAACAAGCCGACAGAGCGTTCGTCATCTGGTGTTTCATGTGAAGCCGATTGTGCGCTAGCTCACTGCCTGGAGCGTCGCATCCAGTGACTTTGGATCATTCACATTCAACAATTTGGAGTCCGGCAGAATCCGCTTGATCAAGCCGGTCAACACGGTGCCCGGTCCCACCTCCACAAACGTCGTGACCCCCATCTTTCCCATTGTATGCACGGTCTCCTCCCACAGCACGGAAGAGGGCAGCTGGCGAACCAACGATGCCTGGATTTCGCTTGCCAGTCTGATCGCTTTCGCCTCCGCATTGTTCACCAGAGGGGCGCTGAGATCAGACCACTGAACCGCGGCAAAGTCCTTGGCCAAACGATCGGCGGCTGGCTGCATCAACGGAGTATGAACGGGCACACTCACCGGCAGAGGGATAGCCTTTTTACAGCCTTGTGCCTTGGCCAATTCAATCGCTCTTTCCACCGCCGCCTTTTCACCGGCAATGACCACTTGCCCCGGCGAGTTGAAATTCGCCGCCGCGACAACCCCGGCGGATGACGCCGTGCGGCACACATCCTTAACCACGCCGGCGGCGAGACCCAACAGGGCCGCGACAAGACCGGTTCCCGGAGCCACGGCTTCCGACATGTAGCGTCCTCGTTTCTGAACCAGGCCAACCGCATCCCGGAATGAGAGGCCGCCGGCCGCAACCAGCGCCGAATACTCGCCCAAACTATGTCCCGCCACCGCGACCGGCTTGATTCCGACCGGCTCCAACAGCCTCAACGCCGCCATGCTGCTGACCAGCAAGGCCGGCTGGGTGAATTCCGTCAGATTGAGCCGCTCAGCCGGTCCCGTAAAGCATAACGCCCCGACATCATAACTCAAAACCGAGGTCGCCTCATCATAGACGGACTTCAAAGAGGGATGAGTATCATAGAGCGCCTTACCCATCCCCACTGACTGAGATCCCTGTCCTGGAAAAACAAGCCCGATTCCTTGAGTCATGGGGGGTTAGATATCTTAGAAATCCCGCGCAAAGTCAACGGGAAAAGTTTCTACCAGCCGCCATTCTCCGCAATCAGCGTGAGTCTGCTCCAGGAGTCGTGCCGGATCACCGATGGATACTCCCTTACCATCGGATCATCGCAGAAGCCCAAGTCAATCCTGCACCGAACGCACCAAGCATCACCAGCGAGCCATCCTTGATACGCCCTTCGCGAACCGCTTCATCCAAGGCAATTGGAATGGATGCGGCGGAGGTATTCCCATACCGATCGAGATTCAAGAGCACCTTTTCGATCGGAAGGCCAAGACGCTCAATGACCGCCCTCAGAATTCGTACGTTGGCCTGGTGCGGCACATAGAGGTCAAGATCCTCCACACGGAGATGATTGGCTGAAAGGGTCGTACGGGCGATGTCTTCCAAGGTGCGCACCGCGACTTTGAAAGTCTCGTTCCCTTTCATTTTGATGTAGTGCTGGCGTTCCGCGATCACTTTCTCGGAGGGGGGAGTACGAGAACCTCCTCCCGGTACCATAATCAACTCACAGAGGGCGCCGTCCGAGCGAAGGTGAGTGGACAAGATCCCCCGTTCCCCATCGCTGGCGCTGACGACCACCGCACCGGCCCCATCCCCAAACAGCACGCATGTGTTCCGGTCGCTCCAATCCGTGATGGCGGACATGACTTCTGAGCCGATCACGAGGACATGACGCATCCCGTTCTTGACGTACGCATCCGCCACCGAAAGCGCGTAGACAAATCCGCAACAGGCGGCCGACAGATCACAGGCCGCAGCGTTGGTCGCACCGAGCTGATGCTGGACGAGACAAGCCGTAGCCGGGAGCGGGTAATCACCCGTACAGGTGGCGACTAAAATCATGTCGATGTCGGTCGCTGCCAACCCAGCCGCAGTCAGTGCCCGTTTCCCGGCCTGAACCGCCAAATCCGAACAGGCTTCCCCGGTCGCTGCAATATGCCGCTCACGGATGCCCGTCCGTTCCCGAATCCATTCATCGGACGTGGCCACCATGCGTTCAAGATCCGCATTCGTCAGCACCCGGGCAGGCGCATAGGAGCCGGTTCCCGCAATGTAGGCTTTCATGTTCCCAATTCCACCGGTGGACGGGAACGGCTCTCGTCGATATTCCGTTGAATCAGCTCTCGCACACGGCCCTCAGCCATGCCTTTGGCCCGTCGAATCGCATTTTTGATGGCCTTAGCCGACGATCGTCCGTGGCAAATCATCGTAATCCCATTGACCCCCAGCAGTGGGGCACCGCCGAATTCGGCATAGTCGATTTTTCGCTTCAGATTCGTCAGAGGGCCGGAAATCAAGGGATAGGCCAATCGGCCCAGGAAGTGGCCGGAAATTTCCTTGAGCAGCAGCCTCTTGATCATCTCGGCAACGCCCTCGGAAATCTTCAACGCCACGTTGCCGATAAACCCGTCGCAGACGACGATATCGGCGATTCCACTGTACACATCCCGTCCCTCCACATTCCCCACAAAATTCATCGAACTCCCTTTGAGCAGCTTAAACGCCTCTTTGGTGACTTCGTTGCCCTTGCTGTCTTCTTCACCGATGCTCAGAAGACCGATACGGGGATTCGGCTTACCGAGCAGATGCTTGGCATATTCGTTTCCCATCAAGGCGAATTGCTCAAGATGCTTGGCAGTGCAGTCGACGTTGGCCCCCACATCGAGCATGATCGCTTCCCCGCTCAGCGTCGGCAGGCTGGTGGCGATCGCCGGCCGCTCAACCCCTTTTGCAAGTCCTAATACGAAGAATGCCGCCACCATGCTTGCGCCCGTGTTCCCTGGGCTCACGACCGCATCGGCATGGCCGTTCTTGACCAATTCCGTCGCGATCCAGATCGACGAGTCTCGTTTCTTCCGAGCCACCGCGGCAGGCGACTCATGCATTTCAACGACTTGGGAAGCATGCCGAATAGACAGGCGGGAGTCGAGACAGGCCAGACGCGCGCACTCCTGTTTGAGGGTCGTCTCGTCGCCGACAAGGACGACCTCGACGTCCAATTCCCTGACAGCCTGGAAAGCACCCTCGATGCACGGCGCGGGGCCATGATCGCCGCCCACGGCGTCAAGCGCGATCTTCATACGAGACAGCGTACTCACAGATGGCGTTGAACAGACAGGCTGAACACGCGTCGCCCCCCTGGGCTCACGTCAGGCGCGCTGAGACGTCAGCGCGATGGACCGATTCGCCCGAATACTTACGCAGGAAGACGCATCACGTTCGCGACATCCTGATTGCGATGGACGTCCTGTGCCCTCTTCAACACTCGGGGCCTTGGCACGTCGGCAAACCTTCCACATTCCGTTCACGCTTCTTCGACCTGAATGACTGCCTTGCCCTTGTAGGTTCCACAGTTCAAACAGGTGTAATGCGGCAACTTCAGCTCATGGCACTGGGGACAGACAGCCATCCCCGGCGGGGTCATACGCAGTTTTTGAGTGCGACGCTTGTCGCGTCTCGCCCTCGAATGTTTATGTTTTGGATTGGGCATGGTGGCTCCTTCTTCCGCTCGATCACGATCGCCGCTCAGCGATCACCGGGTTCTCGCAGTTTTCCCTTTATATCGCGCAACACGTGAAACGGACCTCCCGTCGGCGCCTCGACGCAACCACACGGGCCTTCATTCAAATCTTTTCCACAACGAGGGCATAGTCCGAGGCAGTCCTCGGAACACAGGGGATGCATCGGAGCGGCGAGAATCAATTGCTCGCGCAGCATCGGCGCCAGCTCCAGATGATCGCCCGTAAAGTAATAGAGGTCGTCGTTCTGCTCTTCGGCGTCAACTTCGACCGGTGCCGCCATTTTTTTCTTCCGCGCATCATCTCGTTTGGGGGCGGCGGGCGTCGCCTTGGCTTCCCGTTCGTAGGCCACTCGTAAAGAAAACGCCATCGGGTCTTCAAAATCTTTGAGACAGCGCACGCATTGGCGGACCGCCGTCCCTTCGACCACGCCGGTCACATAGATGGTGCGCTCGATCGCGCGAAGATCCAGTCCCACCGCCAGGGTTCCGCGAATGGACACATCCGCATCCGTCAGTTCGAGCTCTTCGCCCGTCAGGTCGCCCGACAACGACAGGCCTTCGGCCGTGATATCCGCGATTTTCGGTGTCAATACATCCATGGTCATCCTTAGCAGCGTGCCGCTGCCCCACCCCGGTGCATCGAAATCGCCCGTCACGTACGTCATCGCTCCTCGGCGAAGCTGATAATCGCGATATGCCGAGCCCGCTTGACGGCCACCGTCAGTTCACGCTGATGACGCATGCAATTCCCGGAAATGCGGCGCGGAACGATCCGTCCCCGTTCCGTCAAAAAATTCCGCAGGAGTCCGGCGTCCTTAAAATCGATCGGCGCCTTCTCCAAACAGAATCGGCAAGGACGCCTTCGCTGAAATAACCGGCCCCCACCCCCGCCACGCTCGTTTTCGCTTCGATCCATTACTGCCTCCTCATGCTCCTGCCGTTAACCTTCCTCGCCTATGTCATAGCCGGGCTCGTCGTGCATCGGAGGTTCGGCACTTGGGCCGCCATCTTGGCGCTTCGGCATAAACGTCACCGTCTGCGCGACCACTTCGTGCTTACTGCGCTTTTGGCCATCTTCAGTTTCCCATCGGCGCTGCTGCAACCGGCCTTCGACGATCGCCCCATTCCCTTTGCTCAGATACTGCCCGCAATGTTCCGCCTGCCGGCCGAACACGACAATGTCCACAAAGCAGACCTCTTCTTTCAAATCTTCGGCCTGTTTAAACCGACGGCTTACCGCGAGGCCAAAACTCGCCACCGGTGTCCCGCTCGGAGTGTACCGAAGCTCAGGATTCCTGGTGAGGTTTCCCATCAGAATGACTTTGTTAAATCCGGCCACCGTCGGACTCCTGTGCTGAAGCTTCCACCGGACGCCGTTCCACCAACGGTTTTTCGTGATGGACCGTCAAAAACTTAATGATGTTGTCTTCCAATCGATAGGCTCGTTCGAGTTCGCCGACGGTGTTGTTCGGGGCCTTAAAGTAGAAATAGGCGTAGGTGCCCTTCCGTTCGCGACGCACTTCGTAGGCGAGCTTTTTCTTCCCTAAATTTTCGGCTTTGATGAATTGGGCGCCGGTTTTGTCGGCGACATTTTTCATCTTGTCGATGAGCGTTTTCGTCTCCTCATCGGAGACGGACGGACGAATAATAAACAGAGACTCGTAGAGCTCCATGCAGCGATCCTCCTGGGCAAAGGCCCCCGAACCGGTCGGGAGCGAGGTGTAGGGCGCCTATTCGGCGAAAAGAACGGTGGACGGTAGCATAGGATTTCTTACGCTGTCAATGAATCCGGTGAGACCGCACCATCGATCGAACCCATGGAGCTCTTGTCACCGTACTCTCTGAGCGGATGAGGTTCATGGTTGAATGCCCAGATTCCAAAGGCCCGTAGGAAGTTTCCCCGCATTGACAGGAAGGTCTTCTGATTGTAACCATTGGTTACTCCTGAATCCGATTGATTCGCGATGGATCGACACATTGTCTGCCTTCACATCCCCTCCTTTGGAATCGTACTCGCCCGGGCGGGCGACGCTTCTCTCCGAAACAGACCGGTGGCCATGGCGCCGATCCATACACCGCGCGCATTGATCCGCGAGATTTCCGCCGAAGCGTTTCGTGAAGGCATTCAGCCGGGTATGGCCGTAGACTTGGCGCAGCGGATCTGTCCCGGCTTGCGAGTGGTCTCTCCGGACTCATCGCTCATACAAGCCGCGCATCGTGAACTGCAGCATCGTGTCTCGCGTGTTGCACCGATCTGGGAATCGATCAGGCCCGGTTCGCTCTTCTTGGACCTCACCGGCACAACCCACCTCTTCGGACCTCCTATCGACACGGCAACCCGCATCAGTCGAGAGTTGGCACATCAGCAGGGATGGGACAGCACCATCGGGCTGGCGGGGAACAAGCTCGTTTCGCAATTGGCCGCAACGACATTGACCAAACCTCCGCAACTCCTCTCGATCCATTCCGGCTCAGAACAATCATTCCTGGCTCCGTTGCCGACCCTGTTGCTCCCCGGCCTTCATCGCGCCCAAACCTCACGAGTCTCGCAGCGGCTGGAGGATTTGAATCTCCTCACCCTTGGTGCGATCGCCTCCGTCTCATTGACACACCTGCAAGCCGCCATCGGCGCTCCCGCTGGTTTGTTGCACGACTGGGCGCTGGGGATTGATTCCTCACCGGTCCGGTCACCGATCACGCAGCCGGTCATCGAACGTATCATTCGTGTCGATCCGGATGAAGTAGACGACCGACTCTTGTTAGGTCGATTGTACGGACTATTGGAGCAGCTTTGCGCAACGCTTCGGCAACAAGGGCGTATGTGCCGGCATATCGCACTGACGGTTCGGCACAGCGACCATGTCGAACGGACCGCGCAAGAACGCTTGCCGCACGGCACGTACTGGGAGATCGATCTCCATCCTATCGTGACACGACTCTTCTACCGGTGTTTCCGCCGGCGGATACGCCTCACCCGTCTCACACTCCAGGTCGGTCGGCTGGAATCGCCTGCCGAGCAACTTTCGCTCTTCGACGAACCGAAGCCCACAGTCCTCCCATGCTCTCACCGGCTGTCTCTGGCGTTGGATGACATTCGCGCGAAGTTTGGTGAACGGGCCCTATCCTGGGGGAGAACGTTGCGATGAACTCTCACCCGTTCGTGCACCTGCATGTCCATTCGGACTATTCACCGATGCGCGGCGTGTCATCGTTGGAAGAACTCTGCGTTTCGGCACACCGGCAAGGGTCGCCGGCCATGGCGTTGACCGATACGAACGGCTTGTACGGTGCGATTCGATTTGTCGAGCACGCTAAGCACCAGCGGCTCCGGCCGATTCTCGGCGCCGAACTGACGACGGCCGATCATCGGGCGGTCTTGCTGGCAAAAACACCGGACGGTTACGCCAATCTCTGTCGCGTGCTGTCGGAACGGCATTGCAACCCCTCGTTCGACTTCCTCGGATCGATCTCACGCTATCGGGACGGTCTGATCCTTTTCACAGATGACGAAGCGGCGCTCATGGCTTGGGCCAAAGAGTCACGGCAAGATCTCTATGTCGAAGTGACACCTGGGCTCACGATGCACCATACACTGCTCTTCAGTCGCCATATCGAGCTTCCACCTGTCGCCACCAACCGCGTGTACTTCTCCCAAGCAGACGGCTTTGCCACGCATCGCCTATTGCGTGCCATCGCCCTCAGCACAACTCTGTCACGGTTGCCGGAAGATGCCTGTGGTCGACCCACGCAATGGCTGATGCCGCCTACGCTCATGGCATCTCAATTCCCTCACATCACGGAAGCAGTGGAGAACACCGTCCGTATCGCCGACGCGTGTTACAGCGACTGGCGTTTCGGCGAAACCATCTTCCCGGCCTTTCGCCGGCTGACCGACGCAGACGCATTCATGACGCTCAAAGAAAAGACCTATTCCGGGGCACATGAACGATATGGTGCCATTTCGCAAGAGATTCGCGATCGGATTGAAAAAGAGTTGGCGATCATCCGAGAGAAACGTTTTGCCCACTATTTTCTGGTCGTGGAAGACATCGTCCAGGAGTCAAAGCGGACCACCTGTGGCCGTGGTTCAGTCGCGGCCTCGATCGTCTCGTATTGTCTCAACATCACCCATGTCGATCCGATCAAGCACCACCTCTTCTTTGAACGGTTTCTCAATCCCGGCCGCAAGGATCCACCGGACATCGATATCGATTTTGCGTGGGACGAGCGCGATGACGTTTTGGGATGGGTATTCAAGCAGTATGGCGACCGCCAGGCTGCCATGGTGGCGAACCAAAACAGCCTCGGCTTCCGGGCCGCAATCCGCGAAGTCGCCAAAGTGTACGGCATGCCGGCCGACGAAATCGGCAGGGTGTCTTCACGCGTGGTACGTCAAAAAGATCTCCTTGGCTTTTCCACTCCACCGACCATCCGGCAATGGCTCCATCGATTGTCACAAATCCTACGACTGAAAGCGCCGTGGCCCGAGATTTTGGCTCAGGCGCTGAGGGCACAGAACCACTTTCGTCATCTTTCTATGCACTGCGGTGGGGTCGTCATCGTGCCGGACGACATTCGGCGCTATGTGCCGGTCGAGATCACGGCGAAGGGCCTTCCCGTTATCCAATGGGAAAAAGATCAGACAGAGGACGCCGGGCTCGTAAAGATTGACATCTTAGGCAACCGGTCGCTGGGCGTCATTCGGGATGCCTTAGTCGCCATCGCCACGCACACGGGCCGGCAGATCGATTATGAAGCCTGGGATCCATTGAATGATCCTGCCACGCAGGAAGCAATCCGATGCGGCAATACGATCGGGTGCTTCTACATCGAATCGCCCGCCACCCGTCTTTTATTGAGAAAGCTATGGATCGGCATGCCGCCTCACCGCCGTGCGGTTGCCGATGTATTCGAGTATCTGGTCATGGTTTCGTCCCTGGTCAGACCTGCCACCACTCCCTTCGTCGAAGACTTCATCCGACGAGCGCAAGAAGATTCCTGCGCCTACTGGCATGACAAGTTGAAGGGAGTTTTGGATGAAACACACGGCATCATGACGTATCAGGAAGACGTCTCGAAGGTGGCGATGGCCCTGGCGGACTTTTCTGTCGAAGACGCGGATCAGCTGCGCAAGATCATCAGCAAGAAGCACAAACAACGGCAACTACAGGACTACTATCAGCAGTTTTGCCGCGGAGCAGAAAAGAATCATGCTTCACTGGAGATCATCGACAGAATCTGGAAGATGATCATGAGTTTCGCCGGCTACAGTTTTTGCAAACCTCATTCGGCCAGCTATGCGCAGGTGTCGTTCAAATCCGCGTATCTCCGAACTCACTATCCGGCGGAATTCATTGCCGCCGTCATCAGCAACCAGGGGGGCTTTTATTCGACTTTCGCATACGTCTCGGAGGCCAGGCGCATGGGATTGGCCATCCTCCTGCCGGACATCAACGCAAGCGATTGGGCCTACCGCGGTAAAGGCGAACGGCTGCGGATGGGCCTGATGCAGATCAAGACCATCCCTCAAGAGTTCGGCGAAAGAATTGTCGGGGAACGTACTCAGAATGGCTTCTATCGGTCGTTTCAGGATTTTCTGGGGCGTGTGAAGCCGGAGCCGGCGCATGCCAGAACATTGGTCCGCGCCGGCTGCTGTGACTCCATCGCCGGCGAGCTGACAAGACCGGCCTTGCTCTGGCGCCTGTACGCAGGAAGCGATTCCACGTCAAACCCCTTGCCGGTGCCCGACGACTATTCTGCTGTTCAGAAGCGGGCCCATGAAATCGAGTCGTTCGGATTTCTTGCCAGCCGCCATCCTTTGACCCTTTACCGCAAGCAGATCGAACAGCTCCGACCGGTGCCGGCCTCCCAGATGCATCGCTTCGTCGGCCAGCGCATCACGATGGTCGGCTTGCTAATCACGGAAAAGGCCGCTGAAACGAAGCACGGCCATGCCATGGAATTTATGACCCTCGAAGACGTCAGCGCACTGTACGACGTCACGCTGTTCCCCGACGTCTACCGCCGTTGCTGTCATCTGCTCTCGCCAAACCAACCATACGTGGTTCGTGGACTGGTAGAAGAAACATTCGGTGTCGTGACACTGACCGTGCATGATCTCCGACTCCTGGAACCGACCATGGGCGACATACGGGACCGGTTGAGCCGGCATGAATACGCTGGTAATTGATAGCACCCACCCAGCCCAATGAGCCGGAAACCCTTTTCGACGTGGATTCTGTGCTCTATAAATCCGCTGATGCCTACATCCTGTTAGTGAGCCGATTTCATCTTTAATCGGCTCATATTTAATGCTTTCCATGAGCCGATTAGCTGATATAATCGGCTCATGACGTACAATTGGCAGCAACCGGACTGGCCTGACTTTCAATATGACCTCTCTGGAATGGAGGAAGCTCTGTTCCAGCTTGCCGAAAAAACCGGTCGAGCCAGCGGGCTCCTCAAAGGACTGACAGCTGACGCGCAGATAGAGGCAATGATCGAAATGATGGTGGTTGAAGCGATCAAGACTTCTGCGATCGAAGGAGAGCTGCTGAGCCGAAAGGACGTCATGTCTTCGATCCGGAAGAATCTGGGGATAGAGACAGGCCAGCCTACCGGGGACAAACGCGCCCAAGGCACCGCCGCGCTGATGCTCGCGGTCCGCAACGGTTTCGCCGTTCCCCTGTCGAAGGAGACACTCTTCGAATGGCACCGCATGATCATGACTGGACACCGACACGTGGCTGCGGGGCAATGGCGAACCCATACTGAACCGATGCAGGTCGTATCCGGCGCAGTGGGACGTGAACAGGTGCATTTTGAAGCCCCGCCGTCGTCGCGCGTTCCGGAAGAAATGGCGCGGTTCATCCAATGGTTCAACGACACGGCGCCCGGTGGATCGAAAGAAATCCGCAAGGTCGCTGTGCGTTCTGCCATCGCCCACCTCTATTTCGAATCCATCCATCCCTTTGAAGACGGCAATGGGCGGATTGGAAGGGCATTGTCCGAAATGGCCTTGTCGCAGGGGCTCGGACAGCCTGCCTTACTCAGTCTGTCGCGAGCCATCGAAGCCACGCGGCGGGACTACTATGATGCGCTGAAAGTGGCGCAGCAGGCGAACGAAGTAACACCCTGGATCACATGGTTCGTCAACAAGGTCCTGGAGGCGCAGACTCAAGCTGAAGAACAGATTGATTTTACCCTGAAGAAGACGCGACTCTTTGACCGGTTTCGGGATCAACTCAACGACCGACAGACGAAGATTCTTCGCCGCATGCTGGAGGAAGGACCGAAAGGCTTCGAAGGAGGCATGAGCGCCAAGAAATACATGTCACTCACCGGCGCGTCAAAAGCGACCGCGACACGCGATTTGCAGGATCTGGCAGAGAAGGGCATCTTCGCGCCGGCCGGCGGCGGCCGGAGCACGCGTTACCAGATCAGCTTGTAGCCACACGACGAACAGTCAGAAGAAAACAGGTTTCACAATGACCTTAAGCCCTCCAGCCTTGAGGAAGGGGCGCTGGTGAGATCTCATCGAGGCTTCAGCGACATGAGTTGGACGCACGACGAGATGTAGGACGTGACGATCATGGACGAGGGAATCACCCGCTGCCCTTCGCGGAAGCACCGTTATGGTGAACCAAGCGATGGCAACAGGATTCGCGAGTGAATGACTAGACGTTAAATCTAAAGTAGACGATATCCGCTTCTTTGATGACGTAGTCTTTGCCTTCTAGGCGGAAGAGTCCCTTCTCCTTCACTTTCGCTTCCGTCCCGCAAGCCAGCAGATCGTCGTAGTGATAGACCTCGGCGCGGATGAAGCCGCGTTCCATGTCGGAGTGGATTTTGCCCGCCGCTTGAGGCGCCTTGGTGCCCCGTGGAATCGGCCAGGCGCGAGATTCGATCTCGCCGGCGGTGAAGAAGGTCACCAAATCCAGCAGGGTATAGGCTTCGCGCGTCAACCGCACAAGTCCTGATTCGGTCAGCCCCATTTCGTTCAGAAAGTCCGCCCGCTCGCTCTCAGGCAACGACGACAACTCCGCTTCCAGCTGCCCGCAGATCGTCACGACCCGGGCGCCACGCTTCGCCGCAAACTCGCGTACCGTCTGCACCATGGCCTCATCGGCATTCTTCCCCTCGGAGACATTGGCGATAAACAGAACCGGTTTGGCGGAGAGCAATTGACATTCGTTGAGAATCAACCGCTCTTCCACCGGATATTCCCGGTTGCCCAACCACTCGCCTTTATCGAGCAACCCGATCAGTTTGGCGAGAAACTCCACTTCGAACGCGGCCTTCTTGTCTCCCGCTCTCACCTTTTTCTCGGTCTTTTGCTTCCGACGATCGAGAGTCTCCAAATCAGATAACATGAGCTCGGTTTCGATCACCCCGATATCACGGAGCGGATCGATCCCGCCGCTGACGTGAACCACGTCGGTTCCTTGGAAACACCGCACAACATGCAGCAACGCATCCACTTCGCGGATGTGGCCAAGAAATTGATTGCCGAGTCCTTCGCCTTTGCTGGCCCCCTCGACGAGCCCGGCGATGTCTCGCACTTCCAGCGTGCTGTAGGTCGTTCTCTTCGACGTGAAGATCTCGGTCAGCTTGATGAGGCGGGGGTCCGGAACCAGTGCAATGCCGGTGTTGGGATCCACCGTCGCAAAAGGATAATTGGCCGCCAAGGCGCCGCCGCCGGTCAGCGCATTGAAGACGGTGGTCTTGCCGACGTTCGGCAAGCCGATCATGCCGCAACAGAGGCCCATTTAGTTCGTGTCCTCTTCTTCGTTCGTGAGCTTTTCCCTGACATTGAACTGATTCATCGCGACCTCCGGTCCTCGATGAATCAGACATTCCAGTGCATCGACGGCTCGATCGAGACAAGGTTCAAAGACGACCAACTCATCTTTCGACACCGGCTCCAAGACATAGTCGGCGGAATCTTGGCCCGGGGCAGGCCGGCCGATCCCGATCTTCATCCTGACAAACTGCGGAGTTCCGAGCGACTCGATGATGGACTTGATCCCGTTATGTCCCCCATTGCCCCCGGCCAGTTTAATCCGCAGCCGCCCTGGCTCCAGGTCCAGATCATCGTGGACGACAATGAGATCGCCGGGGGTGAGCGTGAATTCGCGCAGGAGGCCTTTCAGTGGAGGACCGGAAATATTCATCCAGTCGAGCAGGCCGGCAAGCTCGATCAGTTCCCTTCCAAGTCGCCCGGAGCCTCGCTGGGCTGTGCCGCGAGGTGAGAGCCGGATCGACCATCGAGCGGCAGCCCGTTCGATGACCCACATACCGACATTGTGGCGGGTCTGGGCGTAGGCTCTGCCGGGGTTGCCCAGTCCAACGAGAAGGCGCAATGTTACTTCTTCTTTTCGGCTTCTTTCTTTTCAGCCTTGGGAGCCGCGGCGGCTTCTTTCTTTTCTCCTGCCTTGGCTTCCCCGGCAGGCGCTGCCGCACCCGCTTTGGCTGGTTCGGCACCCGCAGCACCTTCAGCCCCAGCCGCTGCTTCCTTACCTTTCGCCAGAACCTCCGGCTCCCCTGCGGGGCCCGCGGTGCTGGTGAGCAAGGCTTCGAGTTTAGCGTCCGACATCGGCGCAGCGACGCTGACGACCATCTGATCAGGATCGTCCAAGAAACGGACCCCTTCGCGCGCTCCAAGGTCCTTCAAATGAATACCACTGCCGATGGTCAACGATGAAGCGTCGATCTCGACGTGGTCCGGTAGCGCCGCTGGAAGACATTCTACGTGCACCTCGCGCATGTTGTGGTGCAACACACCGCCTTCTTTGACTCCGGCGGGAACCCCGCCGATGACCTTGATGGGGACTTTCACCCGAATCGGCTTGCTCATGGAAATCTCAAAGAGATCTGCATGCAACACAGCCCCACTGACCGGATCCACCTGAAAATCCCGCAGCAACGCGGTGCGATTCGGCTTGGACTTGGCGCCGTTCACCGTCAGAGAGATCAACGCGGTACTACCGGCATGAGATTTTAAAATTTTGATTAATTCATCGGGGTTGACGGTCAGCAAGAGACATTCCCCTTGGCCGTAGAGCACCGCCGGGATTTTTCCCGACCGCCGCATGGACCGTGCGGCGCCCTTGCCCGCTTGTTCTCTCACTGCCACTGTCAAATCGAATTTCATGATCTTCCTCCGTCTCCTCCGCTTCCGACGCCATACCCCGTCGATACGGGTCGCTCAGGCAAATAGTGAACTCACCGACTCATCTTCATGAATCCGTCTGATGGCCTCCCCTAGCAGAGGCGCCACCGACAATTGATGCAACTTCGGGCAAACCAGTTCTTTCCCCCGCAGCGGAATGGTGTTGGTCACGACGACCTGAGACAGACACGACGCCTGTAGTCGTTCCAAGGCCGGCCCAGATAGCACCGCATGCGTGCACGCCGTCATCACTTCCCGGGCTCCTTGATCGACGCAGGCCTGGGCGCCTTGCACAATCGTGCCGGCCGTATCGATCATGTCATCCAAGAGCAACACGCTTTTCCCTTGCACGTCGCCGATGATGTTCATAATCTGCGCCTGGTTTGGGCCTTCGCGCCGCTTGTCGATGATCGCCAGATTGGCCTGGAGACGTTTTGCAAATGCCCTGGCCCGCTCCACACCGCCGGCATCCGGCGACACGACGACCATGTCCGCAACTTGTTTCTTCACAATGTAGTCCAGCAAGACCGGGAGCGCATACAAATGGTCCACCGGCACGTTGAAAAACCCTTGGATCTGTCCGGCGTGAAGGTCCATCGACAATACACGATCGGCACCGGCGGTCGTCATCAAGTCCGCAACCAACTTCGCGGTGATGGGAACACGCGGTTGATCCTTGCGGTCCTGACGAGCGTACCCGAAATAGGGCACAACGGCGGTGATGCGGTTCGCCGACGAACGTTTCAATGCATCGATAATGATCAACAACTCCATCACGGAATCATTGACCGGCTGACAACAGGACTGCACGACGAACACGTCGGCGCCCCGCACATTCTCATCGATCTTGACCCGAATCTCTCCGTCGCTGAAAGACGCGACGGTGGCTTCACCCAACTTCTGCCCGAGATAGGCACAGATTTCATGGGCAAGCGATAGGTTGGCGTTGCCGGAGAAAATTTTCAGTTCCCTGTTCATAAGGCTTGCCTGGGCCGTCTTCTCGCGTGTCACTAACGTCCTGGATTCTCTAGTGGTTCTTGTGCGGTGAGTGAAGGCGGTTTCGGTCAACCGTCCCCTCGGTCGCTGCACACACTACTGGGGAAACCAATCAAAGGGTGAAACTGTATCGGAAATCTCAGGCTTCTGTCAATAAACGCGCGCCGATACTTTTAGGGATGGACCGGCTAGGAATGAGAACACATGGCCGCCGTGAACACCTTGAAATGCGGCTCGTTTGAAAAAACCGTCTCTGCGTGACGGGCCGCGGCCTCGCCACGAAACACACCGAAAACCGTCGCACCGCTGCCTGATAGCAACGCAGCCTCGGCCCCTGCCGCCAGCAGCTGCCGTTTAATATCGTCGAGCGCGGGATGCGCCTTAAATACAGGCGACTCAAAGTCATTTTCTGCTGTCTCAAGCACGTGTTCCCATTCTAATTCACGTGTTGCCCCCAGCGAGGCGTGAGAATCGGACAACGGCACAATTCCGGTTCGGCTTGTGGAGAGCTGCTGATACGCCCACTTCGTTTCGACCGGGAAGCCCGGATTGACCAAGACCGCCCATCGACTTCCAGTGATGTGCACCGGGGTCACCTTCTCACCTCGCCCCTCCACGATCGCAGAAGGGGCGAAAAAGAAAAACGGCACATCGCTTCCGAGCGCTTGACCGACCTCGGCCATCTTCTCCGCCGACCATCCTAACCTCAACAGCCGGTTCAGTCCGAGGATGGTCGCAGCCGCGTCGCTGCTCCCGCCTCCTAACCCAGCCCCCATCGGGATCCGCTTTGTGAGGGTCACGTCCAATCCAACGGGTCGTCCACTCTGTTCGAGCACCGCCGCCGCAGCACGATAGACCAGATTGGAAGGATCCATGCTCAAGGACGGTTCATCGCATCGCAATGCGATGGTCGTATCACCGTGATTGATGGAAATCGAGAGTTCGTCTTCCAGCCTCACCGTCTGCATCAATGACCAGAGGTTATGGTAGCCGTCAGGTCGACGGTCCAAGATTCGGAGCACGAGATTGATCTTGGCAGGCGCAGGAACGGTAATCGACGAAGGGGAACCTGTCGATGCAGGAGAGGGATTAGTCACGACCTCCTTTTATAGCATACTTCTCCAATCGATACCGGAAGGATCTCGTGTTCAGTCGAAGCATCCGCGCGGCTTTCTTTTTGACCCATTTCGATCGCTCAAGAGCCTTCAGCAACAGATCTTTTTCGATCCCGTTGATGAGTCCTTCAAGATCCAATCCCTCGTCGGTCAAGTCCATCGGCATCGCATGTGCCTGTGACTGCGCCGCCGGGCGATGGAGCCATCCGCGCACATCTGCGTCGGTCACCGGTCCCTCCGCGGAGAACGCGACGACCCGTTCGATCAGATTTTCCAACTCGCGGACGTTGCCGCGCCATTCGTGTCCCAACAACACGTGCATCGCCTCCTGGCCGATCACGGGCTTGGGCTTGCCGCTCTCTTTCGAGAACCGCTCCAGAAAGTGATTGACCAGCAGCGGAATATCCCCCGTTCGCATGCGTAACGGCGGAAGTCGGATGGGGATGACATCCAAACGGTAGTAGAGATCTTCGCGAAACGAGCCGTCCGCGACTGCTTTTTCGAGATCCTTGTTGGTGGCTGCGACTATCCGCACATCGACTTTAATATCCTGATTGCCGCCCACCCGTCGAAATTCCCGCTCTTGGATGACACGCAGGAGCTTGACTTGAATCGTGGGAGTCGTATCGCCGATCTCGTCCAGAAAGATGGTTCCGCCGTTGGCAATCTCGAACAATCCCGCCTTATTGGCAATGGCACCCGTGAACGACCCCTTCATGTGGCCGAACAGCTCGCTCTCCAACAGAGTTTCCGGCACCGCGCTGCAATTGACGGCGACAAACGGAAGAGCGCTTCTGACGCTGTTGTAATGTATGGCGCGCGCGACCAACTCTTTTCCCGTTCCACTTTCACCGCAGATCAACACGTTGCTTTTCGAATCGGCGACTTTTCGGACCACGTCGAATACTTTTTGCATCGCCTCACTTTGGCCGACTAACTGCGCGAAGGACGATTGGCTCGCCATCTCGCGCTTGAGCAGCATGTTCTCGGTCGAGAGGCGCCGTTTTTCCAGCGCGTTGCGAATGATCAACTGGACTTCATCGACCTGAAAGGGCTTCGTCAGATAGTCATACGCGCCCTGCTTCATGGCTTCGACTGCAGAATCAGCGGTCGCAAAGGCCGTGATGATCAGCACCACCGTTTCAGGAGAGGTCGACTTCACCGCCTTGAGGATCTCCATTCCATCGACCTTCGGCATCCGCAAATCGGTGATCACCAGATCGAAGATTTCCTTGTGCAGGAGTTCGATCGCTTCTTCGCCATCCATGGCGCTGGTCACGGCATATCCCGCTCGTTTGAGCATGATGCTCAATACTTCGCGCAAGCTTTGCTCGTCATCAACGACTAGGATCTTTTCCACGGCTCTCTACCCTCGTGCCACAGACGTACCCCTGAATCTGCCGTGCGAGGCAGGCAGACTCCGAATCGAGTGCCTTGACCTTCCTGACTTTCCACTTTGATCCACCCACCGTGAAGGTCGACGATACGATGGACCGCGGCCAATCCCAACCCAGAACCTCGTTTTTTGGTGGTAAAGAACGGGAGAAAGATCTTATCGAGATTGTTCTTCGGAATGCCTTCCCCGGTATCATGGAAGGATACTTCGACCACCTCCGCCTTGCGCCCCGCGACATCGATCTTTCTGCTTCCCGTCGTGATCGTCAGCTGTCCTCCCGTGGGCATCGCATCGAAGGCATTGACCGCCAAATTCCAAAACACCTGCTTCATTTGATCCTGATCCACTTGCGCAGGCAAAGCCTCACTGCACGGAGCCGTCGCGATGGTGATGTTCGTTCTGGCTCGTGCTTCATGGTGTACCAGATCAAGGGTCTCGGCAAGGACTTTGTTTAAATCGTGCTCCGCCAAATTCAGCGCCGGAGGTCTCGCGTACTGAAGAAACTCGGTAATGATCGTATCCAATCGAGTCGCTTCCCGAATGGCAATCTCCGTCAACCGCCGGCTGGTTTCATCGGCATGGAGATCCTTTCGAAGCATTTGCATGGCGCCGGCGAGCGCGCCCAACGGGTTTCGGATTTCGTGCGCCATGCCCGCCGACATCTCTCCAAGACCGGCCAGCCATTCTTTGCGCCGCATTTCTTCTTCCAGATCACGGATCTGTGTGAGATCCTTGAACACTCCGACAAGGCCCGTCTTTTCCCCTCGTTCATGTAACGGCGCGAGCGTCATGCCGAGGATCAACCGATTGCCGTCGAACCGTTTGCACTCGACTTCAAAGCGCAAGTTGGCGGAGGCATCGTGCATGTGGTCGTCTTCTTGCTGGCTGGGATGCCAATTGAACACCTCCCGCCAGGGCCGCCCGTGAACTTGTTCAAAGCTGTAGCCCGTAGCTTCCTGCGCCGCAGGATTAAATGACGTGATCCGACCTTGTTCGTCGGTTGTAAACACACCGCTGCTGATACTATGAACGATATTCTCATGGAACGCCTGAAGGCGGCTCAGCCCCTGTTCTTTCTCACGAAGCGATTGATCTGCCAGCCGTAGCTGATCCGCGAGCGCCCCGCTCAAAAACCCGACGACCAGGAACGCCAGACTGTACACACCAAACGCCTGGAGCGTTTCCGCAGCGCTCAGCCGAGAAGGCGGAAGCCAGCCCCATATCTCGGCAAGTCCATACAGCTGCATATTGGTCAACATTCCGAACAGGATGATGCAGAGGCTGGCCGTCAGGAGGCCCACACGGCGCCGCGGAACCAAACTGGCGACCGTCACACTGATGACATAGAGCACCGCGAAGGGACTTTCGATTCCTCCGGTTCTTGCGATCAATACCGTTTCCAGCATGAAATCGACGGCGATCTGAGTCCACGCAAACTGTACGAGCACTTCGGGGTCGGTAAGCTGGCGAACCACCAACGCGTAGAGAATGGTAACAGCATACGTAAAGATGATCAGAGCATAGAAGGTTTCGACACGTTCGCCCTTCGTGACTTGGAACGCAAGGGATAATCCCAGGAGGAGCGTGACGAGAACGACTCGCCACCCCATTAACCGGTAGATTCTGGTCTTGATATCCGCCACGCAATAACACTCCGTCTAGCGAACAGCTTCCACCGTCACGGCTCCCGGGTCACTGTGACTGTGCATGAAGTTCCATCTGACAGAAGTATGTCTGGAAAGGAGATCGCTCGCTATTGAATCGATGCAGGAGTTCACCGAGAAGTCGGCGCAGCTTCATTGCCCGAACATGTGGGCAACGAAGCCGCCGTTTAAGCATGAGTTGGGCGCTTAACCGATCGCGGACGCCATTGTAAAAATCGGGAGATACATCGCGACCACGATGAATCCGACGGTGACGCCCAAGAACACCATCATCATCGGTTCCAAGAGTGCCGTGAGGTTCCCCACCGCTTCATCGACTTCGTCCTCGTAGAAATCCGCGATTTTTCCGAGCATGTTATCCAACGCACCCGTCGACTCTCCGACCGAGATCATGTGGGTCACCATCTTGGGAAACGTTCCGCTTTTCGCGAGAGGCTCGGAGATCGTCTTTCCTCCGCTGATGCTGATTTTTGCATCAAGCAATGCTCCTTCCACGACCTTGTTCCCGGAGGTCTTCGCGCAAATCGTCAAGGCTTCCAGCAGCGGGACCCCGCTGGCCAACAGCGTTCCCAGTGTACGCGTAAATTTGGCCACGGATGCCTTTCTGACGAGGTCCCCGAACACGGGCAACTTCAGTATGAGCTTGTCGATGGCCAACCTGCCCTGCGGAGTCGCGTAATATTTCTTGACGGCGACCACAAGCGCCACGATGACGCCCAAAATGATGTACCAATTCCCCTGCGCGAAATTACTCGCGTCGATGACAAGCTGCGTCGGTGCCGGCAGGGCCATCTTCCCGCCGGACATTTCCTTGAACATCTTTTCGAATACCGGGATAACCCAGATCATCAAGACCGTGATCACGATCGCGGCGATCCCGACGATGGCCGCGGGATAGACCAATGCGCTCTTGATCTGCCCCTTCAACTTCATCGCCTTCTCGATGTGTTTGGAGAGACGGCCCAGAATCGTGTCCAGCAACCCTCCGACTTCACCGGCATGCACCATGTTGACATACAGGTCATCGAAGATCTTGGGGTGTTTGTGGAGCGCATCGGAAAACGTCGAGCCGCCCTCGACCATTCCTTTCACTTCCCCGACAGCTTTCCTCAGAGGCACGCTCTCCGACTGCGTCGAAAGAATCTCCAGACACTGGATAAGGGGTAATCCGGCATTGATCATGGTTCCGAATTGTCTGGTAAAGACAACCAGGTCCTTTTCGCTTACTCCGCTCCCCAGGCGAAGGCTGAAACCTTCCTTGGCAGCCTTTTCTTCGAGACTGGTCACCACGACGCTTTGTTTGCGCAGCTGTTCCACCGCTTCATCGCGTGACTTTGCGACAAGCTCCCCTTTTTTCACCGCTCCTGATTTACTCCGTCCGACATACGCAAACGTGGCCATAGGTGTTCGTCCTGTTGTGGCTCTCTGAGCCGGTTGAAGAGGAAGGCTAGGACTACAAAACGAGTCTACTGGTGGGTCAAAAACCTGTCAAAAACTATTGCATTATTTACCGAAGCCGTTCGGCGCAGGATCTTTACGGTAAGCCCCTTAAGCAAGGGGGGGGGCGGTATTCGCGTCTCGATACCCTCGATAGAGATAGTGCAACCCTGAAGCCAGGGTGAACGCAACCATCACCACAAGAAGCGGGGTAAGCACACCGCGATCATGTTCTCGCCACGTCAAGAGGACGGTCAGGAGAACGTAGCTTAACTGCAACATCGTCGTTCCCTTGCCTAGGAACGTCGGTGCCACGTTGATCGGCGTACTGGTGACATGCGCGACCGCTGTCCCCAACAAGAGAATCAGGTCTCGACTGACCACGAGGATGACAAGCCATGACGGGATTAGATGCAGGATTGCGAGCGAGATGAAGCTCGAGGTCAGCAGCACCTTGTCTGCAAGGGGATCCAGTAATGTCCCCAACCTCGTTCGCTGGTTCAGTTTGCGCGCAATATAACCGTCGATGGCATCCGTCAGTCCTGCGACAAGCAGCGTCAGAAGCGCCAACCCGTATGACCCGTAGGTCATAAACCCGATGTACACAGGGACCAAGAGGATGCGAAGAATCGTGAGGCTATTGGGAATGTTCATACGGTGGGGGTTGGACCGGCCTCCGACTGGATGAGGGAAGGCATCATAGTAAGCGAGGCTAAGCTTGTCAACGAGTTGCAGGCACGGAGGACGACCTTCTATAATCGCCGGAGTTATCCTCGTCGTCCACTGTTTGCCGGAAGGATGAAGAAGTATGAGTACGCTGCCGCTGATGTTCAAAAAAGAAGGATTGGTCGAGAAGCACCAAATCGAGGGAGTAGATCCGAGCGACCGGTATTTCAACCGCGCAATTTTGGTCAACCGGACATCGGCAGGATATTCGGCCAAGGTGATGTATGAAGCCCTCATTGTTGAGAGTCGGTCGCACTCTACCGTTGCGGCAGCGGTGAAGGAACTGGTCGAAAAGCTTCAGGATGTGGGATTCACGCGCATGAGAACACGCACCAATTTCAAGGGCACGCGTTATCTGGCAGAAAAAGAGACGTGGATTGACTACCCGGATCGGCCTTGACCGACCCCGACGAACGCCTGATACACCAGGTCATGAATCACGGGTCGGAACTCCCGAATGGCTTCATTCCGGCTCGAAGGATGTACGCGATTGGAGAGCAGCACGACCTCTAATTCCCGAACCGGATCGATCCAGATCGAAGTCCCCGTGTAGCCGAGATGGCCGAATGATCGATCGGCGAAGTAGCGCCCCGAAGATGACGGCACCGATACCGTATCCCATCCGAGCGCCCAACTCGATGTTCCTTCCTGTTTCTGGCGCCGTGTAAATTCCTGAACGATGCCCTGATCGAGAATAGCTGCCCGCCCGTGATAGGCCCGCAGCCATACACCCGTGATCCCCAGCACAGCGTCGGCGTTTCCGAATAACCCGGCATGACCAGCCTCGCCGCCCAGTGCGGCTGCATTCTGATCGTGCACTTCCCCGCATAGGAGATGACCTCGCCATGAGTCAACTTCTGTCGGCGCCACGCCGCTTCCATCCTCGCTTGCCTTCTCAAGAAACGCACGTAATCGTTCCGGCGCAACGAATTCAACCTGGACGCCGCCCAGAGGGCCCACAATGTGCTCACGAAAAAAGTCGTTCATCGATTGCCGGCTGTGCCGTTCAACAATAAAGCCGAGCAACATGAAGCCGAGATCACTGTAGAGGCTGCGCGTGCCTTGTGCATACACGAGCGCTTCAGATCGGATAAGACCGAGCATTGACTGCTTCGCTTGCTCCCTCTCGTGATGTGATGAAGGAACCTGTCCGTCCGGGGTGAGGCGTTCGTAGAATCCTCGCCATCCCGGCAATCCGGAAGAATGTGTCAGCAAATGCCGAAGCGTGGCTGTGCCGATCGGGGCATCGGTGCAGTCGGGTAGATGGTCGGCCACGGTATCCTCAAGCCGGCAGCGGCCCGTCTGGATCAGTAAGGCAAGAGCCGTGACGGTCGCCAAGGGCTTGGTCAACGAGGCCAAATCATAGATGGTGGAAGCGTTCACGGGAGGCCCTAGCGGGGAAGTCGAAAGCCGTCCGGCAACGAAGCGAGAAACCGGCCGGTCTCCGCACCGCACTGCCAATACCGCCCCAGGGAACACGCCGCCGCTCACGGCCCGATCGAGGGCTGATTGAATGATCTGTAGCTCAGACATGGGGATGATGGCCGACCCGAGAGGTGCACGAGAAATGAGCAGCACCGCCCACTGGCGACACCATCAGCTATACAACATCAACGGGTGGGACTCGACTCACCTTCCATCTTCTCTTCCTGCATGGCGCTATGGTCCTGATACGCCTCACTAGCCTCCACGTCCAACATTCGTTCGAACGTATGCAGCGTTGCGCGCATCCGCTCAACCATGAGCAACCGTTGCTTTTGCAGCATGGATAGATCGCGTTGCGTAGTGCCCAATTCGGCTCGTGCTTGTCGGAACAGCTCGCTCGCCTTCAATTCCGCTTCTTTCACAATCAATTCGGCGTCCCGCTGAGCACTTCGCTTGACGTCATCAGCCAGCGACTGAGCGGAGACCAAGGTGTTGGACAGCGTCGCCTCGGTCCGTTTCAGGTCAGAAACCTGTTGCTCGAGCGACACAATCCGGTCACGCAACGTCATATTATCGCGGTTTAGGGACTCGACCGTTTGCGCGATCTCCTCCAAAAAGCGGTTTACTTCTTCGCGATCATAGCCACGAAGTTTGACTTGAAAGACCATCTGCTGAATATCGAGCGGTGTGATCTTCATGGCATCCCCCATTGGTTGAGTCAGTTCATCCGCAACGCAAAATCTTTAATCGACTGCACCACCGCGATCTGCACAAACCAGATCCCCACGATGACGACCAGCGGCGACCAATCGATGCCCATCCCCCAACCCAGTCTCCGTCGGAGCGGAGCCAAGACCGGTTCCGTTGCGCGAGTCAGGAATTGGACGATCGGATTCCACGGGTCCGGATTTACCCAAGAGATGAGTGCCCGTGCAATCACGATCCAGCTATAGAACGTCAGCGCATAATCCAGCACGGTCGCAAAACCCAACAACGTATTTCCCAGCACGAACATCAGCTTCCAAGCTCCTGAGAACGTTTCGTGGCAGCTTCAACGGCATCGATCAACACAGCTCGAAGGCCGCCCTGCTCCAGTCGATGCAGGCCCGCGATGGTCGTTCCACCGGGAGAGGCAACCTGATCCTTGAGGCGAGCAGGATGTTGCCCAGTCTCCAAGACCAACCGGGCGGCACCCAACACGGTTTGCGCTGCGAGCAGGCCGGCCGTATCCCTCGGCAACCCCATTTTTACCCCACCATCGGCCATGGCTTCTATCGCGAGAAACACGTATGCAGGTCCGCTTCCGCTTAACCCGGTCACCGCATCCATGAGACGCTCCTCGACAGAGACGACTCTGCCCACTGATTCGAAGATCTGCCGGGCGCAGGCGATTCCGTCTTCACCCACTCCGGGCCCGATCGCCAACGCCGTCATCCCTTCCCCGACCATCGCCGGCGTATTCGGCATGGCACGAACGACCCGGGTGTGCCGCCCACACGCGTCCATGATTCGGCTGATTCGCACGCCGGCAGCCACTGAAATCACGAGCCGCTTGGCCGAGACGGTGCCGACCCCCTTAAGGGCTTCTGCCATCATCTGCGGTTTGACGGCCAGGACGACGACGTCGCTCGAGCCAATGATGTCATGATTCGAGAGACCGACCTGCACCCCGTATAGCTTCTTGAGGTGATCCAGCCGGGTTGCATCCGGATCAGCCACCTGGATCTGTTCAGACTTGTATACTTTGGCCGAGAGAACTCCACTAATCAACGCCTCCGCCATGCGACCGCCGCCGATAAAGCCAAGATGTCTTGCGGGAACCATCCTAGGCATCGCGTGCTCCAAAGAGAGCGGTGCCGACACGGACCAGTGTCGCCCCTTCCTCGATGGCGGCTTCATAGTCGTTCGACATGCCCATCGACAGTTCCTCCATGCTCACGGAGGGTATCTGGAACGCCACGATCTGGCGAGCCAATTCCCTGAGTTTCCTGAAATACGGTCGAGCCGAGTCCGGATCAGCGGTTGGTGGGGGGATCGTCATGAGACCTTTGATAGAGATATGGGGAAGTTCCGCCATGCTCGATAGCGATCGCATCACGTCGTCCGCACGAAACCCTGTCTTCGTGGGCTCATCTCCGATATTCACTTCCAGCAAGACATTCTGTCGGCGGCCGGCCTCTCCCGCACGACGGTCGATTTCATGCGCCAGGTCCAGGCTGTCCACCGAATGAATCAAGTCGAATACACCGATCACTGACCGCACTTTCCTCCGCTGGAGGTGCCCGATAAAATGCCATTGCACGGACGCCTGAGAAAGCGCGGGTATCTTAGAAAGCGCTTCCTGCACACGATTTTCGCCCAAGATGGACAAGCCGGCGCGCATCCCTTCCGCAATGTGGTCGACCATCACGGTTTTTGTCGCAGCCACGAGTCGAACGCTGCCGCCGGGGCGTCCGGCCCTTTCTTCGGCTGACCGAATTCTCGTCAGTACCGTTCGAACACGCGTGGCGATCGTCTCTTGGATGAGCGGGTCCATCGTCCATTCTCATGAGTCGCGGCCGCTCATTCAGCGAACCGTCCCTATTCTAGCGGAAGAACCTGAGAATTGGCAGAGTCTGAGCTATCTTCGCTTCAGCGGCAAGCCGATTGCGCTAACCATAGTCCCGTTGACTTTGCCCTCTCGCCGATAGGAAAAAAAGAGATCTCCATGGCAAATGGTACAGAGGTTCACGGTCGTGATGGACTGAGGAACGGCCCCAAAGGCCTGTGCTTGTTCTTTGACGAGTGCTTTCAAATCAAGGTGTGTTTTTCCGCCCTTCCTGCTTCGAATCACCTTGTCCCAACCTGCAAACTCCTTACGCAAGCTGTTCAGAACGGGCTCATCCACCTCATAGCAACAGACACCGGCGGACGGTCCGATACTGATACGGATCTCTTCAGGAACTGAGCCGAAGCGAGCCTGTAACAGCGCCAGTGTTTTGGGTACGATCCCGCCAACAGCTCCCCGCCAGCCGGCATGGATCGCGGCGACGACACGACGCTTGGAGTCATGCATCAATATCGGAACGCAATCCGCTGTCCGCACGGCTACCATGATCCCGGGCCGATCAGTCACCAAGGCGTCCCATCCGCCGATAAATCGATCCGTTGAAGCGAGTGCACGATCGACTACGAGGGCATCCGTCCCATGGACCTGCTTGACAGAAAGCGTCCATGAAGACGACGCGGTCCCTTGTAGTCCTCGCAATGGAACACCCACTTCAAGGTCGAACCCCGCGGCATGCCGGCGGGTCCCGAAAAAATGACGGATCTGACTCCGAGCATCCGCAAATGCCGGGACAGTAATGACCGATGGACTCGTCATCTCAACGCCCAACCCCGCAGGATGTGACGACCGGGACGGGAACTAGTCCGCTTGTTTGCGAAGAAACGTCGGAACATCCCATTCATCTTCGGCCGCCAAACCAACTCGGTCCAAGGATTCCCGCGCATCGGTCATTCGTCTCAAAAACGTGGGGCGGTCCAGATCCTTCATCGGTCGATCCATCCCAACGGAGGCGCCCACGCCTGCCAACACCGGTTGCACAGGTTTGGCCGGCCGATTGGTTCCCCGGTCCATCCCCATCGTGGCAGCTGCTGCATCCTCTTCTCGTTCAAATCCGGTCGCGATCACCGTAATGACGAGTTCGTCTCCCATGTCGGGGTTGATGACCTGCCCGACGATGATATTGGCTTCCGGATCCGCCGTCTGCTGAATGATGGACGCAGCCTCCTCGATTTCATGCAGCGACATACTGGGACCTCCCGTAATGTTCAGGAGAACTCCACGGGCGCCTTCGACGCTTCCTTCTTCCAGGAGAGGACTGCACATGGCCCTTTGGGCCGCTTCGATCGCCCGGTTCGGCCCACGGGAAACGCCCATGCCCATGACCGCTCGTCCGGTGTGCGACATCACCGTGCGGACGTCGGCAAAATCGACGTTCACATGGCCGGTGGTGGTAATGACATCGGCGATGCCTTGAATGGCTTGTCGCAATACATCGTCCGCGACCTTGAACGCTTCCAGCAAGGGAGTTGATTTGTCGACGATCCCCAGCAGCCGCTGATTGGGAATCACGAGTAATGTATCGACATGCCGGCGCAGGTCCCGGATTCCCTCTTCGGCATGCTTGTGTCGCCGTTGGCCTTCATACTGAAACGGCTTCGTCACGACGCCTACCGTGAGAATACCCATTTCGCGGGCAATGCTGGCCACGATGGGAGCGGCTCCGGTCCCGGTTCCTCCACCCATTCCCGCGGTGACGAAGACCATATCGGCCCCTTCGAGACATTCACGGATGTGCTCCTTGCTTTCAAGCGCCGCGTCCCGACCGACTTCCGGCTTTGCCCCCGCGCCCAACCCCCTGGTCCGTTCCGGCCCGAGTTGGATCTTGAAGGAAGCCAGGGACCGGTCAAGTGCCTGAAGGTCGGTGTTGCTCGCGATAAAATCGACACGAGCTAACCCGGAGGTGATCATCGTGTTGATCGCATTGCATCCGGCGCCGCCGATCCCGATCACCTTGATACGGACCGGCGACAGCACATCTTCCTGGAATGAGAACATTGGGACACCTCCCTCACATCACCCAGCGCGACAACCATCGGTTGTCCGCAAGGTTTTTAAGGTTAAAAGACCTCCAACACCCGCTTCGTCCACCCGAACATTCTGGCCCAGGTTCCTCCGTTACGAAGCCCGGCCGTCTCCAGTTCATCGACATGTCGCCGGGCATGCCACAAGAGACCAACCCCCGTCGAGTGACTGGGATGGCCGACGATATCTCTGAGCCCTCCGACACCGGACGGTACCCCTCGGCGCGCCGGAAGATTCAATACTTTCTCGGCGGCATCGGGCATGCCGTCCAACAGTGACGTGCCGCCGGTAATCACCACACCGGCGCCCAACATCCCTTCATAGCCGGCGCGGGCAATCTCTCTACGGACGAGGTCAAACATCTCGTCAACCCGCGGCTCCAAGATCTCGGCGATATCCCGCCGGGAAAATGTTCGAGCGGGCCGATCCCCGACCGAGGGCACTTCGACGATCTGATGTCCGGTCACCAACTCGGTCCGCGCCACACCATGTTGAGTCTTGATCTTCTCAGCTTCGGTTTGTGACGTGAGCAGGCCGATGGCCAAGTCCTTCGTCAAATTTTGACCGCCGATGGGGAGAACCGCCGAGTGACGGA
This sequence comes from Nitrospira sp., assembly GCA_024760525.1. Lineage (NCBI taxonomy): Bacteria > Pseudomonadati > Nitrospirota > Nitrospiria > Nitrospirales > Nitrospiraceae > Nitrospira > Nitrospira sp. The sequence goes on from CP060499.1 coordinate 3,406,366, forward strand.
TACTGCCGTCCAGGAAAATAGCGAGGTCTGTGGTCCCTCCTCCCAAATCCACCATGGCCACGCCCAAATCGCGTTCTTCCTGACTCAATACCGCCTCACTCGAGGCAAGCGGCTGCAGAATGATGTCCACCACGTCGAGTCCCGCCCGGTTCACGCTTTTGACGATGTTCTGGGCGGAAGTGACGGCACCGGTGATGACGTGGACGTTGACTTCCAACCGATTACCCGACAGACCCAAAGGTTCACGTACTCCTTCTTGTCCGTCCACCATGAATTCCCGCGGCAGGACGTGCAGAATCCTCCGCTCATGGGGGATCACGGCGAGCGTGCGCGCGCTTTCGATGGCGCGATGGATATCTTCGCGGGTCACCTCGGCCCGCTTGAGCGCCACGACGCCCTTACAGTTTTCAGCGGAAATATGGCTGCCTGCGATACCGGTATAGACTGAATTGATCTGGACCGCCGCCATCAGTTCCGCTTCTTCGACGGCTTTCTTGATGGATTCGACGGTGCTTTCGATATCGACGACCACTCCTTTACGCAAGCCGCGCGAAGGGCTCGATCCGACACCGATGATGTTGAGACCTCCCCCATCGGTCATCTCCGCCACGATCGCGCAGATCTTCGTGGTTCCGATGTCGAGCCCGACCAGAATTTGATCCCGTTTTGGCACCGCCATCACCCCCCTTCGCGTACGATGATCCGGTTCTCGTACCGCAGATCCACTTCGTGCGCTCCGTGTCCATGTCCGTCAAAGTTGAGCGTTTTCAGCGTCGGTTTGATACGTTGGAACCGCTCCCACTGCTCCCCGATCGCTTCCTGCCCGAATTGGAATCGGACTCCCTGGACAAGGGCCACCAAATTCGACGGGTTATCCGCGTGTACTTGCAGCCGGCCATCGAGGGTTCTCCCGACCACCCTGGCGAGTTCGACGCCAGACACAATGGCCTGTCGTACCGCTTGCGTTCCTTGCAGCAACCCTTGCAGATCGATTCCCGTGACGAGAGGCAACGCGTCATCGTCGGTCTGACCGAGCCGGGAAAGTACATGCCCTTCCTCATCGCTCAGGAAATTCTGTGACTCAGCACGTACGATCGCCGCGGGCTTTCGTTCGACCACCGAGATTCGCAACTCATGAAGGGGAACACGGGTCACTTCAGCCGTTTTGACCCACGGATGAGATTCCACCTGTTCCTTAATGGCCGTCGTGACGATCAGGTGGAGCGGCGTCCCGGGTTTCACCTTAGCAAGGTCGAGCACGTTCTGTTTATCGATATGGTGCGCTCCCTCGACTGTGATCGTCGTGATCTCCAACAGATGTTGGAACGCCGGGCCGGTGTATCTGACGCCCATCACGATGAGCCCTGTCCCAAACGCTATCGCGGCCGCCACGCCGGCCCAACGAACGAGGGCCTTCCGTCTGGCGGCTTTCGCTCGTCCGGCTTCCTTCACGGCTTTCTCCCCTTGCGGATCCTTCCACTGATTCTTTCGTGGGCGTGCAGTCTCCGTCCGGCGTTTCTTCAAGAAGAATCGCATCACGCTGACTCCTGATTGACAGCTTGTGCGCGCCGAGCCGCGCGATCGAGCGCCGACTGCAGGATCCGCTCGACCAACGCGTCGTACCCGATTCCTACTTGAGCTGCGGCCATCGGCAGAAGACTGGTTTCTGTCATGCCGGGCACGGTGTTGATTTCCAGGACATAGGGCCGGCCTCTCGGAGTGATTCGAAAATCCACGCGGGCCGCTCCCTCGCAGCCCACCACGTCGTAGGTTCGGCTCGCCAGTTCACTGACTCGCCGAAGCACCTTGGGAGGAAAGGGAGCGGGACAGAGATACCGGGTCCTGCCCTTCTGATACTTGGCCGAGAAATCGTAAAAACCCTGAGGCGCCACGATTTCAATCGCCGGGAGTACGGTCGCGCCGTCCGTCGCCGTCCCAAGGATGGAAACGGCGGCTTCATGCCCCGGAATATAGCTTTCGACCATCACCTCCGGGTCATAGCGATGCGCCAGGGCGAGCGCCTCTTTCCATTGGCTCGTACGACGCACAATCGTCACCCCGATCGTGGAGCCCTGAGACACCGGCTTGACGACGACGGGCAATTCAAGTCGCGCCTCCCGTAGAATCTTCGCCAGTGACGGTCTGTCACCTTCCCGTACCACTGTTCCGGCAGGAACCGGAACACCGTGCGCAGCCAATAGCGTTTTGGTGACCGTCTTATGCATTCCCACGGCACTTGCCCGTACACCGGACCCTGTGTACGGAATTCCAAGCGTCTCGAGAAACCCTTGGACTGTTCCGTCTTCCCCTCCCGGCCCATGCAGCGAGAGAAAGGCAATGGCCACCTTCTGATCCTCCAAATCCCGATGAAGACGATCGGTGACGTCGATGGTCACCGCATCGTACCCGCGACGGATCAGCGACTGATGGACGGCGCGGCCGGTTTTCAGGGAAATCTCCCGCTCCGAAGATTGTCCTCCCATCAGCACGCCGATCCGCGCATCTGTCATTCGACCAGTCGGCATCGACATTCCCTCTCTTTACGCTTGCCCTACCAGTTTCAACTCCAATTCCAACTTGACCCCGGTCTTGCGAGCGACCTGAGCGCGCACCTTTCTGATGAGCGACAGCACGTCACCGGCGCTGGCGTGGCCTTGGTTCACAATGAAGTTGGCATGTTTCGTCGAGACACAGGCATCGCCGACCGACGCTCCCTTCAGCCCTGCCGCTTCGACGACTCGCCCCGCTGAATCGTTCATCGGATTCTTGAACACACAGCCGGCACTCGGCAGCGTGAGCGGCTGGGTATCGCGGCGATAGCGCAGATACTCCTTCACCACCTTTTCAATGTCCGCCCGCACCCCCGGCTTCAGCTGAAGCCAGACTCCGACTACAATGCCCGGTGGTACCATCGCCCGGCGATACTCAAATTCGATCGTTCTGGCTTGACAATCGATGAGCGTGCCGTTCGGCGATACGATCCGGACCGCTTTCACCGAGTCCTTCATTTCGCCGAGCCTCGTTCCCGCATTCATGACCACACAGCCCGCCACACTTCCCGGTATACCGGCAGCCCACTCCAATCCCGCCAAAGACCGGCGGATGGCATAACCGATGAGTGTCGGCATCCCGACACCTCCCTCGGCATACAACACAGACCCTGGTTCTTCTGTGATGGCGCGTAACTTTTCCAAACCGACCACCACACCTCGAATCCCTTTGTCGCGAACGAGGAGGTTGGTGCCGCCCAATACAAAAATCGGAAGCTTCTGTTCATACGCCTGTCTGGCAAGCCGGACGACATCCTCCACGTCGGCAGGCAGAACCAGGACGTCAGCCGGGCCGCCGATGCGGAACGATGTGTAGTCCTTAAGGGGTGCATTGAAGCGAACCGTCCCTCGCAGGCCGACCACCGCCGACCGTAATCTGTGTTCGGAATATCTCGGTCGCGCCTTGGACTCATGTTGCAGACTTTGGGACATAGTGGGCCATCACGTGGACTCAAGGCGGGAGAGAATTCCGGTTCCCGCCTTCCAAATATCACCCGCCCCCAACGTCAAGACGAGATCGCCAGGCCTCAGGTAAGGCAAGACCTGATCCGGCAGAGTTTCCTTGCGCTCAATAAAGGTCACCGATGGATGGCCGGCTGCTTTGATCGTTTCAGCGAGGGCCGCGCCGGACACTCCCGGAATCGGTTGTTCACCCGCCGGATAAATGTCGGTCAAGAACAAGGCATCGGCGTGATCAAAGGCATGGGCAAACTCTCCGATACAATCCCGTGTTCGGCTGTATCGATGTGGTTGGAACAGCACGACCAATCGACGATTCCAGCCCTGCTTGGCGGCGGCGAGGGTCGCCTTCACCTCCGTGGGATGATGACCATAATCGTCGACCACCATGATCCCACCGGTTTCGCCGCGCAGATGAAAGCGCCGTTCGACGCCGGTGAAGGCCGCCAGCCCTTTCCGGATTAGATCGACCGGAACCTCTAGTTCCATGCCGATCGCGATCGCGACAAGGGCATTCGACACGTTATGAATGCCGGGGACGGTCAACCGGAAAGGGCCGAGGTTTTTCCCTCGAAAGTACGCACGAAACTCGGCGCCCCATTGCTTAAGACTGACGTCCGTTGCTTTGAAATCCGGCGCCACCCCATCCCGATCGAAAAGTCCATAGGTGTGATAGCGCTTCACGATACGGGGAAACAGCCCGCGGAGATGATCGTCATCGGCACACAACACCGCCAATCCATAAAAAGGGATCTTGTTGATGAACTCCAAGAAACTCTCGTTGATCCGCTCCATCGAGCCATAGTGATCAAGGTGCTCACGGTCCAGATTTGTCACGGCGATGATCGTCGGAGACAGCCGAAGAAACGATCCATCGCTTTCATCCGCTTCCGCCACAAGCAAGTCGCCTCGTCCAAGCCGCGCATGGCTGCCCAACGCGTTGACCTTACCCCCGATCACCATCGTAGGGTCGAGGCCGCCCTGCGCCAATACGTTCGCGACCATCGAGGTCGTCGTCGTCTTACCATGGGCGCCGGCGATGGCCACTCCGAACTTCAGGCGCATCAGTTCCGCCAGCATCTCTGCCCGTGGAATCACTGGAATCTGCTTGGCCTTCGCGGCCACCACCTCGGGATTGCTCGCCGCCACGGCGGACGAAATGACGACGACTTGCGCTTCCCCCACATTCGATTCTTGATGACCGATGAAAACTTTTCCGCCGAGTTCTTCCAGTCGCCTCGTCGTCTCAGAAGCGTGCAGATCCGAGCCGGTCACTTTGTACCCCATCGTCAGGAGGACTTCCGCGATCCCGCTCATACCGGCGCCCCCGATTCCGACGAGATGAATCTGCTGTGTCTTACGAAAAAGCGTCATATGATTCACCCGTTGTCGTCTCGTTCCACTCTGTGTCCTGGTGCCTTGTGCCCCAACAACGCTAGCCTCCGGCCGCTCCAATAGATCGGTTGATGTCATGTGTCACTCCCATCAGCGCGTAACATTCACTGACGATCACGTTGCCGGCATCGATTCGTCGCATCTCCAAACTTTTGCGTTGCATGCTCTCCAACTGTTGCGGGTCCGACAGGACGGCTCCGATCGTCTCGCTCAATTTCATTCCGGTCAGCTCCGCCTGAGCAAGCACAATGGCTCCCCCTGCCGCTTCCATCGCCCGAGCATTCTTCATCTGGTGGTCATAAATCGCCGTGGGTAACGGAATCAGAATCGCGGCTTTGCCACAGGCGGTCAGTTCGGCGATGGTCATCGCACCGGCACGAGCCACCACCAAATCGGCGGTGCGCAGAACAGCGGGCATGTCATAGAGAAACGGGACCACCGTGGCGTGTACCCCCTGGATTCGGTAGGCCTCGCTGACTCGTTCACAATCTCCGTCCCCGGTTTGATGCGTGATAGAGAGGCCGGGGAAACGGTTCCTCAATTGAGTCAAGCCCTCCACCACCGCGGTATTGATGGCCTTCGCACCTTGGCTGCCTCCGAAGATCAGCAAGTGGCGGCTAGCCTGCTTGGTTGCTTGATCACGGCGGTCTGATTGCGCCAAGAACTCTTGTCGGATCGGTGTCCCAACCACACGCACTTTTTGAGCATCAAAGGAGGCCCCGGCCGATTCAAACGCCAAAAAGATCCGCTGTGCAAACGGAGCCACGACTTTGTTGGCCAAGCCGGGATACGCATTCGGCTCCAAAATCACCCGGGGAACCCTTTTCAAGGCAGCGGCCGCCAGCATGCTTGGACTCGTATAGCCTCCCACACCGATCACGAGATTCGCCTGCCGACTTCTCAGAATTTCACACGACTGCCAGATCCCGATGGGGACGGATAACACACCGCGAATGATATCCAGCAATCCTTTCCCCATCACCGGCTTGGCTGTGATCAGCGCCAATTCAAATCCCTCATGAGCGAGCACCCGAGACTCAATTCCCCGCGCGGTTCCGACAAAGAGAATCTTGGTGGAAGAATCCCGGTGTAAAAACTCCCGCGCCAGCGCGACGGCCGGATAGAGATGCCCGCCGGTCCCTCCTGCGGCGATTACGATCGTCATCGTCGATTCGACCAACCACGCCCGCCCCGAGGTCTCATCTCTTCCCGTCCGGCCTGCCGATCCCTTGAGATGTTCAGCAAGATCCCCACACCGGCCAGGCTCATGACCAACGAAGACCCGCCATAACTGACGAAGGGCAACGTGAGCCCCTTCGTCGGCAACAACCCCGTCACCACGCAGGCATTGACCAACGCCTGGGTGCCGATAAGCGTTGTGATACCGATCCCAAGGTAGCGCCCGAACGAGATGCGCGCCCGGGTGGAGATCTGAAATCCGCGAACGACAAACAGCACGAACAGAAGAATAATGATGCCCGTCCCGGCAAAGCCCAGTTCCTCGCCCACAAGCGCCAACACAAAGTCTGTGTGTGCTTCGGGGAGAAAGAACAGTTTCTGCTTGCTTTCTCCCAACCCGACGCCGAAGAGCCCCCCGCTCCCAAACGCCAAGAATGATTGGGTAATTTGGAATCCCGTATCCGACGCATCTTTCCACGGTTCCAGAAACGCCATGAGCCGCTGGCGCCGATAGCTGGAGCTCAGAACAAGTACCAGACCGACCGGCACGGCACACAGCGCCAACGTCGAGAGGTGAGACAGACGTGCACCGCCGACGAACAAGAGGCCGCCTGTCACAAGTCCCAGGACCACCACGGTCCCCATATCCGGTTCCATGAGGATCAACCCGCTGAGGACGCCGATCACCAGAAGCGCGGGCAGCAACCCTGTCGAAAAGGATTGGAGCCGATCCTCCTTTCTTGCCAGGTAGGCTGCGAGATAGATCACACCGATCAATTTCACCATTTCGGCCGGCTGAATCGAAATAGGCCCCAGCCGCAACCAACGCCGGGCTCCTTTCGCCGCGACACCGATCGATGGAATCAATACGATGATCAGCAACGCCGTGACGAGACCCAGGAGCGGAAGAGCCAGACGTTTCCACCAGATGTAATCGACACGGGATGCCACGTGCAGCAGCATCAACCCGAACACCAGCCACGCGAGTTGCCGCTTGAGGTAGTACCAGGAATCGTGGAATCGATTGCCCGCCACCACCGCGCTCGCGCTGAACACCATCACGAGGCCGACAAACGCCAGGATGAGTGTCACGAACAGCAAGAGGTGATCCATACCGACCCGCTTTGACGCCTGCGGGGCGGCGGTAGACCACGGCAATGCCAGGGTCCCTGCAGATCTCTGTGACATCGTACGGTGTCAACGCTCCTCTGCTTTGCCGTCGGTTTATGCCGGCAAAGATTCCACGAGTGCTTTAAACTGACGCCCTCGATCCTGATAATCCGCAAACATGTCGAAACTCGCGCAGGCCGGTGACAGAAGCACCACGTCCCCTGCGTCAGCTCCCGATGCCGCCGATTCAACGGCTTCACGCAAGGAGCTTGCCCGCTCAGTCCCTTGATACCCCTGCATCGCATTCGCAATCAGCGGAGCCGCCTCGCCGATCAGAAGCAGTCGCTTCACTCGCTGACGGATTGCAGGAGCGAGCCGGGAGAAATCTCCCCCCTTGTCGCGGCCACCGGCGATGAGCCAGATCGGCTGGTCGATGCTCTCCAGCGCCTTGAGCGTGGCATCCACGTTGGTTCCTTTGGAGTCGTTGATGAACCGTACGCCTCGCCGCTCCCGAACGACTTCCAACGCGTGCTCCAATCCGGGGAATTCCTTGAGCGCCTGACGAATGATACTGAGAGGACATCCGCTCAGCAGGGCATAGGTTGCGGCGACCATCGCGTTCTCGATGTTGTGATTACCGATGAGCTTGATCTCGCTCCGTCCGCATACTTCCTGAGTCCGCCCCTCGATGGTGATCATGATGCGATCGCGATCAAGATATGCCCCACCGGCCAGTTCGTGAGGCAACGAGTGGGTCCTCGTGAACCCCAGCGTGCGAGCCCTCACGTTCCGCCGTAATGGAGCGACTCTTGGATCGTCCAGGTTGAAGAGGGCGTAATCCGACGGAGTTTGGTTCTCGAAAATCCGGTTCTTGGCGGCGACATATTCGTCGATCGACCCATAACGATCCTGATGGTCCACGGTCACATTGAGAATCCCGGCGATCCATGGATGGAACTGCTCCACCGTTTCGAGCTGGAAACTGGACACCTCCACCACCAAGGCGTCGTACGGGCAGGGCCGGCCATGCTTCATGGCCTGCAGGGATTGGAGGGCAGCTTCACTGAACGCCGTCCCGAGATTCCCGCCGACAAAGACGCGCTTTCCACTCTCCTGCATCATCTTCCCGATCAGCGTGACCGTCGTGCTCTTTCCGTTTGTACCGGTGAGCGCCAGGATCGGAGCGGAAAGAAATCGCGAACCGAGATCAAGCTCACTGATGACCTTCACACCTCGCCGACGTACCCGTTCAAGGGCCTCCATCCGATAGGGGACTCCCGGACTGATGACCACCAATTCGGCGGTGTCGAGGGCCGATTCATAGCTGTTGCCCAGAACGAAACGGATCGTCGCCTGGTCCAATGATCCAAGCAGGCTGACCAGCTCTCCTCTCTCCTTACGGTCAGCCACCGTGACCAGCGCGCCGGCTTCCTGCAATAAGCGAGCGGCAGCGAGGCCGCTCCGTGCAAGTCCGACAACCGTCACGTGCGCTCCTGCCAGTTGCATGGTGTCCGCCCCCACCATCCCCATCACCTCAACTTGAGTGTGCTCAGGCTCAGTAACGCCAGCAGAATGGCGATGATCCACAGACGTACGACGACTTTGGGCTCTTCCCAACCTTTCATCTCAAAGTGGTGGTGAATCGGAGCCATGAGAAAGATCCGCTTCCCCCGGGATTTGAACGAGGCCACTTGAAAAATCACCGACACGGCTTCGATCACGAAGACACCGCCGACCATCAGCAACAACAATTCATGCTTGCTGATCACGGCCACCGTTCCAAGGGCCGCTCCAAGCGGAAGTGAACCGACATCGCCCATAAACACCGAGGCCGGGTAGGTATTGAACCAGAGGAACCCAAGGCTTGAGCCCAACATGGCCGCCGTAAAAACCGCCAATTCTCCCGCGCCCTCGATGTGAGGAATCAGGAGATACTCCGACATCAATCGATGGCCGGTGACATAGGCCACGACAGTGTATGCCAATGCCGCAATCATCACCGGCCCAACGGCCAGCCCATCGAGACCGTCGGTAAGATTGACGGCATTGGAACTGCCGACGATCACAAGGATGGCAAAGACCACGTAAAACCATCCCAAATCCGGCATGAAATTCTTGAAAAACGGCACACTGAGCTTGGTGTTATAACCGGGCAATGAATACAGAATCAGCGCGACGACGAGCGCAACCGCTATCTGTGCCGTAAACTTTTGCGCCGCCGACAGTCCCTTCGACTGGGCCTTGATGAATTTGAGGTAGTCATCCGCAAAACCGATGGCACAAAACCCCAAGGTCGCCACCAGAACCAGCCAGATGTGGGGTCGCGAGATATCGGCCCAGAGCAATGTCGACAGAGTGACGGCAAAGATGATGAGGATTCCCCCCATCGTGGGTGTCCCGCTTTTAGCCAAATGCCGTTTCGGTCCGTCGTCGCGTATTTGTTGACCCAGCTTGACCTCTTGGAGCTTTCGGATCACCCAGGGCGCGAGAATAAATGCGATCAGAAATGCTGTGACTGCGGCATAGATGATGCGAAAGCTCAGGTAGCGAAACACATTCAGGAAGGAGAATTCGGTGTGAAGCGGATAGAGCCAGATATACAGCATAGTATGGACGATTCTTACGAAGCCTTCTTTGCCGAGCGTTTGATTCCCTGGAGTGCGTCCGCCACGAGTTCCAACCTCATCCCGCGGGACGCCTTGATCAGCACGACGTCCCCCGTTCTGACGATCGCTTTCACAGCAGCGGCAGCAGTTCGTGCATCCCGCGCTTCGAGAATGTGAGTGTGATCAAGCCCCGCCTGCCGTGCCCCTTTGGCAATGCTTCGGCCTAACGCCCCGCAAGCCACAAGTTGATCGACCCCGTGACGCGCCACAAATCCGCCGACTTCTTCGTGCATCTGAACGGCGTTCGGACCGAGTTCCAGCATGTCTCCCAAAACGGCGATCTTTTTTCTGTTCGCTCCGGCTTGCACGAGCAACTGCACGGCCGCTTTCATGGAGGCGGGGTTGGCATTGTAACAGTCGATGATCAGCTTCACGCCGCGATTGACCAGCACCTGCGACCGCATGGCAGCGGGTCGAAAACGGGAGAGTCCCTGAGCGATGACCGCTCCAGGAAAACCCAAAACCGATCCGACCGCTCCTGCAGCCAATGCATTGGTGACGTTGTGCTCGCCTTGGACTCGAATATGAACGATCGTGTGCCGTACCTTTCCTGGAAGCAGAAGACGAAAGATCGTCCCATTGCGCCCGTCGGATTTGACATCCATCGCACGGACGTCGGCCTTCGATGAAAACCCGAACGACACCACCCGGCATCGAGCTCTCGCGGCAAGATAGTCAAAGTATGCATCATCAGCGTTGAGAATCGCCGTTCCGTCGGCCGGAAGCAGATCGAGCAACTCCGCTTTCGCTTGAGCGGATGCGTCCATACTCCCGAAAAACTCGAGATGGTCGGGACCGATATTCGTAATGATCCCGATCGTGGGCCGGACGATTTCGCAAAGCCTGGTCGTCTGACCGAGGTTATCGACCCCCATCTCGATGACGGCCCCTTTGTGCCGATCATTGAGGCGGAGCAAGGTCTGCGGAACTCCCAATCGATTGTTCAGGTTGCCCTCGGTCTTGAGGATTTTCCAGTGATGCGCCATGACGCTCGCGACCATTTCCTTCGTCGTCGTCTTGCCGTTACTTCCTGTGACTGCGACGACAGGGATCTGAAATCGGCTCCGGTGGTAGGCGGCCAACTGCTGGTAGGCGAAGAGCGGATCGCGCACACCCAGAATAATCGGCGCCGTGCGTTTCAAGCCCGGCTTGAGGGCAAGCTTCGACACATCATAAGAATCGAGCACGATGGCGCCGGCCGCTCCGCGCGACAGCGCCGTCGCTACAAAGTCGTGCCCGTCAAATCGATCTCCTCGTATCGCCAGAAAGAGATCGCCCGGCTGGAGAGAGCGAGTATCGAGGCTGATGCGGCGTATACGCTGCTTCGTCCACCCGGCTCCTCCGCCGGCCAAGACTCGATCGCTGATCACTTCCCGCAATTCTTCGACGGTAAACAGCGCCATCTGGATGCTTCCCTGCACCGGTCGATTCCTACACCTTGAGCTAGACGCGGACTCCAACTCGTTCGATCGCGTCGCGCGCGACTTCGCGATCGTCGAAATGGAACTTCTGTGTGCCGATGATCTGGTAATCCTCGTGCCCTTTGCCGGCGATCAACACCATATCTCCTGCGCGGGCTTCCCGCACAGCTTCCTTAATGGCCTCTCGTCGATCAGCTACTTTTCGATATTGGACGTGTGACCGTTGTCGCAGTGCGTCGATTACTCCGACTTCTACTTGTTCGAGAATGGCGTGGGGATCCTCGGTCCGAGGATTGTCCGAAGTGAGAATCACGACATCACTGTAGCCCACTGCCGCTGCTCCCATCTTCGGCCTCTTCCCCCGATCGCGATCTCCACCGCACCCAAACACCGTGATAATGCGTCCGGTCTTCAACGCTTGCGCCGCCGTCAGCAGCCGAACGAGAGCATCTTCGGTATGGGCATAATCTACGACGACTGTAAAAGGCTGACCCCCTATGACACGTTCGAACCGTCCCGGCACATTGATGACCCTACCCACAGCCTGACGAATCTGATCGGGTGTCGCCCCTTCGTGAAGGGCCACCCCGATAGCGGCCAGCAAGTTGTAGACGTTATGCTCACCGACAAGATGACTTTCGACGGGAAAGTTTCCGACCGGAGTCGCAGCGGTAAAAGTTGTTCCCTGAAGCGACAGCCGTACCGCTTCGGCACGCAAATCCGCTTTATTCTTTAACGCATAGGTCCAAACCGGGGCAGGGCACTGCTCGGCAATACGGGTTCCATAGGAGTCATCCACGTTGACGATGGCCCGCTTATTCGCCTTCCGTCCTCCGGTCAATCCGGTAAAGAGCCGCAACTTGGCCTGAAAATACTCCTCCATCGTCTTGTGAAAATCGAGATGATCCTGAGTCAGATTCGAAAAGACCGCTACATCGTATTCGCACCCACTCGTGCGATCTTGCGCCAAGGCATGAGAAGACACTTCCATGACCGCGGTGGTGCACCCGGCAGCCACCATCTTGTCGAGCAGCTGCTGCAATTCGAGGGCACCGGGAGTCGTGTGCGCCGCCGGTATCGCATTCCCGCCGATCTGATACGCAACAGTTCCTATCAATCCCACTTGGCGGCTCAACGCTTCCAACAGGGCTTTGCAGACATACGTCGTGGTCGTTTTCCCGTTCGTCCCCGTGACACCGATCATTCGGATCCGCGAGGACGGGTCTCCATAAAACCGGCTCCCAAGAAGACCAAGTGCCTTCCGGGAATCCTCGACCTGTACGAACGGAACGGGCACCTCACGCACCGGCTGCTGCGTAACCAGCGCAACCATCCCCCCTTTCATGGCCGCCGGAATGAAGTGATGCCCATCGACCCGCTCTCCTTTCACGGCGACAAAGAGGCTTCTGGTCGAGACGGCTCGAGAATCATCGGTGATGGCGTGTATCGGCACGCCGAGATCTCCGTGTTGTTCAAGAATCCTTACATGTCCTTCAAGCGTTTGAAGCATGGTTGCAAAGGTCATCGGCATTTCCAAGTACGATCACGATTTCCGCGGAGCCATCGCCAAGGTAACCGGCTCATTCGAGGACACGCCCAAGTAGCCTAACACCTGCTCACCGACACGACTGAATACGGGTGCGGCCACGGTCCCACCCCACGCTTCGCCCTGAGGCTCATCGATGACCACAATCATGGCAAGCCGTGGGCTGTCTGCCGGGACATACCCCGCGAACGAAGACACGAATCGAGAGTTCGAATAGGTTCCTGTCCGAGGATCGATCTTCTGAGCCGTTCCGGTTTTCCCAGCGACCCTGAATCCAGGAATGGCCGCCTTCACGCCGGTGCCGTCCGTGACGACGCCTTCTAGAATCTTCGTCATGCTATGGGCGGTTTCCGGAGAAATCACGCGTCGCTTCGCCTGAGGCGGCACCTGTTTAATGATATGGCCGTCAACGTCTCGGATCTCTGAAACCACGTAGGGCTTCATCAGCACACCGCCGTTTGCAAGAGCGCCGACAGCGGATGCCATTTGAATCGGCGTCACCCCTATCTCCTGCCCCATTGAAATAGACGCAACGGAACGGCGGCCCCAGTCTTTCGGATTCTTGACCAACCCCGCCCCTTCTCCGGGAAGATCAATCTCCGTTCGCTGCCCGAATCCGAATGCTTGAAGATAGCGATACAGCCGCTGCTCTCCCAACGCCATACCGGTCTTCGCCGCTCCAATGTTACTGGACTTCTGAATAACCTCGGCAAAGGACATCCACCCCAGCTTTTCATGATCATGAATCACGGTGTTCGCGACAGTCATGTGACCGTGCTCTCCGAACACCATCGTATTCGGCTTCACCACCCGCTCTTCAATGGCGGCCGCAGCCATCATGGCCTTCATGGTTGACCCTGGTTCATACGCATCAGTGAGGGCCTTATTTCGCCAGCGATCAGGACTCAAAGCCGAAACGACATTCGGATCGAATCGCGGGCTGATCGCCATAGCCAGCAGCGCTCCCGTCTTCGGATCAAGCACAATCATCACACCTGATTTTGCCTGGGCGCGGGAGACGGCATCTTCCAGCTCCCTTTCCGCAATATATTGAATCACCTCATCGATCGTGAGCGTGAGACTATGACCCGACGTGGGAGTCCGCTCCATCAACCCCTTGGGAAACACCGTACGTCCGAAAGCATCACGCTGCAGCACCATCATGCGCTTTTCGCCGTGCAAGGAAGATTCGTAGCGGCGCTCCACACCTTCCAATCCTTCGCCGTCCATGCCCGCAAAACCCAACACATGCGCGAGTAGTGGCCCTTTGGGGTAGAATCGCCGCCCTTCCATCACGACCCCGACTCCGTCAAGCGACAAGCGATCAAGTCGGCGCCCCTGATCAGGGTCCAGTTTTCGAGCCAACCATACGAAACTCCGGTCCTGTCGAAGCTTTCTCTCCAGCTCATCAATCCGCACATGTAGAACAGGCGCCAGCTGCCGAGCAGTCTTGGCGGGACTTTCCAATGTCGTGGGAACTCCGAACACGGACGGCACCTCTACGTTCATGGCGAGAATCTTGCCGTGCCGATCGACAATAGTACCGCGCGCCCCTTCAAGCGAGACTGTTTTCTGATGCTGTCGGTCCGCTTTGACGGAGAGTTCAGCCGCCTGCAACACTTGCAAAGTGACCAGCCGGAACAGGACCACTCCAAACCCACAGAGCAACACCAGCAGCAGCACATATCGACGGCCACGAGAGAAAGAACCGGACACTAGTACCTCCCGCTGGGAAGATCATTTCTAGCGACTTTCACTTCGGCCGGCACAACGTCTGTGGGCTGGACACCGCTCGGCTTGGTTTGAACCACGATAACCTGACCTTGCTGGGGCAGACTCATACCCAGTTTTTCTGTCGCCACCTTCGCAATTCGGTCGGACGCACTCAATGCCGAAACCTTGACGCGGAGTTCGTCCCGCTGACGCTCCAACACCGTCTTGTCACGCTTCAACCGTTCAATGTGATAACCGACCCGAACCATATCCACGCGCTCCCACACAAACACGAATACCAGACAAAGCCCTAGGAGAATGGTCAGAGTCTTCATGACAGCCTCAACTTCGGTTGATGTTCCGCGACTCGCAACTTGGCGCTTCGCGACCGTGGATTCGCTGCACACTCTTCTGCGGAGGGAAGGATCGGTTTCTTCGTGAGCACTGATAGCCTGGCTTCGGCCCCTTGCGCGAGAGACCGGAAGGTATGTTTGACGACACGGTCTTCGAGAGAGTGAAAAGAGATCGCGCAGATTCTCCCGCCGGTCGACAGGACTTCCGTCGCATCCCGCAGCGACGGCTCCAAGCTTTCCAGTTCTTGATTCACGGCGATGCGAAGCGCCTGAAACGTCCGTGTCGCACAATGGATCCGTCCATGACGATACGAAGCCGGCACCGATCGGGCGATGACGGACACGAGTGTCTCTGTGGTCTCGATGACGCGGCGCTGTCTTTCTTGTACGATCGCTCGAGCAATGCGCCGCGCATATCGCTCCTCTCCATACTGAAAAATGATGTCGGCGAGTTCGTGCTCCGGAGTGCTATTCACCAAGTCGGCGGCGGTTTTACCTGTCGTCTGATCCATGCGCATATCGAGCGGGCCTTCTCGCTGAAAGCTGAACCCTCGCGAAGCATCGTCCAGCTGCGGAGACGAGACGCCGAAATCGAAGAGCACACCGTCCACCGTAGAGACACCGGCTTCGACAAGATGCCGCTTCAAGTCTCGATAATGTCCGTGGCGCAACACGATACGTTCACCAAATCGAATCAACCGCTGCCGACAGAAATCAATCGCCTTGGAATCTCGATCTAATCCTATGACTCGTGTTCCAGCCGTAGTTGATTCCAGAAGCAATTCTGCATGCCCACCATATCCCACCGTACAATCGAGAATCGTCATTGGCTGATTCAAAACGAGCCAATAAAGAACTTCCTGTCTAAGTACCGGCACATGCACGAATTCATTAACAATACTTTCACCCACTCATTACCACTTTCGCCCACACCTAGCGAAGTATACTCTCGCCTTTGTGGTTGTCAACAGTATTTTCAGTAACTTAGAGAGATCTCACATGATTATATCCACGCCTATCCCCTTGACAAAGTCCTCAATAAGTTGCAGGGTGCAGGCCCTGTGGATAGGGGGTGTTGAATGACACCCCACAAGCCCATCTGGAGCCTGCTGGATATGCTGGAACTAAACGCGGCTTTTTTTGTAGAAGTCTCAGCTGGCCTGAATATGATTGAGAATATGTCTCAGGATTTTCATCAAGATCCTGATGATTGGCGTGAGATGAATTCTAAGATCTTAGGCAGGTTACGAGAGCAGTGTGTAAATCTTCATCTGGATCGCATTACTCGCAAAATTAATCGATTAACAAAGACGATCGAAACAGACTGCAAGAGGAGCCTTGATTTTAAGCATGACCTTAAGACTCATGCAACGCTAATCCATGATTTGTTGGTGGATATTATTGATGAGTTTAACTCTCGGCTTTTTCTCATGCTTTCAGAGGATAAGCGGGAATGGTATTCGCTGGAAGATAGACCTATTTTTGGTGAATCAGTCGCTCGGGCGTGCCCAAGATCTACCTATCAAATAGCCGAGGCTGCGCGATGCTTCGCATTAGAGCGGTGGGATGCCTGTGTGCATCATCTTATGCTTGCCCTGGAAGAGGCGTTGCGAAAATGGGCAAGGAGGCTTGGCATAAAATGGACAGGCGGGGGAAAACAGCAACGAGAGTTACTATTCTCGAACTGGGAAGACATATTTGGCGCTGCTAGGGCACATATTAATAAATTGAAATCCAATCCGAAGACCGCTGCGCTAGACGCAAAGATCCAGAAAATTAACGAGACTATTTCTCATTTTGAGTTGGTAAGAGATGCATGGAGAAATCACTGCCAGCATGGGCGAGATACTTATGATGAGCGTAGATCCAAGAATATTATTGACCATACTGAAACATTTATGCGCGATCTTTTTTCAAAGAATCGCGGGTAAACGGGAGTCCTATTTGCTTAGGCTTTCTCTTAAAACAGCGTTCCTTGATGTTCTTACTTCTAGCTACACGTCGCTAACACACGGTCCATCATGGCGAAGGCATCACGGTTATTGAAACGGAATGAGAACTCATCCAGGTAGAGCGGAAGGTACTTGTCGGAGACTCTATGAAACACGCCCATAATCCCCCGCTTGACCAAGGACCATACGTTTTCAACGCCGTTCACATGCACTCCGTCAGGGCTGACGTAGGTTTGAGAATGGTTCACGGTCTTATGGGCAAATTCAGAACTATCCAGCCAGAGATAGGACTTAAACTCATCGGTATGCATCTCCGATCCTGGCTCAACATTCTTCCGAATGAAATCGGCGAGGGTGCGCTTTGATGCGTCATGTATGGCTTTCAATCGGATCTTTCCTGAAGTCCGCTCTTTTATGCCCACTACAGGAACTTTATTGGAGAGTGCGGGCTGACGTGGACCTTTACTTTTGCCACCGATGTAAGTCTCGTCAATCTCAACAATCCCCGAATACTTCCGACAAAACTGGGGGTCATCCTGCATAGCGAGGCGAATCCGATGGGCCATATACCAAGCAGTCTTATAGCTCCCAATTTCCAATTCCCGCTGCAATTGGGTAGCGGCCATGCCCTTCTTGGCCGAGCAGATCATGTAGATCGCCAGGAACCATTTCACGAGGGGCAGGTGCGAATCATGGAAGATGGTCCCAACAGTCACGGAATATTGATACCGGCAGGCAAGGCACTCGTACAGGTGCCGTTCTTTGCCAGTCTTGCCTTCGGCAGTGAAGGTCATGATGCGCTTGCTCTGACAGTGGGGGCATTCCAGGCCCTTCGGCCACCGGATGCGCTCTAGGTGCTTAATGCACTTTTCTTCGGAGTTGAACCTGGAAACGACTTCAAAAATGCTTTGTTTCTTAGCCATATATGCCTCCCCTGTCCTGACCTGTGGGAGATTGTGGCACACATGAAGATACTTTGTCAACGGGATAATCGTCAGCCAGGGGATCGGGAGGTATCGAGTAGTTACGAGAGCGGCAATCTTCGATCATTTTGCCCTTGCAGAGCAGTTGCGAAGGGTCTTTTCGAAAGCCGAAATCTTTTCAACCCTCCAACTCTTGGGGTTTCGTTGACTTCCAAGGACTTGAGTTAGAAAATGCTTTCATGTATACGGTACGTCCAACGGTCCCTCGTGCAAGCCTCTTCTGTTTCATTTTCTTGCTCTCTGGTCTTGAGCACACTGGGGCGAAGGACTTCAATCCCGACAATCCTCTCAACCAGCCGGCTCCCGTCTATTGGTGCTCGGGCAAGACATCCGACCAACAAATTTCAACGAAGCAAAGCTCAGACTGTCAACCGCTGTACGACCAGGAGACAGTAGCGGCCTTTCGAGAAAGCGCGCGAAAGCGCGGCTTCGATCTTCCGGAACGCGATCCCATAAAAATCGTTGAATTGCAGAATGCCGCGTCGAAATTTTCAGACCGCTATCGAACGTTCCTCTCCTGCTGCATGACGGGCAACGATGCGCCGGAACACATCGTTGACTTGATCGATGAAGCGAACCACATCCTACAAGCCGTTCAGCAAAAGGGTATCTACAATTCGACAGGGTTTGGAAAGGGCCAAGGGGCCACTGTCGCCGGCCCCGGAAATGGCACGGGTAATGGAGGGCTCGGCGGTGGTCCTGGCGTGGCTCCCAAGCTTGGAACGTTCGCTCGCCAATTCACGCTCGGCGAAATTGTCGGGACAGTTGCACGCGCGCGTGAGGACCTGTTTCGACTCAAGACGCGCTTGGACACTTTGAACGAGGCACAAGAGGGCCTCAGCGGGATCGACTATGAAAGCAGCGGCCGGGCCAAAGTGCAAATCCAAGAGGAAGAAGACGCGATCAGGAGAGAGTTTCAGGCCAAGAAACCGCCGTCATCGGCTCCGACAGGAATGGACATTCAAGACACGACCCTGCGCTCACGAATCGGAGGGGACATCGAGGACACCAAGTTGAATGCCCAGTTCGGGGCAGACATCAACTCTGCCGTTTCCCCGTACAGCAGAGTCAGTGAATCACTTCGACCGCGTCGAGGCAATGATATTCACGACAGCAATCTTCCGCACCGGCCGGGAACGGATATTCAGGATACGGTCGTTCCCAACAGCACCGGTTTCGAGGTCGATAAATCGCAAAATTACGCAGGGACCTCGACCGTTCCACGACGCGGAGTCGGCGCCTCGATTGGAGATTCCGATCTAAACAACAGGCGGCGGTAGTTCTGTCTTTACGGCTTCCCTCCCACCACCGGCATTAGCTCCCAGGTGTCCCCCGCGTCCTTGCTGCGATAGAGCCCGCTGCCGTTGGTCCCGGCATAGAACACTTTCGGATCCGTTGCACTTTGCGCGATTGTTCGAACGTTGGTGGTTGCGAATCCGCTATTAATCGCCTTCCACGTCAAGCCGCCATCCTCACTCTGATGCACTCCGTCCCGTCCCGTAATGTAGATCACACCTCGACGCGCGCGATCGAGCACCATCCCAACAATCATCTGATCGGCAAGCGACTCCCCGATCCGCTTCCACGCCTTGGCCGCATCGGTTGTTTTGTACAGCCCTGCCAGCGTGGCGGCGTAAACCGTATCAGGCTCGGACGGATCGACCAGAATCGACGTGACGTTCAATGCCCGCGACGTTTTCAGCATGTCGGGCGGCACCAGTCCATTATTCACTTTCTCCCAATGACCGCCCTGGTCGATTGACTTGTACACACCGCCGCTGGTTCCCGCATACAAAATAGCGGGTCTGGTGGGATCCATGCCCAGCGTCACGACCATCAGCACTTCCTTCATGCCTTCCATTTTCTTTTTCCATTGTTCGCCCCCGTTCCTGGTTTCGAACACTCCCATCGTGGTGGCAAGAAAGATATGTTGCGCATCGGCGGGATCGAAAAGAAATTGATTCACCACAGACGTGATCGTCGCATCATCAAGTCCGGTGCGCATCGATGTCCAGCGCTGCCCGCCATCATGGCTCTTATAGACGGCATCACCCTTGGTGCCCGCATAGACCGTCGCGGGATACGCCGGATCGATCGCCATGGCGATCACGCGGGAATAACTCATTCCCTGAGACAAATTCGCCCACGTCTGTCCGCCATCGCGGGACTTATAGATGTAGTCGTTCGTGGCGACATAGATAATATCGGGGTTTTGGGGGTGGAGCTGGATGACGACGATCGCGTCACTGCGACCGCAACCGGCGAGAGCGGCCGCAAGAACGAGAACCACAACGAGGTTTCGCATGAGGGTTTGCACGCCGCCTAGCGATAGTTGGTAAACTGCAGATCGATCTCAAACTCCCTGCCCTTCAAAAAGGCAATCGCCGACTGCAGTTCATCCTTGCTCTTGCTCAGCACCCGCACTTGCTCGCCCTGAATCTGTGCTTGAACCTTCAACTTCGAATCCTTGACCGCTTTGGTGATTTCCTTGGCTTTATCCGGTGCGAGCCCACTCTGAATCTTGGCCGTTTGTCGCACCGTCCCGCTCAACGCCGGCTCGACCGCGCCTTGAGTGAAGGCCTTGAGCGATACCCCGCGTTTCACGCACTTGGCCTTGATGATCTCCTGCACCGCCTTCAGCTTGTACTCGTCGTCCGAGACCACGACCAATTCCTTTTCCTTCTCTTTCAGCGTGATCTCGGTTCTCGAGTCCTTGAAATCGAACCGCTGCTTGATTTCTTTCGTCGCCTGATCCAGCGCGTTCTTCAGCTCCTGCATATGCACTTCCGACACGACGTCAAATGAGAACTGATCAGCCACGATAGCCTCCTTCTTTACTCTTCATGTATGCATAGGAGCGGCCTGGTTGCTCCTCCAATGCGCGCATTGAACGAGCACATCGTTCGCATCCAGTGCCCAAATCCCATAAGCAGATGTGCGCGTTCGGGGAGCAAGAGGACGACCAGGCTGCTCCTTTTCCCTTCACACGCGGTGCGCGAGCGCTAGTGATTGACCAGGGCGCCCTAACAGCACCCGGTGCCGTGCGGAAGCTTAAAGCCCTTTTCCCCATCACAACGAATTGCCGTCTGCATCCGTCCTGCTGATCCTCCACCCGCCGACACCACCACCTCGCTGCTTGTAAACGGCTTTTTCAGCACGACATAGCCGTACCACTGCCTCAGACTATCGCCCAGCACGATTACACCCAGCACCGCCACCAGTGCCACCAGCACGGCATCCAGATAGAGCGCGAAGGCCTGCCCGGCCGCCAACTTCGCCGCTTTCTTCAGGAACATCCAAAACATTTCATAAGAACCCGTCAAGGTAATCATGCCCACGAACAGCATCGGCAGCGCCGTGACCCAGAGATAGGGCGACTTCCACATTTTGATCAGCACGGTCGTCCCGATGCAGAGCGCCAACATCCCCAGCAGCTGGTTTGCCGCGCCGAACATCGGCCAAATGGTTGAAATGCTGCCCGTCCCGATCAAATACGCCCACGCTCCCACGACTAAGCCGCTGCTCACCATCACACCGGGCACCCAGTTCATCCGGCGAAAGGGCGCATAGACCTTGCCTGCCATTTCCTGGATGAGATAACGAGCCACGCGTGTTCCCGTATCAATTGTTGTCAGAATGAAAAGCGCTTCGAACACCAACGCGAACTGATACCAATAGGCCATGAGACCCGACATCCCGGGCAGCGCCGAAAAAATAGACGCCATGCCGACCGCCAAAGAGACCGCCCCGCCGGGACGTCCAGCCACATCGACTTCGACCAACTGTGACAGCTCGGCAATCCGCGATGGAGCAAACCCCATCGCCGCCAGCGCATCGGTGCTTAAGGTTGTGTTGATCGCCAAGTAGTCGCCGGGAATCAGCACTGAAGCCGCGATCAGTGCCATCACTCCCACAAAGCTTTCCAGCAACATTGCCGCATACCCCACCACCGCTTGAGATTCCTGCTCAATCATTTTGGGCGTCGTGCCGGAAGAGACCAACGAGTGGAAGCCCGAGATAGCCCCGCACGCAATCGTGATGAAGAGAAAGGGGAAGAGGGTACCGGGAATAATCGGGCCACCACCGGCGGCAAAACTCGTCACACGCGGCATCTCAATCGTCGGCGCCATGAGGATGACACCAACCCCCAGCAGAAACACGACGCCAAGCTTCATAAATGTGGAAAGATAGCCGCGCGGCACCAGCAACATCCAGCCCGGCAATACCGAGGCCAGAAATCCATACCCGGCGAGCAGCCAGATCAGCGCGGGCTTGTCGAACTCGAAGAGCCAGGCGTAGGACGACTGCGCAACAACGCGACCGAACAGTACCGCTGCAATTAAAAGTACGACACCGATGATCGACACTTCGGCCACGGCGCCGGCACGAAACTTCTGGAGATAGAAGCCCATGAGGAAGCCGATCGGAATCGTCATCGCAATCGTAAAGGTTCCCCAGGCATTATGGTACAGCGCATTCACGACCGCGAAGCCCAACCCTGCCAGTGCCACCACCACAATAAAGAGCACCGCGATCGCCGTCGCCGTGCCGGTGAGCGAGCCGAGTTCATCGTGCGCGATCTCGGGCAAGGAGCGGCCGTTTCGTCGCATGGAGGCAACCAGAATGATGAAATCCTGCACTGCCCCCGCAAGCACGGCACCGATCACGAGCCACAGAAAACCGGGCATGAATCCAAATTGTGCCGCCAACACCGGACCAAGGAGCGGCCCGGCTCCGGCGATGGCCGCAAAGTGATGGCCGAAGAGCACGACCTTATTCGTGGGATGAAAATTGACGCCGTCGTTTAACCGCACCGCCGGCGTGACGTGCTGATTGTTCAGTACGATAACTTGCGTGGCCAGCCACCGTCCATAGAACCGATAGGCCAGCACATACATGCAGGCAGCCGCCACGACCAGCCAGAGACCATTGACCTTTTCATGGGGATTGATGGCGCCCGTCACATGAGCAAGCGCCAAGGCGCCGAGGAGCGAGAGCAGCACCCAGAGCAGATTTACCGCCGCCTTCATGCGCGGCATCCTAACAACCCATTACGTGCTTGTAAATCCAGAGTTCGTCAGTGAGTTGCCTTCGATACGGGATGTGATTACAATGTATCCTCATAGCTGGAGGATGACATGAAAGCCCACATCGTCCGTATCGGCAACTCAAAGGGAATTCGGCTCCCTAAGACCTTGCTTCAGGAAGCCCAGCTTGAGGATGAAGTCGTGCTCCAAGCAGAACCGGGCCGCATTCTGATCTCCAAATCGGCACAACCACGCGCAGGCTGGGCTGATGCCGCCCGACGCATGCGAGCGCAAGGAGAAGACAGCCTCCTCGACCCGCCGACTGCTACGCGATTCGATAAGGAAGACTGGAAGTGGCGCTAGAGCACGCGCCCCCGGCACGCGGTGAAGTCTATCTGATTGACCTTGATCCAACCCGAGGCAGTGAAATCAGAAAAACGAGGCCTTGCCTGGTCATCTCTCCCGATGAATTAAATCAGCACCTGCGGACCGTGATCGTCGCGCCAATGACTACCGGAGGGCAAGGCTACCCCTGGCGAGTGAGATGTCGTTTCCGCGACCGTTCCGGATTTGTGGCCATAGATCAGTTGCGCACCGTTGATAGCGAACGCCTCATCAAGCGGCTTGGCCGTGTCACGCCCGGAGCCCTTGCTGCCGTCCACGCAGTCCTACAGGAAATGTTCACACCATAACGATTGGCCCCACCCTTTGCATTCTTCCCGAACCCACGCGAGTACTGAACGCCGTCGTTCAACCGTACCGGCGGCGTGATGTGCTGATTGTTCAGTGCGATAACTTGCGTGGCCAGCCACCGGCCATAGAACCGATAGGCCAGCACATAGATACAAGCCGCCGCCACAACCAGCCAGAGACCGTTTACTTTTTCATGGGGATTAATGGCGCCCGTCACGTGAGCAAGCGCCAAAGCGCCGAGGAGCGAGAGCAGCACCCAGAGCAGATTTACCGCCGCCTTCATGCGCGGCATCCTAACAACCCATTACGCGCTTGTAAATCAAACGCTGGCCAGTCGTTCTTATTAACCATAGCAACCGCACAATAGGCCGCCGTCCGTTCACTTTTCTGTTGGATTGACAGCACTAGTGATGAAGGCAACTACCACGCGTATCGGCGCTTGCGGTTTCGCTCCGCCTGGGTCATATAGACTCTCATGCTCACCCTCATTCAGTTTCCCTGGTCCCCCTTCTGCATCACGATCAGGCACATCCTGACACGCCATCGTATTCGGTTTCGGCTCCACAACATCGCCTACCATGAGCGGGCTCCGATCATTAAAGCGACAAAGGGACAGGGGCATACGGTGCCCTGCGTGATTGATGGGAAACGGAGCATCTGTGACCGAACGGACTTCGGGCAGGAAGTTGCGCATTACGTGAATCGGCGCTATCAGCTTAACCTCTTTCCCAAAGACCTCGATGGGCTGCAGCTGATTCTCTCCCGCTATATCGAAAACGATTTGGAGTCGGTGGGATTCAAGGTGAACGATACCTATGTGATCCCAACCCGCCCTCTCATCGAACGGACGATGCTCATTCGCCACAAGGAGCGGAAATTCGGAAGAGGATGCGTCCGAGAATGGACCACCCACCGACGGTATCTGTGCACTCAGTTTGCAGAACTTTTGAAGCCGATCGACAGCATGCTAGCAACCTCACCGTTTCTTCTGGCCGATCGCCCGTTGTTCGTGGATTACAATCTATACGGCATACTGGGCAACTACCTATTCAACGGAAAGACGAGATTGCCCAATCTCAGACACCTGCGACGCTGATATCAGACGATGAATTCCATATGACTGAAGCGCCAACTTTCTCAACCTAGGTCATTTCCCGCTCTATAACCGCATCGCTGTCGTTAAGACCCAGCCACCGTCACGCGCGAGAGGCCCTCGCATAAACTTTCACCTCGCCGCTCCTCAAATCGTCCCAATTTTTGCTATACTTCTCTTCATCATGTCCTCAGATACCCCTACTCCTTCGCCTAATGGGCAAGACCGCCGAGAATATTACCGGATCAACGTCACGCTGCCCATTCGCCTTCAGCCTGAGACGGACGACACTGAAGGGGAGTTCACCGAGAAATCCGTCAATCTGAGCGGGGGCGGCATCGGGGTGGTGGTCGAGACACTCCACCAGGCCGGCGAGATTCTCACGTGCAGCCTGCTCCTTCCTGACCAGGTGCTCTTCAAGTCCCCCATCGAAGTGTTGCGGCTGGTTCCCATCGCCTATCCAGGCAACACCTATCGTCTCCACGCCCGCTTCATTCGGATGACCACACAGAACCGGGAATTGCTGATCAAATATGTCTTGCAGTTCCAGCGTTATCACCTTGCCAGACACTATTCCGTCTGACACGATTCCGCCTAAACGTGCCCTGCCCACTCTTCTGGCAGCAGGCAATCCAATTTGATGACTCGGAGTCGTCCCCACGAAAGGGGGATTCACTCACCGGTAGAAGGCCGACTAAACTGGGCAACCGTGGAAGCCACACGCACCTATCAACGTCACCACTACCGAGTGCCGCTTGCCGTGCAGTACCCGGTGATGTTTTCCGACGCAGAGATGATTGCTGAAGGGAAAGTCGTAAACCTCACAGTGTTCGGCTGCACAATTGAATGTACCGATACCGTACCGGAAAAGACGACGCTCCAAGTGCGGCTGATCCTGCCGGATCAAACACAGTCTCTACCGGTTGACGAGGCCGAGGTCCGATGGGTCCAGGGTAATCGAATAGGTCTTCAGTTTCACAAAGTGGAGCGGGCGGCGGATTTTCGGTTGCACGGCTTTGTGTGGGACCGCATGCTCGAACGGCTCCGGACCATTGCTCAGGAAGGGTTTTCCACCTCCTGATCCTGAGGAATTCTGCCTTTTCCTACCATCGCCAAGCACAAGAGTCCGATGCCGATCCAGACGAGTTCGCGGAACCGTCGCAGCAATGCGAAGGTGATTCCCGTCACGTCACTGTAGCCGAACGCTTGGAGTAACAGAAGATTGCCGGCATCCTGGGCACCCAAACTGCCGGGGATAAAGAAGGATCCGCCCTTGATAAATACCGCGAGCGCCCCTATGGAGAGAGCGGACAAGACACTCACTGAACCGCCGAGTAAGTAAATGATCCCGAACACCTCCAACGATTCAGCCATCCAGCCCAAAAAGTACACCCCCATCGACGCATAAAAGGCCTTTTGATGATGGCTGTAGAAATTCCGAATCGTCTGGTCGATCGAGCGCAAGTGCTCTTCCTCTGCTTCCAGGCTCTTGATTCGCAATCCAAGTTTCTTAACAAGCGATAAGATCGACGCAAAGAGTCCCCGGTGTTGGATGAATACGAACCCTGCGATTGAACACACCAACAGGCCGACACTCAACAGCGCCGCCGTGATCGTCTGCCCGGCCGAACTCCCGGCACCGAGAATCCAAAAGGCCAAGGCGATTCCCATGAGGATATAAAACACTTCGGCAATCGTCATCGTCGTCTTGGCAATCACGACTGAAGCGGCCCCTTCTGTCATGGGAACGTCATACTTTTTGAGCAGATAGGCCTTCAGCGGTTCGCCCCCCAGATAGGCCGTCGGAGTGGTCATATTCACCACCTCACCGGCGGTCCGAATCGTCAGCAGTCGCCAAAACGGAACCCCTTGCG
The DNA here is from genome assembly GCA_024760525.1 of Nitrospira sp. Classification (NCBI taxonomy): domain Bacteria; kingdom Pseudomonadati; phylum Nitrospirota; class Nitrospiria; order Nitrospirales; family Nitrospiraceae; genus Nitrospira; species Nitrospira sp. The sequence continues at coordinate 3,432,880 of CP060499.1, forward strand.
CCGCCCGCCCCAACACCACTTTCCACCCATAGGCTTCGACGGAATACATCATGAAAGACGGGATCAGGACGGCGAGCAACGATGCCGGACCGAGTCGTGTCGCGGCTTCGTAGATATTGGCGGGGCCAATATGCCAGACAAGAAGGCTCAGGACGATGAGGCCAAGGGCGAGTAGGATATAGCGCAACACGTTAGTCGGATGGCGAACGCGGCATTATGGTCGAGGAGACGAGACGGCAGACGGGCGGATGACCCAGACCATGGCGCCGGCAAATAGTAAGGAGCCGGCTGCCGCAAAGAGAAGAAACCAATAGAGTTGATCGAACAACGCAAACCCCAGCAAGGCCGCCGAGAAATCGCGGCTGGCGACATTTTTCAGCATGACATCCGCCCAAGCCGCATGATCGGGAGTGCTCCATCCGCTGACTGCTTTGATCTTTTGCGCCTTCTCGACCAGCAACAATGAGATCCCATTGCCCAAGACCGCCGCAACGCCGAGCATGAGTGGAATCCAGTCATCCTCTCGCCCGATCTGCGTCGTATACAGCCCTACGGCGATACCCGCAAAAATCGCCATGTGAACGATGTTGTCCAGGACAATATCCAGCCAGGCGCCGAGGGGCGATTCGGTAAAAGTCAATCGCGCGACCTCACCATCGCAGCAATCGATGACGGCGGCCAATTGAAACAACACCGCCGCCACAATACCGGCGGTGTATGTTCCCAGCCCAAATCCCGCCGCGGCGACCAGACCGATCAATCCGGCGAGAACGGTGATGGAATTAGGTGCGAGCCCTGCGGCGAGAAACAGGCGCGTGAACCAACGGGAGAGTTTCCGATTGAAGTACCGATCGACGAACCCTTCAAATTCCCCCTTGAGCGAATTGAACAGCTTCTTTTCGGCCGACTCCACATCAGACAAGGTTCGGACATTCTGATACCAGGTACCCCGCTTCTCTTCAGTCGCGACGACACGCACACGACCGTCCGCTGCCGCCCGCTCGATCCACTGACGGATTGGAGGGCTTCCTTTCTCATTAACCACGGGATTCCCGGCGTTCATGAGAGTCGCCGGTACGACAACCAGCTCAGCGACCCGTAGACTCGGATCGTCCAGACGAGTCGATGCAAAAGTCTTCGAGCGACCGGGCGGTACTTTCAACGGTACCCCCTGTCTAGGCTGGGCGACCACGATCGCCTGCCCTTCCCGCACGTCGCGGCGCAATTGTTCGATCAATCCGCGCGAAAACACGCTATTGACGCTCGCGACCAACGCAAAGCCGTGCACTTCTGCCGCCAACGCTTCCCATGTCCGAGGGTCATCCAGTGGAAACTCTCGGATCGGCATCCACCGGACAGGAATCGTCACGCGCGGCCCTCTCCCCAATGCCTGTTTCAGCTGTTCCTCTTCGGAACCGGAGAGGACGATCAATTGGCGAATCCCCGCCCGTTGCAACGTGAGCACGGTGCGTTGAAAGAGCCCAATTCCCACGACGCTCGTCAGAGGTCCGACTTCACCGACCTCAGGCCCGGCCGATCCGCCAAAGACCCCGACGGAAGGCAGGAGGATCGCGGTCGCCAACCCGTGGATCTCGGCTCTGCGCTGAAGAATACTCTTACTCATGATTCCACATGCAATCGAACGCGCCAGTCATCGATCCACGATGCAGGTCCCTTCTGCATCGAACATCTCATGGTGAAGACTTTCTCACAATTTTGGCAAAACTTCCAACTCAGCTTTTTTCACATCTTCGATGAAATCGATCTCGGTCCAGGGCAAGCCTCCGATCTTTTCATGGCCGACTCTCACGTCCTGAAAGTACGGTAGCAGCGCGTCTTCGTATTCCATATCCCACGCACCTCGATCGATGTAGCTCTGGAGCGAGGAAACGACCCGAGGCGTGTCGGCATGCCGAACCCGGAGAAATCCCACGCCTTCGCCGGCATAGTCGTACTGTTCCGGCATTCTCTTGGTCAGCGCAATCACCCGACCACCCGCCACAACCACCATGCATTCCTCTCCGGTCTGCTTGACCGTCTCATCCATCAACAGCGCATTCTCGAAGGGCGACGACACCAGACGCCGGAGGATCTCCCGGTGAAAGAGCACATCGGCATCCATCACGATGGTATCGTCGTCGAGCGCGGTTCGCGCAATCCACAGGGAGGAAATACTGCCCCTGTGAAACTGCTCATTGACCAGAAAGGTGACGCCGACCCCGCACGAATCGTGTTCGACCGCAGCACGAATCATCTCCTGCTTGTATCCGACGACGATCTCCGCCCGCCGGACCCCGACACCGGCCAGTGCCTCCAGATAGCGATGCAGGAGCGACCGTCCACCGATCTCAATCAGGCACTTGGGGCGATGTTGCGTGACTTGCCACAGCCGTTTCCCGACTCCCGCTGCCAGAATGATCGCCTTCATGCTGCCTTGCACGCCTGTTCGAAGGCATCGAGAAACCCGCCAAACTGCGCCTCAGTCAACGCTCCCATATTAGCGACACGGAAAATCTTGTTTTCTAAGTTGCCTTGCCCGGCGTAGATCACATAACCCTGCTGCTTGAGGCGATCGTGCAACGACTGGTATGAAACGCCTTCGGGCAGATGAAACGCCGTAATGGTATTCGATTGTCGGTCCACCGGAAGAAGAGCTTTCACACCAAGCTTGGTCATGCGCTCGCGGATCATGGTCGCCATCTTCCTGTACCGCTGGATGCGATTCGGCACACCTTCTTCGAGCAATTCATTCAGCGCTTCGTCGAACGCATAATACACTTGTACCGCCGGGGTGAACGGAATCGTGCCTTGGCCGTCGTTGTCAATATAATGCGTCAGATGGAGATACCAAGACCGCTTCGGATATGACCGCATTTTTTCGACGAAGCCCTTCCGCACCAGCACAAAGGACACGCCCGGGAATCCCTGAATGCATTTGCCGGCCGTCCCCACCACCATGTAGATGTGCGATTTGGCGATGTCGAGCGTCTCGCCGGCCAACGCACTCACCGCATCGAGCACAAACACGCGATTCTGATTATCGACAATTTCGGCGATCTCGTGGACGGGGTTGAGAAGTCCGGTCGTCGTTTCGTGATGCACCATGCCGACAACGTGCACTTCCTGGTGCTGCCGTAAGGCAAGCAGCAGCCGTTCAGGATCCGGCCGAGCCGTCCAGTCATACTTCAACTCGCTCACACCGAGGCGATGAAGCCCGATGATCTGAGATATCCGCTCGCCATAGACACCGTTGTTCAGGACAAGCATACGACGGCCGTGCGGGATCGACGACATTAAAGCCGCTTCGACGGCAGCCGTTCCCGACCCCGTCATGACGACAGCGACGTACTCGGATTCAGCCCCTGGGACGAAAGCCTTGAGCAGCTTGGCTTGGATACGGTGGAGCAGTTCTGAAAATTCGGCTTCGCGATGACAGATATCGGGCCTGAGCAGCGCCTGCCGAACGCGCTCAGAAACGTTCACCGGCCCAGGATTCAGGAGAACCATTCTTCGACCCTTCCTCTTACAGAGACTGCGTCTTGCGCGAGTCGTGCACGTACAGCGCGTACAAGCGCGTCGCGTCTACTACCCCTCGATCGCCTTCATAAACCGGCGAGTAATGTCCGGCGGATCGTGCACGACACGGCCTGCATCCTCCGCAAATTCATTGACCTTGATGAGCAGCATGCTGGGCCCATCCTTCTTCAGCATGTCCTTGAATTCGTAGACCAGATCATCACGATCGAGGACCCGCTCGACATTGACATAACCTGCCGCCTTCGCCACTTTTTCCAGCGGCACCACATTGGAGATGGTGGGCTGATTCCCGGTCGTGCCGTACACTTCATTGTCAAAGACCACGTGAATGAAGTTCTTCGGCTTCAACGCCCCGACAGTCGCGAGTGTGCCCATGCCCATTAAGACATTTCCGTCGCCGTCAAAGGTGACGACTTGTTTATTCGGCTTTGCGAGTGCCACCCCAAGTGCGATAGCCGGCGCATTGCCCATAGAACCGATCATGTAGAAATGAGTGGGCCGATCCGCGATCTTGTGAGCCTCCCGAGAGGGAAACCCGTTGCAGATAATGACCGGCTGATTCGTCAGCAACTCCAGCAAGGCGGCCATGGCCTGCGCACGACTGACCAAGGTGCCTTGTTCGGGCCTCATGGGTGCAACCCCTTCACCACACCCTTCGTAATGAAAAGCGCGACCGGAATCCGCTGAGTCATAAACGTCGCCGCAACCCATCTAAAATCTTCGATCGCTGTGTGTTCCGTCAAGGTACGGTGTGGAATCTTGACTGTATCGAGCAATTGCGGCATCACTTCTCCCATCACCAGATGCTCTGGAGCGTCCTTCCCCCCCTGGCCCCGCCATGACACAATCAGCACACAGGGTTGTTGATAAATCAGATTAAGGGAAATGAGCGCGTTCAGGGAGGTGCCGAGCCCTGAGTTTTGCATTAACACAGCCGGAGTTCTCCCCGCCATGTATGCGCCTGCAGCCATGCCGACCGCCTCATCCTCCCGGACCGCAGGGACATAGAGCCGGCGGGTCATCAACTCCGCGATAATTCCTCCCAGAATCGAATCCGGCACACCGGTGAAAAAATTTACTCCCATGTCCTGCAGAGCCTGTACGAACACGTCACTCTCGATCACCGAGCGCTCCCTCCCAGAAGTCACGGGCACACGCCTGCGAAAGCCGGCGCATTATAAAATACGCCTCGGCGCCTTCTCAAGGACGATCGGCGGTTGTGTTCGCTCCAGCAGCATGCTAGCGTGAGTGCACCCGATGTGCTCTCCAATGCATCAGCGCACATGAACTGTCCCCCCCGCCTAGCAACCCGCACGTGGCCGTTAGTTGTGATGCTCACGGCCATGATCGGTGCCGGTACGACATGGGCTGTTCCCATGATCAACGACCCGAAAGGATTTCGGGATATTCCTTGGGGAGCTTCTTTGTCTTCCCGCCAGGACCTGGAAACAATCCGGACAAGCCCGCATATCGTCGAGTATTTTCCAAAGGCAGCGCCGGCATCCTTTGCCGGAATCGAGATGACCAGTATCCTCTATATTTCGGTGGATGACCAATTCGCGCGAGTCACGATTCGGTATCAAGGGAACCACGTCCATAGGCAAGTGCTGGACTTCTTGGAAACCCGTTTTGGAAGACTGGAGCGGGTTCCTGGACAAATGGCGCGTGGACTCACTCAACAATACAACTGGCGTGGTTCGGACACCGAAATCAATTTGACGTACCAAGCCGGTACGGAACGTGGCTACATCTTTATCGATAGTCGCACACTCGCGCCGCGGTTCAACGACGACATTACCGATTCCGCAGAGTAGGTCAATGGACAGGCATCTTTCCGAGCGGGTCATGCCCATCACAGTAATGCTGTTCTGTCTGTTGGGATCGGTGCCTACAGCATTGGGGGTCCCCATCGTGAACGATCCCAATGGATTCGAAGACATCTCCTGGGGGACAATCTTGTCCGAGACGGAGCACTTCGTGAAGGTCGAGGATGCAGGTCGCGTACAGATTTACGAGCGGAGAGAACGAAGTCCCTCGCTTGGCGCGACACCGGTCGATTCCATACGATTTACCACGTTTGAGAAGAAGTTCGGTCGAGTCACGGTTCGTTACAGCGGCAAAGATACCCATGACGGAATCCTGACCTATCTTCAAGCAATATATGGCCCACTCGATCGAACGCCGGGACAGATCGCCGTCGGGCCGGTCAAGGTCTATGCGTGGCATGGTCTTCTCACTGAAGTGACGTTGCGATTCGAGAGCGGGATCGATCGCGGGATCATCTTCTTTGAAAGTCGGACACTTGCTGAAAAACTGGCCGACGGCACTTCCTCCACAGCCTTTTGACTGGCATCGGATGTTCCATGCTGTCCCAGAATTTCCATTTCTATACGCTGGCTTTCCGGCATCCATCCCGATTATTGAATTGATTAGGAAAATATCCTGAACGCGGTTATGATGACGAGGCCTAAGATGAATAGTCGAAAATCCTACGTGCCACTGGACAGCCGTTACGCCGAACGCGTCGCTGTCACGTGTCGAGTGCGTTACGTCGGTGAGGTCCCAACACAGCCGCACCAAGGCGAAGGGCTCACCAAGAACATATCAGTTTCCGGATGCCATGTTATCAGTGACCGCCCCGTCACGCGTGGGACACTACTGACCCTTATCATTGCCCTGCCCGATGGGTTACCGCAATTCTCGATCAAATCGGCGCATGTTGTATGGGTCTCAGGTTGCCAGTTTTCCGTCCGATTTATGGACCTGAGTCGCGACCACCGAAAACGGCTGCAAGCGTTCATCTGGAAGAGCATCTCCCACACCACCGTGAGTGATCAACGAACACGATTCCGACTTATATAGTCCCGCCTCCACTACACCCTGTCGGTTTCTCCTACTCCATAGCGCGTTCAAACGGCACATCGGGTCCAAGCCACTCGTAAACTGTTTCATCGTCACGCGTGTCTTTCGAATTGATACCGACTTGTTGATTGACTGCTCATATCTCACCCCACTTCCGGATGGACGGGTACCCCTCCCCTAGGGGGAAGGCAAGGTCGGTGCTCAGCGGTAGCTTTCATCCATAACGAAGTCCCAACAGGAGGAGGGTGACTATGAGACAGATGAAACACATAAGCGGCTCAAAAGCCCATCACTCCCATGGCTCGATCGAACGCCGAAGAATGACAAGGACCAGCGTGTCCTTCGGCCTGATGTATTCTGGAATCACAGAAGAAGATGTTTTGATTGGAGACGGTACGGTGGTAGACCTGTCTGATGGTGGATTGGGCATTCGTGGAGATGCCCCTGTCCAAGTTGGTATGGACCTCACATTGTTCCTATATCTAGCTGACAGTGAAGATCTCTTGTTCGTCGTAGAGGCGACGGTTGCCTGGACAAAGGGACATTTGTTTGGTGTCATCCCGGACGAACACAGCCTCCGCGACGGCGGTCGCCTGCAGTCGTTCCTCCGCTCCCAAGGTGTTGGTCAGGCCTAGTTGGTTCGCTGTCGGTGATCGCGACTGGGAAATGGAGGCTGTGTTTTGGCAATGTGGTCCCTATCACATAGAACGCGACAATCACCTGACTGTTATGTAATCGCCGAGCCTCTTTCTCTTTCATGTTGATGTGTCATCTGACCTTGTTTTTCACTTAGCCACATGCTAACTTTTGGTGAGTAACCACTTACTCACCATGAACAGGACAAAAAAGCCGTCTCCCCAACCTCATTCCCCCTCGCGAACATCAGGTCATGAGCGACAAGCCAGCTTGATCAGTGCCGCGGCGGCGCTCTTTGCAGCCAATGGGTTTACCGGAACGACCACGAAGGAAATCGCCAAGGCAGCCGGCGTCAGTGAGGCCCTGCTTTTCAAACACTTCCCGACGAAGCATGCACTGTATACCGCAATTCTAGCGGAAAAAGCCCAATATTCCGGGCTACGAGAGGCAGTCGAAGAAGCCGCCAAAAGGCAAGATGATGCACGGCTCTTCACGTTGCTGGCCAGCTATCGGATCAGAAAGGGCGCGGATCCGACATTGCTTCGCTTGCTCCTGTTCAGTGCCTTGGAGGGACATGAATTGTCCGACATGTTTTTTCAGAAGCAGTATCGCGTCTTTCACGATCTCCTCGCCGGCTATATTCGCCGACGCATTGACGACGGCGCGTTCCGTCCGGTCGATCCATTGCTTACGGCCAGAGCGTTTTTTGGGATCATCGTCCACCATCGACTGCTGCACGATATCTTTGGTTTGCCGATGCACCTGACCCACGAAAAAACGGTGGCGGAATATGTGTCGCTTTTCCTTGGCGGGCTCGTTCGACAATCGCCGAGCGCGTAAGCGACCAGCACTGACATGAGCCAACTATCCCGATATCCATTTGTGATTCTTGGGATCATCATCTTTTTCGCCGTCACGGCTCTTGTCGTCTTCCGTCTGAGCACAGGCGCTAAAACCGACACCAACAAGACACGGCTTATCACGGTAGGAGTGATATCCCCGCTGAGGCAGGATCTCGACATTCGCCTGGCCTATACGGCGGACATCTCACCCTATCAAGTCGTCAATGTCTTTTCACGGGTCGACGGTTACATCGCGAAACTGCATGTCGATAAGGGTGATTTTGTGAGGGCCAATCAGTTGCTCGTCGAAATCGACCATACGGACTATCAACATGCCGTCGATCAGGCAAAAGCCAATCTTTCAGCGGCCAAGGCGAAAGTATCACAACAAGACGCCGCGGTGCGCAACGCCAAACTGACCCTCGATCGCATGCAAGCCCTCATCAAAGATCAATTTGTTTCACAACAAGATTTGGACAACGCGCAGGTCAACTCTGATGCCGCTATCGCCGCACAAGAATCCTTGCACGCGCAGGTCAAACAGATGGAGGTCGCACTGGCTCAAGCGGAGACCAATCTGACCTACTCCTATATCCGCGCCCCGTTTTCCGGCTATATCGCGGAACGAAATCTGGATACCGGTGCCTATGTCACCGGCGCGACCGCAAGTACATCGACCATGTCGCGGGGCATTATGAGCCTGCACGACATCAATACCGTCCGGGTGCTGATCGAAGTCGTCGAAAAAGAGATTCCGCTGGTGAAGATCGGACAAAAGGCTGAGCTTCGGGCCGAAGCGTATCCAGATCACGTGTTCGAGGGAACCGTCACGCGTATCGTTCAAGCCCTGAATCGTGCCACGCGTACCATGACTGTGGAAGTCGATTTACCCAACAAGGATCTCCGGTTAAAAGGCGGCATGTTCGCGAGGGTTGAGGTGATGGTGGGGACCCATCTTCAGGCGTTGCAGATTCCCATCGACGCCGTCAGTCGGCTGGAGGATACGCAGTACGTCTATGTCGTTCGGGAGGGGAAAGCCCAACGGGTAGATATTGCAATCGGTGCCCGTAACGGGAACCGCGTAGAAATCACCAAAGGTCTGACCGGCAGCGAAGAGGTCATCGTCTCCGGCAAAGATATAATACACGACGGCACACCCGTGCGCACTCAACCCCTTCCTCAGCCATCGGACTTGAATACTGACGGGAAGAGCTGAACGGGAGCCATCATACGCTTTGCCCTATTTCTTAAGATGACCTCCTGATCAGCACTCAGCGATCATTACTCCGTTGCTCCGATATGTGGCTGACCTTACTCGCATTACGCAATCGCATCGGCATCCTGATGCTATCGCTCGCGATGGTGGTATTGGGCTTGACGTCCCTCCAGCGATTGCCGGTTGATCTGTTCCCGCAAATCCAGGTCCCGGTCGCCTTCGTAGGGGTCATTTACAAAGGGGCGCCTCCTCTCGATATTGAACAGAGCGTCGTGTACCCGATCGAAAAAGCGGTCAGCTCAGCCTCCAATGTCGAACACGTCGAGTCATTCAGTAAGCAGGGTATCGGCGCGGTGCAAATCTGGTTCAATTGGGGAGCAGACATCAACGTCGGACAAATGGAGGTGATGCAGCGCATCACACAGATTCTGAACAGCCTCCCACCCGGCATTCTGCAGCCCTTTATCGTCAAGTTCGACGTCTCCAATATTCCCGTCTCGATCGTGTCGGTATCGAGCGACGAGCTGGACGAACGCGCACTGTACGATTTGGCATACAACACCATCGCTCCACAAATCGAACAGATCGCCAATGTCGCGGCGGCGACCGTCGAGGGGGGCAAGATCCGCCAAATCAACATCAACCTTGATCCGGCACTGCTCAGCGCGCGCGGGCTTTCGATTCTCGACGTCGTGAATTCCGTCAAAGCCGCCAACCTGATTTTGCCTTCAGGCGATATCAAAGCAGGCAACCTGGACTACAACGTCTTCACCAACAATCAGTTTCGGACGGTCGAGCCGATCCAAGACGTCATCGTGAAAGTCAATCCGCTGGGCAACCCGGTTCGCGTGCGCGATGTGGGGACCGTGACGGACTCGTCCGACATTCAAACGAACATCGTGCATGCCGATGGAGCCAAATCGGTATTTCTTCGAGTGAACAAGCAACCGATCGCCAATACGGTCGAAGTCGTGGACGCCCTGCGCGCCGCGCTCCCCAAGATGTTCGGCATTCCCGAAGGAGTGAAGCTCGGCATCTCGTTCGATCAATCCCTCTATATTCGGCAATCCATCAACAATCTCGTTGAACAAGCCCTCCACGGCTCGTTGTTGGCAGCGGCTGTGATTCTCATCTTCCTGCGCAACCTCACCAGTACCCTGATCGTTTCCGTTGCCATCCCACTGTCCATGCTGGTGACGTTTATCGTGCTCTATTTCACCGGACAGACGCTCAATGTTTTCACGCTCGGGGGACTCGCACTGGGCATCGGCCGCCTCGTTGATGATTCCATCGTGGAACTGGAAAATATCCAACGCCATCTCAATGCCAATCCCAATCGGTGGACCGGCATTCTGGACGCCGCACGGGAGGTGGCGATGCCGATCTTTGCCTCCACCGTCACGACGGTGGTGGTCTTCCTCCCGATGTTTTTCGTCGTCGGCGTCGCGCGTCTGCTGCTGATTCCATTGACCGTCACGATCGCCATTGCGCTCTTCACGTCTTTTTTGGTGTCCCGCACGGTCACGCCGGCGCTCTGCTACAAATTTCTCAAACCTGAGCAAGAGGCCTGGCGGTCGATGCCGACTTGGTTTGTCAACCTGATGGAGTGGAGCCGTAACCGGTATGAATCCCTCGATAGGAGTTACGAAGACTCGTTACGGTGGGTACTGGGCCATCGCCGAATCTTCATCATCGCAGTCCTGCTGATCTTCCTCGGATCGCTGACGTTGGTTCCCATGATCGGAACGGAATTCCTGCCGGTGTCCGATGAGAGCCAATTTCGCATCGTCCTACGGGCTCCCGTCGGCCAACGAGTTGAAAAGACGGAGCAGCAGGTCTCGGAAGTCGAGCGCGTCCTTCGCGCGAACATTCCAGCCGCCGAACTGGAGACGATTGTCTCCAGCACGGGGATTTTGTCGCAAGGCCGCTCGTCCCTTTTCAATCCCAATACGGGCCCCCACACCTCTTCGATTCAAGTGTACCTCGCCGACCCGGCGAAGCGGACCAGAAATCAGGTCGAGATCATGAACGATGTGCGTCCCAAGATCGTCAAACTCTTCCCCGGCGTGTCGATGTATTTCGATCCCGGGGGTCTCGTCAAACGCGTTACCAGCTTCGGCTCGCAAAAGGCCGTGGACGTGGAAATTTATGGATATGACTTCGACAAAGCGAGGGACGTCATCGCCCGCGTCAAGGAGATCATGGAGCGGATTCCCGGCCTGGCTGATATCGAACCGAGCCGGGAAGAGAACTACCCGGAGGTCAACGTCACCGTCGATCGAGAGAAAGCGGCCTTACTCGGCATCAGCGAAGCCAATGTCGCCAACGCCGTGCTCTTTTCATTGAACGGAAACGGCCAAACCGACCCGATCATTTACACGGACCCGCAAAACGGCAACGAGTATTTCATCAGCGCGTGGCTTGCCGAGGAGCACAGGAAGAATCTCACTGATCTGGAGAATATTTTACTCACGACCAAACTCGGTGAGCCGGTCTTGCTGAAGAACGTGGCGTCGCTCAAGTTGAATGCCGGACCGGTGAAAGTCGATCGGAAGTATTTCCAGCGCGTGGTCCATATTACGGCGAATCCAATCAATCGACCGCTCGGCGACATCGCCGATGACCTCGAGTCGTCGTTCGCCGATCTTCAGCTGCCGGCCGGGTTCAGCATCAAGCTGGCGGGCCAAATTCAGCAGCAGCGCGAAACCTTCCAAGGGTTGCAGTTTGCGATCGTCCTGGCGCTCGTGTTGGTCTACATGGTGATGGCCGCACAATTTAAGTCGCTCATCGATCCATTCATCATCATGTTTTCGGTGCCGATGGGCTTTCCCGGTGTCATCTTGATCCTCTTCCTGACGAATACGACGCTGTCCACCACATCGATGATGGGCATCATCATGATGTTCGGAATCGTCGTCTCGAACGGCGTCCTGCTGGTCGATTACACCAACGTGCTCCGCCGTAGAGGCGAACCACTTCACCGTGCGGTCGTGACCGCAGCGCGAACCAGACTGCGCCCGATTCTCATGACTTCACTGGCCACGGTCTTCGGCCTCCTTCCCATGGCGATCGGCCTCGGAACCGGCGGCGAAACCAACGCGCCCTTGGCACGGGCGGTCGTCGGAGGCTTGAGCGTCTCCACGCTCCTCACGCTGTTTCTCGTCCCCACGCTGTACGCGATTTTAGAAGAACGGTTCCCAAGAAGACTGGATTTGCAGACGGGAGATCACGTGCAAACTTCGGCCGGCGAGGTTCCTGTCACGGAGTGACGCTCGTCAGCTCTCAACAGCGTTTGGGAACAAGGATTTCAGCTGCATGGCCAGCCCGATATCTCCTGTGATCTGCAAACGCCCGGACATCGCCATCGCCATGCCGCTCATCTGTCCATTGAGGATCTTGATGCAATCTTCTCCGGCCATCGACAGGGTCACATGCGGATCGGCGTGGGTGCCGTCCTTCACGACACAGGTGCCGTTGTGCACCAGCAGTTGATACTGGCCGCCCTGAGTGCCTTGCAGATCGAACTGGTATACCGCCTCGACATCTTCCGCTGCATCCTTATCCAATTTTGACGGAAGCGCATCGAGCACTTCTCTGATGGTCTTGGCTTTCATGAATAGACGTAGTCCCTCAATAACAATGAACGCTGCCGGGGGCGCACTATCGCGCCCCCGAAGCAATCTTCATGTGGTTGAAACCCTCTAGTACCGGAGAGTCGCTGTCGCGACACTGCGCCGGGCGCCGAAGAACTCCCTCGAAAAGGACTCGACGACCGTGGGATCATAGCCCTTGCAGCTGAAAATGTCGAGGTAGGCGTGATTGGTTTCGTTGGCGAAATGACCGCTGATCAATGAGGTGGAGATCAACTGCACCATGGAATACCCGGCCACAGGGCCTTCGCCGAAATCGACGACCTGACATTCCCCGAAGCGCTTCATATCGATGAGCTCACACAACTCAACGACGTAGCGTTTGATATAGGCGGCATCACGGATAAGATCGGGATTGCAATCGTGGAGGTCTACTGCCGTGCAGAGTCCCCATGCCTTGCCGCTTCCCACCATGTCTTGGACAGGTCGAGCAGCCGCCGCAGGGGCGTTGGTCGGTAAGATCGTGGACTCGGAACTAGCCGAGGTACTCATAGAGGGTTGTTCCCTTTCTGTAAGAGGGTTGAGCGGACAGGAACTGTCATGCGTGAACTATACCATGATTTTTTCGCCGCGCACGTGAAGGTCAAGAAAATTTCGGCTCTATCGGCGAAACCCTCGTCGATCGGTTGACAAGGTCTCCATGCTCAGGAAACAATACATCCTCATGGAATCTTCCTTAGACATGTCCCGGACCGAAATTCCCGATCGCCTTTGCACCTGGTGCAAGGTTCCCATGAAGAAGCGACTGGTCGGCGGCGAGCGGTTCATCCATTACACCTGCCCCAAGTGCGTCTTTCAGCACACGACCAGGCTGGGGCCGAAGCCTCAGACATCGCACCGATAAACATCGCTCCCGTCAGGTGGTCCACCTTGACCATTAATAGTACTTCTCGCGATAGATAGGACAGAGCCCCTTGGCCTGAATACTTGTCGTTACGTCTTTGATCATGTGCCCGTTGCCGCATAGATAGACGGCTAAATCGCCAATCGATGTGACTCGTTCCTCGATGAGCCCATTCACCCGCCCTTTGGCTCCTGTCCAACCCGGTCCAGGGCGAGACAGGGTCGTCACAAATGAGAACTGCGGATGACGGTCTGCCAATGCTCGAAACTCGTCCTGGTAATACAGGTCGCGCTCGTACCGTAGCCCCCAAACAAGCGTCACCGGCTGAATACTGTTCCGTTCAAGATACGTCAATAGCATGGATCGAAAAGGCGCAATTCCTGTTCCGGTTGCGACAAACAGGATCCGCTTGTTTAGGTCATCCCGTAGAACAAAAGACCCGGCCGGCCCCTTAAAGGTCACCGGATCGCCTTCCCGAAGACCATGGAGGAAAGTCGACCCAGGCCCTCCCGGTACCAAATTGAAGAGCAGCAGCAACCGGTCAGAAATGAAAGGAGGTGAAGCAATCGAATAGGGACGCGTAACCGGATATGGATAGCCGTCCTTCGGCACGTCAAATGAGATAAATTGACCTGCCTTGAAGGCGATTTCCTTCGGCTCGCGAAGCGTCAGCTCCAATTCCCGGACATCGTGCGTCAAGTCCCTGATCCGACTCACCGTAGATTGAAAGGATGCTATTGCCATCCTGCATCTCTCTTCCGACCTTCATTGCACTCTTTACCGTAACACATGCGATTATTCGCCGGTATCGATCACCCACCTCAGGCTTCTCACCTGAACTGGCTTTTCCCGCAGATTATGAGCGACGAGGCACGTGCACGACCCAGGTCGCCGGAAAAAGGTGAGCAAGGAGCTGTGGCGTCTTCCGAGAATGAAGAATTCTTTCAATCAAGCACGATTTCCAGTGATAGGGCCTGGAGGAGTTCGAAGCGGACCGCGACCTACACGACCTGATGACCGAACCCCGTCTCTGCAATGCTTTAGATGAGGAACCACGGCCGAATGTGGCCCGCTGGCTTAATGCCGGCACCGCTCAGCCACGTGAGAAACTACGCTGGACATGGTCATCGAGAATGTGGGTCAATCGGTCTCGATTTTCGGGGCTGATCGAAATAATCTTGGCGCCCAATTTGGGAGGCCGCACGTGGATAACTTCCAACTCACAGGTTAAGGTCTTTCCGCGCTCCAGCTCGATCACGAGTCGGAGTTCCTCCCCACTCTTGACATACAGACGGCTCTCAAGGCGCACTCCGGCCTCGCTGACATCAAGAACCTTGCAGGGTGCCGAGAGCGCTCCTCGCTGCAACCGACCGATACGGCCGACATCAACACGAGAATGCTTTCGTTTGAATCCCATCGGCAATCCTTCCTGTTGGCGGCATCATAGCAGGAGGATGGACGATGCCAAAGACAATTGGCGAAACCGTTAGAGTTCTTTCACCGACGTTCGTACCGGCTCCATACGCTGACGATTGACCCCAAGATCGCCGCTGATATCTCTTGACCAAGAGGTCAATAGGATACGGTCGCCAGTGTCGGGGGTGTTTCAGCTTGAGTTTCGACTTTTACCGATATGCGCCCGACAATCCGGCCGTTTTCGGTCTCTACATCCACCCGCCAGTCCCCTGGATCGAGACGCTGCTTGAAGCTATAGGCCCGATACCCTCCTTCGCGTCCGCCTGAGATCTTGATGGGAATTCTGTCTGCATGCATGAAGGGTGCCTTATCATTCGGACGGAAATACCAGTGGTGATAGATCGTCGTGTTGAGCTCGACGGGAGCAAACACCGCCGTGAAACAATAGATCGGTTCGTCGGAAGGGAAGGTCGTATCTGAACGTTTCCAGACCTGATACCACTGTTTCTCGAAAGACAGCTCGAACTGATCTCCGGTTCGCTTGACTTCATGATACATCCCGCCGAACTTGAGGGACAGCGGCACCGGCGGGATCCAATTCAGAAAATAGAAACCTACGAGGAGCGCGATACATCCGGCCGCAGGGACGGTGACCCCGATCGCTTCCCGTTTCGACCGGTCGGGGTTATTGCGGTAGATCAGATGAACCACCCGGAACGTAACGGCCAGGGTCAGGGCGGCGCCGATCAGAAAAACCACCGCGTTCATGTACCCCGTCATCACTGGAAGAAAGAATGTGAAAAAAGCGAAACACACCACCGCGTACAGGCTGACAAGCAGCCGGAGATTCGACAATCGATCACGTATAAACTCGTTGGCCACCAGAAGCACGATGAGGAGGGCATAGAAGACCGCGGTCCCGGTCAACGTGGCACTGCGTGAATAGAAGATCGCATAGGCACTGAACAGACCGCCCAGCAGGAACTGACTCGCCATCGGGTAGTACGGACGACTCTTCAACACCCAGCGCATAACGGGGGAACCCTGTTCGTGATCCGGGAGCGCCTCATTGCCCAATCGCCCCGTCAGCACAACCAGCGCACCGAGCAATGCGAGATACAACATCAGGATCAGGTTGTCCTGAAGCCGATCGATCCGTGTGAGGGTCACGGTGTCATAGGTGACGCCCGAGAGAAAGAACACTGCCGGCATGAAGGGTTTGGCGAGCAGAGATTGGATTCTCACAAAGGGGCTCATGTCCCCACTGTGCAAAATCCGCGTGAATTGATCAACGAAAATGCTGTTCCGAAACCACAGTGCGTTTAGCTGGTCGGTGTCCTCAACTGATCAGATGAACGCCGGCAGCGGCGCATAGACAACGGGATGGCCGATCACCCGTTCCAACCATGCAGCCATGGCGTCTACGGGGAGCGGTGTTTGATTGAGGCGGGCTTCGATCTTAAACTGCCCTTTGAGTCCGACGATCCCGATAATCGCGGAGGCATCCTCACCGTCAGGCAACAACGCCTGTGTCTGAAACTCGCACAGCGTGGCGTACAGAACACCGTCGGGTTGAATCGTGTTCAGCACCTCGGGTAAATCATCCAGTGGGCAGTGGACCGAGCAGCGATAGGCAAGTCTCGATCCCGGCTCGATACTCTGGAACTCCGTCAAGGCTGCTTCAGAAAACCCCGTCAGATAGGCCCGAACTCCAGCCGGTTCCGGGTTGAACGTCTCCGCAAGCTTACTGGCCGGCACGAGGAATTCAAACGCATCGGATGTGTTGTACTCGAACTGGCAGGGACCGAACGCATCGGGCCATGAGCAGAAAAACGGAATAGAAGAGTCGGAAGACCGGAGGACGACCACATTCTTCTCCACATGAGTTTCAATCGGCAAATCCAAGACGGCAATCGCTTCCAGAAACGCCGTCCGCCGCTCATCCAACCAGCGCATCCGGTCGGCGTCGCCGCGCGTTTCCCCGGGGGTGATCACCGCTTGGGTTTGGAGACGAATGCGGATGAACGAGTGAGCGTGCCGAAACCCGATCCAGAACATGCCGCGTTGATCGTGATAGCGCAACACCTCTCGAATTCGCCAGGGATGGCTGATAGAGCAATACGTGCCGATGTCTTGATGACGTTGGTAGACCGTATGATAGGCCCCGGATAGGAGAAAGAAATCGCCGCGCCACTTTTCCCGCACATGAATCTGGGTAACGTCCTCGGTCGCCCAGGGATCCAGGTGATCGAAGTCGTCGGGAGAAGTAACGGTCCATTCCTCAACGTAGCAGATCACATCGTGGGCCGGCGCGATCGGCTTCAATCCCAGCGTGCCAAGCCGATCCCCCACCGCAAGGGCCTGGCCGAAGGTCAATGGCGCCGTCGTTTCCCAACGCTGCTCACGCACGGTGAATGTTCCTCGAAATCAACGCGAGATCGTGGTCGACGCTCAGGAAGAGAACGCCACCGTCCTCAGGTTCCCTGTGCCTCGCACGTTCAGCGTGTTACCGTACCGGACGTAGCGCCTTCTGTTCAATCGTCGTGTCGCCGATCAATCGGTCGATTCCGTCTTTCAAGGTCGACGCCAATTGCTCCTGCACATCATCTTCATTGAACCAAAAGACGGTTCGATTCCGCCCGCCTTCAATGGTACGAGTCGTCGTGCTTCGATCCGCCAGGTTTCTGGCCTGGATCGTAAACCGGCTGCTGGTATCGATGACCGTTGAAAAAATCCGACTCTTTGCATGAGTAGAGAACTCCTGCACCTGCCCGCTGATCACGATATCCGCGTCAGGCACCGTGCTGGCGGGTGCCGCCCGAACGTCCCATGGGCGTTCCCGCCACCCACGGACTTTCAGCCGGTCAGCCAACCGCTGGGCAATCACATCACCGAGCCGCTCACCCTCCACGTTGAAGTACGTGGCTCCTCCCCAGATATGCGTGCGCATACCCACTCGACTCTTGTCCGCCCGCCGATCGTCGAACGGTTCAATCACGATTTTCACAGGCTCGGCGTCGGACACCTGAGCTTGAGGTTGTTTCGTCTGGAGATCGACCTGCCGAACATCGCCTTTCCCCGCACAACCGCCCAGCATCAGAGCACACATGAATCCACACAGTGACAACCGCACACGCCAATCCTTCACAGCATCCTCCCTCTCAAGGTTCACAAACAGTGGAGCCCAGTCTACCCAAGTTAGGTTTCAGAGACAATTGCTAGAACAGGGTCATGGGGTGACGATGGGGAGCATCGACCGGAACGTCTCACACGCCATCCGGGCCAAGTGGCCGGACTGGATGCGCTGGTCCCCGAGCGGCACACAGTGGACGACTTTCATGAACGATCGCTCCGCCAGCACGGCGGCGATTTGGGCCTTGCGGTCGTGGGTGATGGGCAGTGTATAGCCTTCGCCTCGTTTCCACTCCCATAATGACGGTGCCAGTGAGAGCTCCAAATCTTTTCCCGCAAGCTGGTGAAATCGGCCGAGCAGCTGCCGCTTGTAGCGTTGAATTCCAGCTCCTTCCAGCAAGAGTGCACAAGCCACGTGATGTCCCCACCAGACCAATGTGCGAAACGTGAATTTGTTTACGCCGGCAAAGTATTTTGGGCAATCGAGGTATTGATACGGAAAATCCTCCAGATGCTCGCCTTTCACCAGCTGATGGACCTTCGGATCGAAATCAGGAGGCGTGATGAGCGACAGACCGGCGAGTTCCTGCTGCAACGCCCCGCGTGTCGCTTCGAGCAGAATTCTGATCTTTGTCGTGACGGCCGCCTTCTTCCTGAAGAATTGAGCATCGGCGAGAAGCTCGGTTTCTTCAGGGGTGAATGTCGGAGGAGCCGTCATAATAGGGCCGGGCGCGCGTGATGCTCTCGCCTGCTTGACGTTCGGCTACTTCTGGCGTGTCTCAAATGCCGCGACCATCAATTCGTACTGCCGACGGCAGTCAGTACACCGCAAGAGCACGAGATCCTGAAACACATCCATTTCACGAAGCGTCAGAGACGCATGATGAGTCGACACGCACGCCTTCAGGAGAGCTTCACCATCCCCTTCATCATGACATGCATCCTCTTGGGCGGTTTGTTGAGCCAAAGGTACTTTCGATATGATCCTGGCGACCGTCAGATGATGGGCCGACTTACACGAACTGCAGGAGAGGACGACCACGCGTTCATCTGTCATCCGCCGTACCGTCACGCACAGGGGGTGAACAGACCAACACTGTTGTAGAAACGCCCCGCTTCGGATGACCTGCGCCATAGTCGTTTCCAGGAACAGTCACGCGGCTCGAGAAGCGTTCACAAGGTTCAGCTGACTCGATCTGAGATCGAAAAAGCAGGAACACCACTCGCCAATGATAAGGCTGCAGACCAGACTTTGTACGATGAGCGCATCGTGGAAGATGGCCAACCGGAATTCATGACACCGCGGCCACAGGAGACACTTCCTGCTTAGGAGAAGGTGAGACAGTCCCTTCCTGAACCGAACGGCAAGTTTTGCACACCCGAGGTCGGGCCTTCAGAAAAGAGACTTTCCCGCTGGCGAGACAGCTATAATGAACGAACTCGTCACAGATTGTGCAACGGGACCAGCCTCCCCGCAAGAGAGTCTTATCCCGATAGAGGTCTTCTTGGCAAACTCTGCACAGACGCGGTTGTGCCGGAAGCAACATCGGCTCCCATTCGCCGCCGCCTTTTCGAATACTCATAGCAGGTCAGTATAACGGGGCGACCAACGGAAAAACAAGCGAAGGGGAACAGATGCGTGGACTGAATGGGTTTGCTAAATCGACGTCTGATGGCGAGATAGAACCTAAATCCTAACGACGGATGTCCTTGCGGATCTCATGCAACACCTTCTCCCCTTCCTGTTCGGCGGCTTTAGCCCACCAGCTTCCCAATTCTCGTCATGCAGTACGCCACTTCTTCACAGACGTGATGGGTTCACTGAATACGCCCACTAGAAATCTCCTCAGCTTGTTCAATATTGCTCAGCTTCCAAGACTCTGGAACGCCTATCGTAGGAGGTACTGCAATATTCATCTGAACGAGGAGGTTGCCATGGTATCTATTCCAAAAGTTGTTGGTGTCCTGTCATGTAGTTTCTTACTGTGCCTGAGCTTGTCCACTGTCGCATCGTCTGCAGACAAGCTCAACATAGGCGAATCGGGGGGAAAGGTATTGACGGTGGATGATAAAGACAGGTTTGTGCCGGGCAAGGAGGTCAAGGGCGAAATAGTGAAGATCGATGGTGAGAACTATGTCGTCAGAGAGGCCTCTGGGGCTGAGGTACGCATGCATGTTAATTCCAGCACCGAAAAGAGATCAAGCATCATTCCTAAAGTGGGAGAACATGTTCTTGCGAAAGTAGATGCTAAGGGTCACGCAGTTTCGTTTCTTACAGACGCACCTATTTCCCGCTGACGCTTTCCGTAGTCGGCAAGCACGCCTCAATCGGAGAATAGCTGGTCATTTCTCGTCGAGTTGGCAGGGTGGTTCTGCTTCGGACCATCTGCCGACTCCAACGAGGCGCTCTTCTGATTCACACGACTCAGCATGACAGAGCCTTAGGATCATTGTGTGATGGTCCGAAAGACGGTAGAAGCACATCTGTTCTGGGGAAAATGTGACCTGTCCCACTAGCTGTGGGCCTGCTGGCGTCTAGGAAACCTCTCGTATGACCCGGCATGGATTGCCGGCGGCGAAAACACCCTCGGGAATGTCCCGCGTCACGACGCTTCCCGCTCCGATTACCGAGCGCGCGCCGATATGGACGCCGGCCAGGATGAGCGCACCGCCGCCGACCCAGACATCCGCCCCAATGTGCACCGGCTTTCCAAACTCCCGTTCTCTACGCAGACCGGCATCGAAAGGATGCAGTGGCGTGAGGATCTGCACTCCCGGGCCGAACAGCGTGTGGTCTCCTATTCGGACTTCGCAGACATCGAGCACGATGCAATTGAAATTGAAGAACACGCGCGAGCCGAGATGAATGTTCGATCCATAGTCGCAATAAAACGGCGGCTGCATCCACACGGTGTCACCGCCTGTGCCGAAGAGATCCTGCACAATTCGGCGTCGCTGAGCGTGTTCGCATTCCCGCGTGTCGTTCAACTCACGGCATAAATCACGCGCCCGTTCACGCGCAGCCACTAACTCGGCATCGAGCGGGTTGTAGAGATCGCCGGCCAGCATCTTCTGGCGCTCAATGCTCATTTCCTCATCCTGCTTCATTTAGGGCTGATCTGTGTCCTTCTTCTCGCTTGTAGACGGGAGCACGATGAAATGCGGCACATTTTCCGCCGACCCTGTGGTTCCGTCAAGACTCACCTAGGACCACCGATGACCAACTACTTTTGAATCTTCTTGTCTGGTGCTTTCTTCGCCCTTGCTTACCCCATTTCATGAGAGGGAGCTCGGTGGTCTCCTCATTGCGCGCATGCACCGAGCACCTCCCATAACCTTACACTTTAATCAGTCCCGCGTACGCGGTGCGCGAGCACAGGAGACCATGAGATCCCTCCCCCATCCCCCCGTTTGACTCATCCCCAAATCGTTTGTTACTCTCCGCGCGGGTTGGAGCCGGTCCCTCAACACAGGCGAGCGTTCATGAATATTGCGGAGTATCTCGAACAGAAACGAATCGAGGTCGATCGCTTCTTGGATCAAGTGGCCCCACCGGCCGCCGTGCCGCCTACGACACTGCATGACAGCCTTCGGTACAGTCTCATGGCGGGTGGGAAACGGGTTCGGCCGATCTTAACAATCGCGGCGGCGGAAGCCCTGGGCCAAACCCCGCCCGGCCTCATGGCGGTTGCCTGCTCGCTGGAACTCATCCACACCTATTCGCTGATCCACGACGATCTGCCGTCGATGGACAATGACGATTATCGGCGTGGCAAACCGACGAACCATAAAGTGTATGGCGAAGCAATGGCCATCCTCGCCGGCGACGCGCTGTTGACGATGGCCTTCGATCTGATCAGCAGGCCGGATCTTATGAAAGGCTGCGATCCGGTACGGCAGGTTCGAATCATTCAAGAATTGGCCTTTGGATCCGGCAATCTGGGCATGGTGGGCGGCCAGGTCTTCGATATCCAAGCGGAAAATCAGGACATCGACCTCCCTACCCTTCAGAACATTCACAAGCACAAGACCGGCATGCTCATTCGCGCCGCGGTCCGTATGGGCGCCATTGCCGCCGGAGCGAACGACCGGCAACTTGACGACATGACCGGCTATGCCGAAGACATTGGGCTGGCCTTTCAGATCGCCGACGACGTGTTGAATGTGACGGGCACGCGCGAGGAACTTGGCAAGAATCCCAACACCGATGCCGAGCGCGGGAAGAAGACCTATCCGACGTTTTACGGAGTGGATGGGGCCAAGAAACTGGCCGACGACTGCGTAAGCCACGCCATCAACCGGCTCTCATCATTTGGTCCTTCCGCCGACCCGTTGCGAGAGATCGCTCGCTATATCACAAACCGCAAGAACTGATGTCGTTCGTGAAACGTATCACGTGACACGTACACCCATACAATCGAGCGTTCATCTTCATTTGAGTCGCTCTATGTTCGCCTCGCGCAGAAAGCGAGGCCTCACTGAAGGCTGGCGAAGCGGGCTTTACGCTGCACGCTGCACGTCTTTCTCATGAAAGCGCTTGTGACCGGAGCGACCGGGTTTGTCGGCGCCGCTGTCGTTCGTGCCTTGCTCAAGACCGGCGTCGACGTCCGTGTGATTGCCCGCCCTGGAAGCGATTCGACCAATCTCCGCTCTCTGAACGTCGAGAACGTCCTTGGCGATCTCCGCGATAAAGAATCTCTTCAGCAAGCCCTCGCCGGCTGCCGACACCTTTACCATGTCGCCGCTCACTATGCCCTGTGGGCGAAAGACCCTTCGATCTTCTATGACATCAATGTGGCCGGCACCAGAAATTTGCTGGAAGCCGCGCGTGATGTCGGTGTAGAACGCACGGTCTACTGCAGCACCATCGGCGCGATCGGCTTGCCGCCGGGCGGAGGACTCGGTACAGAGGAGACCCCAGTCTCCCTCGAACAGATGGCAGGCCACTATAAGCGCTCGAAATATCTGGCCGAGCAGGAGGTGCACAAGCTGGCCAAAGCAGGGTTGCCCGTCGTCATCGTCAACCCCAGCGCGCCCGTCGGTGAAGGCGACGTGAAACCGACGCCGACCGGCCAAGTGATCGTCGATTTTATGAAGGGCCGGATGCCGGCGTATATTGAAACCGGCATGAACATCATCGACGTCGACGATGTAGCCACCGGTCACCTCCTCGCAATGGCGAAGGGCCGGCAGGGGGAACGATACATACTCGGCAGTACGAACCTGTTGCTTCGCGAAGTGTTCGAGATTCTCAGCAAGCTGACCGGCCTCAAGGCCCCGGCCCTCAAGTTGCCGAGAGGCGCCGTGCTACCGCTCGCCTATCTCAATCACTGGCTCGCCAACCTGACTGGGTATCCCCCGCGCATTCCGCTGGAGGGCGTGAAAATGGCCAAGTACAAAATGCACTACGATTGCTCCAAGGCGATTCGAGAACTGGGCCTGCCCCAACATCCGCCCGAGGTCGCACTGGGAAAAGCCGTGCGCTGGTTCCGCGATCACCAGTACGTATGACGTCTCGCGGGCCGCAATTCCACGAATGACACGTAAGTGGTATGGACGTTCTTCTGCTGTTCCTCAAAACGATCCTCCTGCGCCCTTACGTCTTCGTCTTTCTGGCCGCCTTCCTCTTTTCCGCCATCCAATTGATCGGTTGGCCACGCACCTGGCGTTTCTGGCTGATCAGCTGGGCCACGGCATTCGTCTGTGAGTTTTTATCGACGCGAACCGGCATCCCCTTCGGCTGGTACTTCTACAACGGCTCGACGGTCGGTCAGGAGCTCTACTTTTCCAACGTGCCGTTCATGGATTCCATCTCCTTCAGTTTTCTTCTCTTCGCGTCCTATTGTGTGGCGCTTGGGCTCCTGCTGCCTCGTGATTCCGCGCCGAGAATCAAATCTGTTGTGCTGAAACCGCTGTGTTTCGAGGTGGAGGCCCGCACGAGCTGGACCGTTTATGCGCTGACTGCGTTTTTATTCGCCTTTATCGACATGGTGATTGATCCGGTCGCCCTGCGTGGCGACCGTTGGTTCTTGGGCAAGATCTACTATTATCCCGACCCAGGTTGGCATTTTGGGGTCCCGTTCGCGAACTATGTCGGCTGGGCTGTGGTCGGGCTGATTTCGCTGGCGATATATTTCCCACTGGACCGGCGGCTCCCTTCTCTCTCATTACCTCAGTCGATGACGCAGCGGCTGTTGCTCGGGATCGGACTGTACTATGGAGTCTTGGCCTTTAACCTCGGCATGACGTTTTGGATCGGCGAATCTTTCATGGGAATGAGCGGCGTGTTGATGCACCTGCCTGTCTTGACCATTCTGATCTTGCGTCTCACCCGTGCCAACTAATTCCTCCCACACAACGAATCGGTGGTATTCACTTTGTGGAGTTTGTATAGTGATCAAAAGGATCTTTTCTTATGCTCAAGATCCTCTTGTCACTACTGGTAATAGTTGGTCTGGTGGCGTTCAGCGGAGCGCTGTGGCTGGGGTATGATATCTACACGAGTGGCTTCAGCGCCATGGCTGAGCCGCATCCGATAGAGGTCGCCGTGGTTCGGCAATTTCGCCGTTTTACCATTCCAAACGCGATCCGCGACAGGCCGAATCCCGTTCCTATAAGTCCGGCGGTGTTGAGTGAAGGGCTCGATCATTTCGCCGACCATTGCGCCGGCTGCCATGCCAATGACGGCAGCGGGGAGACTCAGATCGGTAAGAACGTGCATCCAAGGGTACCGGACTTGCGTCGCCAAGAGATTCAATCGATGTCCGACGGAGAACTGTTCTTCACAATCCACAACGGCATCCGCTTCACCGCCATGCCGGCCTGGGGAGAAGGCGACATCGATCACGACAGAGGGAGTTGGAAGCTCGTGCATTTCATTCGGCATCTGCCGCAGCTGAGCCACAAGGAACTGGATCGCATGCAGTCATTGAACCCCAAAGCGCCCCACCAAGGTGAAAGCGGCGAACACCATCACTAGACGTCGATTATGTTAAAGAATTATGATGACCTGGTAAAAGGCTGCATGATCCTGATGGCAGCGTGCCTGTTGCCTGCCGCCGTCATGGCTGCCGGCACAGATATTCATGTGTTAGGCATCGTCACGGCTATCGATGCGAAACACATCGAAGTCAAGACAGCTAAGGGGCCGATCGTCTCAGTTCTGCTCAATAAGCAAGTGAGGTTCAAGAACAAGAGTAACCCGAAATCGACCGACTCACCCACGGTGGGCGACCGTGTGATCATTGAGGCGTCAAAAGACGACAAGACCAAGAAGGTGACTGCAACGGTCGTTCATTATTCACCAGGAAGGACCGCGTCACCAGCAAGGTAGCCGATGCCTACCCTCCGTTTTGCAAGAGCTGTCCACGAATCGCCGTTCCACGGCGGCGTGCGCACCGCCCTCATGCGCGTGTTGATCACCGGCATCGCGGTATTTCTTGCTATTTCGACGATCCCTGGGTTGGAAGCCGAAAGCCTCACCGCCGGCATCGCGGCCGTGTTGGTCCTCACGTTCCTGAACGTGATCCTCCGTCCGATCCTCTTTCTCCTCACCCTACCCTTGATCGTCTTTACCCTCGGGCTGTTTCTCGTGGTCCTGAACGCGCTCCTGCTCCAATTGACCGCGTACTTCGTGAAAGGGTTCACTGTCTCGGGATTCTGGCCCGCCGTCGGCGGTGCCCTGGTGATCAGCCTGGTCACCACCATCCTCAACAGTTGGACGGTTGACCGCCATCATCCTTTTGAACCCCAAGAAGTCGAACTGGAACCTCGCCGCCCTCCCAAAATCATCAATCCGGACTGAGCGATCTGACGATTTTCAGGGCGATTGGCCGAACAGGGCTTCTCCGTCAGTTCTCAATGGAAGAGCGCCCCTCATTTGTGTTCCAATTACCGGCGTCTCGTATCGGCGTGGTAACAAGGAGACGATGCTGTGATCCGCCAATTCAGTTATGTTTTCCTCGCCGTGGCGCTGGGCGGTCTCTTCGTTCCGATCGTGCGGGCCGATGAGCGCCCCGCACCAAAGAGTTTGTGGCAAACCGTCCTGACTCCTCCCGCCAACGATCAACCACCGCCACGAAGGCCCTGGGTGCTCCGCGATCGCGAGATTGCGCTCGACCTCCCACTCCTTCAAGTCGTGAGGGATGCAGGAGCCAGACCTCATCCCAGGATCACCGTTGAACTCTTTGACAAAGCCAACCCCGAATTGGACATCATCTCCACGGTGTCTCGGATCAACGACACCTCTGTCATCCGTGGCACCCTCAAGCCCCCCTCACAAGGGGAATTCACATTTGTGGTCTCGGGCAATCTCCTTATAGGAACTATGCTGATGGGAGACCGGCTCTATAAGACAGAGCACATCGTCAATGGTCGCTTGCGGCTGCTCGAAATCGATCCCGACAAAATGCCGCCGGAGTGAGCTCAGGGCATCAGCAAAAAGAAAACCGTATGGCTGCCGGTGTTGACCCAGACTTCGAGATCACGACGCTGCAATAACCGTGGCCGCCAGAGTCTGCCTGTTGTTCCGGTTCTGAGAGAGAGTAGCTATTCATGAACGTTCCGGCTACAATGCGTTCGCTTACATTTGAACGTATGACCACGTCGCCTCCTCAAGCAAAGCCGGCACCGGAGACTCATCTTCAACGGACGTTGAATTCCGCGCTGAACGACATCGGAACCGATTCGGCGTTGGCGGCAATCTTCCACCAAGAAAATGGACCGCTTGTCGAGCATGCTTCGCGCGGGTTCACGCCCAGAGATGTCCAGGCGATCCTCCGTACGCTCTCGACTCAACGGACCGCCGCCTTGACACCGGCTGCTCAGGATCCGGATGGGGGACGCACGGTTCGCCTGCGGCTGATCACCCCCGGTGCAAAGTCTCTGCTCGTCGTCCCGCTCCGTCATCTCAACCGCGCTTATGGATGTTTGGTCATCGGACGGAAAGAAGGCGCCGCTTTCTCGAAGAAGGATCGATTGCAGCTGGACCAGATGTGCGAGAGCATGACCAAAGCGCTGGACCGCGAAGGTCTCTTCAACACCAACGTGGTGTTGAGCCGTCCCTACGTCGCCCAAGAACCGCCACCCCCGCAGCAAACCGGCGCGGAACTGTTTCCGCCGATGATCAAGCACTTTTCCCCGGAACTTCAAGAAAAGATCGAAACGGTCCTGGCTGAAGCTCATCAATATGTGGCCTATGACCGTGCCTGGGCTTGCTACTACGATCCATTGGCGGGAAACGTCGAGGTATTGGGCATCGTCGGAGACGGGAAGGGAGATCAGAAAGACGCCAAGAAAGAGTTGAAACCGGGCCAGCGCCTCACCTTGGATAGTTCGGCGGCAGGATGGGCCGTCCGCCATCGGAAACCGCGGGTGGATCACGACCTGGCCTCCACTCAGGGCCGCTTTCTCGATCACAAACATCTCTTCAAGGACCGGTTTCAGTCGTCGCTCGTCATTCCCTTTTTCGTCAAGGGTCAGGTCGGCGGAACCTTTACGCTGGGAGCGAAGGACCCGCAACGGTATCAAACCACCGATGCTCGTACGCTGGAGCCCATCATTCTCAAACTTGCAGAACTATTACAGACACCGGCACCGCAGGCTGCCGGTCCTCCCCCGACGGACGAAGTCGGAACGCCGGGGCTCCAACCCGTCCCGGCTGTTCCATCCGAACCCATCATTCGAAAGCAGGAACGCCAGGCAGCGATCGGCGAGTTCAGCGCATTCTTGGCGACGGAGATCCGAGAACCGCTGGCCTCCATACGGTCGCAACTCGAAGAAGTCACCGGTGAGGGGATTCTCGACTTCGACCCACAGACACGCGTCGAGAATGCGATGCGCGACTTGATTCGGATTGAAGCGATCCTGAACGAGATCCTCGACTTCGCAAAACCCCTTGAGCTGAATCGCCATCTGTGCCGCATTCCAGAGGTGCTTGAGAGCGCCTTGGTGGTGGTAGGAACCGATCTGGAAGCAACCCGTATTCAAGTCACCAAGGATTACGCCAATATCATCGCGCCGGTGCGCGGCGACGAGGCCAAGCTCCAACAGACCTTCCTCAGCATCTTTCGAAATGCGTGCGAGGCCATGTCTCCCGGCGGCCATCTCCATATCCAGGTGACGCAACATCGCGCCGGGCGAGG
This sequence comes from Nitrospira sp., assembly GCA_024760525.1. Taxonomy (NCBI): domain Bacteria; kingdom Pseudomonadati; phylum Nitrospirota; class Nitrospiria; order Nitrospirales; family Nitrospiraceae; genus Nitrospira; species Nitrospira sp. The sequence continues at coordinate 3,461,157 of CP060499.1, forward strand.
GCTGGAAGTGCAGATTCTCATTAAAAATGACGGAGTGCCCATCCCGGCTGAAATCGTCGACAAGGTTTTCGAGCCGTTTTTCACCACCAAGAGCTCCGGCATCGGACTGGGTCTTCCCAGCGTCAAGAAAATCATCGAAGAACACGGCGGAGCGATCGCGATCGGCAGCGCCGTCGGTGAAGGCACGACGGTCACCATTCGTCTTCCCGGGGTCAGCCGGGGACCGGCGTTTCGGCACCGTGGGCGCGGCCGGCGTCATCCTCGTCGGCCGAATTGACCTATCCATTCTCGTCTCGTCCTCCCTATTTCGACGCAATGACTCAAACAGGCAAGGGAATACTTGTGTGGCGTTTGACAGAACGACCATCCGTCGCTATGATTCAGCCCGCATGACTGATCTTCCAATTGAATGTGCAAGCTTCATGATTCACAATCATCGTCATAGCTCAAAGGGAGAACGGGTATGAAACTTCTTACCGGTGCGGTTGCAACAATCTCCTCAATCCTGCTGGCGTGCTCGATGGCGTCCGCCAACCCGGCGCTGCTACCCAAACATGAAGGGTATCCTATGAAGAACTCAGGAAGTCCCGTGACCGGCCAGCCGACAGCCAATGATCCCGGTCAAAAGGACGGCCACGGAACGTCTTCGTTGCTGAAGGCGGCGGAGTTCGACGACAAACATAGCAAGCAGGAACTCATGAAAACCGACAACGCGCGAATTACCGAAGGGCAGGGCGCGGGAAGGCTTCCGAACGTTCAGGGGCCTCAGATCACGATTGCGCCACCGGTAACATCCGCCACGAAGATCACCGACGATCGTAAGATCGACTAAGCTCTCCTCCAATGAACGGGGGAAGCCCGGCAAAGCAGGACTTCCTCCGTTTCAACTCTCTCGTTTCTTTTCAAGTCCCACACCGTTCATCAGCCTGTGTTTCGCCCGGCAGTCCCATCACCATCCGACAATCTCAGACGGAGGATCCGTGAGAATCAGCATGTAATCTGACCGACACGGCTTGCCAAAGTTGGCTTCATGACGCACTGGTCGATTGATCGATGCCGCTCCTATTTGAAAATGACGGCCCAACGCGTTCCGGATGTCGCTGCGTGCATCGCTTGGAAACGCGGTCAGGACTGCTGGTCCGGCACGGTGGGGTACGGACACACAGAGCTTCCTGCCAATTCGCGTTTTTCCATTTGGAGCATTACAAAAACTCTGACCGCAGCCCTCATCCTCCGGCTGGTGGCTCGCGGCCGCATCGAGCTTGATTCTCCTTTAGCCGCCTGGCTACCGGAAGTTCCTCACGCAGACCTGATTTCGATCCGCCAGTGCCTTCAGCATACGAGTGGATGGTCAGACTATGGGGTCCTTCCGGAATATCAGGCGGCCGTCAGGAGGGGAGAGACACCGTGGAGTTTTTCAGAGTTCATGGACCGCGTCCATGCGGCGAATCTGTTATTTGCGCCAGGCTCCGGCTGGTCATACTCCAATATCGGCTATATGGTTTTGAAGAAATTAGCCGAGACCGCGTGTGAGAAAACTTTTGCCGATATCCTCAAAGCAGAGGTATGCGACCCTCTCGGTCTTGTTGATACGTCTGTGACCCAAACACGCGAAGATATGCTCGGTCTTACCGTAGGCTATTCTCTCGACTTGAGCTCTGACGGACAGCCGGTCGATGTCCGGCCTCGCTATGATCCTGGTTGGGCGCCACCTGGATTCGCGGCTTCAACAGCCTCTGAGGTCGTTCGCTTTTATAATGGTCTCTTTGCGGGAGAACTCCTGCCGGCTCCTCTGCTCGGTGAGATGTGCCGAGTGAAACCGATCGGACATGCCCATCCGTCGTTTGTCACCCCAAGCTATGGCCTTGGACTCATGGCCGATCCAGACAATCGAGTCGGCCTGCTCTATGGACACAACGGCGCGGGCCCGGGATACGCAGCTTCGGCTTTCCATATCCGACCCCGAGGGGCGAGACCCGTGACAGTCGCCGTCCTGACGAACGCTGAGAATTGGCAGGAAGTGGAAGCACTGGCCTTGACAGTGGGTGAAGAATTAGCCACGTTCGGCTAATCTGAATCGCCACGGTTTTTTCGCCCAATCGCCGGCATACTCGACACCGATTCGAGGGAAGGCTTCCACCTGGTCGCGAGCAACCCGTGCCCCTCGATCCTCGAACCAGAGTGATCGCCCGTTCGTCATGTCGTGCCGATTCAATGATCGATCGATACCCAGCTCCCGGCAGAGTTTTCCAGGGCCATCGATCAGCTCACCGTCAACCTCAATCGCTCGAATCAACACGGCGGCAGGAAACTCGACCCGCTCTGTCACGACATTCAGCATGTGATACATGCCATAGATGAAGTAGACATAGGCCATTCCTGGAGGGCCGAACAGCACCTCTGTCCTTGCGGTCCTGCCTTTGGAGGCATGGCAGGCTCTGTCCTGACAACCGACATAGGCCTCCACCTCAATGATTCTGCCGGCAATCCGCCCCGCTCCATTCTCACGTATGAGATACTTACCGACCAGCGACCGCGCGATGGTCAGCGTGGAACGATCGAAGTATCTCCTCGAGAGGATGGTGTCGGCCATCTCGGTTTTTCAATTCGCTACCACCCGAGGACATACGCGAAGATCAACGGCGCGACGATCGTGGCGTCGGATTCGATGATGAACTTCGGTGTGTCCACACCCAGTTTTCCCCAGGTGATCTTTTCATTCGGAACGGCGCCGGAATACGATCCGTAGCTCGTGGTGGAATCGCTGATCTGACAAAAATATCCCCAGAGCGGTACTTGTTCCTTCCGAAGATCTTGACTCAGCATGGGAACGACACAGATCGGGAAATCACCGGCGATTCCTCCTCCGACTTGGAAGAATCCGAGCGAAGTTTTACCCGTTGCCTTCACATACCATTCGGCCAAGTGCATCATGTATTCGATGCCGGATCGCACCGTGTTCACGTTCTTGATCGATCCGGTCATGCAGTGCGCCGCATACATATTGCCCAGCGTGGAATCCTCCCAACCGGGAACAAACATCGGAAGATCCCGCTCCGCAGCCGCGCACATCCAACTGTCGCTGGGGTCGATTTGGTAGTATTCCTTGAGCTTCCCGTCGCGCAAGAGTCGGTACAGAAACTCATGAGGGAACGATCGAACGCCGTTCCGATCCGCCGCCGTCCATTCAGTCGCCACTGCGGCCTCAATGCGACGCATTGCTTCCGCTTCCGGGATGCACGTGTCGGTCACCCGATTCAGGTGCCGATTCAACAAGGCTTGCTCGTCCTGTGCCGTCAGTTCCCGATAGCGGGGAATACGTTCGTAATGTTTCTGCGCGACGAGGTTGAATAAATCTTCCTCCAGATTGGCGCCTGTGCAGCAAATCGCGTGCACCTTGTCCCGGCGTATCATCTCGGCCAGGGACAAACCCAGCTCGGCCGTGCTCATCGCGCCTGCCAGAGTCACCAGCATGGCCCCGCCTCGGTCCAAGTGAGCCCGATACGCGTGCGCCGCGTCTTTCATCGCCGCCGCGTTGAAATGTCGATAATGATGGTCAATGAATTGCGAAATAGATGTCGGTTTCATACAAGGCTCCCTACTGTTGAGACCACAGAGATCACGGATGTATCACAATCCTCACGGTGCTTCAAATCCCTTCCCCGTTGCAGTTAGACAACAATGTCCCCCCTGATCGAATTCCCTAGAAATAATAGGCAAGGCCTCCCAAGAACGTCCGGGGATTCCCCGGCACGAAATGAATGTCGTTGACTGCCGCCGGTTCATTCCTCAGTCTTGATTCAAATGCGAAAATCGCCTGTTCCCACTCCGTATTCAGCAGATTCTGGACGTACAAAAACACTTCCATCCGGCCATGAGGGAGTCGCATCGGAATGAGGTACCGCTCGGACAGATCCAACGTAATCCACGACGGCGCCTTGAGGCTGCGATCCTCAATGAGAGGCCGAACTCCCATATACGTCGCCTGGAGTTGCGAAGTCAATCCTTCCGGCCATTTCAAGATCGCGGCTCCATAGGCGATGTACTCCGGCGCCAAAGGAATGGCGTCGCCGTTTCGAAACTCGGCGTGCGTCCACGTAAAGCTGCCGTTGACATAGAGCGGCCCCCACACCCGGCCGCGCGCGGCGACTTCCACACCTTGGCGTCTGGTTGCGCCCCGGATCTCCGTTGTTCCTTCATCGCCGACGAACACCAGTTCCGATTTGATATCCATTCGCCAGAGCGTCGCGAGCAATTCGAGCTTATCCGGTCCCCAAGGTCGGGATCGTACCCCGATTTCATAGTTGATGGAACGGGAGATGGGAGAAGACCCCGGTCTTACGGCAGAACGCGCGTCGTTGCTGTGAAAACCTTCGCCGTAGTTGATGAAGAATTCCGTCCCCGCCCATGGACCAAGCATCATGTTCATTTTCGGCAAGACGATGCCGGAGCTCTTCTGTCCGGCCGATTGCTCCGCGCATACGGGACAGCGGTTACTCACGTCGAAGGTGAACACCTCGCCTCGCACGCCGCCTGTAAACCTGACCCATGGCAACGGCTGCACTTCGGCCTTGAAAAACGGCGCATAGGACGCCGAGAACACGTCGCTGTCGATCGTGGTGCCGGTCACGGTCTTTCGAAGCTGCGTACCGAGTCTCGCATGCACGTCATCGACTCTGGTCTGGAACCCGACGGTCCCAATGCTCGGCACCCCCCAAATTTCCCCTCTCTGTTTGTACCCGATGTCACCGCCATAGATGGCACGGCGATCGAATTGCCCAAAGCCGTCGCCGTTGACGGGATCGTTGAGAAAAAACGTGAAATTCGTGAACAGATCCAGCCGGTAATATTGGCCGTACGCCTTCATATAGAATTGGCCGCCCGAAGTCGTGTCGTAGTGGTAGTCCAATTGGCCGGTCGTGCGCAGCGTGTTTCCCCCCTCATACGGATCGATCGCACCGAAGCGGTTCAGCAAACCGTTGGTCACAGCGCGCAATGGGATTTCGCCGGAACCGTCCCAATTGGAATAGAGAAACGTCCCTTTTATGCTGAGCTCGTCCCGCCCGGTCAGATAGGTCGTGATTTTGCCCAACACATTGGTCCGAATATACTGATTGTCGTTGATGTACGGGCCATTGGTGTAATACGTTTCGGCGGCGAACAGGCTGCGCACCCGCTCCTTGGTCGGAGAAAACATCAGCATGTATCGCTGTGTGGTGAACTCTCCGCCGGCGCCTTGAATCACTCCTTCCTTGACCACCTGACGCGTCCGAAAATCGATCGCCCCCGCTGTCGCGAAGTCTCCGTATTCAGGCAGATAGGCGCCCTTATTGACTGCAACTCCTTCTATCGTTTCGGGGATGATGAAATTCAAATCGGCATAGCCCTGGCCATGCGCATGGCTGCGCAGATTGATCGGCATGCCGTCGAGAAAGAACGCGACATCCGTTCCGTGGTCGGCATCGAAGCCTCGCAGAAAATACTGGTCTGCCTTTCCCGCTCCGCCGGAATGCTCAACGGCCAGCATGCCGGGGATCAAGCGCAGAATCTGGGCCGGTCTCCCTTGAGGCTGGAGCACGATTTCTTTGTCCGGAATAAATTGCTGCGAGGAAGCGGCGACAGGGCGCTCCGCCTTCACTGAAATTTCCGGCATGCTCAAGACGGGCTCGTCAGGATCATGAGCCCATGCGAGTTGGCTGCCGGTCATGCTGACAACTATGGCTGTTAAGACAATGACAAGATGCCACATACACCTACTCTCCTGATCAAAGATCATGGGCGGATGAGACGCCCACGCTGATCTGACGAGGGCCGACGCATCGGCCGGTACAGACCCTCGTGGTCCGGCGACAGTTTTGACGGGGAAAGGCCTCGACTAGGATGGCCGAGACACACCAACCAAGGAGCAAACCCTTGAGAGAGATCGCGAAATCAGCACATCAAGCGTATGATCCTCCGACCCTACAATCTCCATGTGCGCGCGATTCACCGGCAACAAGACCTTCTTGGCCTTGGAACTGAGAATAGCCTGCGCGATATCGGAGGTCACTTCACCGAGCATCGCCCCAGGTAGAACAAAATTCAACGTTGCGACGATCACATCGACAGTCGGCACAGTTTGCGCGATGGCTTGTGATCCAACCCCCACACAGGATGCGCCGGCCTCTTTCATCGCTTGGGCTGCCACGGCATTGGTTCCCAGTGCCACGATGTTGTGGCTTCTTCCCAAGGAACCGTGCAAACCGGCCACCAACAACCGCCCAAGTCCTCCGCCACGCCCATCGATGACACAGACACGCATGGCCTAAACCAGCCCTCTGCCGGTCGTGGTCATGGTCAACTTGCCGTGCTTCACGCCTTTGACGCTCACCAGCGCATCGGCGATCTTTCTTATTTCAGAACCTTTCCCCTTGACCACCAACACTTCCAGGCAATGGTCATGGTCGAGATGTACATGCATGCCGGACAATATTCGTCCGTGATGGTCATGCTGGATGTCGGTCAATTTGCTCGTCAAGTCCCGCACATGATGGTCATACACAAAGGTGATGGTTCCGACCGTTTCCCTATTCTCATCCCATTCCTGGCCGACCAAGTTGTCACGGATCAAATCCCGCAACGCTTCCGATCGGTTGGTATACTTCCGACGTTGAATGTGGCGATCGAAGGCGTCCAACAAATGATGATCGAGCGATACGCCGAAACGAACCAGTTTTTTCATCGCCTTCCCTCTTCTTTTTAGTGGCACGAATTTAAATTTAATAGCACTGTACCGGCGTGGAAATCAACCTATGATTCTCGACTCTAACCATCTTACGAGTGTTCGATCCTGGTCGGATTTGTGAGAGCAGTGGAGACGTGTACCCGATAAACGACTATTGCAAGATCTCGTTTTGAGGAGAGGAAACAACCAGCAGTAGACAACCCTCGTCGGTGGAGGTGTCATAATGCTCCGTACCGGCTTCGGCGTGTTGATAGTCCCCGGCCGTCATCTCACGACCGGCGATGGAGCACCCGCCTTCCAACACATAGAGTTCCTCTGCCTCAGTGTGACGATGCGGCGCATAGCTGGTGCCCGGCGCAAAACGTAGGAGCGCGGTGGTTCTTCGGGAAGCCATATCGAAGGAGAGCACCTTGGCCGTCACTCCTGGTGCCAGCTCTCGCCAAACTCCCTCCGCCGCCTTGATAAAGGTGAGTCCCTTCCCAGACTGCTGAAAACCGATCTTGGTTCTCGATAATCTGGAGGTCCCGGAACGAATCAGCATAGTCCGTAAGAGGTTCGAAAAAGCCTTCCAGCAAAGCCGCAGCGACGTGTATGAAGTCACGAGAAGGTGGTGCCACGCATGCGCAAACTGGCGAGACGGTGAACCCACACTGTCTTTAGGAACACCTGCCCGACCTTCACCTACCCATCCTCCGCCTGCCGAAACAGACGTTTCCACCAGGCCAGGCGTTGAGACCTTGAGATCAAGTCGGATCTCCGATTGCCCTTCGATGCGGGACATGAGCCGTTCTCGCAAAGAATCCCGAGGCTTTAAGGGAACGGACCCCAACGCCAACGTGTCGGCCGTCAACTCAAACTGTTCGACTTCCCGAGCGGCTTCCGTGGCAACCTGATTGACGAGGCGTTCGCGTAGGGTCGCCGGAGGCGTGACAGGAGGTACGACTGAGACCAAGGCATCCGTTGCCGCTCGATAGGCCGCGACGGCTTGGCTGAGGAGAGGTGATTCTCCTGGTAGTCTTTCCGTAAAAGCCAGACGATCCACAGGATCCAAGATCCCAAGCGCATCGAGCATGGCCTGCTCTTCCAATTCTTCCGGCAACCTAGCCTCGGTCACGATACTAACCCCGTCTCATAAGGTGCGAGCGCTTCGCGCAATTTGATCATACCCAACCGAATTCTCGTCTTCACGGTCCCCAGAGGAAGCTGCAGCTTTTCCGCAATCTCACTCTGGCTTAAGCCATAGAAATACGCGAGGGCAATGGCTTGCCGCTGCTCTTCGTTCAGGAGAGCCAATGCCTGTTGAACATACCGCCGCCGTTCTTGTCCTTCCACGTCCTGCTCCGGCGTTTCGTCGTCGCTGGCAAAGAACTCGACCGCGTCCAGTGACTCGACGCGCCCATGCTCGACCGCCCCGGCGCGGAAACGATCGATCGCCCTCGTTCTGGCCACCATCATCAACCAAGCTCCCGGCGCCCCTCGTGTTCGGTCATAGGTATGGGCCTGACGCCATACCTGGGTGTAGACGTCCAAGGTGACTTCTTCTGCTGCTTCGCGATTGTTGAGAATTTTGACGACCAGCCCGAAAACCTGAGGGCTCGTACGATCGTAAAACGTGGCAAGCGCCGACTGATCACCTTGTGCCGTCAGGGCAATCAGTTGCGCCAACTCTTGGTCTTGAATCTGCTTGGCCGTCTCCGAGGACATGATCAACATACAGTCTCCCCCATTCATCTCTACGAGGACATGAGGAAGATTGGATTGCTGATTGCGAGGCTTTGTGCACCTTGATGGAGGTCGAACTATAGCACTGCGGATATAGCCCGGCAAGCAGACCACCATCACGAGAGATCCAAACCACAACACATCTCGTAGTGCAGAACAGACCGCCGGCAGGTGCTCGCTTCAATGGACAGATTGCCCACAACCATTTTGACAGATGAGGAGAACCGACCCATGGCTGTGAAAACCGCATCCGCTGGCGCCGTGAGTGCGCCAAGACATTTCTCGGGAGGAGGGAAACTATGAAATCACGAATCTATTCATCTCTGGGTATCGCGTTCACTGTCGGGCTGATGTCCGGCTGCAGCGGGAGCGATACCATGCCCATCGTACCTCCAAGCGGCCCAGCTGCGGCCGTTGAGGAGCAGCGCGTGTCGCAATCGGATGCACTGACGCCACAAGAGGCGGCGCTGGTCAGCCAAGCCAATTCAGAACCGGTTCCTGCGCCACTACTGGACTTGTAGCCACACTCACACGTCGGCGTATTTTGCTCACAAGGAGGAAATCATGCTCGCTCGAATTCGATCACTTACCCTGACGATACTGGCACTGTGTATGACGACGCCGGTCTTTGCGGCAAGTCATCGCGAAGCTCCGCTGATCTCAAATGACCCGACGGCGGATATCACCGATTTCTATTTCTTTCGCAGCTGGCAGGACCCCGACAACGCGATCCTGATCATGAATGTGATTCCCGGTCAGGAACCGGGATCGGGTCCGAATTATTTCAACTTCGCGGACGACGTGCTGTACGAAATCCATGTCGACAACAATAGGAACAACATCGCCGCGAACATCGTCTATCAAGTTCGATTCAAAACGGAAATCCGCCAACCGGGAAACGTCTTCCCATTGTCGTATGTGGCGTTGCCCCCTATCACGGCCCTTGCCGGTGGTGGCTCAGAAGGACTGCTCCTTCGCCAAAGTTATACGGTCACCGAGCAACGCTATGGCCAACCGCCGCGCGATCTCGGCACTGGTCCCATGTTCGCCGTGCCGTCCAACGTCGGCCCACGCACGATGCCGAAATACGAAGAGCTGGCAGCCAAGGGTATTTATCCTTTGAAGAACGGCGGGCGAGTCTTCGCGGGACAGCGGGATGAGACCTTCTACATTGACTTGGGAGGGACATTCGACACGTTGAATCTCCATATCTCGCCGATTCTTTCCGATGCTCACGATGCCAACGACGCCATCCTCGTTGGAGCACCGGGCTCCGGCACCGCCGATACGTTCAGCGGTTTCAATGTCAACACAATCGCATTGGAAGTCCCCATTGAAGAGCTGATGGGCCCTAACGATAACAAACTGATCGGGGCCTATGCCTCAACCAGCCGTCCCAAGGTGACCGTGCTCAGGAAAGACGGCGACCGTCAGAACAGCGCTCGCTTCGTCCAAGTGGCGCGTATGGGCAATCCCCTCGTCAACGAGTTGATCATCGCGACGAACATGAAAGATAAGTGGAACGCCACAGATGCAGAAGACGAGAATGACTTCGTTTCGTTTTACTGCAACTCAGCGCTGGCCACGGCGCTCAATGCCGTGTTCGGCACCGGCTTCCCGACGATGAATCGTGAAGATCTCGTGAACGCCTTGCTCCGGTATGCGCCGGGGCCAGCGGTATGCGGCTCCGGGAAGACCAATGAAGCGCTTGCCGATTTCCTTCGGGTCGACTTGAACGTTCCGCCGACTCCGGCCACGGGTCAGAAACGCCTCGGCCCTCTCGCGCATGACCAGAGCGGCAATGCGACACCGGACAGAGCCGGCTGGCCGAACGGCCGAAGGCCGAACGATGACGTCACGGATGTGGCGTTGCGGGTGGTGGCCGGAATCCTCACGAACCCCGGTGTTCCAAATCTCGGGGATGGTGTGAATTTCAACGTCGGGGCAGTCGGAAGCAACAAGACTGCGAACGGCATCGCCACGGCGTTTCCCTTCCTTCCCACGCCGTTCGACGGGCGGGATCGCCGGCATATCGATCCAGGAGAGGCGCAGTAATCAATAGCGAGCGGGTGCCGCGCAGTGCGGCACCCGCTCCATGTCGAGGACCGAGGGCAGATCGTCATGCGTAATCCCATCATCTACGAACGCAACCCAATGACTCGATTCTGGTCTCGTATGGCGCTTGTCGTACTTGGATGGCTCACGCTGAACCAGGTCAGCATCGCCTTTTCAGAACCCTATCGTCCGACGGATGACGCACAGGTCCTCGAGCGGCTCAGTCTTAAAGCGTCCGATCCTGTCGCGCGAGAACTCGAAACCCTGCGCGCTAGCCTGCGACACAATCCTCAGCATCTTGAATCCGCTGCAAAGCTAGCGACTCGTTACATCGAACAAGCCCGATCGGAAGGCGACCCTCGCTACCTTGGACAAGCGCAGGCAGTTCTCACCCCTTGGTGGAATGAGCCGACGCCTCCCCCTGCGACTCTCCTCTTACGAGCAACAATCCGACAGAACGCCCACGAGTTCAACGAGGCCCTAGCCGACCTCGACCAGGTGCTGGCGGTACAGCCGACCAATGCCCAGGCATGGCTCACCAAAGCATCCATTCTCCAGGTACAGGCACGCTACGACGAGGCGCGACGGGCCTGTCAACGGCTCGCACGGTTGGCGGTCTCTCATGTGCTGCTCGGATGTCTGGGCGATATCGCCGGCGTGACGGGTCAATCAGTGAAGAGCTTGGAATTCCTCCGCGCAGTGCTGTTGGATGCAAACCTCATCGGTCGCGAGCGAATCTGGATTGTGACAATCTTGGCCGAAATAGCCGCCCGCACCGGGGCCATCCGAGAGGCTGAGCAGTATTTCGCAGAAGCCTTCAAGGTCGACATCAAGGATCAATACTTGCTGAGCGCCTACGCAGATTTCTTGCTGGATCAAGGTCGTTATCAAGACGTCGTCTCCCTCGCTCAACATCAGACGAGAACCGATGGATTACTCTTGCGGCTGGCGCTTGCGGAACAGGCGCTGGGGCTGCCTTGGTTCCAAAACCATACAGCCGAACTCGCGGCCCGCTTCGCCGCCGCTCGGGAGCGAAGAACGACGGCACATGCCCGGGAAGAAGCGCGTTTTACATTGGCGCTGCTGCATGATGCCAAACGGGCGTTGCCGCTGGCCCAGGCCAATTGGAACATACAGCGGGAACCGGCTGATGCCAGGATTCTCCTGGAGAGCGCGCTCGCCGACAGGAACCGAGTTGCGGCCAATCCGGTGCTTGAATGGCTGACCACCAACCACGTGGAAGACCATCGCCTGCAACAACTCGCCAAACAGTTTGAGAAAGCAACATTCTGATGCGTATCATTCTCGTTCTCGCGTGGCTGCTCCTGAGTCTTCCCGCATGGGCTCATAAGCCCAGCGACAGCTATCTCTCGATGTCTGTTCAGAATGATCGCGTTGAGGGGCAGTGGAATATCGCCTTACGCGATCTCGACAACGCGATCGGATTAGATAGCGACGGAAGCGGAGAAATTACCTGGGGAGAGGTTCGGAACAAGCATGGCGAGATCGGCACCTACGCACTCTCTCATCTTGTCCTATCGGCCGACCAACAACCTTGCAAGACTGAGCTGTCGGAGCAGCTCATCGATCATCACACCGATGGAGCCTATTCAGTCCTGCGTTTCCGTTCCGATTGCGGCGGACCCATCGAACGGCTTCACGTCGAGTACCGGCTTCTGTTCGACATCGACGCTCAGCATAAAGGACTCTTGCGTCTGACACAGGGCGGACACACCAGCACCGCCATTTTCAGCCGGGACTTACCGGAACAGGAATTCTCCGTCGCTGAACAGTCACGTTGGACCGAGGGCATTCAGTTCATTCGCGAGGGCATCTGGCACATCTGGCTGGGGTTCGATCATGTCTTGTTCTTGCTTGCCCTCTTGCTTCCTGCGGTGTTGATTCGAGTCGAAAATCGCTGGCAAGCATCGGCTGACTTTTCATCGGTCTTGTGGAATGTCGTCAGCATCGTCACGGCGTTTACTGTCGCCCATTCCCTCACACTGAGCCTAGCTGCGCTAGATGTCGTCCACTTACCATCACGATTGGTGGAATCGACCATCGCCGTCTCGGTTGTACTCGCCGCACTTGGCAATCTCCATCCGCTGATGACACATCGCCGTTGGATGATTGCATTTGGATTCGGCCTTATTCACGGATTCGGATTCGCAGCGGTCCTCACGGATCTCGGGTTGCCCCACCATTCACTATTGCTGAGTCTGGTCAGCTTCAACATAGGGGTCGAACTCGGCCAGCTCGTTATCGTCGCCGCGTTCTTACCACTGGCCTACCTACTCCGCCACTCATGGTCATATCCGAGGCTGGTGCTCATCGGGGGTTCGTGGGCGGTGATTGCCATCGCGCTCGTCTGGTTCACCGAACGAGTTTTCGATCTCCAGCTGTTTCCCCTTTAGCCGGTTACTAAGACCCGCGCTTTAGGAAAGCTTCCTCATCGCTCTCTTCAAGCCTACTCAACCTCATTCAGGCCAAGCCTATCCAATAGTTAGACGAGATCTCAATTTTGGCTGGGATAGGTCTGAGCGGGGTGGAGTGAGGTGGGCTTGAGCACAAGATGAGCACAATCGGCTGGGGTGAACCCCTTGGATGAGACAGTTTGGAATTAAGCGTTGGCCGGGGAGTGTTTGGCTCATCCGTCTTCTTGAGCTCTCCTCTTCCTGTCGAGTGCTATGTGAATACTCCCGGCTACCACATGCTGCACCAAGTTATAAAAGATGATGGGAACCATGACGCGGGGGTAGGCGGCCAGCACGAGCGAGGCCAATACGAGGCCTGTTCCGTTGTTATTCATTCCCAGTCCATACATAAGGACGTTGGCGACCAACCCGGTCATCAAGAGCCATTTGTGATCAAAGAGTGCTTTCAGGTGAGCTGCTTTCAGCCCGAGCCCGGCATTGAACATGAGGATTGCAAGGAGAACCAAGAGAACCGAGATGGGGGTCCCCGTTCCGGAGAATGAAAGGGTGCCAAAAGAGATCTGTCTGATCGCAAGCCCTGGCCTGGGATAGACCGCAGCCAGCGCATAGACACCGAGGAGGAACTAGAGGAGGTGATGATGTACGAGCTGAGACAGGCCAAGAAATGTAAATTTCCTCGCTTCCATCTCCTCATGCCTCTGGCATCGAAGTCTCAGTGAGGATAACGATCCTGGCAAGAGATATCGAAAAGAGATTTTCTAGACTCAATTTTCAATCTGCAAGGGTGAATCCAAAAACCTCTGCTATGCCTGTCATCGTGAAAGCACTAAATATTGAGGCTGTGATGGTTTATAGGAGTGGCTCAAGAACACTGATTTGGGACTATGCCAGATAATCTAAAGGTAGATCGAGCTGAAATAGCTACATAGCAACTGCAGACTTTTCTCCAGGGTCAAGGGCCGGCGGCTGTTGGCTCTAGTGCGGTGGGAGGCGTCTTGTCGCTCATCGAGCAGGCGACCACCGGAAACGGAAATACATGAACCGCTGTTCGGATTCCCACGGAGTAAGATGTGTCTCTCGCCGAACCTCCTGCAGAGTGAACTCTGACCCCAACTCCATGATGAGGGTTTGCTCATCGTAGCGCATGACAGCGAGGTCACTGCATTGTGGTGGCCCATCCACCGCAAAGGTGGCAACAATAACCGTGCCGCCCGGCTGCAAGGTGCGTCGCAATGCCGCAACGTATCCGCGCCGGTCTTTCGGAGCTATCAGAAAATGGAATACTGCCCGGTCGTGCCAGAGGCCAAAGCGATGCGGAGGCTCGAACGTGGTCACGTCAGTTTCAAACCACTCCACATCAGCGGCTCGGGCCCCGAGGCGAGCGCGGGTCTGAGTCAGCACGTCTCCGGACACATCGAGCACAGCGAGCTGGGTGTACCCGGCATCAAGCAGGCAGTCAATGAGTATGGATGCCCCACCGCCAACGTCGATAACTCCGGCATCCTTGCGCAACCCTGACGCGGTGATGAGCGCCAGTGAAAGCTCAGGGCGGCGCTGATACCAGCTCACATCCTGCGCCCCCTTAGTCTGATAAACGTGGTTCCAGTGTTGTTGACGGTTCATGTGCGTGCCAAAGCGTTACTGTTTGAACCCTAAGAGACTGGTCGATAGTCACAGAGAAATCAAGATGAAGGGTTGGGATTACCTGGGAGGATTATGAACGCTGCCTCAAATGGCTCTGTAAAGCTCCTTATTCGTAACGAATCATTTCTACGCTCCAAGTCCAACGCATCACTGCGCTTCATGACATCAGCCGACCACTTGCGGCCGCTTTTTCGGACGCGGTTTCTTGGTTTTCTGAGCCATCGGAACCTCCGTTCAACTGGTCCCGTTAGTCAATCTTGGCGGTCGGCGGACGGAACGACCAAGGCACGCTCCTGCTCCTCATCATAATAACTCCGAGGATATGCGACGATACCGCAGGAATTCCCTAGCTGAGTTCCCGCCGTACCGATTTCTTGATGACAGGGACAAGCAGGACGATTACTCGCCCTGTATCGGGACGTACATGACGTTCCCCTGTCGATTCACGAGCAGGAGGGCGAGATCGGTAGGTCTCAGTGGATCGGCAAGACGCTGAAAGGTCGTGAAGTTGTTGACAGGTTGCCGATTGAGCTCCAAAACGACATCGCCGGGTTGCAGCCCCGAGGTTTCGGCCAAGCTGCCTTCCTCGATATCCGTCACAACCACCCCGTTATTTACGGGTAAATCCATCTGTCGCGCCAAAGGAGGAGTCACGTCATCGAAGACCACTCCGGAGAGCGGATGGACCGTCGACACGGCCGCTGAGGCGGCCTGGCTTTTCTTTGCACGTTCACGCGGCGCTTCCTGAATGACCAAATCGGCCTGATATTGCTTCCCGTCACGAATGAGATCCAAGCGGTGCTTGCTGCCGATGGATGATTGCGCCACCAGGTTCCGCAGCTGACCGCTATCCATAATATCTCGCCCGTCGAAGCGCACCACCACATCGCCTCGTTTCAAACCGGCTCGCTCGGCAGAGCCCTTGGAGTGTACATCGGTCACGATCGCGCCCTTGACATCCGGAAGCCGAAACAGTTTTCCAAGCGACGGACTGACGTCTTGTGTCGAAGCTCCCAGAAATCCGCGCACCACGCGGCCCGTCTTGATGAGGCTCTGCATGGCGGCACGGGCCATGTTACTGGGGATCGCGAACCCGACCCCCACGCTGCCGCCGGTCGGACTTGCGATCGCCGTATTGATGCCGATCAGTTCGCCGTGGATGTTGACCAAGGCTCCGCCGGAATTCCCAGGGTTGATCGGCGCATCTGTTTGGATGAAATCTTCGAAATCCGCCACACCCACATCCGCGCGGCCGACCGCGCTCACGATGCCGAAGGTGACGGTACGGCTCAATCCCAGAGGGTTACCGATAGCGAGCACGAAGTCGCCGACGGCGAGGTGACTCGAGTCTCCCCAGACCGCCGATGGAAGATTCGAGGCTTGAATCTTGACGACCGCGACGTCGGTCTTCGGATCGGTCGCGACGACTTTTCCCTTATACTGACGCCGATCCGCCAAGATCACCTCCACGTCGACGGCATCGGCCACCACATGGTTGTTCGTCACGATGTATCCATCCGCCGAGACGATCACACCGGAACCTTGCCCATACTGTCGGCGGGTCGGAGGCTCTTTGAACAGCCCGAACGGCAACGCTTCGTCGCTGAAGGCTTGGTCGCGCACCATGACGGTCGACGCGATGCTCACCACCGCCGGAATGACCTTACTGGCCGTACCTTTGACTTGGCTCTGTAAATCGTGTCCGTTCGTCGCAGGAATTTGTTGGGTGGCGGCAAGGCCCGAACCCGGAACCACCAGACTGAC
Source organism: Nitrospira sp. (assembly GCA_024760525.1). Lineage (NCBI taxonomy): Bacteria > Pseudomonadati > Nitrospirota > Nitrospiria > Nitrospirales > Nitrospiraceae > Nitrospira > Nitrospira sp. The sequence goes on from CP060499.1 coordinate 3,477,501, forward strand.
CAGAAATCCCCAGACGGCAAGCGGCATCACAAACCCACTGTTTCTCACCAAGATGCCTCTCTTGTTCGGGCGTGTGTGCTGAGCTTTGAGAGACGCCATGCGCCAGCCTATCATGCAGACCAAGCCCGCGCATTCATATTCGATATGACATCTTGCAAATGTATGCTTTCTTGCCAACGCATCGTATGTCTCCCCACTGACAAGATAGTACCCAGCGTCAGGCAGCCTGTAAATACTGCGCGAGCTTCGCGCTAACACCAGCCGTTCCGGCACCCAGGTGACACTTGGGCGGCGGGCGGGCTATTGTGTTACGATCACATGCCACAGTCTCTTTCTTCGTTAACTCTTGTATGAAGCCGACTTGTAGCTAAAGGGGTAGAAGATGCCACGTCTCGCCGCGAACTTCATTACCCTCCCTGTGCTGATAACTGCGTCAGCAATTCTTGTCTCACCTGGACATACCGAAGAAGGCAAATTCGGAACCCCGAAGGGGGATGAAGGCACCAGGATTTTCAAAGCCATGGAGCACCCTCATTATTCGGGGGAGTTTCGCATCAAAGGCGATCGGGCAACCCTCATCGGGAGCATGAACGACACTGCGCCTTGGGACCATCTCGATTATGCAGGCAAGCATCTGAATCCTGTGAAAGGGACGATCGAGATCGAGGTAAACGAACACACCAACACCGGTCGGGTGGTGGCCGAATTTGTCGAAGGCAGTGATCGGTATCGCATCGTCTTTGATCGGTTTGCCGCAAAAGCACCGTTCCAGGATGGAGGCATTGCCACCCGAATCTACGAACATGGGGATTCGAACCATGGCGATCCGCTGTACCCGAAAACCTGGTTGTACTTGGGCGGGTGGGGCACGGGGACGATGTTTAAGAACGACCAAGTCCTCTACCAAGACTATGACGCGCACTTCATGGTCATGGAGCGTTCTCGCGACCCCAAGACCCATGAAGTCCGATACCCGATCAAACGCACCTTACCCGGTGGCGAAACCGATCCCGCCGGGATGGAGATCGATCTCTGGGTACGGTCTAAGGAACAAAACACGAACAACTTTCCTCCCTTCGAGACCTTTGTCCATCTCTGCTGGGAAGAAGTGACCTGGCGATAAGTACAAGAGGATTGCGGGAATGAGGGAAAAAGCGTTTGAATGCGCCCAGCACGCCAAGAGGTGATCGCTTTTACGCGGTCGGGCGAGGCGCATACATGATGACGGTCATGCCCACAAAACACACGATGCCTCCTATGATGTCGAATCGGTCCGGGCGAGTCTGAATCCTACCTCGACAATTGTTATTGTCGAATGATTGAACGAAGTACCTAGCCTTATGAAGTATGAAGAGGGCTGGGGAATTGATTGTTAAGGCTGTCCATCTCCTCAGGCAAGGTAAAGCCGTATCGTTTCATCACAGATCGTGGTGGTGTCAAGGCGGAGGCTGAAATAAGAGGAGAAGTCGACCGGCACGAGCACGCGCTGATTTCATGTCTTCGGGAGACTCTTAGCAAGGACTGTACACGAATCCCTTTCTGACCCACGCCCAACATGTTCAGTGAGCCGAGTGGCTGAGCGTCGCATGCAGCGTTGAATGCCAACTGATGGAATTGATCCTCAAGGCACGACTATTTTGCAACATAGCGCTTCCCCTTGCTAGTGGCGAGCAGATTGCGTTTCCTCTGCCCTCGGACTTTCGCACGCTGTCAACACGTTCGTCGAAGGTATCAAAGGCCCGTGCGTATGGCTGGAATCGAACGGAGACATTATGTAGAATGCTCCACTATTAGATCTGAAATCATTGAGGAGTATTGGGGTGCCTTACGAGAACCCAAAACTCTTGCTGCCGGGTGACGATAGGAATCGAGCAATTATGTTTTCCAGCGGTGGCGGCCGTTCTTCTCGTAGCGTGCACAGTGCGTTCCTGATTCTGTTTCTCTGTCTCTGCGTCGTTTTTCAAATGTTGGGAGTGCCTGCGACTCTCTTGGATCTTGAAGGTTCCGCCGATCTCATCGCCGCCGCAGCTCTGGAAGGGTTCTCTCTTCCCCCGAATGCACCCGCTTCGCCCGTCCAACACGGATCGAGAATGCTCTCTGACGTGCCCTTGACAGTTGCTGCTGCGGTTCAACCGAATTCCCTCTTTCATCCTCCACGTATCTAGTTTCTGACACATTCCAATCGCTGGCCAGCCTGGGTTATGTGGAGTGCACAACGGCCAGACACCACCGCATTCAATCGGTGCGAGCGTCGTGGCAAGCCTGCGTGCAGGCAATGCTCTGTCTTCGGGGCATCCACCTCTCGACTGCGACGTTTCTCCCGCAGGAATCAAGCGGTTCCTTGACCTGGAGGAAGGAGACGAGTTGAAGGAAATAGATCATGGATAACATCGTACAGCTGAATCAGGATCTCCACCTCAACATTACGGATGCGGTGAAGATCGAGACCCATGGCAAGAACTTCCGCATCTCGATGAGGAATGGCAATGGAGTCCTCGCCGAATACTATTGTCGTCCGGAGGCCCCCGGGTATCACAAACTGAAGGTGCCCCTCACGAAAGCAAAATAGCCTGCGCCTGTCTTCATCAGGCACGTGTTTGCTGTCTACGTAACGGAGAAACGATCATGACCGCATTTTCCTATAAAGGACGGTCCATCCAACTATGGCCTGGCTTGAAAGATGATGGGACATGGCTATGCCGCTACCTCATTATTGAAACTGGGAAAATCACTTCGGGTTTAATCCACCCTGACGCCTACTTTTCCACGCGCAGAGAGGCGGAAGCGGCCGCATTGAAAGCGGCGCAAGACGTGATCGATGCGCGTGACCCCCCCGGCACACCGATCATGTGATCGCTGATGACGCACCATACTGAGAGAGGATGCCTCACGTGCAAGATGATATTGCGGAAAAGATCAGCATCATACAGAAGTGCCTGGCCAAATCCTTTGTTGTGCTCACTCCTAAGGTCTGGTGAACTCTGGATTTTTACTACGGGCGCAGCGCACTTCGAGTTTGGGTTCTTTCGCCCTGTCATGGAAGCGATGCGCCTGCAACAGCTTAAGCCATTCATGGAAACCGAGGTCCTGCCGATGATGCTGCAAAACCCAAGACAAATGATCTACTTTGGGATCGATGGCCTCAGTGTTCGAGAACGAACTCCACATGACCTGCGCTTGCGCTATGTAGTTCCGTACCTAACCCCATTTTTGTTTAGAGTTACGGCATGAGAGGACATGAGATGCCGAGTTTTATCAATCACTGGACGGGGTATGCGGCGCTGGCCGTGTTTGTTGCCGCCTACTTTCTGGTTATTGTCGAAGAATCGCTTCACCTTCGTAAATCCAAACCGGTCATGGTCGCGGCGGGCATGATCTGGATTTTAACGGCGTTTGCGTATGGCGCTCAGAACCAATCCCACGCCGCTGCAGAAATACTGCGGCATAACCTGCTCGAATATGCGGAGCTGCTGCTGTTCCTTCTCTCCGCGATGACCTTCATCAATACGATGAGCGAGCGGAACATCTTCGAGGCCTTGCGGACCCGGCTTATTTCGTTGGGATTGTCACTGCGCAGCGTATTCTGGCTGACAGGTATCCTGGCATTCTTTATCTCCCCTGTGGCCGATAATCTCACGACGGCTTTGGTGATGGGCGCGGTGGTCATGGCAATCGGCGGAGAGAACGGGCGCTTCATCGCCTTGGGATGTATCAATGTGGTCGTGGCGGCCAATGCCGGCGGCGCGTTTAGCCCGTTCGGAGATATCACGACGCTGATGGTCTGGCAAAAAGGCGTGGTGCAATTCGGAGATTTTTTTGCGCTCTTTGTTCCATCACTCGTCAACTGGCTTGTGCCGGCGACCGCGATGTCAATGACAATCCCGCGCGACAAGCCGGCAGCCACAATGGAGGATGTGAAGGTCAAGCATGGCAGCTATCTCATTGTGCTGTTGTTTTTACTCACCATCGCCGGCACCGTGGTGCTGCACCATTTTCTTGAGATGCCTCCGTTTCTCGGCATGATGACCGGGCTCGGTGTCCTTAAGTCCTATGGGCATTTTATCCGGCGGAAGGAACTGGACGAATGGACGGATATTCCCGTGCTTGATGACGAGAATGCGGGGCAGAAGAATGGCTTATTGAAACCTGCCATAAAGCCGTTTGATATTTTCATCAGCATGAAACGCGTGGAATGGGACACGCTGATGTTCTTCTACGGCATCATGCTCTGCGTCGGCGGCCTTGGGGCGTTGGGGTATCTCGCCCTGCTGTCCGGTTTTCTGTATCAAGGCCTCGGTGCAACGGCCGCCAACATCCTCGTGGGAGTCTTGTCAGCGGTGATAGACAACATCCCCATCATGTTCGCCGTATTGGGCATGAACCCCGATATGAACCTCGGCCAGTGGCTTCTGGTCACGCTGACCGCGGGGGTCGGGGGGTCGCTTCTGTCGATTGGTTCGGCTGCCGGAGTAGCGCTCATGGGCCAAGCGCGGGGGATCTATACCTTTAGGGCACACCTGAAATGGACTTGGGCGATTGCATTGGGCTATGCGGCCAGTATCGGCCTTCACTTAGTGATGAACGGGCACCTTCTGTCCTTCCGCTGACGGCAGCCAGGAAAATGGCTGGTCCAGGCAGCATATCTATCGAGGAGATCGGCGGCCGTGTGGCAGCTTTACCTGCACTCTCGCCGAAGCACTGAACCCTGTGCGCAACTAAATTACGCTTGTGTCGTGGAACCATCCTAAGCACCGCAATAATAACTCGCTGTGACAGCTGTTCGAGGATCTTCCGTGATGAAAGTGGTCTGAAGCCATGATTGTTGACACGCGCCAATTCTCCAATCGGCCGTGGCCATCTATCCCAGATCCGATCAGGAAGAAATGGAATGGGGCATGACTTGGGGGATTTTTTTCTTAAGCGGACTCCTCATCATCGCTGCGGAAAACTCTCCCGGTACGGCGACCGGATCGCCGAGCACTCCGGTCTTGGACGACTGTGGATCGGGGTGGTGCTGCTAGCAGGAGCGACCTCGCTACCGGAACTGGTCACGATGTTTGCAGCCGTGCGCTTGGGTGCGTTTGATCTAGCGGTGGGCAATCTGTTCGGGAGCAATGCCTTCAACATGGCGATCTTGTTGCTCGCAGATGTCGCTTACCAGAAAGGTCCCTTGCTCGCAGCAGTCGAATCGACCCACGCTGTAACGGCCTTTGTGAGTATATTACTGATGAGCGTAGGGGTTATGGGGATGATCTATCGAGCGGAAAAACGCTTCATGCTCATCGAGCCGGACAGTCTCTTGATGATCGTGGGCTATGTGTTGGGGATGTGGCTCATTTTTCGCTTAGGCAGTTGAAACCATAGGGGTTAAGAACTGCGGCATCGTGGCAAGCTACCTATTCCAGCAGAAGCTACTTCCTACTCGTCGCCAACGGCAGTAATGAGACTTAGCTTTATTTTGCCGGACGAAAGCTCAACGTCTGAGGCCATGCGTTCTACTTCGTGGATATACAGTTCCAGCCTCCTTCCTTGGTCATCTTGCCATGAGGGCGGAAGAGTTCGCCTGACGGCCCACGTACTTGCAACCCCTCTAAAAGATAACCATCCAGTATAGTTAGTCCTTGTGAACTGGACGGACAAATCGGCTCGATGCGGATTGAATCGAACGAAAACACTATGTAGAATGAGTGCATTAGATCTAGAATTATTGAGGAGCACTAGGGTGCCTAACGGGAACTCAACCTCTATTGCTGCCTTCTTATGGTAGGATTTGATCACTATGCTTTCCATCAGCGGTTGCTGCCGTTTTTCTTATAGCTTGCAAGGCGCATTCTTGATCCTGTTCCTATGTCTCTGCGTCGCCCTTCAAATGTTGGGAGTGCCTGTGACGCTTTTGGATCTTGAAGGCTCCGCTGATCTCTCCGCCGCCACTGCCCTAGAAGGGTTGTCTCTCCCACCGAATCCACTCGCTTTGCTCGTCCACAATGGATCGAGCATGCTCCCTGAAATGCCCTTGACAGTTGATACCCCGCTCCTGCCGAATTCCCTCTTCCATCCTCCGCTCATCTAGTTCTTACACATTCCAGTCGCTGGCTCACCCTGAGCTGTGCAGGACGGCCTGACACCACCGCAATTCAGTCAGTGCGACTGTCGCCTCTCACGGTGTGAGGAGGACGAAATCTTTGGGTTCGATTCTGATCATTGGAGGAATCGACCATGACCGAATATTTCTATAAAGGACGGTCCATCCAACTCCTACCAAACCTGGAGGACGACGGCACATGGGTTTGCCGATACCTCATTACTGAAAAGGGGCACCTCACTTCTGGTTCCATACTGGGGCACCCTGAAATCAGGTTCCCGACCAGGAAAGAGGCCCAGTCGGCGGCCCTCAAAGCTGCGCAAGATGTGATCGATGTACGTGGACCCCTTAGCGGATCGATCAGATGATCGCTGATGATCACACCGCACGGAGGGAAGGCATTGAATGGAACGGGTTTTTTGTTTGATGCGATGGAGGGACAGTCAATGCCGGACTATAATCATCGCAAGATCGAATTGACTCCCAGACGACATAGTGATGAGAATTGGAGCTGTCAGTATGTGATTATTGAATTCAGACAAACGTCCTGGGGATATCGCCAGGGACAGCCTGACGGAATCTTCGCATCCCGCCCGGATGCCACAGCAGGAGCTCTGAAAGAGGCGAAACGCATCAGTGATTCATTCGAACCTACCTTGGTTGTTGGAACGTATGCGGACAGGTTAAGAAAAATGATACTCTCCTTCCTTCAAGGCTTGTGCATAGGTAAATTCCGTTCGAATCCAAGCCGGGATCCACGCCAAAGGGAAAGAGCTCCGTCGAGGCAGGAGGGTTGAATAGCAATAGCAGGAAAGATCTATCTTCTCATCATACGCCTGGTTCACGCAGCGACGTATGTTTTCAGGTATAACCACCCAACCGACAAGGTGCGCTACCTGAGTTAATAGCAAGGGTGGAGCATGAAAAGGCAGTAGTAGGTATGAATACGACTGAAACGAAATATGATATTGTAAAAGGAGAGAGCTTACACGCTGGATCGGGCCAACATCCTATACATGAACCCCAGCGCTTGTCGGAACAGGCCACCGAGCCACTTTGCCAACCTGTGGTATGGTCGGCATCACGTAGGACTGGAACCGGCAACACAACCTTCGTGTTCATTCAGCGTCAGGTGGAGTAGCTTCTGACTTTTCTCAGTACCACCGTCTTATTTGTGGCGACGGCCATTGCCGTGCCGGCGATTGGGTCACCGCCTGATGACCCAACGCGTCTGTGGACGTTTGACAACGATCCACCACAAGCACTTCCCACTGAGTTTCAGGTGGGTACCTTGTTTGATGGAAGACCCGCCGGTGAGTGGAAGGTCCTTGAAACTGATCGCGCACCAAGTCCCTCTCGCGTTCTGGGTCAACTTATGGGAAAGGGTGCAGAGCACGCGTATAAGACGGTACTTATCACGGGGATCAATGCATCCGACCTCGAGCTTCAGGTCTCATTTTTGCCGATTGAGGGCAAAGCCGATATGGGAGGCGGCCTGATTTGGCGGGCCACCGATGATCGCAACTACTACCTGACGAGAGCGAATCCACTGGAACAGAATGTTCGCATCTACCGGGTCGTCAAGGGCATCCGGCATATGCTTAAGAACTTCGATCAGATCATTGATATCCGACAGTGGCATACACTTCGTGTCGTCACGAAAGGATGCCAGATCCAAGTATTCTTCGATGAGAAGCCGGTCTTTGATCTGTGTGACCAGACCTTCACCTCCGGCCATATCGGACTCTGGACGAAATCGGATGCCATCACCTATTTCGACGATCTTAAACTCCAGATTGCGCGCTGAGCATGCCCATGAGTAATGGCCGGGAGGAGATTGCTCCTAGACAGTCGTGCGGGGCGCATACATGATGACGGCCATGCCCACAAAACAAATAACACCTCCAATGATGTCGAATCGGTCCGGGCGAGCGCCGTTGAGAGCCCAACCCCACAGTAAGGACAGCAGGATAAACATTCCACCGTATGCCGCGTAGACTCGTCCGAAGTGTGCCGGTTGTAAGGTTGAAATCACGCCATACAGAATCAGAATGGCAGCGCCCGCCGCGCCGTAGCTCCAATGCTTGCCCTCTCTCATCGCGAGCCAGATCAAGTATCCGCCGCCGATTTCACATAAGCCGGCGAGCACAAACAGTCCTAACGAACTAAAGACGGACATTCTTGCATCCTTTCCGAGTGGCCCGACACTCACGATGGCTTTTATTGCAGGACCATTCAGGCACGTGAAGATTGGCCCTCCTTAAAGGCTACCAGCGCGATCGCACAAGCACCAAACGTTGCCCCCACATAGAATGTGAATGGCGCGCCGAATTGTTCCCATACGATGCCCGCGAGCGCGCTTGCGGCCAGCAGAGCCAACCCGCAGGCCAGATTGAAAAAGCCGTATGCTGTCCCGCGTAAATCCGCGGGTGAGGCACCGGCAACCATAGCGGCGAGCAAACCTTGCGTCATCCCCATATGTACACCCCACAAGACGACGCCCACCAGCACCACACCCCAGTGATTGTTGACGGCTAACACCACATCGGCGGCCATCAGGACGATCAGTCCTAATACCAGCAGCTTCGTGTGGCTCATCGTATCCGAGAGCTTGCCAAACGGATACGCCGATAATGCATAGATTAGATTCATGGCAACCATGATTAAAGGGACGAGAGCGATGGGCATTCCCCCTTGCTGGGCGCGGAGGACAAGAAAGGCCTCACTGAACCGTGCCAACGTGAAGACCGATCCTATTCCCACCACCCACCAATAGGCGGAGTCGAGCCGCCGGAGATTATCCCTCCGAATCGGGTTTGTCCTTGTCTCGGTTTGACGGCATTCAGGCTCCCGAACCCCGAAAACCAGGAGGGCCACGGCCATCACGCCCGGGATAACAGCTACCCAGAAAACTGCCCGAAAGTCATTGGCCCAAAGAAGCATCAATCCGACGGCCACCAATGGGCCAACGAACGCGCCGACAGTATCCAGCGACTGCCGCAAACCGAACGCTGCGCCTCGGAGATGTAGCGGTGCGATGTCCGCCACCAATGCATCCCGCGGTGCCCCCCGTACTCCCTTTCCGACTCGATCCAGCAATCGTGCGCTTAACACCATGCCCACCCCCGGAGCGAGCGCAAAGAGGGGTTTGGTGATTGCGGACAACGCATAGCCAAACACGGCCAGCGCCTTACGTTTTCCAAGATAGTCGCTCAGCGTGCCGGAAAATACTTTGACGACCAGAGCAAGGGATTCGGCTAAACCTTCGACAAGACCGACGGCAATGGTGCTTGCGCCAAGCGTTGTGACCATGAACAACGGCAACAGGCTGTGAATCATTTCCGATGAGATGTCCATCAGCATGCTGACGAAGCCCAGTGCCCAGATACCGGATGGAATGTGACTTTGTGAACGGTTCATCTGTGACTGCATCAACGCTGGAAACTAGGGTGGAGAAGTCGACTGAACACCGTGCCCGTAACCATTCCGGAACCTTTCATGAAGTAAGACAATCCCTAGGCCCTGGAGCAAGTGTGGAAGACTGCGTCTCCCGTCGTTGAACGACCTTCTGCTCCATCCACCGATAGAGCACCGGCAACATTACAAGGGTCAACGCTGTCGACGAAATCAATCCGCCGATCACGACGGTCGCGAGCGGCCGTTGGATTTCGGAGCCTGGTCCCGTCACGAGGAGTAACGGGGTAAGTCCAAGCGCCGCCACGAACGCGGTCATCAATACCGGGCGAAGCCGCAAGACCATACCGGTCAGCACCGCCTCGTCAAGCGACATCCCCTGCTGTCGCAATTGGTTGATGTAGGCAATCTTTACCATCCCATTGAGCACTGCGACTCCGAACAGAGCGATGAAACCGACGGACGCCGGAACGGAGAGATAGAGTCCTCCGATCAGCAACGCCGCGAGGCCGCCGACCATGGCAAATGGAATGGCCAGAAGAATCAGAGCCGCCTGCCGGAGGTTTCCGAACGTAAAGAACAAAAGGATGAAAATAAGTCCGATGACCAACGGGACAACGATGGTGAGGCGAGCCATGGCACTCTGCTGATTTTGAAACTGCCCGCCCCAGGTTACATAGTAACCAGGCGGCAGCTGGACCAGTTCGGAGACTGCCGATTGCGCCTCCTGGACCGCGCCGACCAGGTCTCTCCCGACGACGTTCGCCTCGATGACAATCCTGCGGCTGGCATGTTCCCGGCTGATTTGCGCCGGTCCCTCGACAATTCGAATGTCGGCAAGTTCTCTCAGCGGGATGCGGGAGCCGTCCGGCGCCGTCACCCATAGCGCCGCGATCGATTCGACATCACCCCGACGATCATCCGGAAATCGCACCATGATGGGAAACCTCCACTGCCCTTCGAAGACTTCCCCGGCGCCGATCCCGGCACCGATAGCCTCGATGACTTCCGTGATATCGGCCACATTGATGCCGTGACGCGCAACCATGGATCGGTTGATGTCGAGTGTCAAATAGTACAAACCCGCGACTTGTTCCACTCGAAGGTCGGACATACCGGGGACCTGCCGCATCACTCGGGCGATCTCTTCTCCCTTGGTCCATAGAATGTCGAGGTCGTCGCCGAACAGTTTGACCGCGACCTGTGACCGGACTCCCGACACCAATTCATCCACACGCATCGAGATCGGCTGAGATAACCCGAATGCAATGCCGGGCATCTGACTCAGCCGGCTGCGGATTTGGGCTTCGATGGCACGCTTGCTACGGACTTTCCACTCGGATTCAGGCTTGAGCAAGACATACATGTCGCTGAGTTCCATCCCCATGGGATCCGTCCCCAATTCGTTCGCGCCGGTACGCGACACCACGGAACGCACCTCCGGAATATCCAGCAACAGACGTTCGACCTGTCCCGCTATCTTGAGTGATTCGTTGAGGCTGATGCTTGGCAGCCGTACCAGATTCACCACAATCGACCCTTCGTCCATAACGGGCACGAACTCTCGCCCGATATAAGGGATCAGCGCGAAGCCTCCTATCAAGACTCCGACCGCGGTCACAACCACAAGCCGCGTTCTGCGAATAGCCCACTCCAAGAACTGCCGATACAGTCTGCGCACCGTCGTCAACCCGCGTCCTCCATCTGCCGCCTTGCTCGGCCGCATGAGCAGAACGGCCAGTACCGGAACCACGGTCATGGAGAGGATGAGCGAACTCAGCAGGACGATCACCACGGTCAACGCCAGCGGCACGAACATCTTGCCTTCCAGACCTTGCAGGGTCAGGAGCGGGACAAAGGTCAGCGCGATGATCAACTCCCCGAATAGACTTGGTCGCCGCACTTCCAGCACGGCGCGCAACACCACGGGCAGCCGTTCTGACACGGTCGTCAGAGGAGCCCGGCCTTCTGATTGCTCACTCAAGTGACGCTCCACGTTTTCCACTTGCACGATCGCCGCATCGACGATCATCCCGAGCGAAATCGCTAGCCCGCCTAACGACATTAAATTGGCCGAAAGACCCGTGCGTTGCATAATCAGGAAGGTGGCCAACGCTGCCAGCGGCAACATGAAGGAGACCACGACTGCGCCGCGCACATTCCGGAGGAACACATAGAGGACCAAGACCACAACCGCGGCCCCCTCCAACAACGCGCGCTCGACCGTATCGAGGGCCCGAGTCACGAGCTCGATGCGATTATAGAACGACATCACCGTCACGCCGGCCGGCAATACACGATTGATCAGCACAACCTTGTCCTTGACCGCAGATACCACCTCTCGGCTGTTTCCTCCCCGCAGCATCACGGCGATGCCTTCGAGCACCTCCCCCTCTCCATCTCGCGTGACGCCTCCTAACCGGACGGCATGCCCTTGGCGAACTTGCGCCACGTCTCGGAGGTACACCGGCGTCCCCTTATGCGCCGCGACGACGATGCGTTCCAAATCCTCCGAGGATCGAGCCAGTCCTTGTCCGGTGACAATCAGCTTGTCGCCGCCCTTCTCGATATAACTCCCGCCGGCGTTCTGGTTGTTCTCCGTGACGGCCGTTTGAACTTGGCGCAGGGTGAGCCCCAGACTCGTCAGTCTGTTCGGATCCACCAGAACCTCGTACTGCTTCGCCAACCCGCCCAAGGTGTCGACATCCGCCAGCCCCGGCACCGACCGCAACATGGGCCGAACCACCCAGTCTTGAAGCGTGCGCAAGTCACGTAGATCGCGCGATGGCCCTTCCACGAGATACATGAACACTTCGCTGAGACCCGTACTTGCCGGTCCGAGCATCGGGTCAGCTCCTTTCGGGAGCTTGGATCGCGCCTGGAGTAGTCGTTCCAAAATGAGTTGCCGGGCGAAATAGATGTCGACCGCATCCTCGAATACGACCGTAACCACCGAGAGCCCGAAGCGCGAGACCGACCGCAACTCCGTCTTGCCTGGGAGGTTGGTCAATTCGATTTCGAGCGGAAAGGTCACGAGCCGCTCGATCTCCGGGGGGGCAAGCGCAGGAATACGGGTGATGACCTGGACTTGAACGGGCGTCACGTCCGGAAACGCATCGATGGGCAAACGGTTGAACGAGGCGACCCCTGCCACGATCAACGCCGCAACCGCAAGAAGCACGATCAGCCGCTGTTTCAGCGAGATTCGGATCAGCCGTTCCATCATAGCGGGCCTCCCATCGAGAGTTGCTCGCGGAGGGCCTCGGACTTCAAGGCATAGCTTCCCTGAGTCACCACCTCGTCGCCTTCCTTCACACCGCTCTTGACTTCGATATGATGTTGCGACGACTCTCCGACCTTTATTTCGCGCAATTCGAACCGGCGGGGGCCTTGCACGACAAACACCACTGTCCGGCTGCCGACCTGCTGGACGGCCGCATGGGGCAGGGCCAAGACCGACTGGTCCGGCGTGAGCAACGTCACGTCGGCGAACATTTCCGGACGCAGGCGTCGGTCAGGGTTGGCAATATCCGAGCGCGCCATGACTGTGCGAGTCGCCGGATCGACCATGGCGCCCACATAACTAATGGCGCCGCGAAAGACGGCATCGGGATAGGCCGCCACACGCACCTCCACGCCAAGTCCGGCCTGCAATCGCCCGGCCTGTTGTTCCGGAAAATCCGCGCGGACCCAGACCGTCGAGAGGTCCGCAACGGCGAACAGCATCTTATTGGGATCGACAACTTCTCCGACCGTCGCATTCCGTTCGACCACTTCACCGGAGAACGGTGCTCGCAGAAATACCTGCGCGACCTCGGCATGCGGCAATTTCTCAGTCCCCAGCCGTTCAATCTCCCGCTCCGTCATGCCAAGGAGATGCAGTTTCTCTTCGGCTTCGTAGAGATCGGCTTTGGCGTTTTCGGAGTCAGCCTCGCGCCGTTGATACTCACCGGCCCCGATGGCACCACGATCCAAGAGCGCGTGAGCCCGTTCGAGCGCCTTTTCCGTCACCCGCACCGCCGTCCTGGTCTTACGATACTCCAATTGCGCCTCTCCGAACGCCGGACTATCAAGCAGGAGCAGACGGTCGCCGGATTTGACTCGGTCGCCCAGATTGGCATAGACGGCCACGATCCGCCCTGGGACACGGGCACTGAGATGGGCAAGTTGATTCTCGTTGGGAAGAATCTTTCCCGCTTGTGCCTTCAAGGACGTCCGGACGGAATGGACTCCCACTCGCTCCGTCTGAAGATCTGTAAGCGTCGAACTCCCTTCCTGCAATTCGATCACACCGGACTGAGCCGATGGCTTGGCCGGTGAAGCAGCCGGCTTCACGGCTTCATCTTGTTTGGACTGACAAGCCGCTAGCGCGGTCGTCATCATCACGATCGCGACCAGGCGTCGCAGAACCTCGGATGAGAAGAGCCCCTGACTATGCGTCATGGCAATCCTCCTACCGCCTGTTCCAGCTTTGCCAATGCGAGAGAGTAAGAGGCTCTGGCCTGGGCAAACTCAAGGAGCGTCTGGCGGTGGACGCGCTGTGCATCGATCACTTCGAGCAGGCTCGCTACGCCGTTCCGAAAACTGAATTGCGCGATGCCGAGGGCCTCTTTCGCTTGATAGAGAAGCCCCTTTTCAAAGACCTGGATTTGCCGCTGAGCAGTCTGCATCTCCTGGAAAGATTGGGTCACTGCCTGTTCCAACTCATACTGGATTCGGGTACGTTCAGCTTGCGCACGATGGTGCATTCCCATGGCTGTACCGATTTCTCCTTGTCGCCGATACCAAATGGGGACGGGCACACTCAGTCCCGCCATGACGGATTCATCACCGGCTTCCCGATGGTACTGTCCGATCACCGACACGTTTGGCATGCGCGCCGCGCGTTCCTGCTCCAGCGCAAATTGGGCCTGCTCCACCGCTTTCTCCTGTCGGCGAAGCGTGGGATGGCGAGCCATGGCCTGCTCCATCAAGATGCGGAGATTGAGATCCGACCTCGGCACCTCAAACTCCCCTTGAACGACAAATTGCTCCCCGAGAGCCTTTCCGGAGATCTTGTTGAGATTTGCACGCGAAACCAGCAACGTGTTTTCCGCTCGCGCCAGATCCTTATCGGCCTTTTGCAGTTCCACCGTCGCTTTGACGAGCTCGAATTTCGGCGATTCCTTCGTCTCAACCCGGACCCGAATGAGCTCGACAAATTCCTCGACGGTCCTGAGATTCTCTTTGGCCAACTGCACATCTTGCTGGGCAAACAGCAATTGATAGAATGCGGCCTTGACCTCCGCCGAGACGGCCACTTTGGCCTCTTCTATTCCGGCGAGCGCGCCGGAGAGTCCTGCATCAGCGGCTCGTTGCCGAGCCATCCGCTTTCCCGGCCATTCCAGCGGCTGCTCGACCGTGATCGTCCGTTCCGCAATTGAGACGCCGGTACGCGGATCTCGAATCGAACCCCGGCCGGCCGCGCCGCTCACGGTAGGATTGAGATACGCACCGGCCGCGATCTGTCTGCCTTGACTTTCTTCCAGCGCCGCCGCTACCCCGGTCATCGCCGGGCTGTGCTTGAGCGCGAGGGTCAGGATTTCGGACAGTGAATAGGGCGTGGGACGGGAGTCGTCCGCTCTCGTGTGGCCACTCAAGGCGTAAAGGAGGCAATAGACGACGAACGCAATGGCGATCCTATGCAGAATCATAGCGAGTCTCCTCGATAGACACCTATTCCTGGTGGTTCCTCACAGTAGGATGCACCATCAGGTGTCTAGAACG
This sequence comes from Nitrospira sp., assembly GCA_024760525.1. NCBI lineage: Bacteria > Pseudomonadati > Nitrospirota > Nitrospiria > Nitrospirales > Nitrospiraceae > Nitrospira > Nitrospira sp. The sequence continues at coordinate 3,492,763 of CP060499.1, forward strand.
GCACGATGTGGTGTGAACGAGTACGGGGCTTAGACGAAGAGACTGGGCGGCGCACGAGAGGAAATCGCATCAACAAAAGGCATCGGCGGCAAGACGATGCCGGGACTTTTCTGCATCCGGGCATACTGCGCTGCGCCGGGCGCTATGAAAGTCGAAGATCCGAGAACCGGCGCCCAAAACGGCTTGAGCGACTTTCGATCGGTTGAATCGCTCAGGAGCGACAAGCTGAACTCTGTATGCCTGTCGCCTACGTGCGAGAGCTGTGCAAACTGGCCGACACCTCCCTGTGCGGATTCTTCGATTCGATCGACTTGCCGGTGGCCGTCGTACTCGCAGTCGAGGTCCGGCGACCACGCCACGTGAACTGTCCCGCCGTGGTGATGCCCTTTTTCTCCATGCTGATGATCCGCTTCGGGATGAACATGGAACAAAGGCGCTGCAAGCATCCAAAGCGATGCCCAGACGAGAACAGCCACCCGACACCAAGAATATGCTCGACGCCTTGGTCGCATTTCAGATCAGCGTAGCACGAATCTTCAGGACCATCAATCGCATGCCCTCCCCGTTTCGCCCAACGCTTCAGCGGGTGTTACCTGTTGCAAGGGAGCACCGGCTAAAACCACATTCGTAACCCAACCACGAATCGGATCTGGCGCGGATCTCCTCCCTGTTGGCGCACCAGCGTGGCGGTTTCACCGAAGCTTCGGTCGAATGACATGCCGATGTAGGGAGCGAACTTACGACGAATTTCGTAGCGCAGGCGAACGCCGAATTCCAGATTGTTCAGCCCCGAACCGGTCGTAAATTCTTCGACCCGTTGGATAGCCAGGTTGGTTTGGAAACGACCTTGCAGGATAAGCCGTTGCGTAAGCAGAAAATCTTTGGTGTAGGAAAGGCGGGCCGAAACGCCGCCGCTCTGATCGATGAATAAAGCCGATTCCAACTCATAGTTATACGGCACCAGGCCTTGAATGCCGATCACTCCCAGTCCACGCGCGACATTGCCGCCACGGAACGATTGTGTTTCCATTCGGCCGCCGACTTGAATGTCGTAGTTTTTCCCGATGAAGTGTCCATAGAGCAGTTGGAAATCTACGTCGTAGTCCGCTTTGAATGCGGTATCCTGCTGTCCTTCACTCTTGAACCAGAGACGGTGGTAATCCCCGCCGTACCAACCTTCGACATCCCAGCGGTAATCACTGTTACTTCCGTTTCCGCCGGTGCTCGGGCGATATTCGAGGACGTCGACGAGGGTGAACAGTCGGCGTTCCCGATCGTTCACGGGGCTAGGCCAATCCTGTCGTAGTGCATAGATTGTCTGTGGCCGGCCTTGCTCCGGCAGAGGCTCGACGATTGGAGGGTGGCCTGAGGCGGTAGCCCTGTCATCTTGTGCGGTTTCCCCCAAGGCGATTGTCACGCTAAGCGCTGCACCCAACGTGCAGACCGCCAGCGTCACACAACAGTTCCGGAGAGGCAAATTCACCGGCGCATTCCCGCTTATGATGTAGCGACCTCGACGATGCGAAACATACCCGCTTCCATGTGCAGGAGGAGATGGCAGTGAAAGGCCCACGGCCCAGGGGCATCGGCGCTGATCAGGACGGACAGCCGTTCAGCTGGTTTGACGACCACCGTATGCTTTCTTGGCAGATATGCGCCTGAACCATTTTCCAGGTGCATCCACATTCCGTGCATGTGGAGCGGATGCTCCATCATCGTGTCGTTGACAAACGTGAGCCGAAGGCGCTCGCCGGAGCGCACACGAATCGGCTCCGGCGCATCCGAAAACTTTTTGCCGTCGAACGACCACATGTAACGTTGCATATGGGCGGTAAGATGGATCTCGATCTCCCGTTCCGGCGCTCGTTGATCTTGATAGGGAACGAGGCTTTTCAAGTCAGTGTAGAGCAATACACGCCTGGAGTTCTGATCCAACCCTCTGCCCGGTTCGTGCATACGATTGTGGGAATACTCCGCGACTGTTTGATTGCCGGTGCCATGATGGTCAGGACCGTGCTTGACCGGCGTAGTGCCAGGGATAGGAGAACTGCGCGGGAAAATCATCTCCTCACTCGGCATCGTATGTCTTGCTTCTCCGTGCGTCTTGCCATGATCCGTTACGCTTTCATGGGACGGCGTGGTATTCGAGTCTTCCATGGTGTGGCCGGTGCCATGGTCCGTCATCCCCATATCTTCCATAGTTCGAAGCGGACGGGCCCGCCGCTCAGGAATCTCTCCCTCCATGCCGGTCCTGGGAGCGAGGGTTCCACGAGCGTACCCGCTCCGGTCCATGGTTTCGGCAAAGATTGTATATGCGCGATCCTCATTGGACTGGACGATGACGTCATACGTTTCTGCGGGCCCAAAGCGAAACTCCTCGACTCTGACCGGCTGGACATTCTGGCCATCGGCCTGTACCACCGTCATGGTCAATCCAGGGATGCGCACATCATAAAACGTCATTGCGGCAGCATTGATGAAGCGCAACCGCACCCGCTCTCCCGGTCGAACAATTCCGGTCCAGTTACCGGCAGGCGGCAGACCGTTCATCAGGAACGTGAAGGCGGATCCCGTCACATCGGCAAAGTCGGTTGGATCCATCCGCATCTGGTCCCACATCAGATAGCTCTGCATGGCCGGCCACAGTCCCCAGCGCGCTGCGTCTGAGAGAAATTCCCGACCGTCACGTTTCTGGAAGTTGTAGTAGCCCGATAATTTCTTGAGGTTATTGAATATGACTTCGGATGATTCAAAGCTCCACTCCGAGAGCATCACGACATGCTCCCGGTCATACTGAAACGGTTCCGGTTCGATGGGGTCTAGAATCAGCGGTGCGTACATGCCTTGCAGCTCTTGGCCACCGGAGTGGCTGTGATACCAGTAGGTGCCGCTTTGTTTGACGGGAAACTGATAGGTGAAGGTCGTTCCTGATTCAATGCCGCCGAAGCTGACACCCGGCACTCCGTCCATGTGAGAGGGCAACAATAATCCATGCCAGTGAATCGAGGAAGTTTCCTTCAACTGATTCCTGACGCGCAGTGTCACCTCTTGCCCTTCTTTCAAACGGATGAGCGGACCAGGGATCGTCCCGTTGATCGTCATCGCCACGCCGGTCCTCCCCTCCAGCGTAACGACTGTCTCACTAATAGTGAGGTCGATGACGGATCCGCTCAGTATTGAGGCTTGTGCACCTCGCTGGGTCATACGGACGGGCGGGGCAGAAGCACACCCGGGGATCAACCGTAGCATTGCGACCGATAGCCCAAACTCCCCCAGACGCTTCAACAGGAAGCGTCTCGAAATCAGTTCATCACTCATCGCCGCAATCCAGGAGAGCACTGCACGTAGGATAATGCTATAAGGCCAGCTTACGCAGACGGAGCGCGTTCGCGATGACCGACACGGAACTGAACGTCATTGCGGCGCTGGCGATCATTGGGCTCAAGAGAACCCCAACGAACGGATAGAGTATGCCGGCGGCTACGGGAACACCGAGCATATTGTAGATGAACGCAAAGAAGAGATTTTGCCGGATGTTCTTCATCGTCCCGCGGCTCAACCGCCGCGCGCGTGCGATGGCTCGGAGATCTCCCTTGACCAGCGTCACCCCCGCGCTTTCCATTGCAACGTCAGCTCCCGTCCCCATGGCGATGCCGACCTGCGCCTGTGCCAAGGCCGGCGCATCGTTGATCCCGTCGCCTGCCATGGCCACGACGTGACCTTCTGATTGGAGCCGCTTGATGACCGCCGCCTTTTGCTCGGGCAAGACTTCGGCCTGCACCTCGTCGATCTGGAGCCGACGCGCCACCGCCTCGGCGGTTGTTCGGTTGTCGCCGGTCAGCATCACGAGCCGCAGCCCTTCGCGATGCAACAAAGCGATCGCCTCCGGTGTGGATGACTTGACTGGATCAGCCACGCCCAACAACCCGGCCGGTTTCCCGTCGATTGCGGCGAACATCACCGTCTGGCCCTCCCGCCTGAGCGGTTCAGCCTGGGCCAATAGCGACTCAGTCTCAACGTTCAATTCGTTGAGAAACGGCACCGTGCCCACGGCGACCCTATGATCCTCTACCGTACCCCTAACTCCTTTTCCGGTAACTGAACGAAAATCCTGCGCCTTGGCCGGAACAACACCCTTCTCCCGAGCACCGGACACGATGGCTGCCGCCAAGGGGTGCTCACTGCTCTGCTCCAAACCGGCCGCGAGCCGAAGAAGATCGGCCTCAGTGAAGCCAGGCGCCGGAGTAACGGTCAATAAGCGCGGTTTGCCTTCCGTCAACGTGCCGGTCTTATCCACGACCAGCACGTCCACCTTCGCCAAGGTTTCCAGTGCCTCGGCGTTACGGATCAGCACACCGGCCGTTGCGCCGCGGCCTGTTCCCACCATGATCGACATGGGCGTCGCGAGTCCCAAGGCACAGGGGCAGGCGATGATCAAGACCGCGACCGCGTTGAGCAGGGCATACGCCATCCGCGGTTCTGGACCATAGATGGCCCAGATGACAAACGTGATAGCGGCGACCAAAATCACAATCGGCACGAAATACGCCGCCACGACATCGGCCAACCGTTGAATCGGAGCCCGCGTGCGCTGCGCCTCGCTGACCATACGGACGATTTGCGACAGCAGTGTCTCCCGACCGATTCGCTCTGCGCGCATCACGAAGCTGCCCGTTCCATTGACCGTCGCCCCGACGACTTTGTGGCCGGGCTGCTTCTCCACGGGAAGCGACTCGCCGGTGACCATGGATTCGTCGACGGCGCTGGTCCCTTCTATGACCACGCCATCCACGGGAATTTTTTCACCCGGCCGGACTCGTAACCGATCACCGATCTGCACGTGCTCCAAGGGAATATCGTCTTCACGGCTATCGGAGCGAACTACTCGAGCCGTTTTCGGCGCAAGCCCCAACAGCGCCTTGAGCGCACTGCTGGTCCGGCTGCGGGCGCGTAGCTCCAACACCTGCCCCAATAGAACCAGGGCTATGATGGCGACCGCCGGCTCGAAATAGACGGCAAGCTCACCACCATGGACGCGGAATGAGTCGGGGAACAGTCCAGGCACCAGCGTGGCGGCAACGCTGTACACATAGGCGGCGCCGGTGCCGAGACCGATCAGCGTAAACATGTTGAGATGGCGATTGACGATCGAGGCCCATGCGCGCTCGAACAACGGCCAACCGGTCCAGAGCACAACCGGAGTGGCCAGCACGAACTGGAACCAGACCAAGGCCCTACTCGAAGCAAGTTGCTGCAACAGATGGCCCGGCAACATGTCGGAAATCATCAGCGCGAGAATGGGTGAGCCCAGGATCACGCTCTGCCAAAACCGGCGGGTCATGTCGACCAGCTCAGGATTCACTTCCTCTGCGACTACCGTGCGCGGCTCCAGCGCCATCCCGCAGATCGGACAGCTGCCGGGCTCGGCTTGCACAATCTCCGGATGCATTGGGCACGTGTATTCAGTTCGAGTCGACTCCGCGGTCACGTCGGCCGGCTCCAGGGCCATCCCGCAGATGGGACAGGCACCTGGCTTGGTTTCCAAAACCTCGGGGTCCATTGGACAGACGTACTTGACGCCGGCCTGGGCCTTAATGGGCACCGGCTTGGAAATTCGCTGTTCGGGCGGAGTCAGATAATACTCGGGATCTGTGCGGAACTTCTCGAGACACCTCGAGGCGCAGAAGTAGTACTTCTTGCCGTGATACTCATACGAACCTGCCGCCGTAGACGGCTGAACCGTCATCCCACACACGGGATCGATTTCACCCTGCGGAGCCTGACTCATCATGGGAAGCGATTTCCGCGGAGTAGGCATCGTGATCAGATTCAGCGGTTTTTTGCTGAGCGCTGCTTCGGGATCTGCACGGAATCGTTCCAAGCAAGACACGGCACAGAAATAATAGGTCGTCCCCTTATACTCATAGCGGCCCGCGGCTGTGGCCGGATCGACCCTCATGCCGCAGATCGGATCGATCTCAACCGTCGCGCGATCGTGCCCAGGCGCATGGGGTCTTAAGATATGCTCGCTCATGCGATTACCGTCTGCATGCGTGGTTCCACAACAGCCGCTCGATGGTCCAATCATGTGTCCGACTCCTTTCATCTTATCCGGTATGGTCCCGTAATGTCCCGTTCAGAATGATAGACGGAAGCGGCAGCGAAATATTACAGAGCGACTGACGGGCAGGAAGAACGTATCGAAAAAGCTTGGGAAATCAGATGAAAGATAGGCAAACAGACCAGATGATTATCCGCACGTGCAGTTGAGACAACCATGTCTGCTACAGATGCCGCAAGCGTCCTCGAGAGACGTACGCAGCGCTTGGCGTGCTCTGTGCAAACGAACCGTGAGATTGTTCCGTGATATTTTTAACTCCTTTGCGACACGTGCCGGCGATTCGCCATCGAGATCGATGCGTTCGATCAGCTCTGCGTAGTTCCCACGAAGACTCGAAAGGAGACCGTGAAGACAGGCACAAGCGGTTGCCTTGACTTCATCCGGTGGCGGCTCCTGATGAGTGCCCAGAACGATCGATTCCTGCTGTAGGGCCTGGTTACGACGAACCTCAGCTCCCTGGGCACGATAATAGTCGATGATGGTATGGCGAAGGATGCGGTAGAACCAGGCCAGCGCACTGTCCTCGTTGTGCAATGAGCGGGAATGCTCGACGGCTCGGATGAGGCTTTGCTGGAGGATATCGTCCGCGATACCTTGATCGCCGACTCGCCGCCGGACAAACTGCTTGAAAGCCGACTCGTGCTCAAGCAGTCGTTCAATGACTCCGCTCTTTCTTGCCTCATCCATCACAATCACAATATCATCACCACATCACTTCTTCGAGTCCGCTTCGAGAATGCTGCGGATGATGGTGACGACATTCTCGGGAACCATGTTGGCGCCATCAACTTTGATATTCCCATCCAGCAGGAGCGACGGCGTAGACGACACCTTGATCCGTTCGCCCCATCGGCGCCCATCCTCGAACAGCTTGGCCGGCTTTCCGCTTTCCATCCCGGCTTCGAATGTATCGATGTCGAGGCCGACCTCTTTGATCAGCAGTGAACGAATTGAACGATCCAGAACACCATCAAGCTTGTCCTTGTGAATAGTGCGAAACAGAACGGCCTTCATGCGGTCTCCCTTGCCCATCAGCTTCGCCTGCTCGTACATGTCAAAGGCGGTGGGGAGTTTGCCTGGAATGACGGGAAATCCGACCATGGTAAGCTCGACCTTGTTCCCGAATTCTTTGAGAAGCAAAGGCACCCCGGTTTCCTCGAAGTGATGGCAATGCGGGCAGTAGAAGTCGGCAAACTCGACCACCTTCACTTTACCCGGCTGATGGGTCGAGGGTTCGTCGTTGAGTACTTCGAACTTGCCCTTCAGCTCCGGCTTGGCGGCTTGCGCACCGAACGGGACAGCGAACAGCCCGATCGCTCCCACCATCACACATGCAAGCGTCCACATCGACGTGATACGACCGTTCATCTCATACTCCTTTCACAGGTAAGCGTCCGGCGTTCATTATAGCGGATGGAGCCTATACTTGCGCTTTGTTATAATTGCGGCATGAGAAGGTCAAGATATGTGTGTGCCGCCTTCGCATTTGCAATCCTTTCCGGCTGTGCCTTGACCGGTGATCAGGGAGATACTCTACCCTCAGGAACGCCTCGGATCAGTTACGCCCAGGTTAAATCGACTCCGGAATCGTATGATGGACAACCTGTGACATTCGGGGGAAAAGTGTTGGCTGCGAGGAGGCTGAAGGAGGGGACTAGAATCGAGATCCTGCAATTGCCGCTGACTGCTTCCCTCCAACCGACGATGGATCTCAGCAAGTCCGAAGGCCGTTTTGTCGCCATGCAGAAGGACTTTTTGGACCCTGCGACGGTGCCACCCGGCACGTTTCTCACCGTTACAGGAGAAATGGCCGGCTCCGTCACCTTACCGCTCGACGAAATGCAATACAGTTACCCTGTCATACGGATCAATAATCTGCGTGTCTGGAGCGAAAACGAGGATGAAGCGCCTCGAATGCGCCCCCATCCCTATATGGGCTACCGCCCTTATTGGGGACCCTATTGGTCCCCCTACTGGAGTCCCTGGCCTTACTATTGGTAAGACCGTCTGCATCCTTGGTCGAGTCTTCTCCCACCTCTCTTAACGCTCGACATTTTCCTTCCTGTAGCTATTGAGCACGAACAGCACTCAACTAGATTGCACTTGGTACGCTAGATTGTATACAATTCTGGAGTCTTGTCTCCCGGAAGCGGTACCTCTGAACACCGACGTGCTTCTTGATCGATTGGATACAGAAACCATGGGAACATCAAACAGTCGGATGAGAGAACAAGAACGCTCCAACCTTAGCGCATCGATCGTGGCCGCACTCAAGGAACAAATCATCCATTGGCACTACCCTCCGGAACATCGATTGACCGAAGCCGAACTCTGCAAGGAGTTCGGCGTGAGCCGAAGTCCGGTGCGTGAAGCGCTCCGCATGCTGGCGTCCGAAGGATTTGTCAGAAAATTGCCGAATCGGGCCTACGTCGTCCGACAGTACAGTCTCGGTGAGATCGAGGAGCTCTACGAGCTTCGCTTAGCGTTGGAGCTCTATACCGTCGAACGCTTAGCGACAAAGGGTCCTCTCCACAGAAACGATCAAGAGGATATCAATAAACTCAAGAACACATGGACCGAGTTGTTGAACGGATCCGCCAAGAAGGCCGATGAACTCGCCAGACTGGACACGCTGTTTCACGAGACACTCGCCCATGCCTTGGGAAACAAGCCTCTCTTGCAGCACCTCCGCACCATCAATGAGCGGTTGATGCTGTTTCGGATGATCGACTTCGACAAGTCGGACCGAGCGCAAAGCACATGCCGTCAGCATCTCAGAATTCTGAAATGCATCGTATCCAAGGATGCTCAAGGAGCACGGGCGGCGATGCAACGCAACATCGAGGAAGGACGGAACAACGTTCACACCGCGATTAAGGACGCGTTGGCCAAAGCGTACTCGTTGAGAACGTAACGAAGGTTTTCTCATCTCGCCGGGCAATGGAGTGCCACGCATGCATGTGCACGCCCTTTCCGTCGGCATTCAGGTCCCGACCCATCATTTCAGCGGGATCGTGCATAGCGTCTTCCACCAGGCCTGTAACATACGACTCGACCCGGATGGCCTGCTGACTCTTCTTCCCTCCGAGAAAGACAATGTTCCACAGGGTATTCGCTTGAATACCTCGTCCCGGCCTGTCTTCTCGGATCACCTCCGAGTCGGCCAACCGGTCGCCTGCCGGGGAGGTATTCTCCGCGCCAGCGGACTCGATTTTTCCGTTGACCTGCGACCCGCCCGTCCTTGGCATATCGATCTCCAAGAGTTGCGCATTGATCTTCGGCACCGCGCCCAAGCCCACTCCTGGGCGATCGCCTGGTCGCAATTGCAGCGCTCAGGGCGCAGAGGCGGCCTATGGAAGATTCTGAAACCTGTTTCTCCCTCAACAGGGCAGTCGGATACTCCAGCCGCCACTGAAGTGCTTCTACACCCGATGGCTCATGCAATTCCTGCCCTGTTGCACGCAACGAGAGATTTTCAGCTGGAAGATGCCAAGGCTTCCAGTAGGTCATTGATCGGCCTAGGGCCCGGCCTAACTCCGTCCGGCGACGATTTTCTTGTGGGCTATTTGGCCGGCTTATGGGCCACGGCGGGTCACAGCCCATCGCGAACGCAGTTCGTGGCCGCCCTCGGCGTTGAAATATCCGCAGCAGCGCGAAACACCAATGAGATCAGCGGCGCCTATCTCCGATCAGCAGCCACGGGCCATGTCTCTGAACCCATCGCGAAGTTAGCGCAGCAGCTGAGACAGGCAAGTGACATGAGAAGTGTCAGGATGGCCACACAAGGCGCGTTGCAAGTCGGCCATACGTCCGGCGCCGACGGGGTGTTGGGTCTGTTGTTGGGCTGCCTCGCCTGGCAAAGCCCGGCCCCTGATCTTCCTTATGCGTCTGTGCTCTTCGATAGGTCTGTCGACCGTGACATGCAGCTGGAATGATGAAGGAGCGATGAGACCTGATCCACGAGTTGATTTGCCGTATGGCTAGAGCTCCAGATTTGCTCTTGACATTGTATACAATGTTGTGTTCCATTTGGGCCCGTAGCTCTCACCAAGGACCGACCACATGGCCACGGCTACCAAAGTACTCAAGAATTTTTATCGTGACTCCGTCTCGCTGATGCAACTCTCCTCCACGTTCGCCAAGCTGCCGGGCGTGGAGCAAGCCTCGGCCATCATGGCCTCTCCCAACAACATGAGCTTGCTCCGGGAAGCCGGCTTGCTGACCGAATCCGTCGACGCCAGCGCCAATGACCTGCTGATCGCGCTGCAAGGCGACGCCGATGCACTGGAATCAGCGTTGGCAGCCGCGGAGTCGGCATTGAAACAGCCGCCTCCATCGTCTTCGGGAAGCGGACCGTCACGCGGCCTCCCCCCCCGAAGCATCGAAATGGGTCTGGGGAATATGGTCGGCGCGAACCTTGTCCTGATCTCCACTCCCGGCGAGTACGCGGCATCCGAAGCCTTCAAGGCCTTGAGTCTCGGCCTCAACGTGATGCTGTTCAGTGACAACGTCGAGTTGAAGGACGAAATCGCCCTCAAACGTTTCGCCCAATCCCGCGATCTCATCGTGATGGGCCCGGATTGCGGAACGGCCATCATCAGCGGCATCCCGCTCGCCTTCGCCAACGTGGTGCGCCGCGGGGTCATCGGTGTCGTCGGAGCATCCGGCACGGGTTTACAGCAGGTCACCTGCCTGGTCGATCGATGGGGGGGCGGCATTTCACAAGCGATCGGCACGGGCGGGCACGATTTGCATCGCGACGTGGGCGGCATTTCCATGCTCCAAGGACTGAATGCCCTCGTGGCCGACTCCTCCACTTCGGTCATCGTGCTGATCTCCAAACCTCCATCGCCGGACGTGGCCGGACATGTGCTGGAAGCGGCTGCGCGCGCCGGGAAGCCGGTCGTGGTGAATTTTCTCGGCGCCGATCCTGCGCGCGTCAGGCGCGGCAATGTGTTCGCCGCCACAACTCTGGAGGATGCCGCAGCGGCAGCGGTGGCCCTCGCTGAAGGCCGAAACCCTGATGATGCGAAACCGAAATGCCCACCTGTCTCCATTCCGTCCAAACTGTCCCCCGGACAGCACTACATCCGCGGTCTGTACAGTGGGGGGACCTTTTGTTACGAAGCGACCCTCTTGCTGAAGAAAGAGTTAGGACAAGTCTCTTCCAACACGCCGGTAGAGCCCGGAGACCGTTTAGGCGATGTCTGGACGAGTCGTGCGCACACCGTCATCGATTTGGGTGACGATCTGTTCACCCGCGGACGTCCGCATCCGATGATCGATCACCGACTGAGGAATGAACGCCTCATCAAAGAGGCGACCGATCCCGAAACGGCGGTCATCCTGCTGGACGTGGTCCTTGGATATGGGTCTCATGCCGATCCCGCGGGTGAAATCGTGCCGGTCGTTCAAAAGGCGCGCGAGGTGGCGGGCAAGGCCGGAAGAGACCTGGTGATCATAGGCTTCGTGTGCGGGACTGCCGGAGATCCACAGAATCTCGCTCGGCAAGAAGCGGCCTTGCGAGAGGCCGGCGTCATCCTTGCTGAGAGCAACGCTCAAGCGGTGCGCATGGCAACCGCCGTGGCAGTAGGAGCAGGGGCTGTCGGAGGGCGATCATGATGCAGGCCATGTTCCAAGAGAAGCTTCAGGTATTGAATGTCGGGCTTTCTTCCTTCGCTGATTCCATCGTCATGGCAGGCGGTTCCGCTCTCCAGATCGAATGGGCTCCTCCCGCGCAGGGGCAGGCGGAAGTGGGCCGTGACCTGGCCAGACTGGTCAACCTTTCCTCTGTTGAAACAGCGAACCAGACAGCCTTCGACGCCTACCAATCGGCCCAGCCGGTGCTTCGCGGAGTCGGTATTGCGGGGCAAGTCATTCCCAACATGGCGGAGCGCATGATTCTCCACAGTGGTCCTCCCATTGCCTGGAACGACATGTGTGGCCCGATGAAAGGAGCGATTGTCGGCGCCATTCTCTACGAAGGGTGGGCCGAGGATCTGGTCAAGGCGGAGTCGCTTGTTTCCCGTGGCGAGATTGTCTTCGAAGCATGCCATCACCATCGCGCGGTCGGCCCCATGGCCGGCATCATCAGCCCCTCCATGCCGGTCTGGATCGTGGACAATACCACCCAGGGCAACCAGGCGTTCTGCAATTTTAACGAGGGGATCGGAAAGGCGCTTCGATTCGGCGCCAACGGTCCGGAAGTGATCAACCGTCTCAAGTGGATGGGCCAGGTCCTTGCCCCGGCGTTACGGGGGGGCATCGAGACGCTGGGCGGGCTCGAGCTGAAGACCTTGATGGCGCAGGCGCTGCACATGGGAGACGAGATCCACAATCGCAATGTCGCGGCGTCTTCGCTGTTCCTGAAGAAGTTGGTCCCCGCGCTCTTGAAGACACGCACGCCGTCGAACGAGATCGCCGCGGCCGTCGACTTTATCGCCGGCAACGATCACTTCTTCCTCAATCTTTCCATGGCTGCTTGTAAAGCCATGCTCGATGCCGCGCACGCCGTGCCCGGCAGCAGCATGGTCACGGCCATGGCGCGCAACGGCGTCGAGTTCGGGATTCGCGTCAGCGGGACCGGCGAGCAATGGTTTACGGCGCCGGCGCCGATCGTCGAGGGGCTTCTTTTCCCAGGATATGCTCCGTCGGATGCGGCGCCCGATCTGGGCGACAGTGCGATCACCGAGACAGCCGGTATCGGCGGTTTTGCGATGGCGACCTCTCCGGCCATCGTCAAGTTCGTCGGAGGCACTCCGCAGGACGCGATCGACAATACCATGTCCATGACCCATATCACCCTCGGTCGAAACAACGCGTTTACACTGCCGCCGATGAACTTTGCCGGTTCACCGGCAGGCATCGACATCCGGAAAGTCGTCGATACCGGCATTCAACCGATCATCAATACGGGGATCGCCCACCGCGAGGCCGGAGTCGGCCAGATCGGAGCCGGCATTACGCGCGCCCCGCTGGCCTGTTTCACACAGGCGGTATCCGCGCTGGCCCGCGCCGTAGAACGGAGCGAGTAAGGAGGCAGCGTCATGAGCGCGACGAACAAACTGGCGGTGGTGGCGGTCGGCGGCAACGCATTGATCAGAGACAAACATCACGAATCGATCCCCGATCAGAGCCGGGAAGCGGCCCTCACCTCACACCACATCGCCGACATGATTGCAGCCGGATGGAACGTAGTCATCACGCATGGGACCGGCCCGCAAGTCGGGTTCATCATGCGCCGCTCCGAGTTGGCATTGGAAGAGGTCCCACCCGTGCCGATGGACTACGCCGATGCCGATCTACAGGGAGGCATCGGCTACATGTTCCTCAAGGCACTGCATAACGAATTTCAGCAGCGCCGATTGGATCGAAAGGCCGTGGCCATCATCACGCAAACGCTGGTAGATCGCAACGATCCCGCCTTTGCCGATCCGTCCAAACCCATCGGGTCTCATATGGATGAGCAGACGGCGCAGCGACTCGCGTCCCGTCAGGGTTGGATCGTAAAGGAAGACGCCGGACGCGGGTGGCGACGCGTGGTGCCCTCTCCCCTGCCGAAGACCATCGTCGAGTTGGCGGCGATCAAGACATTGGCTCACGCAGGGTTCGTCGTGATTGCCTGCGGCGGAGGAGGAATCCCGGTGGTGGAAGATGACGGAGGAAATCTGAACGGAGTCGAGGCCGTCATCGACAAGGACCTGGCCTCGAGCCTGCTGGCCCGCGGCATCGGCGCCGATCTGTTGATGGTCTCTACCGGTGTGGAGAAGGTGGCGATCGACTTCAATAAGCCCACCCAACGGTGGCTGGATCGCATGACGGTGGCCGAAGCGAAGCGCTACTATGCGGACGATCAATTCGATAAAGGCAGCATGGGACCGAAGATCCAAGCCCTGATCGAATTCATAGAAGGAGGTGGACAGACCGGGTTGATCACCAATCCTGAGAATATCGGTCGCGCCTTGGCCGGTAAAACGGGAACGTTCATCGTGAAATAATATAGTAGGCATCAGGATGCTCAAAAGGCTGTCCAGCAAGGCCGCAGCAAGCGAAAAGGCAAGGCGTAATCCTTTTCACCCACCACCCCGAGCTGCTTTGGCAGCTCTTTCCCGGTGGTACGTTGAGCCTTTGAGCGATGCGAGAACGCCGGCGGCGGACTTTTTCAGCATCCTGGTAGGCGCCACACACATCTTACCCGTAGGGAGGACATATATGTCCGAATCACGCAAACTGACAAGACGCCAAGTGTTACAAGGAACCGCAGCTGCCGGGGCGTTGAGCATGTTGGGGAACTTGGAGTGGATCGGCGAAGCCTGGGGCGCATCCGACAAGGTCAAGATGGGGTTCATCTTCGTAGGGCCGCGAGATGACTATGGATACAATCAGGCCCATTTCGAGGGGAAAGCGGCGGTGGCCAAGCTTGAGTGGGTCAAAGCCTTTGACGAAGAAAAAGTCCCGGAGACGATCGAGGTTCAAAAAACCATGGAGAGCATGGTCAAACTGGACGCAGCGCAGGTCTTGTTTCCCACCTCCTTCGGGTATTTCGATCCTCATATTCTCAAGGTCGCACCCCAATTCCCCAATATTCAGTTCTTACACTGCGGAGGACTGTATCAGGAAGGAAAACACCCCAAGAATGTGGGCAGTTACTTCGGCTATATCGACGAATCCCAGTATGTGGCCGGCATAGTCGCCGGTGGGATGAGCAAGAGCGGGAAACTGGGATTTGTGGCGGCAAAGCCGATTCCACAGGTCTTGCGCAATATCAACAACTATACGCTCGGCGCCCGCAGCATCAATCCGAAGTGCACGACCCATGTCATTTTCACAGGAGACTGGTCCTTGCCGGTCCGTGAAGCCGAGGCGACGAACAGCTTGGTCGACCAAGGCATCGACGTCGTCACCTGCCACGTCGACAGCCCCAAGGTCGTTATTACGACCACAGAAAAGCGTGGCATCTACTGCACCGGGTATCACTGCAATCAATCGAAGCTGGCCCCCAAAGGGTATCTCACGGGAGCAGAATGGAACTGGGCCAAGGTCTATATGGATTACGCCGACATGATTCGAAAAGGGCAGACCGTTCCGCATCTCGTGCGCGGCGGGCTGAAGGAAGGCATCGTCAAGGTATCGGACTATAACCAAGTGGTGACGGATGCCGTTCGCAAACAAGCCGATGCGGCCAAAGATAAATTCATGAGCGGGGGGATGGTCGTGTACAAGGGCCCGATCAAAGACAATACAGGCCGTGTCGTCGTTGCTGCGGGAACGGAACATGTCCAGACCGATATGTGGCTGGAAAGCATGGATTGGCTGGTAGAGGGAGTCATCGGTTCAACGAAGTCGTGAGCAGAACCGTGCCGCAAACGCTGAACAAAGCGCTGGAACCGTTCTTCATCATCGTCGGGTCGTTGATGGTCTCGATGGTGTTGTTCGGCATCTTTGTGGCTTCGGCAGGAGCAGATCCGTTCGAGGTGTATCAGACCATGTATCGTGCCGCCTTCGGCACCTCGTTTTCCTGGCAGAATACGCTGATCCGAGCCGCGCCGCTGATGCTGACGGCGCTCTGCACCGCGCTGCCCGGGTACCTCGGGTTGATTATCATCGGGGGCGAGGGTGCAGTGGTCATGGGCGGTCTCTTCGCGGCGATTGCGGCGCTCACCATGCCGACTGCTCCCCCGATGGTCGTTTTGACCACCATGGCGCTCGTGGGCATGGTGGGAGGCGGGCTGTGGCTGACCATCGGAGGAGCATTGCGGCATTATCGCGCCGTCAATGAAACCATCAGCAGTCTGTTGCTGAACTATATCGCCATCGCGGTATTGAACCATCTCGTGACCAGTACCTTTCGGGATCCGGAAAGTCTCAATCATCCTTCGACGCATCATATCGGAGAAGCCAATATGATCGGCGCCATTCCTGGAACGGACCTCCACTGGGGATTAGTGTTCGGGGTCGTGGCGTGCATCATCGCATGGTTTCTCATGCATCACACCGTATTCGGTTTTGCATCCCAAGTTGCCGGAGGCAATGTTCGGGCGGCTCAAATCGCAGGGTTGCCGGTCGGGCGACTGATCTTGATCATCTGCTTCGTGGCAGGCGCGGCCGGCGGGCTGGCCGGCATGGTAGAGGTGGCGGCCATTCATGGCCGGGCCAATGACACCCTCAATGCCAATTATGGGTATGCCGGCATTCTCGTGGCCTTTGTGGCGCGCAATAATCCGTTGGCCATCATTCCTGTTGCCATCTTGCTGGGCGGCATCCGCGCGAGCAGCGGATTGCTGCAACGCGCGCACGAACTGCCCGATGCGACCGTGCTCGTGATGCAGGGAATTATTTTTCTCGTCATCCTCTTCAGTGAAACCCTATACGGCCGCTTTTCGAAGTTGCAGAAACAAGGAGCGTGATGGAAATCGGATGGTGGGGAGTCCTCATCGCCGTCTTGGGCGGCGCGATTCGAATCGGCACGCCGTTTCTTTTTGTCTCGCTGGGCGAGTGTTTGACCGAGAAAAGCGGGCGCATCAACTTGGGTCTGGAAGGCACACTGGTCATGGGCGCCATGACCGGCTATGCCGTCTCGCTGCACAGCGGGTCCCCCTGGCTGGGAGTCCTGTGCGCCGGATTGGCCGGCATGGTGCTCGGCGCCCTGCACAGCTGGCTCTGCAGCTTCAAACGAGTCAACGATATCGCCGTGGGGATCGCGATGATGCTGTTCGGCACGGGATTGGCCTTCTTTCTGGGGAAGCCGTACATCCAGCCATCTGCGCCCCGGCTGCCCTCGATCGATCTCGGCGCATGGAGTGATATCCCCCAACTGAAGGCGGCTCTGCAGATCAATGCGCTGTTCCTCATGGGAATCGTCGTGGCCATTGCGCTTGCATGGATGTTGAAGAACACCGCATGGGGATTAAAAGTACGAGTCGTCGGCGAAAGCGCGGATGCGGCCCGCGCCCTGGGATTGCCGGTCGATCGCATACGGATTCTCAGCACGGCTCAAGGAGGATTCTTGGCAGGGATCGGCGGGTCATATCTATCCCTCTACTACCCGTTCAACTGGAGTGAAGGCCTCTCGAGCGGACAGGGACTGATGGCGGTGGCCTTGGTGATTTTCGCTCGTTGGCATCCGGTAGGCTGCCTCTGGGTCTCTCTTTTGTGGGGAGGGGCCGCCGCGTTAGGACCTTCCTTGCAATCCGTCGGCATTACAGGCGGCTACTACATCTTCAACGCGATCCCGTACATCATGACCTTGGCCGTCATGATCATCACCTGTTCTCCAAAACGCACGCTTGTAGGAGTGCCCCATGAACTCACAGTAACTCGTTAGTCGACACAGGATGACTCGAACGAACCCTAACCCAGACATTCAGGAGAGGTGAGCCATGAGTCGATACGTGACATCCGACCCCTACCCTTATCCCTATAACGGCGATCTCCGGCCGGACAATTCGGTCTTTCTCATCATCGATATGCAGACCGACTTTTGCGGCAAAGGCGGCTATGTCGACAAGATGGGCTATGACATTTCTCTCACTCGCGCGCCGATCGCGCATATCCTCAAAGTGCTGTCGAAAGCCCGAACCATCGGTATGCATGTGTTTCACACCCGGGAAGGACACAGGCCCGACCTGTCGGACCTACCCGAGAACAAGCGCTGGCGCAGCAGGCAGATCGGAGCCGGCATCGGCGACCCAGGTCCCTGCGGCAAGATTCTGGTACGGGGCGAGCCCGGCTGGGACATCATCCCTGAATTGGCTCCGAAGGAGGGCGAACCGATCATCGACAAGCCCGGCAAGGGTTCGTTCTGGGCGACCGATCTGGAGATGTTGTTGCGGCTCCGCGGTATTCAGAATGTGATCTTGGCAGGAATCACCACCGATGTCTGTGTCCACACCACGATGCGGGAAGCCAATGATCGGGGCTTCGAATGTCTTCTGCTGGAGGATTGTTGCGGGGCAACCGATTACACGAACCATCAGGCTGCGCTGAAGATGGTCAAAATGCAGGGCGGAGTGTTCGGCGCCGTGGCAAAATCGGACGCCTTGCTGGAAGCGCTGTCATGACCAACGGAGTTCCTCCGGATCTGCAAGCGTTAGGCATTACCAAACGCTTCGGTCCGCTCACCGCCTTGAAGGACGTGAATCTTCAATTGCGGTCCGGCCAGTTTCATGCCCTGCTCGGCGAGAACGGCGCGGGCAAAAGCACCCTCGTCAAATGCATCATGGGGTATTACCACCCTGATGAGGGGAAAATTTCGTTGAATCAGGAGCAGGTCACGATTCGCAGCCCTCGTGACGCGCAGACGTTCGGCATCGGGATGGTCTATCAGCAATTTACGCTGATCCCCAACATGACGGTGCTGGAAAACCTGGTCATCTCAAAAGCGAAATTGGACTCGCTCATCGATTGGAAAAAAGAAGAGCATCAATTGTCGGAGTTCATGGAGAAGATGCCGTTCAAGGTGTCGCTTACCGCTCGGGTCAGCTCGCTCGCCGCGGGTGAAAAACAAAAAGTTGAAATTCTTAAGCAACTCGCGCTGCAGAACCGAATCCTTATTCTGGACGAACCGACTTCCGTTCTGACCCCACAAGAAGCCGACGAAATGCTGGGGCACCTCAGAGCCATGACGCTGGCGCAACAATTGAGCGTCCTGATCATTACGCACAAACTTCGAGAAGTCGCGGCTTTCGCGGACGAAGTGACGGTGTTGCGCAAGGGACAATTCGTAGGGTCCGGGAAAGTCTCGGAGCTCACCATCCCGAAGATGGCGGAGATGATGGTGGGATCTGAAGTCACGGCGAAGCCGAAACAACGAAACGTGCGATCAACCAAAGTCCCCAAGCTGGTGCTGCAAGATATCCGCGTCAAGGATGAGAGCGGCGTGGAAGTCGTGCGGGGTCTGCACCTCACCATCCATGAGGGCGAGATCGTCGGGGTAGCCGGCGTATCGGGGAACGGACAACGAGAACTCGTCGAGGTGTTGGCAGGGCAGCGTCAAGCCGCTGCGGGCACGATCCAGGCACATGATCAATCCTATCAACCGACCCGAGAGCAGATCATGTGCCATAAAATGTTCTGTCTTCCCGAAGAACCGCTCCAGAACACGTGTGTCGGGCGGATGAGCGTGGCGGACAATCTGGCGTTTCGCAACTTCGATGTCGAGCCTCACGCGGTGGGCGGTTGGCTCATCAGCCGACCTGCGCTCCGTCGCAGCGCGCACGAACTGATTCAACGCTACAACATCAAACCGCCTTTTCCCGATACGCCCATTCAGTCGCTTTCGGGAGGCAATGTCCAGCGCGCGGTCTTGGCGCGTGAGCTGTCGGGGGATGTCGAGATCTTGATCATCGCCAACCCCTGCTTCGGGCTGGACTTTCTGGCCATGGAGGAAATTCGTATGCAGATCGTCGCCGCACGCAATCGCGGAACGGCGGTGCTGCTGGTCAGCGAAGACCTCGATGAAATCTTGGAACTATCCGACCGTGTGGTGGTGATGTTCAACGGCCAACTCGTATACGAAACCACGTCGTCCGACGCCGATCTCGGCATCATCGGACGGCATATGACAGGACATTCAACATGAATACCGTACCGGCCTCTCCTTATCCCTATCCATTGCCGTCGCGAGCCTCGGGCGAAAAGGTTGCGCTGGTCATCATCGACATGCAGCGCGATTTCGTGGAACCGGGCGGCTTCGGCGCTGCGCTGGGCAACAAGGTTGAACTCCTGCAAAAGATCGTGCCGACAGTCTCGAAACTCCTCAAGACGTTTCGGGAATTGGGATTGCCCGTGATTCATACACGAGAAGGCCATCGACCCGATCTGTCGGACTGCCCGCCGGCCAAGAGGCGGCGCGGCGATTCCACGCTTCGCATCGGCGACCCAGGCCCCATGGGGCGCATCCTGGTATTGGGCGAGCCGGGAAATGACATTGTCCCGGAGCTGCGTCCTCAGGCAGGCGAACTCGTCATCGACAAGCCGGGTAAGGGGGCATTCTACGCCACCGCCTTACAGGAACGTCTCAAAGAGCTCGGCATCACTCATCTGGTCTTTACGGGAGTCACCACCGAGGTCTGTGTGCAAACCAGCATGAGAGAAGCCAACGACCGCGGCTATGACTGTCTCCTGGTCGAGGACGGAACCGAAAGCTATTTCCCAGAGTTTAAGCAAGCGACAGTCCGCATGATTCAATCGCAGGGCGGCATCGTCGGCTGGGTAACGACGGCGGATCGCCTAACAGACGCCCTCCGTAACACCTATGGTTCATGAATTGAATAACTGAGCCAATACCAATTCAGGATTAGGAACGTTTCGGAGAATAGAAATGGAGGAATCGTTACCGACATGGTCTCCTCATCACAGCAGTGTGCGCCATGTCACTGTTCAGGAACGGCACCACGAAGTAGCCTCGATGTCTTTCATCCAAACAACCTATCCGCCGATCATAGGGAGCGCCGCGTGAACCAGAGCGAAGTGCTGCTCGCAGTAAACGGCACGCTGATGCGAGGACTCGAACTCAACCCCAACATGGTGGCCGCCAAGGCCACGTTTGTCCGTGAAACGATGACCGAGCCCACGTACCGTCTTTGGACGATCAACGACGAGCATCCTGCGATGCTGCGTGTCACCGATGGGACAGGCGTCAAAGTGGCGGTCGAAGTCTGGTCAGTGCCAGCCGAAGGGTTGGCCGGAATCCTGCTGAGTGAACCACCCGGTCTGTGCATCGGAAAGGTGCGGCTGGAAGACGGAACCATCGTCCTGGGTGTATTGGGCGAACCCGCGCTCGTCGAAAAGCACCGAGAGATCACCGCATACGGTGGCTGGCGATCATATATGGCAAAGCACCCTCAGAAGTCGCGTTAACTTTCGATAGACAAGTGCCATGACTTCAGACGAAACCGCTCGCAGATAAAACATGAGCCATGGCGCGTGGATATTTTTCCTCTCAAGGCTTCTTCACTCATGAGTCGTAGTCGTCATAGCCGGCGTCGGCGCCTCCAGCAGTACTGCGAGATTCTGCCGCGCTCGTATGAATGCGGCACGGGCGCGGAAATGTGATGCCTCCAGCGATTGTCCAATATCCCTCAGCAAACCACTGTACTCTTCGAGGATCACAATCAGCTGAGGGTGGTCTCGGCTCAGTGTCTGCTGCTGAATCACCAACGCCCGCTCGTAGCGCAGCTTCGCCTCCTCCAACAAACCACGCTCATGCGCGAGCAAGGCCCAATTTCCGAGAATACTGCCCGTGAGCCCTTCCGCTGGTTCTTCAGCCGCTTCGTTACTGGCAAGCGCTTTACGGTATCGCCGGTCTGCGAGTTCCGACAATCCTTGCACATGATACAAATTCGCCAAATTATTCAGACAAATGGCGACCGAAGGGTGATCATCCCCCAGCCATGCACGGCGAATGGCCAGCGCCCGTATATAGAGCGGTTCAGCAAACGCGTACAGCTCCTTCTTCTTATAGACCGATGCCAGATTGTTAAGGATCGGTGCGAGATCGGCGGAATCGGTCCCATCGCGCTCCTCCAGTATGTTCAAAGCCTGATGGAACCGAGCTTCCGCCTGAACAAGTCGTCCCTGCTCCTTGTAGAGGAGTCCCAAGCCGTTATATCCAATCGCCAACTCTGGATAGCTAGGCTCTGATGCTCGCTCCTTGATTGCGAGTGACCGAAGATAATAGGCCTCCGACTGCTCAAGCTTCCCTTCATCCAGATAGATTTCCGCCAGATTGTGCAGCGCGGTCGCTACGTTGGCGTGCTCTTCCCCAACGATTTGTTCCCAAATACCTAACGCTTGCTCATAGTACGACTTCGCCTGTTCGTAACGGTGTTGTTCATGAAAGACCAGTCCCAAATTATTCAGAGTCATCGCCACGCGGTCATCGGTGGCCCCGAATTGTGCTGCTTCCTGACGTGCAGCATGAAACAGCTGTTCCGCCTCTTTGTACTTTGCCTGGTTGCGAGCGGTGGTTCCTGCGTCTGTCAGTCGCTGCCATCGATCAGTGGAACTGGCCTCCAACGGATCCGTTGGAAGTAGAAATACAAGCAGCAACATCGCAAGAGGATAGGAACAATCCCAACCGTGAAACCTACATGACCTCATGGTTCCCCCCACTGATCAAACAAATCATCTCCGCTGGCTATTCAGTTCGAAACAAGATCCAAAAAAAAGGGCGGGGCGAAGGAGGAGGCAGGCAACCTTCACCCCGCGCTTGGTCCGAGCCGGAGGGTGCCTGCTCGGACAACACGCACATACCTTGGTTCTGTGTAACCCTCGTTTGCGTAGCATGCCTGTCAGAACCGATACTCCACGCCGCCAAATGCACTAATACCCTGCCCGACATTGGCGAACCGTCTGAGTGAATCATTGACGGTCACGGCACCGGCATACGTTTTGTCGGTCAGGTTACGGCCTTCCGCGTAGAGCGTCAGATTCTTCGTGATATTCCAGCCCGACCGGAAGTTGACGATGAAGTAGGCCGGGGCCTTCTGTGTATTGAGATAATCGGTGTAAATACCGGTCATCACCCATTCCATATTCGGCGCAAGCCACCATCCCTGAGGATGGTCATAGCGCAGTTCCCCGGCCAGATTATGCTCGGGCGCGCCGGCGATCGTGTTTCCCGCGGAGGCAATCAGCACATTGGGACCACCGACGCCACCAGCTCGGACATCCTCCGTAAATCTGAAATGCGACCACGTATAGGCCGCCCGCACCTGTAAGCTGTCGCTGTTCATCCCGCTTCCGGACGTGAACAATCCCTTGGCCAGCACCATGACTCCGCCCGCTTCGACGCCGACATGGCGTGTGCCGTTCGCATTTTGAAAGGTGCTTTGATTGTTGATGTTCGAGGCGAGATATTCTTTTTGCATTTCCAAATCATAGACCGTCAAATCCCAGAGGTAGCGTTTGCTTTCCGTGGCACCACGGTATCCTAGTTCAAACTGCCAACCTCGCTGGGCGTCGAGATTCAGAAACCCTCTGTTGGGAGAGCCGTCTGCATTGACCGAAGACAATAATTCCAGATCGAGCGGAGGCTCATACGCTCGGCTGGCGTTGAAATACACTTGAGACGCGGGGGTCGCCTTATAGACGAACCCAAGCTTGGGATTGATCGCATCGAAGTGCCTGAGTCCCTGTTGGGTATTGGCCAACGTCGAGTCGGCGTTCTGTGTCGGGATTCCAACCGGGGCGAAATTCTGAATGGTTCCTTGTCGAGTCGAATAATCCCACCGTGCGCCGAGCACCAATGTGAATTTGTCGGTCAGATCGAGTGCATTCTCACCGTACACGCCGACGTAGAAGGTTTGGAGGGCCGCATGCTGCGTGAGCGCGCCGGCACTTCCTCGGACATTCACGAACCGTCTCTGATTGCGGTCGCCATACCGCGGCTGAACGCCGACGACAAACGAATTGGCCATACCGAAGACCGGGTTCGCGTTGGAATAGCGGAGTTCGCCTCCGACGTTATGGTTGTTCTGTCGAAGCACCTGGAAAATAGGATGGTCGAGGTACTGGTACGAATAGTAGGGGATGATCTCGATGAATTGATTGGTGGCAAACTCGTTCCGGTAGGCGATGCCTATCCGTTGGAGATTGTAGTATCGCCCGTACTTACAGGTCTGACTATCGAGGACGCACGCGAAAAAGTTTCCCCCGGACGGATCCGCCCCAGGAGTTTGATTTCCCGCCTGCCTTCGATTGGCGAAGAGTTGCTCATTGGTGAGCGTGCCGGGAAGGAATTCGGACACGTTGGCCTGGAGAAAATAGGCGCGGATTTCCTGATGCGTGCCGAGCTGCAGTCCCACATTGGCATTGACCCGCTGCCGAGCCTGTTCGCTGTGCTCTTGAAACCCATCCTGCCGATTCCCGGACGCGCTGATGTAATAGTCCGCCGTCGCGTCCATATTTCCGATCTTGAACGGCGTGCTGACTCTCCCGCTGGACACTTGGCCGCTGACAAATCCGAAGCTGCCGCCGATCGCCCTCATTTGGAGGGTGGACGCGTTGTATCCGGTTCGAGGAACAAAATTGATCGCGCCTCCCATCGTGTTGGCACCATATCGAAGGGCATTCGCACCCTTATAGACTTCGATCCGCTCATAAGCGAGCAGATCGATCGCTTCAAAATCCGAAAAGCCGTCTGCATCTCCGAAATAGATGCCGTTGATCAAGATATTGATGCCGCGATGATGAAAATTGTTCCGCAACGACGTGCCGCGGATTTGAAATTGCCCCTCATCTGCTCCGTTCCTGCTCTGAAATCGGACGCCGGGAGCGAATTGCAGCACATCCTGGAGATTTAGTGCCCGCGACTGCACAATCTCCTTCTCCTGGATGAGGATGCTACTGCTGGGCCGTCTGGCGAGTTCCTTCTTTACCGATTCGATACTTTCGATCCGCTGACCTTCGACTTGAATGGGCTCTAACTCAATCACCTCAGAGTCTGCCTTCTTTTCTGAACCGTCTTGAGCCCACACCGGCGGCATACTTAGGCCAACGATCACGGAGCAAATAACTCCCGTGAATACCCGCAGCCGACAAAATGTCTTACGGCTCTCCCGCCTCACCATGTTCGATCCTCCTCGACGATGTACTTTCTCATTGCGATTACTCATCATGGCTTTCCCACGTACGGGTGCCTTCCGGTACGGTTTTGATCCCCAAAGACCTCTTCATGCCAAGGAGAGCGGGGCAAAGGAGGGGGGCAGAATCCTTCTTCCCGCGTCGGTCCGAGCCGGAGGATCACGGCATCGGACAACGCACATTGATATCCGTTGTAAATAAACAGGCCGAGGCCGAATACGCACGAGTCTCGAGAATGAACGTACCGGCTATCGCTTATCCGAGCCTAACGAGGGGAATCGATGGAGGGGCACGCGTGTGAACGGCGGAAAAGACCGCTGAGTGAATGAACCGATAGTGGGTGAGATCGATTGAGCCGACAAGAATTTCCGTGACGGTTGTCGGAGGCCCAATCGCTACCGTGGCATCCGCTGTTGCCTGACAGCCCCATGTGCAGAGCGAGTTCAGACCGGATGATTCTTGCTCGCTATGATGGTGGTGATGACTCTGAGACGGATCCGTATGAGCCAGCGCGCAACCCGCGGCCAGCACGAGCAGCACGCTGTAGACCAGCGTCACAAGCCCGATGAGAGCCACACTACGGAATCGCGTCGTGAATCTAATCATGACTGTCTCTATACGGCACCCCCGACATCCTGTCTACCGATGTTTGCTCACCGCTGCTACAATCGGGCATATCGTACGAATATATTTTTACTACGACCGTCTGGCACTCGCAGACGTGCTCGTCACGTCGCTCTCATTGCTTTCAATTAGGTCAACTAGAGATTCGCGGAAGATTCGCAAACTGCCCTTGCCGATTTTCGTCCCGCGCAGCCGTCCTTCCTCGACCCATCGATAGATCGTCCACCGGCTGACTGAGAGCAGTTCCGCCGCTTCGCCGACTCTCAACAGGTTCTTCTCCATGGTGCTTTTCAACGCTCGGTTAGGACCCACGGTTGAAGGCAGAGGACATTCCGCATTAGAGGTTGATTCATCGGGTTTCCGATGACACCCGGAGGTCTGTCGTTGCTGAATTCGCGGATCGTTCGATTGAATATCGTCTCTGGTTCTCGGCGTGATATTGCTGCGTCTTGAACAGCATGGATGCAACCCCACCTCGCGTTCATTTCGTTCCTTCGAGGATCTCTCGTACCAACGCGACCGACTCCTCGCTGTCCCATGCCCGTGGTCCAACCGCACGACCCACGAGACGACCCTGCCGATCAATCAAGACCGTGGTCGGCAGTCCTCGCACCCCGAATGCGGCACTGATGTCTTTGGTCTCATCCAAGAGAACCGGAAATTCGAGGCCTAAGACCTTGACGAACTTTCGGATACTTTCCAATTGCTGATCGGTCGTGACAGCGAGTAACTCAAAATCCTTTCCGACAAAGCTTTCCTTCAATCGCCTCAAAGCAGGCATTTCGTCTTTACAAGGCCCGCACCAGGTGGCCCAAAAATTCACGAGCACGACTTTCCCGTGAAGATGGCCAAAATCGATCGTCCGTCCTTCGATTGTCGTCAATGCAAACCCCGGCGAGGTGAGTGGCTCGACAACTTCCTTCACACCCGCTGCAGCATAGAGATCGTGGATGCCGGCTGCCGCCGACTGCGAACTGATAAGGCCCACGCTCCAGAGAAGCAGACTCATGCATAGCCACATCATGGGGATGGCGGTTGCTTTTGCGTGCGGCCAAGCATACCAATCTGCACGACCAGCCGATTGTTCGGCCAGGCATGTTCACTCCAAGCTAGAGCCACCGTTCCGTTTGAATGGACGGCAACAGCCGGTGTCTCCGCCTTTGCTCCGTCGCTTAGAGTCTGCACCGATCCAAATGTGTGCCCACGATCGAGGGACACTCGCATGACCGTCCGTTTACGGACACCGGTGACTTCTTCCCAGACCGCGACCACCGCGCCGTCTGGGTGCACCGCCATCCGAAATTGGTCCGGCAACGATGTTGCCGAAGTGTGCAGCGATATCGGCGTCGAAAAAGTCTTTCCCGCATCATCGGAAATCGCAAACAGCAGGCGCGGCTGCTCATCCGTTCCCTCCGTATACCAGCCGATGTACAGACGCCCGAATTGATCGAACGCTATCGCGGGACCGCGGTGAGGACAAGCTGGGAACACCCAGCCGTCCCGGCGGACACGAATCGGAGCAGAAAAGGTCCGACCCTGATCAGTTGATCTGGCCAACACGACGTCTCGAATGTTTCCGTCGAAGGTCTTGCGCCAGGCCGCCCAGAGGCTTCCGTCCGGCGCCAGTGTGACCATTGGACGGCAACACGGGCAGGCCATACCGTCGATCGTGAGATTGGCCCCGACGCTCTTGCCACTGTCGGGGGAACAGGCGAAGATTGCGCCGGCTCCGCTTTTCTCCTTACTCCGGTTGTCCAACCAAGCCAAGAACACATGTCCCTGCCGGTCAGCCACCAAGCTCTCGAAAGAGTGATTGATCGGTTGGCCGTCGTCGTTGACCGAGGCCGGCCGTTCGAAAGTCACACCTCCGTCCGTCGATCGCGCCAATAACAGGTCGGCTGCGAATATCGCACCGCTGTCTTTTTTTGCTGAAGACCATGTCATGAATACTTGATCGCTCACGCCCGCCGCTAAACCCGGCGCCTGGTGAAGCGCATCCGGCTCGACTCCCACCGGATTCACCTGAACGGCCTCCCCGACAACTTTTCCACTGCTGGAGATTCGCACTGTCTTGAGCGTCGGTTGGGCACTGCTCTTCTCAAACCAGGCCAGATGAAGCATACCTGCTTCATCGAACTGTATGGCCGGCGGCGACAACTGGTAGGTCCCTTCCACGATTGTCTGTTTGGCCGTCCGCAGGACGGCAGGATCGGATGTATCGGCGAACAATGATTCCATCGGTGATGCACCAAGCGAGCATGCAATCATCACGACCAAGAGGAACCACCGTCGGCCACTCTCTCTCTGGTTTTGATAACCAACTTGCATTGTCATCACTCCTCAGTTTGCCAAGCTGTAGACAATCGGAAGACTCACCACGATTTGCGCCTTCCCTATGGCTTGCTTCATATGGAGCGGACAGGCGAGCTTCACCGCCTCGATCGCTGCGGCATCGAGCGCACTGTATCCGGAACTTTTCTGGACAAATACATCGGCCAAGTGCCCATCGGATCGAATGACCGCTTTCAAGACCACTTTCCCTTCCTGGCCGTTCATGCGGGCTGAATTCGGATAGCGTTTGAGTTCTGCGACTCTCCGCCACAGTGACTCGGCCAGCCACCGATGATCGTCTTTTCCTTCCGTGGTAGGCGATGAAGTCTTGGCCGCCTGGAGCGGAGCGACATCCACAGGGCTATCAAGCGCGGACGCCGGCGCAATAGCTTCTTGTGAGACAGGACTTTGTGGTGAAGCTGTAGAAGCTGATGCGACCGCGACCGGCCCATCTTGAACAGATTGGGATTCGATCGGTTCAGGAGTAACCGCAGCCATGGCTGGCACAGGCTCCTTCGCCTCAACAACCGGTTCAGTTATTGGCTCAACAACTTTGGCTATACGTTGTTCAACCGACTCATCACGCAGTTGCGGAATTTCCACCTTCTGCTCAATCGGTCGTACCGGCTCGAACGTCGGTGAAAGCGGTTCGGACTGCTGCGCCACCGGTCTTACCGCTTGATACGTCTCCGGCACTCGTTTCATTCGTGACGGCGGCACGACCCTCGGTGGCGGCTGTTCCGGTGTCACAGCCGATTGGACTTGTTCCGGTCTGGATTCGGATTTCGCCGTTTCCACCAAGGCCACATCCCACTTGTACACGTCCTCCGGCAAAACAGGTTTGACCTGTGCGACGAGGGCGAACGCCAAGCCAAGAGCGACTCCATGCAGGGTCAGTGAAGCGCCCCATGAAGGAAGAAAGAATCGATTGTCGTCACTTGAGTTCACGTTTCTTTATGACTCTTTATCTTGCGGACGGAAGTCCCCCAAAGCATTGCTTTGGAAAAAGTGCGGGGCGGAGGCCAAGGGAGGCAACCCTCGCCCCGCGCTGATCCGAGCGGGAGGTAGCTCGCTCGGACAAAACCCAGTCTAAGGATCACTCGCCAACTCGTTTGCAGTCCATCGGAGATCCTTCTATTCCGATGGACTGCCCTCTCCATCTATGAACTAATTGGTCGCCTGGTTACCTGCTTGCGCAAATCCAGACTCGAAAACGATCACCCCTGTGGGGTTTGGCCCGACAGTCACGTCCTGCTTCTTCAGATTGTCGGTAGCATTGATAATCGAGACCGAATTGTCTACGCCGTTAGATACAACCAGAAACTTCGCTTCGCCTGCTCCCCGGGCCAACACATCGAAGCTGTGCGCACCGGTCGACACTAACGGGATTTCTCTCAGCAGCGTCAGTGCGGGAGGAGCCAGTGTCCCCCAATCATACGCAAACAACCGGTCTTTCTTCGTCGCCGTGGCCCCATTCCCCGCCAGAATGTAGAACCGCTTCGAGTCCGGCGAGAATTTGAAGGCCCCGGGTGAGGTTCCATCGAGTTCCGGTGTGGTCAAATCCGCGATGGCCGGCACCGCAGCGCTCAAATCGATCACCCCCAGTTTGGTCGCTTGCGGGGCGGTCGTTTCACCGCGCAGCAGGAGATACTTGCCGTCGGCAGATATCCCGTACGAGGTGTATGGCGTCCCTGCCAAGTCAAAAGTCTTGGTGATCGCCAATGTCGTCGGATCGATCTCCGCGATTTGTCCGTATCCCTCTTGAATGCTGTACACCTTTTTTGTGAACTTGGACCACCGAATCCCATGTGGCCCAGCGGCATTCGGGGTAAATGCGGTTGTAAGCGGCGTTGCAGACTCATCATTGCAAGGCGTCGTTTCCTTGGATGAATTGCACAGATCAACTCGTCCAAGAACCGTGAGATAACCGGCAGAGGCCTCGTCATCGTCGATGACTGCAATTTCACCGCCGACTTCGCTCGATACGAACGCACGCTTCGGCACGCCATCTCCGGAGAAAGCGGTCACTTTATGGCCGTCAGCCAAGAGACAAATGGTTTTAATTACTTTGGGAATGGTCCCCCCCGGCCCGAGATGGGAGTTATGAATCACGGTTACGGATCCCCCACCCTGAGCCGCGCAGTTGATCAAATCATCACCTGGAGTCGTGGTCCCCGGGGCATTGTCGCCATCATTCATAATCCAGACAACTTCTCCATCGTTTCTATCACGATAAAGATGGACTGGTCTGGTCCCGGCAGGAAGGTTGACTTCATGAACCGGAGTTGCGGCAGTCAACGGATCGATTGTGGCCACCTTATTCGCTGCCGCAAGAGTCATAAATAACCAATCCTCGTTCGAAAACTGCATGTCCCCCAAGGCGACATTTTCGAATTTCGCCGCATCGATCGTATTGATCACGGCATTGCCTGAATCACCTTTGATGGCCACACTGGTCAACGTCTTGTCACCGGTGTTGTTGATGAATGCGATCGGTCCGCTGAGGCCGGCGCTGCCGCCGGACGCCGGTATCCCTGTGGTGGGAGTGGACTCTCCGGAATTGCAGGCTGCCAGGCTCATCAGTGCGAGTCCAAGCACACCCGTTTTGGCATAGGATAACAAGAGTGGTTTCTTCGTGATGGCTTCCATGGATCGTTCCTTCCTCGTTAGCTGTCGCTCTCATACCGGGGAGCGCTGCCGGTTTCCTCGCATGATCTATGTGACACGGCATGAGAGTGGTGGCCCTCGAGGGACGATCTCCGCATGAAACATACCGACAAGCAGAGTATCGGCGCCGAGATTCCAGACGCGCCCGATAGGAGCATC
Source organism: Nitrospira sp. (assembly GCA_024760525.1). Classification (NCBI taxonomy): domain Bacteria; kingdom Pseudomonadati; phylum Nitrospirota; class Nitrospiria; order Nitrospirales; family Nitrospiraceae; genus Nitrospira; species Nitrospira sp. The sequence goes on from CP060499.1 coordinate 3,523,250, forward strand.
GACGGAGGCTCCACCCCGGCCGCTGGTTCCCTGCACATCGATGCCGCCACAATGCCAAACGCAATGACTATGACCATGTTGAGCGTTCGGCGTTTGTCCTTGCGGACAATGCGGGGTGGTCCATTGCGCCGAGAGGTTTCCCTGTGTAACCGACAGAGAACCGGCGAGCCAGAGAGCGACACAGCAGCCCGCCAGCGCGCGAATGAACCGCGCTCTATGCCTTACCCTCCACATTCGTGATCCACTATCCATCATCAGCCGATCATTGCTTTGCCGTCTCCTAGGACGACCCGCCTAAGAGTTGAAATGACTTGGTCATCCCAAAGATGTAGCTGATCTGTTGTTCCAGATTGCCGTTGAAATCCCGGTGAATAGGGATTTGAGCGATGAAATAGAACGAGGCAAAGTTAAATGCATTCAACATGATTCCCGGTGAATACGCGACATAGGTCGAGCCGGTGGTCGGTACCGCCCGAAACTTGATGGCTGGATCGAGCAAGATCGCCGAGCCGGTCCCTGGATTGAACTGAAAGAGCGCCGCGTCCATGGCATCATTCTGCATATACCGGAAATTGAACTGCTGCATCAGCACCAACCAAGGCGTCTGCTCGAGTGGAATGATATTGGCTCCTAGACTCACATTGACTTCGTCGCCGAACTGATAGCCATCGCTGTTTTTGAACGTGTGCCGGTAACTTGCCGAGGCAAACTGATTGAGCCGATGGGGAATCAGCTCATAGGTTTGATAGATCATCGGGATCACACCGAAGTTTCCCCGTCCGATTTGAAGCGTCGATTCGGCCAAGGTGGTTCCCTGAGCAAACCGGCCGTAGCTGCCCGTCGGAAAATCGACACCCACTCCCAGGACGACCATGCTGCGGAGAGTGGGCAACACGTTGTACTTCAGCGTCGCGCGAATATCGCCGAGCCCTCGCTCGCTGTAGGGAACCGGCGTGAGGCCGCCGATCTGCGCATTTGACTCTACATGCTTGTACGGGATGGCCACTTGGATGCCGAGACGATCGGTCAGTCCGTAGTTGAGATCAAGGGTCGCGGTGCGGGTCGTGGTCTCGATTCTGTTGACGTTCAAATTTGCTAACGTGAGTGTCCGTTCACCCTGATTGGCAAAGGGGATGCGCCCGCCGTCACCCGGTGCGGCCTCCATCGGCGTATAGTTGTAGATGGCATTGATGGTCAACAGACCTTTCATCGGCACTTGCTGTTGAGAGCCGATGACCACAAAGCAACTGACGGACCCACAGGACGCCGCGACGTGGGAAGGCCAGAGCATCGAGACGGTCATTGCGACGACACCACAGATTGCAAAGGCACAGCACCGGATCTTGCGCGTCATGATTCCACGATCTTTCTGTTTGTCATACGATGGAATCCGCGCATCGGATCCCACCGTGAGACAGGGTTGTTAAGAAAAATGTCTGCGACTATCGGGGCTAGGTAAGGCTGGGAGGCCCGCGGAAGAAATACGAGACCAAGATCACACTGAAGACTGTGTGGAACGAAGGAATGTTCGCCCATTCGAGAAGTTGAAGCCCTGATACGAACTGCACGACGGACGACTCGATTCCCACGCCTCCGGCGCACAGCCACGCACAGATGCCGGTGGAATGAGTTGCTGCCTGGTGGCCGGTATGATGTTCGACATGGCTGACACTGGGCGCAGTCATGAACCCGTTCATCAATACGATGACGAGCAGCAATGCCCAGACTACTACCGGCTGTTTTACGGTCACCGTCATACGGATCGCCTAGTGCAAAGACGCGGCCTTTACCGGTTCTTGTTTTTGAATCCGGGCAACCACATCCAGAATGACTTGCTCGGTCAAGAGTCCGCCCTTGATATACTCTTGAACCACGCCCTTCTCATCGATGAACACGCTCACAGGCAGCCCGAAGACCCCGAACTGGTTGGCGACTTTGTTGTCCCGATCCATCAGCACCGGGAACGTATGGCCATATTGCTTGATGTGCTCGCGCACCTTGGCATCGTCTTCCAGTTCATTGATGGCCAACACCACAAATCGCTTATCCCGAAGTTTGTCGTACGTGGCCTGCATCGCGGGCATTTCCGTCGTGCACGGCTTGCACCAGGTCGCCCAGAAATTCACAAGCACGACCTTGCCGCGATATTGGCTCAAGCTTTGCGACTTACCTTCCAAATCAACCAAACGAAAGTCCTCGGCAGCCGTGCCCACGGCCGGAACGCGTGAGCCCATGCCCCACACCAGACCCCCGCTGGTTACCAACATGACGCTTGCGATCAATAACTTGAATAGGAGGTTGCTTTTGTTGGTCCGATTCATGTTCTGACTCCTCCACGACCTATCAGTGCGTTGCATTGACCTGAAATTCCTGATCGGGCTTCCGCCTTCCTGCCGACGGAGACCGGCAATGAACGAATGGGGGGTTCCCTAGCCCAACGGGAGACGAATCAGCGGCTTATGATGGCAAATACGGTGGCGCCCGGCTTGAAGAGATCCGAGGTGGATCGGAGAAGATCTGCACCGAATGCGTAAGCGAGACCACGGCAACAGGGCTACGCTCAGGTTGAATCAACACGACCGCGGTATCGAGCACGGTGCCTGCGGCACACATCCATGAGCAGAGTACGGTTCCATGTGTGGCAGTTTGATGCTGGGCGTGGTGTCCGGCATGTTCCGCGGATTGAGCTTGAGCCAACCCGCCGACGGCGAGAACACAGAGGACAAGTGCAATTGAAAGAAACTTGCGGAACGCGTTATCCATCGAAGGCTCTGTTTATGATAACTGTAGCATTTCCAGTCTAATGCACTCGATGCTACAGATGCAACAGGCAGCGAATACTAGAAGACCTGGTAATGCCTGTCAAGCCGCCGATATGCGCACAGACAGTCGAGTAGGATTCATTGAAAAGATACTGTATACTGCAACCCCTATTTCTATGGTAGGAATCCACTCTCATTAAGGGGCGACACATCTCACTATCCTATGGTTACACAAGTACTCAACCTGATTTTCGGCAGCAAAAACGATCGTGAAATCAAGACTCTGCGGCCGATCGTGGAGCAAATCAACGGCTTGGAAGCGGGCCTCACTCCACTCTCCGACCATGCTCTTGCCGACAAGACTCAGGACTTCAAGAAGCGCCTTGAGGCAGGCCAGACACTCGACGATATCTTGCCGGAAGCGTTTGCCGTATGCCGGGAAATGTCGCGCCGCAAGCTCAACATGCGGCATTTTGATGTCCAGCTGATCGGCGGCATGATCCTGCACCGAGGGCGTATCGCCGAGATGAAAACCGGCGAAGGGAAAACCCTGGTCGCGACGTTGCCGATCTATTTGAATGCCCTGGAAGGCAAGGGCGTCCATCTCGTCACCGTCAACGATTACCTCGCCAAGCGTGACGCCCAATGGATGGCCCAGCTTTACCATGCGCTGGGTCTGTCCACCGGGATCATTCAGCATGATGCGTCGTTCATGTACGACCCGACCTATGACGCGTCCGACAAACGATTACAGCACCTTCGACCGTGTACCAGGCCCGAAGCCTATCGTGCCGATATCACCTACGGCACCAACAACGAGTATGGATTCGACTATCTCCGCGACAATCTCGTCGTCACCGATTTGAACCAGTGTGTCCAACGCGAGTTGAACTTCGCCATCGTCGACGAGGTCGACAGCATTTTGATCGACGAAGCCCGGACACCGCTGATCATCTCTGGTCCAACCGATCAGACCACCGATCTCTACTATCGAATCAATGCGATCATTCCCCAGCTCAAAACCGAAGACTACACCATCGAAGAAAAGACCAAGACCGCTTCACTGACCGAAGACGGTAACGCGCGCGTTGAAAAACTGCTCGGCGTGGACAACCTCTATGATCCGGCCCACATGGACATGGTCCATCACGTGGTCAAGGCGCTCCAAGCTCATACGCTGTACAAGCGCGACGTGGATTATGTGGTGAAGGACGGCGAAGTCATCATCGTCGATGAATTTACCGGCCGGCTCATGCCGGGCCGTCGATGGAGCGACGGGCTGCATCAAGCCGTCGAGGCCAAAGAGGGTGTGAAGATCGCCAATGAGAATCAGACGCTCGCGTCCGTGACCTTTCAAAACTATTTCCGCATGTACAAGAAACTCAGCGGCATGACGGGCACGGCCGACACGGAAGCTGCGGAGTTCGCCAAGATCTATAACCTCGACGTCAATGTCGTGCCGACCAACCGTCAAATGATTCGGCAGGATTATGCCGACGTCGTGTATCGGACGGAGAAGGAAAAGTTTGCGGCGATCGTCGAAGAGATCAAGGAATGCCATGAGCGTGGGCAGCCGGTCCTCGTCGGAACCATTTCAATCGAAAAGTCCGAGAAACTCTCCGGACTCTTGAACCGGAACGGCGTCAAGCACAACGTCCTCAACGCCAAGCAGCATGAGCGGGAAGCCGAAATTGTCGCCCAAGCCGGACACAAAGGCGCAGTGACGATCGCCACGAATATGGCGGGACGCGGGACGGACATTCTGCTGGGTGGCAATCCGGAATTCATGTACAAGCAGGTGCTCTATCGGGAAGAAAACCTCCCGGAGAACCGGAAACTCGAAATCTATGAAGGCATCCGATCCGACTGCGAAAAGGACAAACAGGAGGTCATCGCGCTCGGCGGGCTTCATATCCTCGGTACGGAACGGCATGAAAGCCGCCGGATCGACAATCAGCTTCGCGGGAGGGCCGGCCGCCAGGGCGATCCCGGCACATCGAGATTTTACTTGTCGCTCGAAGACGATCTGATGCGGATCTTCGCGTCCGAACGAGTTTCGCAGTTGATGCTCAAGCTCGGCATGGAGGAAGGCGTCCCCATCGAACATGGCATGGTGACCCGGGCGATCGCGAACGCGCAGAAGAAGGTCGAAGCGCATAACTTTGAAATCCGCAAACAGCTGCTCGAATACGACGATGTCATGAACAAGCAACGCGAAGTGATCTATCGCCACCGCCGGGCCGTGCTGAGCGGAGAAAGCCTCACCAACGATCTCCATGACATGATGGATAGTTCAGTCGAATCGTCTCTCAACGTGTATTGCCCCGCGGAACAATACCCCGAAGAATGGGACGTCAAAGGTCTGACCGAAGTCATGCAGGGTCAGTTCGGTCTCGACATCACTCAGGGGAAGAACGACGGCGGGGACTCACTCCGCGATGTCGGACGCGACGCGGTGCTGGAGGACCTTCGGACCCACGTTCGAGACGCCTACGCCAAAAAAGAACAGGAACTGGGACCGGAGCTGATGCGTTTTCTCGAGAAGACGTTCATGCTCCAAGTCATCGATCATCATTGGAAAGATCACCTGCTGGCGATGGACCACCTGCGGGACGGCATCGGTCTTCGCGGCTACGGGCAGAAAGATCCGTTGATTGAGTATAAACGCGAGGGATTCGATCTCTTTGCCGGCATGATGGAACGGGTCAAATCCGACACACTCGATCGGCTGTTCCATGTGCAGGCCGTCCGCCACGAAGGCGAACAGCCGGAGCTCCCGCCTCAGCCTGTCATTTCACGCCCGCAGCCCAAGCTCACCTTGAACCGTGGCGACGAGCCAGTGGCCGCAGCGGCCCCCGCTCACCGTGCCGACAACAAGGTCGGTCGTAATGATCCCTGCCCCTGCGGCAGCGGAAAGAAATACAAGAAGTGTCACGGGGCGTAAATTAGGATTGCTGCATCTGCCTTTTCCCTGTTCGTCAATAATTCGATTGTTCTGGAACCCGTTTGGTAACTAACTTCGCTGGATGTGAGCACCAACAGGTTTCCAAACCTCACCACTTCTGATCTCGCGAAACGCGAATCTTAAGCATCCGGTACTCGGATTGCTTTCAAGGTCAAGTAATTGATATGCGCTCAAGGAGACGGAAACTGACACCAGGCTTGTACGCTAGCGTGGCCTCGCCCAACATCAATAATATTCAAGCTTTATAGAGCCGATCACGGTGAAAGGCGCGCCCGTGTAGATGATCTCTCGAAAATCTGCACCCGTAAAATGGCGCTGATCCAAGATGTTCGTGAAGTTCACCGCAGCCAGCAAATTAGTTCGGGTAAATAGTTCAGGCTTTCGGTAATACAGAGCGCCATCCATACGGACAAATCCCGGCAGGTCGAACGATACCTGACAATCATCTGGGTTTTGGCATTGAGGCACTCCGTTCCGCTTGCTCTGCGCATACATGCCGATTCCGGCTCCAAAGCCTTTGAGCGAACCGTTCTGGATATAATAGGTTGTCCAGAGGCTGCCCTGGTTCAACGCTGAATTCGGGACACGGCTTCCGACCAGAAACGAATTATCCTCGCTGATCCGCGCATCGACATAGGCATAGTTGGCGATCATGTCCCATCCGGGCATGATTTTTCCAGCTATGTCGAACTCGACACCTTGGCTGCGTTGTTCACCCGTTGCCACGAGATTTGGGAATCCATTGATCGGATCAGGCGTTAAGACATTCGTTTTGGTGATGCGAAAGCCGGCGACGCTCGCCCGCAGCCGCCCCTCGAAGAATTGAAATTTGATGCCACCCTCATAGGCCTTGCCCCTCTGCGGATCGAACAGCGCCCCGGCGAAATTTCTATTTCCGGCCAATTGGGGCAGAAACGACTCCGTATAGTTGGCAAAGAGCGCGATGGGTTTCCAGGGTTGGTAGGTCAGCCCCACGGATGGGCTGAACGCCGTGTCGGACTGGCTGTCGTTCGTCTGAGTCGGCGCGTCCACGGTCGGAAAATTGGTGATATTCTGCTTATAGTAATCAAATCGACCGCCGCCGTGCAGGTGGAGCGTGTCCGTGAGGCTCACGTGATCGCCGAAATACACACCGAGAAAATTGTTCACTTCCTTGCTATCGTCGGATGTCGTGAGCGGCGTATTCAGAAAGAGCCGGTCGGCAGGGTTGAAAATATTGATAAAGCTGAAGGCGCCTGGTGTACTGGTATCCTGCCCTGGGTTATCACTCGCTGTCGACGACCTCCGGACTTCGCGCCCCAGTTCAATTCCGACGATGCTCTTATGCTTGAGAGTGCCGGTGGCGAAGTTCCCGTGCAATTCGTTTTGCAAGATGTGACTTTGCGTGGTCTGCGGAATCTCAAACCGTGCCAGATTCAGAATGCCATCGCTTTCATCTCCTACGAGGAACCACGATTCTCTGCTGGAGTATTGGGTGCGGTTTACTGCCGATCTGAAGGCCGTACGCCATTTGAACAGATCGTTGAAATCGTGCAACAGGGTCATCGTGGCCTTCCCACTGTGCGTATCGTTTCGTAATGTTGGCTCGCCCAGGAAGCGGCCGATTGGGATAGAGGCGACGCTGCTGCCGATGGCGACCAATCCACGGTCGATGGGGGCGCGAGTGTAGAGGTATTCACCTTCGAATTTTAAGGTCGTCCGAGGCCCGATTTCCCATCCGATCGTCGGAGCCAGGAACGTGCGGGTCGATTCGACCCCCTCCCGGTAACTGCCGGCAGATTCGAACAGGCCGGTGAACCGAAACGTCAACGTCTTGCTGGCATTCAGCGGGCCACCGATGTCGAACTGCGGGCGATATAACCCGTAATTGCCGATGAGCATCTCCGCGGAATAGTACGGATTCTTCAACGGCGCTTTTGTGATCTGGTTGATGACTCCCCCTGGGTCAGATCGGCCATAGAGATAGGACGGGGGACCTTTCACAACGTCGATGCGTTCCAGATTGATGATGTCTCGCGTGGCATCTGTGCCGAAGACATCGTCATCGCGAAAGCCGTTCTTAAAGACATTGACGCTCGATGAAAATCCCCGGATCATCACCGATCCAGCTCGGCCCCCCTGTGTGCTGTCTAGCGACACTCCGCTCACATTCCGCAGCGCCTGATCGAATCGGATAACTCGTTGATCGTCCATCACCTGCCTGGTCACCACCTCAACGGAGCGAGGGATGTCGTGGATAGACACTGGGATTCGCATGGCGCTCGATGTGTCGTCGACGGTGTAGGCCTGATTTTCTCGATCGCGTACTTCTTTCACGACGACTTCCGGCACTTTGATCGGCTTCTGATCCACGCTCACGGGAGTGTCGGCGGCGGGTTGAGAAGATGAGGGCGATTTCGGTGCGGCAGCCGGTGCCTCGATCACCGTCACGGCTCCGCCGGTCGTCAGACGAAACGTCAATCCGGTTCCCGCCAGAATGGCCGCCAGCGCCGCCTCAGGCGTATATGTGCCGCTGACCCCCTGACTTTGTTTTCCGTGTGTCAGCCTATCATCAACCATCAATTCCTGATTCATCGTTTCAGAGTACTGTAAGAGGGCCGATGAGACCGATTGTGGAGGGATGTCGAATGGTCGCGGTGCCTGATTGCCGAACGATTGCGCGGATGCCACAGTACTCCACGTCATGACGGCAAGCGCCAACAGCCAGTTCGCCGTCCCCCGTGCGAGCGATCGAACTCTGCTCTTCCATACTTTCGTCGCCGATCCATCGATCATGCTCAACCTCCCGTTCGTCCAAAATAACTCTGAAGAGTTCCACAACCTGAGACGGATGGACGCCCCGGGAGGTCTAGTCGAACAGAAAATATTTCTTGGCGGCTCAGGGAAGGAAGGTCTTGCGAGACAAGAGGACAACCCGATCCGTTAGATGCAGGGAGGTGACCGGCAGGGTTTCCTCGATCATTCGGAGCGTTCGGTCCGGATAGCGTGTATCGACCAAGGCGGTCACCGGCAGACGGCTGAGTGCGGCATCTCGAATGACAATCCAGCCATCCCGATACCGATTCAATTCGTCGATCACGTCTTCCAACGGCTGATTATCGAAGAGCAGACGTTGACGCCTCCACGCCAGGTCGCGACGAAGGTCGACCGCCTCCGCCGCCCCCCGAAGGCCGTGACCATCGTAGCGGACACGATACCCGTTTTCGAGGCGGAGAGTGGGTTGATTTGAAGGAAGACTTACCTGGACCGCATGTTCCGCCACGGTCACCGTGACGTGGCCGGAATGCTGGTGGACGTTGAACGCCGTCCCAAGCGCTTTGATGGTTCCCTCCCCTGCCTCAACCTCAAAGGGCCTTGTGGAATCAGAAGCGACTTGAAAAAACGCCTCGCCCTCGTGAAATACGACCCTACGATGTTCGGCGTCGAAAGCGACAGAAAGCGATGTCCGCGGGCCAAGTTCGATGTGGGTTCCATCAGGCAAGGTGACGGTGCGCACTTCTCCGGAAGCAGTGCGATGATCCGCCGTCAGATGGAACAGGCTCCCGAACCACCACGCTCCCGCCACCAGCAAAAGTGACGCTGCAATGGCACCGATCTGCGTGCGGCCAATCACGGGCCTTCGTTTCAATATGCTGGGAGTCGGCGGTATCTGTTCGGGTATGACTTGCGGGTCAACATCGGCCGATGCTGCCAGGTATCGGTCAAGCTTGCGAACCTCGTCGCCTGGTATGCTGTCCAGAGCTTGCCAGAACCTGACGGCATCCTGATAGGCCCGCTGATGCAAGGGATCGGCGGACAGCCACTCGGTGAACCGGACGGTGTCTTCCACGCTCATTTCTTCCGCGGACAGCGCGACCCAATACGAGGCTTCACTCGAGGCCTCACGCCATCGATCTTGTTCCGTTCCATTCGTCATAACGAAGAAATCACTGTTTCAGCCCATCCGTTCACACGTGTCTCTCGATGCGTTTCTTCCATATACGTATGACGTATGAGGAGGACGGGAGAGCCAGCTGTCATCGTTGTTTATCATGAAACACCTTCGACGCGCTGCTTGCAATGGTCCAAGGCCTTGACCATGTGCTTGACGACCGTGCTCCGGGAAATCCCAAGCTGTTCCCCAACGTCGGCATAGCTCAGATGTTTGAACTTGTGCAGGATGAAGACCTCTCGACACTTTGGAGGCAGTTCACCGACTGCCAGCATCAACAAATCGATCTGTTGTCTGTTGAGGACCATGGTTTCGGCCGATGGAGTAGGGTCCACGATCTCAATCGGGTTCTCGCCGTCATTGTTGATGGTGGTTCGATAGCGTGCTTTGCGCTGGTGATCGATGGCGAGATTGGCCGCCGTCTTGAACAGGAACGCGCGAGGGTGTTCGATGGCTTGCTGGTTCACCAACCCAAGCAATCTGAGGTACGTCTCCTGGACGAGGTCCGCCGCCGTATCCCGCGAGTTGACGATCCCGATAAGACGGCGAGTCAATTCATCGCGATGCTTATGAAAGAGCGCTTCTATCTGTGCGTACGAGAGCGTCATGTTGCGGAAATAAAGAAGCCCACGCGCATCGCGGGCGATGCCGTGGGCTCCGTTCGTCAAGAACGCTGGCCGCAAAAATCCTATCAATATCCAGCGTATACCGGGTGCCTGCCTGCGGCGCAGGACAATGCCAGGCATCCTGGGTCCTCATCGTAGAAGACGTTGGAGCCCACTCAACCCTCACCTAAGTAGACTAGAACTCCCGAGAATTTGAACGCACCAAGTAATGCCGCTGGTCGACCCCCAACCCTGGAGTTTTCCTTTGTCGCGTGCATGCATAAACAAAGCGACCTCAGCCATATTCCCCCTGATTTCACCTTGACTTAAGCGTGTTCCGAACGCTACTCTATGCACCTTTCGATACCTGAAGATGGGCAGGCGCTGCCCATAGGCTAGGGGTGTCGCTTTTTTCTATTGTGAACGGTGAAATTGGAGTTCCCCGTGAGCACAGGGCATCCGGAATTGGTTGCTGCCATTGCCTCTGAGATCGCCGCTTCCGGTCCGATTCCATTTGTTCGCTTCATGGAGTTGGCCCTCTACCACCCACGGTTCGGCTATTACATGCGCGCACCGGAACACACGACGGAACGGATTGGTTGGCATGGCGATTTCTACACAAGTTCGGACGTGCATCCGATCCTTGGACAAGCCCTGGCGAAGCAAGCCGAACAGATGCACCGGTTGCTCGGCCAACCAAGGCAGTTTACCATCATTGAAATGGGGCCCGGCAAAGGGTTGCTGGCGAAACACTTCTTATCGGCTTGCCGGCGTAACTTCAGCTCATTGTTCCGGCAGCTTCGGTATGTCCTGATTGAACGAAGCCCCGCCATGCGGGAGGTGCAGCGCAAGAACCTCGATTCCTGGATCACTCAACCGGATCTTCTGACCTGGAGGGAAGATCTTGAAGGTCTCGCGCCCGTCACCGGACTGTTTTTCAGTAATGAACTCGTCGATTCGTTTCCGGTGCACCGAGTTCAAGTGACTTCGCAAGGGATTGAAGAACTCTGGGTAGACCATCGGGACGGTCGGTTCGTGGAATGCCTGAAACCGCTGTCGTCGGACGTGCTCGCCTCTCACCTTCGCGGCATGCGGACCGATTGGCCGGAAGGCTATCGGTCCGAGATCAACCTCCATGCGTTGGCATGGATGGACCAAGTGGCTCGGCATCTGGACCGTGGATTCGTGCTCACCATCGATTACGGTCACACGATGCAGGATCTCTATCAGTCCGACCGAACGAACGGCACGTTCCTCTGTTACTCACGACAATCCGTACATGAGGATCCATTCACGCGCGTGGGTGACCAGGACATGACCGCCCATGTGGACTTCTCAAGTCTGGCTGCCGCCGGCGAGGAGCGGGGACTTCGGACGAGCGGTTTTACGAATCAACTGAGTTTTCTCATGGGACTCGGTGTCGAACAGATGATGGAGGAGCTGGAACCGGATAGCGCGGAGTTCCACGCGGCGATTCATCTGTTGAAACCAAACGGCATGGGCACCACATTCAAAGTCCTCGTCCAGCACAAGGGAACCCTTGATCCTGAACTCGATGGCTTAAAGTACAAACCGTTCTTTCGTTCCGCGCTCATAGCGCAATCCGCCGCATGAAGGCTCTGAGATGATGACGTCTAAGACGTTCGGCGACGTTTCACATTTCACGTTTTACGTTTCACGGTGTTCCCCATGAGCAATCCTGCTGTTCCGGAAAACTATTTGCCGATCCTCCTTTTTATCGGTGTGGGCATTGCCCTGGGGACGATCACCCTCTTGGTCGGCCGCTTTGTCCGTCCCAACCAGCCCTATCGGGCCAAGTTATCGCCATATGAAAGCGGGAGTCCGCTCTTTCAGGACGCCCGTGTCCAGTTTCCGATTCGGTACTACATCATCGCCATGCTCTTCGTGATTTTCGATATCGAGATCGTCTTCATGTTTCCCTGGGCCGTTGCATTCAAGAGTCTTGGGCTGGTTGGATTGGTGGAGATGGTGCTGTTCATCGCCATTCTCGTGGTCGGGTTTTGGTACGCATGGAAGAAAGGAGCGCTGGAATGGGATTGAAGAGCGGTGGGACTATCCTTCTTGCTCGCCCACCGCGCACTCAAGATCTATTGAAGGAATATGTAACGGGCGGTGCTCGGTGGATGCGCGCAGTGCATGACAGCCCCACCGCTCTTCATCTAGGAATGGTGTAAAGACCGTGAGTTTGTTGGAACGACAATTTGATGCCAACGTCCTGACGACGAATCTGGACGCCGTCGTCAATTGGGCCAGAAAGTCGGCGCTGTGGCCCATGACCTTTGGATTGGCCTGCTGCGCGATCGAAATGATCGCCAGCGTCTCCTCCCGGTACGATCTTGACCGTTTCGGCGCCGGCGTCTTCCGAGCGTCGCCCAGGCAATCGGACCTCATGATTGTCGCAGGAACGGTCTCGCGCAAGATGGCCCCGGTCATTCGACGAATCTACGATCAAATGCCCGAGCCTCGCTACGTCATCTGCATGGGCTCGTGCGCGACGTCGGGCAATCATTACAACAGCTACGCCGTCGTACAGGGCGTGGATCAAATCGTACCGGTGGATGTCTACGTCCCCGGCTGCCCGCCGAGGCCGGAGGCATTGCTGGACGGGCTTTTAAAATTACAGGAAAAGATCCAACGCGAGAAAGTCTTCGTGAAGTAGCGATGTGGCGCGTCACTCGGAAAACGAGTGGGCATCATTTGAATGACGTCTGACACTTGGCGAACTCATGGAATCTCTGATCGAAACCTTACTCAAGAAGTTTCCGGAGGCGGTGCTGTCCGTCGATGTCGACACGGCTCGGTCGGAAACAACGGTCCACGTCGCCGCACCCCGAATCTTGGAAGTCGCCCGTTTTCTTCATGACGATCCTGAAGCGTGCTTCGACCACATCACCGATATCTGTTCCGCCGACTATCCGACCGATCAGCAACGATTTGAAGTCATCTATCAGCTGCTCTCGCTCCCACACGGCAGACGTATTCGTCTGAAGGCCAGGGTCACTGAAGACAACCCGGCTCTCGAGTCGGTGACAAGCGTGTGGCGTGGTGCAGCATTCTTGGAACGCGAAGTTTACGACATGATGGGAATCCGATTTTCCGGCCACCCGGATCTGCGTCGTATCCTCCTGCCTGAAGACTATGCGGAAGGATATCCGCTCCGAAAGGATTTTCCGACGGAGGGCCGCGGCTGGCGCAGCCAGTTCGATTTTATCCCGCGTCTCGATGAACCGCCGGCTGAGCAGAGTGAAGGCGAGGTTCCCGCTGAAGAGAGGAAGGTGTTCCTTTCCGAGCCGAACCCATCCTCAGCGGGCCGACGGGAAGAATTACTGTTGAACATGGGTCCGCAGCATCCGAGCACGCACGGCGTGGTGCGGGTGGTGCTGGAATTGGACGGAGAGCGGATCATCAAAGCGACGCCGGACCTCGGTTATCTTCATCGGGGAGTCGAGAAGCTGGCCGAAGGCCTTGCCTACATGCAGATCATCCCGCATACCGATCGGCTCGACTATGTCTGCGCGATGGCAAACAACTACGCCTATGTGCGGGCCGTTGAAAAACTGCTCGGCATCACCGTGCCGGAGCGAGCCGAGTATATCCGCACCATCGTCGCGGAGATGCAGCGTATTCTTGGACATCTGTTCTGGCTTGGCGCGCAAGCGTTGGATATCGGAGCGATGACGATCTTCTTTTGGACGTTTCGCGAACGGGAAATCCTGCTCGACATGTTCGAAAAGCTCTGCGGGGCCCGGCTGACTTTGAATTATTATCGGATCGGCGGGGTAGACAGCGACTTCACTCCGGAGTTGGTGGGCCATCTCAAAGCGTTCCTGGAAACATTCCCGCAGAAGGTCAACGAGTACGATTCACTACTCGCAGGCAACCGGATTTGGCTGGGACGGACAAAACATATCGCCGTGATATCCGCGGAAGATGCCATCAATTTTGGCCTCACCGGTCCGGCGTTGCGGGGGTCCGGGGTGGCCTATGACGTCCGTAAACTCGAACCCTATGGGGTGTACCATAAGGTGGACTGGGAAGTGCCGGTGGGGAAAAGCGGCGACACCTACGACCGCTATTGGATTCGCGTCGAAGAGATGCGCCAGAGCGCCCGGATCATTTCGCAATGCCTGGACCAGCTGCCGCCAGGACCGATTATCGCCGATATACCCCAATACATTCCACCGCCGAAACAGCAAGTCATGCGCGACATGGAGAGCTTGATTCATCATTTCATCATCTTCACGCAAGGATTCAAACCACCGAGGGGAGAAACCTATTGCGCGACCGAAGCCCCAAAGGGTGAGTTGGGATTTTTCATCATCAGTGACGGAAGCCCCCGTCCCTATCGGCTGAAGATTCGCTCTCCCTCCTTCATCCACATGGGCGCCTTCGACCATATGGCGCGGGGCTACTTGATCTCCGACATCATCACGATTTTCGGCACCTATGATGTGGTCATGGGAGAGTGCGACCGGTGAACGAATCACGGAGCGTGCCAACCGTCAGACATGAAGTCGGGGAGAGTAATCCCCTCGCGCGATTGACGCCTGTCGAATGACATGGAACGAACACGGCATGACTTTTTCAGAAACATATAAAGACGAAATCGCCGAGATCTTATCGCGCTATCCGGTCAAGCGCTCCGCCCTGATCCCGCTGCTCTACGTCGCCCAGCGGGACCAGGGCTATGTGACCGAGTCGGCCATGAAGGACATCGCACAAATTCTCAAACTGACCCCCCCGCAGGTCTACGAGACGATTACGTTTTACACGATGTTTAACCTGAAGCCGGTGGGCAAGTACCACCTTCAAGTGTGCAAATCCCTCATGTGTGCCCTCGTCGGGTCGGATACCGTGATCGAATGGATTAAGACGAAGCTGGGAATTGCGCCGGGCGAATCCACGGCCGACGGACTGTTTAGCCTCAGCGTGGTGGAATGTTTAGCGGCTTGCGGGACCGGTCCCATGATGCAGGTCAATGAAGACTATTATGAGCAACTGACCGAAGAAAAGCTGGACAGGATATTGTCCGATCTTCGTTCGACCGGGACCAGTCCGCTCAAGAGCGGCCCCTTCATGTGGCCGGAACCGGCGTCCGCGGAACAGGGCGTGTGACGTATGAGGCGTATCCTGTCGCCGGCAAGAAAGAGTGTGAAGTGGCCTGACACTTCACGAGATTGAGTGATGCCCAAACACGAGCTCATTCTGCTGAAAAACATGATGCGACCCGGCTATACCGGGTCGCTGGCGGATTATGAAAAAACGGGGGGGTATCAAGCCTTACGCATGTCGCTCGGCAAGATCGTCCCGACGGATGTGACTGCCATGGTCCGAAAGTCCGGGCTGCGTGGTCGCGGCGGCGCCGGCTTTCCGACCGGTGTGAAATGGGGATTTCTGCCGAAAGACTATCAAGGTCCCCGTTACCTCTGCTGCAACGCCGACGAGAGCGAACCCGGTACGTTTAAGGACCGTCAACTCATGGAACGAGACCCTCACCAGGTCTTGGAAGGCATCGTGTTGGCCTGTTATGCCATCGGCGCGGAAACCGGTTACATTTACATTCGCGGCGAAATGGTCCTGGCTTCGAAGATTCTCGAACGAGCCATCGACGAAGCACGAGCGGCGGGCTACATCGGGAAGAATATTCTCGGCACGGGCGTCAACGCGGACGTGTGGGTGCATCGGGGAGCGGGCGCGTACATCTGCGGGGAAGAAACCGCTCTTTTGGAATCACTTGAGGGGAAGCGTGGACTTCCTCGAATCAAGCCCCCGTTTCCGGCGACGCATGGGCTCTACAACAAACCGACCGTCGTCAACAACGTCGAGACGCTGGCAAACCTCCCGCATATCATCAACCGAGGCCCCGAATGGTTTGCGGCGATCGGTTCGCCGCCGAAGAGCACCGGCACCAGGGTGTTCTGTGTCAGTGGACATGTGAAGCGACCGGGGAACTATGAAGTTCCAATGGGGATGACGGTCCGAGAATTGGTGTATGAGTATGCCGGTGGCATGCGGTCCGATAAGCCGTTGAAAGCTATTATTCCCGGCGGAGCGTCGGCACCGTTTCTCACACCGGCCCATCTCGACGTGAAACTGGATTTTGAACACGTTGCGGCGGCGGGCTCCATGTTGGGATCCGGCGGCGTGACCGTGATGGAAGAAGGCACCAGCATGGTCTGGGCGGCGCTTAGGCTGATGGAGTTTTTCTATCATGAGTCCTGCGGGAAATGTAGTCCGTGCCGGGAAGGCAGTTCGTGGCTCGTCCAGACGCTCCGTAGAATTCTGGCGAAGCGCGGCCGGATGGAGGACCTTGAAACCTTGTTGGATCTATGCAAAAACATCGCAGGCCGCACCGTCTGTGCCTTTGGCGATGCGGAGGTCGCTCCGATCCAGAGCACGCTGAAGCACTGGCGTCAGGAGTATGTCGAACTTATCAACGAAGCGGAAGCAGCGAATCTCATCAGACCTGAACCAGTGAGACATTAATCGTCTCTGTATACAAGCATGCCTGAGACCACGACACAGATGGTTCGAATGACGATCGATGGGATGACGGTCAACGTCCCGAAAGGGACTTTGGTGATCGAAGCGGCCCGCCGCGTCGGCGTCATGATTCCGCATTTCTGCTATCACCCGAAGCTCAAACCGGACGCCAATTGCCGCATGTGCCTGGTCGAAATCGAAAAGATGCCCAAACTTCAAACGGCCTGCAGCACACCGGTCGACGAAGGGATGAGCGTGCGCACCGCCACGACCGTGGTCAACGACGCCCATCGGTCGGTGCTCGAGTTCATCCTTGCCAACCATCCGCTCGATTGTCCGGTTTGTGATCAAGGAGGAAAGTGCGACCTCCAGGATTTTTCCCACCAGTACACAGCGACCAGCCGATTCGTCGAAACCAAGCGTATCTTCCAAAAGGAGTATTTCAGTCCGCTCATCGAGACCCAGATGAATCGCTGCGTGCAGTGTCTCCGCTGCGTCCGATACTGCGACGAGGTGATGGACGTCAAAGCGCTGGCGCCGGTCGGCCGCGGCACGATGACCGAAATCAAGTCCTTCGGCCCACACCCGCTGAATTGCGAGTTCTGCGGCGGCTGCGTGCAGATCTGCCCGGTCGGAGCGATTACCAGCCGGCTGTCCATGTATGAATATCGGCCCTGGATGCTGAAACGAGCCGAGAGCATCTGCGGATACTGCGGAGATGGCTGTCAGATTACCGTCCAGACCAAGGAGCAGGAACTAATAGAAGTGAACTCGGCGCATGGAGCGGGACGCAACAATGGGGACTTGTGCGCCCGGGGATTTTTCGGATTCCATGCCGCCAGCCATCCGGATCGCCTCACCCACCCCCTGATTCGGCGCGATGGCGTCCTCGTGCAAGCCACATGGGAAGAAGCCCTCGAATACGTTGCCGGCCGTGTCGGCGAGATTAAAGCGGCTCATGGGGGAGAGAGTTTCGGAGGGTTGATCTCAGGCCGCTGCACCAACGAAGAATTGTATCTCTTTCAGAAATTTCTCCGCGTGGCGATCGGCACCAACAACATCGACAGCAGCGCCCGCTACGGCCACATCAACGGCCTCCAGGCTATGCGACTTGTGCAGGGTACCTATCGGTGGACCGTCACCTTCGACGACATCCTGG
Organism: Nitrospira sp.; assembly: GCA_024760525.1. Taxonomy (NCBI): domain Bacteria; kingdom Pseudomonadati; phylum Nitrospirota; class Nitrospiria; order Nitrospirales; family Nitrospiraceae; genus Nitrospira; species Nitrospira sp. Next base: position 3,541,176 of record CP060499.1, read on the forward strand.
AAGCCGATGTCTTGCTACTCGTCGGCACGAACATCACCGAAACGAATCCTATCACGGGCCTCAAGGTCAAGGAGGCGGTCAAGAAACGTCATGCGACGTTGATCACGATCGAATCGCTGGAACCGGTCATCGACACGATCAGTAATATCGCCAATCTTTCGCACCATCATTTCCGTATTCCGCCCAGCGACATGCCCAATGCCATTCTCGGCCTCCTGAAGGCCGTGGCGGAGCAGAACCTGATACAGCCGGACGTTGCACAACGTCACCCTGCCTATGTCAGCGCCGTCACACAGGCAGTGCACGCATTTTCCTGGCAGGACCTTCACGCAGCGACCGGTGTGGAGGCTGATTCGTTCGTCAAGGCCGCCAAGGCACTCGTAGCCGGACGGCGAGTGATCGTACTGACCGGACAACTCCTGTTGCGCAGCGAGCGTGGATACGGCGCATCCTTGACCCTGCTCGATCTGCTTGTTCTTACAGGAAAACTGGATCATCCTGGATGCGGTTTTGCGCCGCTCGCAGAAGAAAACAATGACCAGGGTGCCGTCGAAATGGGGGCTGCGGCCGAGTTCCTGCCCGGTGCCTGCTCTGTGACCAGCAGCGCGGACCGCGATCGGATCATGAGGCAATGGAACGGGGATCTTCCGCCCACCGTTGGAGCGTCTCTCGTCGAAATGTTGGTTCGCGCCAAGGCCGGATCCCTCAAAGCCATGTTCATCGTCGGGGAAAATCCCGTGGGAAGCCTTCCGGCACCGGTACGTGCGGAGGAATCCTTGCGCAAGCTGGATCTGCTGGTCTGTCAGGAGCTGTTTCTGACGGAAACGGCCTCCATAGCCCACGTCGTGTTGCCGGCCGCTTCTTCGATGGAAAAGAGCGGGACCTTTACAAACACCGAAGGGCATGTTCAAGCCGTTCGTCCGTCCATTGAGCCCATTGGAGAAAGCCGCCCTGACTGGGAAGTCTTCTCGGCTCTTTCCATTCTGTTGGACTCACCGATGGAATACGCCGAGAGCAGAGACATCCTCAAAGAAATTCGCAGCCTCATTCCCGGCTATGGCTCGCTGGGACCGGCACCGTTGCCCCCCAAAGTCGATCAGGGGGCCATGGAACGTTATCTCGCCGAAGGCTATCAGCCTGATCTCGCAACGCGGTATCGATTCGTGGCGCCGAAATCCAGGCCGGATGGAACCGTCCGGTTAGAGTTAGTACAGAGCTTGTTTCACTCCGGGAAACTGTCCACACGCGCGAAAGGGTTGTTACAAGTGGAGGGCAGCGGACGGCTCCGTATCAATCCGCATGACGCGGCGCGCTTTGCGCTCGTGGATGGCGATCGGGTCCGCCTCTCCAGCACATCCGGAGAAATGACGACTGAGGTAAAAATTGTGGAGCGGGTTCCGCAAGGAACGGCATGGTTTCCAGATCACTTCGGCCAAGCCGCCATCGGTTTGTTTGAGTGCGCCATCGATCCGGTCACCCATGTTCCCTCGTTCCGGACAGCGACGGTGTCCATGATGAAGGTCGCATGAGCCTTTCGCTGATGATGATCGTGCTAATCCAGGAGTCTTGCTGTGAGTGAATTCGGGTTACGCCTTGCCATATCCCTTACTCAGATCGCCGCGGTCATGGGCATCGTGATCGTGACGGTTCTCATCCTGACTCTTGCGGAACGCAAAGTCTTGGGATGGATGCAGGACCGCATGGGCCCGATGGAAGTCGGCCCCTACGGCATTCTTCAACCATTTGCCGACGCCATCAAGCTGTTTTTCAAGGAGGACATCGTCCCTGCCGGCGCGAACAAGCTTCTCTTCACGATGGCACCGATTCTGTGTTTGATTCCCGCATTCATCGGGTTTGCCGTGATTCCGTGGGGACCGAACTGGAAGTTCGAAGTCAACGGCATTTCCGTGACGCCGTTCGTGATCAGCGATATCAACATCGGAATTCTCTATATCTTGGCCTTCGCCTCACTGGGCGCCTATGGCATCATCCTGGGAGGGTGGGCATCCAACAGCAAATACTCGTTGCTTGGAGGCCTGCGGTCGGCCGCACAGATCATCAGCTATGAGCTCAACGTCGGACTGTCCATTGTCGGGGTGTTGCTTCTGGCCGGCTCGCTCAGCCTCGTGAAAATCACCGATGCCCAAGCCGGAGGGTTCTGGAATTGGTACCTGTTCGCGTTACCGGCCCCACAAATTTTTGCGTTCGTCGTGTACGTCATCTCCTCCGTGGCCGAAACCAACCGCGTCCCGTTCGATTTGCCGGAAGCGGAAAGCGAACTTGTCGCCGGATTCTTCACCGAGTACAGCGGCCTCCGATTCGCATTCTTCTTCCTCGCCGAGTACGCAAATATGGTCCTGGTGTCCTGTGTGGCGGCTGCGCTGTTTCTCGGCGGTTGGAATGCTCCGTACCCAGGAACTATTATGGCGCTCCTCGGCGTGCCATCCTTGGCCTGGGTGGAGAACACGATGTGGTTTGCGGTCAAGACGTACTCGTTCTTGTTCCTCTTTTTCTGGCTCAGAGCCACGTTGCCACGACTGCGATACGATCAACTGATGAGATTCGGCTGGAAGGTGATGCTGCCCATCGCCTTGGGCAACATCGTCGTGACGTCCCTGGCCGTGTTTTTCTACAACCAGATGAAGTAGGCACGAGATCCGATATGGCCACGACTACAACCAGCAAGCGTCCGAGCCTTTCCGAGTGGTTCAAGACCGTCACGTTCTACGAAATTCTCGTCGGCATGAAGGCGACACTGTCCCACCTCCTCAATTACCGTCCGGTGACGTTGCAATATCCTCATGAAAAACGCACATTGCCCGACAACTATCGCGGCATGCTTGCGCTGTTGCGATACGACGACGGAACGGAGAAATGCGTGGGCTGCGATCTCTGTGAAGCGGCGTGCCCGTCGCGCGTCATCCGGGTCGTCAGCGCCGAAGTGCCGGATGAACCGACCAAGCGCTATTCGAAAGAATATTACATGGATATGACCCGTTGCTTGTTCTGCGGGATGTGTGTGGATGCCTGTCCCGTCGACGCGCTGGGCATGACAAGGGAATTTGAATGGGCGGTGTACGACAAGCGGCAACTCCATTTGAATAAACAGCAGTTGCTCGCGATCGGTGACCGCTCGTTTCCGGTCCGCGAGAAACGCTTGGAACTTCAGCATCCAAACGTTGCGTTTTTCAACGTGGCATTCAAGCACGTGCCACCGAAACCGAACTGACCCCGAAGGATCACTCATCGAGAGTCCGATGACCGCAACACCGTTGTCTTAATCTGATCCGGTCGACTTCTAGTTCAGGAACCGTCTCATGGCGCACCTGTTTTTTGGATACTTTGCGGGAATGATTGCCATAACCTCCATTCTAGTGGTGGTATTGAGAAACCCCGTTTATAGCGCGCTTTCCTTGCTCGTCATGTTTTTCCATGTCGCCGGACTTTTCATCACGCTCCATGCAGAATTTCTGGCGGCTGTGCAGATCATCGTGTATGCCGGGGCTATTCTGGTGTTGTATTTGTTCGTCGTCATGTTGCTCAACGTAAAGCAAGACGACCGGTACCACAGCCAATGGCGGATCGCCGCGTGTGTCTGCGTTCCGTTGTTGATTGAGACCGTCGTGCTGCTCTCCGGCGGGACCGGAGCGACCGACGCCAGCCGTCGCGTGCTCCAGTCGGAACCGCATGCCGCCATCGCTGTCGAAAACACGTTGGCCATCGGTGAAACCCTGTACTCGACCTATTTGTTCCCTTTCGAGGTGGCCTCCTTGGTTCTCCTTGTGGCGATGATCGGCGCCATCGTCCTTGCGAAGCGGGACATCGGCGGCAATGAAACATAATCCATGGCCCGGATGACGGTTGACGAATGACAGTTCCGATTTCCTACTATCTCATCCTCAGCGCCATTGTCTTTCTGACGGGCGTCGTGGGTGTGCTCATCCGACGCAATATCATCGCCATTCTTCTGTCCGTCGAGCTGATGCTGAACGCGACCAACATCAACTTCGTCGCATTCTCCGACCAGCTGCAAGATCTCGGCGGTCAAGTATTCGTCTTTTTCGCTCTGACGGTAGCCGCGGCGGAGGTCGCGGTCGGGCTCGCAATCATCATCGCCCTTCACCGATCCAGATCCACGATCAACGTCGAAGAGTTCAACCTGCTCAAATGGTAAGGGAATCGTCTCTCGTGAAGCGTGACGCGTCACTCGCAGAGAATTACGGAGCTTTGCAAGCGTTCGTTCTCATCGCGCTGCGCGAGCAACAAACGACCAGGAACGAACTCTGATGCTATACGCCCTCATCCCTCTCCTTCCCCTGGCCGCCTTTCTCGTCTTAGGCTTAGCGGGTTCGCACATCAAGGACCGGGCCCACTTGATCGCGGTTCCGGCGGTATTGCTGTCGCTCGCGCTGTCGCTGTCGGCATTCTTCGAAGTGGTTTCCGGTGCCGTCATTTCTGTTCCCCTCTATACATGGCTCACCTCCGGCCATCTCGACATTCATATCGGCCTCTATATCGACCGGCTGACTGCCGTCATGCTCCTGCTGGTCACCGGCGTCAGTTCACTCGTGCACGTCTACACCATCGGCTACATGCACGGCGAGTCGGGCTATGCCCGCTTCTTCGGCTATATCGCCCTGTTCACCTTCTCCATGCTGATGCTGGTGTTGGCCGACAATCTGCTGCAGCTGTTCGTGTTCTGGGAGGCCGTCGGACTGTGCTCCTACCTGTTGATCGGACACTGGTACGAGCGCGCTTCCGCCTGCGCGGCAGCCACCAAGGCTTTTGTCGTCAACCGTGTAGGTGATTTCGGGTTCATCCTGGGCCTTTTACTCGTCTGGTACAGTTTTGGCTCGCTCAACTATCACGAGATCTTTCCCGCCGCACATGAAGCGGGGGAGCTGACCATGAATATTCTCGGCCCGTTTGGCGGAACGTGGGACGTGTCCGTGTTCACCCTTATCGGGCTCTTACTGTTTACCGGTGCGGTGGGAAAATCAGCGCAAGTCCCGCTCCACGTTTGGCTGCCAGATGCAATGGAAGGTCCCACTCCGATCTCGGCCCTCATTCACGCCGCCACGATGGTCACCGCCGGAGTCTTTATGGTCGCACGGCTCGCGCCGATCTACGACCTGTCTCCGACTGCCATGAGCATCATTGCGATCACCGGTGCCGCGACAATGGTCCTCGGAGCGACGATCGCATTGACTCAGACCGACATCAAACGTGTGGTCGCATACTCAACCGTCAGCCAGCTCGGCTACATGATGATGGCATGCGGCCTCGGCGCGTATGCCTCCGGCATGTATCACCTCCTCACGCATGGTGCCTTCAAAGCGTTGCTCTTTTTGGGCTGTGGCTCCGTGATCATTGCCCTGCATCATGAGCAGGACATGAGGCATATGGGCGGCCTCAAGGATAAATTGCCGATCACGTACTGGACGTTTGTGATCGGCTCGTTGGCCCTGGCCGGCTTTCCCCTGACGTCGGGCTTCTTCAGCAAAGACGATATTCTCGTGTCCGCCTGGTCGTCCGGAAGTCTTGGCCAGGTGCTGACACTCTTTGGTTTGCTGACGGCTCTCCTGACCGCCTTTTACAGCTTCAGGTTGGTATTCGTGACCTTTTGGGGACCCTCCCATGTCGATCCGCACCACGCGGCGCATATCCACGAACCCTCACGGACGATGACGACCCCGCTCCTCATTCTGGCGGGGTTCAGTATTCTCACGGGTTACTTCGGCATCCCATCATTTCTCGACCCGGTCTTTTCCACCGGGCAGGAAGCCCCCGCTCCCCATGGTTCGGCTGGGATCGTCATCATGGTTGCCGCGACTGCGATGGGCTTACTGGGCATCGCCGCAGCCTACTATGTCTACGTGCTGAACCCCGATTTCCCCGTGCGCTTTGCCGAACGATGGAAGAGCTTGTACCAAGCCTCTTTGAACAAGTGGTATGTCGATGAAATGTACGATCGCTTGTTCGTACGGCCGACGTTTACGGCTGCCTCGGAACTTTGGAAGCGGGTCGATATCGATGTCATCGATGGAGCCGTCAATGGCCTCGCACGGACGATCACGTGGGGCGGGTGGCTGCTGAGGCTGGTTCAGAGCGGCCAAACCCAGCATTATGCGTTGGCCATGGCGATGGGTCTCGTGATTTTAACGGCGTACCTTCTTCTTTGATGGTGATGAGACAATCAACGAGAACGGATTCGGCATGATGGGTTGCAAACGTTATTCGCTGCACGTTGCGTGTGTCAGGGTGGGGTCTTCATGACCGGCTTTCCTTGGCTGACAATATTGATCTTCCTCCCGTTGGCCGGAGCGATTGCCGTCTTCGCGGTGAAGGACACGGCTGTTCGGCTCACCGCCTTGGCCATTGCGCTCGCTGATCTCCTGCTCTCGCTCCCTCTCTGGTGGCTGTTTGATGCCTCTTCCGGTCACATGCAGTTCGCGGAGTCGGCGGTATGGATCGCGTCTCTGTCGATCAACTACCGACTCGGACTCGATGGTATCAGCCTTCCGCTGGTCCTCATGACGACGGTCCTGATGCCGCTCTGCGTCCTGATCTCCTGGCATGCGATCGAAATGAGGGTTCGAAGTTTCATGGCCATGCTCCTGATCATGGAAGCCGCCATGATCGGAGTATTCTCAGCTCTGGATTTCGTGCTGTTCTATGTGTTTTGGGAAGCGATGCTGATCCCCATGTACCTGTTGATCGGAATCTGGGGTGGACCCAATCGTCTCTATGCCGCGATTAAATTCTTTCTCTATACCCTCGCCGGCAGCGTCTTGCTGCTGGTTGCAATCCTGGTTCTGTTTTTCCAGGGCGGCCATACCTTCGACATTCTTCAGTTGACCCAAGGCACCTACGGGCTGGCCCTTCAGATCTGGCTCTTTTTCGCCTTCTTTGCGGCATTTGCCGTGAAGGTTCCCATGTTCCCATTTCACACCTGGCTGCCCGACGCGCACGTGGAAGCTCCGACGGCCGGAAGCGTACTGCTCGCCAGTGTGCTGCTCAAGATGGGAACCTACGGGTTTGTACGCTTCAGCCTTCCTATGTTGCCGGATGCGTCACGGCTGTTCACTCCGCTGATGGTCGTGCTCTCGATTGTGGCGATCATCTACGGAGCCTACATGGCCCTGGCACAAACCGATCTCAAAAAGCTCATTGCCTATTCGAGCGTCAGCCATATGGGATTCGTGACCCTCGGCCTCTTTGTCTTCAACCTGCAGGGAATCGAAGGCGCCGTCATGCAGATGGTGAACCACGGCATCACCACCGGGGGGCTTTTCCTCTGCGTAGGCATGATTTACGAGCGCACGCACAGCCGGCAGATCGCGGACAATATCGGCCTCACGAAGCCGATGCCTCGGTATGCGACATTCCTGGTCATTTTCGCGTTGTCCTCGTTGGGACTCCCCGGCACCAACAGTTTCGTCGGGGAGTTTTTGGTGCTCATAGGGACGTTCCTCTGGAGCAAGATCGCGACGGCGTTCGCCTCATTGGGTATTATCCTGGCCGCTGCGTATTTACTCTGGATGGTTCAACGTGTCGCCTTCGGAGTCCCCTCGCCTCATATGCTCCCGAAACTTCGCGACGTCAACCTGCGTGAGATGGTCACACTCGTGCCGCTTGTGGTCTTGATCTTCTTGATCGGGCTGTTCCCGAACCCCATACTCAGCCGCATGCACACCAGCGTTGAGAAAGTCATCGCGCGCCTTGCCCCCCCTCCTCAAGAGCGGGCTTCTGCCGCAGGGCGCCTTGAACCGGCGTTTCCTTCTCCCGACGGTATCCGCTCAACGGCCGACACAACCCTTGTTCAGCGCACGAATGATGCTGCACCTTTCACACGCCTCGCGCCGGAGGAACGACAGCCATGACCTCCTTTTCCGCCGGCGATCTGCTCTTCATCCTGCCTGAGTTGTTGGTGATCACCGCGGCGTGCGTCGTGCTGGTGCTCGACCCGGTGCTGCGCGCCTCCGACAAGGACGGCCTGGTCTGGTTGAGTTTGGGAACGCTCGCCATTTGCATGGGGCTGACGGCGTCCCAAATGAGCGTTCCGGCAACGATCTTCAGCGGACTCGTCGTGATGGACGCCTACGGAGCATTTTGGAAACTGCTTCTCTACTTCGTCACCGGCCTGACGATTCTTCTTTCTTATTCGTATCTAAAGGAAGAACGGCTGTACTTCGGAGAATACTATGGCTTTATCCTGCTCGCCCTTGCCGGGATGATGGTCATGGTGTCGGCGGCCGATTTGTTGACGATGTACCTCGGCACCGAGCTCATGTCCCTTTCGTTGTACGTGATGGCGGGGCTCAAGCGATCCGAGCCTCGGTCCCTTGAGGCTGCGGCGAAATACTTCGTGTTGGGGGCATTTTCCTCCGGCATTCTCCTCTACGGCATTTCGCTTCTCTACGGGGCGACCGGCAGCACGAGACTTCCCGAGATCGCTGCGGCCATCGCAGGCCGCGGCTTTGATGATCCGTTGCTGCTGTTCTCCACGATCTTGTTGGCGGTGGGATTCAGCTTTAAGTTGGCCGTGGTACCGTTCCACATGTGGACACCCGACGTCTATCAGGGCGCTCCAACTTCCGTAACCGCTTTTATGGCGGTGGCCTCCAAATCCGCCAGCTTCGGCGCGTTCCTCCGCGTGTTCGTGGAAGGCTTAGGGGGGCTCAAAGCCGACTGGTCCGCAATCTTTCTCTTGCTCTGTATCGCCACGTTGGTCTTGGGCAACATCGTGGCGCTGGTACAAACGAACATCAAGCGGATGTTAGCCTATTCCAGCATTGCCCATGCAGGCTATGCGTTGATCGGCGTGGTGGCCGCGGGACGCGCAGGGAGTTCTTCCGGCATTGCGAGCGTCCTGCTGTACCTTGCCCTGTACACGTTCATGACGTTCGGCGCATTCGCCATCGTGGCGATGCTGCGTAAAGGCGGCATCGAAGGAGAAGAGATCGAAGACTTCACCGGTCTGGCGAGACGCCACCCGTTGGCTTCGCTGCTGATGTTGATCTTCATGGTCTCATTGGCGGGACTTCCTCCGACTGCCGGATTTGTCGGAAAATTGTATGTCTTCATGTCGGCGGTGGAAGCCGGCATGACATGGCTGGCCGCCGTTGCGCTGATCTTTGCCGTCATTTCTGCCTATTACTACCTTCGGGTGGTGATGGTCATGTACATGCGCGAGCCGAGCGACAGCGCAGGCACCGTCCCTCAGTTGGTCATGTCACCGACCCTCTCCATCGTGCTGGCCTGCACGGTGGCCGGGGTGGTCATCTTCGGGATCTACCCCAACCCGCTCGTGAACCTCGCCATGCAGGCGGTGTTGACGCTAAAGTAAGACCACCGTGTTGTATCGATACGCATGCGGAGCGCTATGAATGTTCTCCGCTTTCTGTTTGAGACTTTGAAAGCATTCCTGCGTCAAGGCTGCCCCAGTCTGGCGGCGGCCCTGGCTTTTTTCTCACTGCTCTCGCTGTTTCCGCTCGTGTTTCTTCTCCTGTATGGAATCAGTTTCCTCGTAAGTCAGAATGTCATCGGTGAACAGTTCATGCTCAGTTTCCTCAAAGGATTTCTCCCGTCGCTGGGCGAGCGGCTGGCTGTCGAGCTCCATCGGATCAGTGCATTGGAGAGTGTGCGGTGGCTTGTGTTTCTATCGTTCTTCTGGTTTGGAGGGCTCGTGTTTTACGAGCTCGACTACGCGCTCAACGTGGTGTTTGAGAGTACGCAAAAGCGGCATCCGCTGATTTCCACGGCGATTTCCATCGCCCTGCTGGGATCGACCGGACTTCTGCTGGTCATTTCCTACGTGGCCACACAAACCATCACCTTTTTGACCGCCTACGCGCCTCGGATCTGGCGTCTCGATCTCGTCGCGCTGGCTGCGCATGACTTTCACCTGTCCTATACGTTGCCCTTCGCCCTCGCATTCCTGACGGTCAGCCTATTGTACCGTCTTGTGCCTCGTCGCCGCCCTCGATGGCGCCACGCCATGGCCGGCGCGCTGATTTTCGGCCTGCTCTGGGTCTCGGCAAAGTTGGTGTTCGTCAGCTATAGCGACTACGCCACGGTCTACGCGCGACTCTACGGATCGTTGCTGGAAGTCGTGCTCTTACTCCTCTGGGTGTACTATTCAGCAGGACTTTTACTGTTCGGTGGAATCATCGCCCACAAACTGCAACAACTTGCCCGCATCTCCCCTACGATACCGGTCGAGCACACCTAGATCAGTCACCCCGACAGGTTCCTTCCGGATTGCTGCAACGCGTTTTATCTCGTTCCATCAACGTTTCTCACCCCTCCCTGCAACTTCCGGTCTTTTCCTGGCGAGGCGTGTGCTTCCTCGATAAAATGGCTTCCGGCAAGGCTTGGAGCCATTTTGATGGTCGAAGAATACGGCAAAGAACTCATGATGCTAGGAGGGACGCTCGCGGGATTTCTCGCCGCGCTCCTGACCGTCATGGAAAAGCTGCTGGACATTCAACAGCGCGCCTATTCCAAGAAGGAACGGAAATCATCGAACCAACCAGAGCGCCCGGCTGTAGACCCTGCGCCGACTGTCGATTGTTTTTCCTCGAAGCCGTTGCGCGGGTCGTCTTATTTGCTGTTGTACGAAACCGGCGTCATTGTTGCAGCGGGGGTGCTCCTCAACTACATCGGCCTGACGCTCAGCCGGCATCTGGAAAGCATTTTATTTCTCGACATGACGGGTACCGCGCTCGTGGCAATCTTACTCGGTCCATGGTGGGGGGCTATCGCGGCATTGCTCTCAAATTCGGTCGTGAATTGGCTCCTCTACCCCGAAGCGGGAGCAGATGTCATCATTTTCCCCTGGTCTCTGGTCAACATGACGGGGGCCTTGTTTTGGGGGATGTTGGCACGGCAGCCGAGCTTTTTACAGTACGTGCGTACCGGCAAGAGTTCCGGGTTGGCTCATACCTGGTTCTTGCTCAGTTTCGGTGTGGTGGGCGCTGTCGTCATGAGTGTGCCCGGCACCCTAGTGCAATCGGCGCTTCATGAACGTGCCATCTTTGCCTTGAATCCTGAAGTCGCCGAATCCCTCAGCATTCGGGTCTCGCACTGGGAAGCTGTCGTCCAGTCGTACCTCGAGTCGGCATTCGGGGTGAGTTGGAGCGAAAGCATCAGCTGGTACGTGGTCAATTGGTTTCAAAACTGCGTGCGGTACATACCCGACAAGACGATGAGTGCGGCAATTGCGCTGGTCATCCTGAAATATGGATATCCGTTGTTCGAACGGGAACTCATCCACGGTGGTCCGGAGGGAGAACGCCCCGAAGATGAGCGAATCCTACCGCTCGTCCTCGGACTGATTTATGCTCCATCTTATGCATCTCTCATCAGCCAAGAAGACTACACCGGCCACCTCTTCTGGCCTCTATGGTCCGTACCCTGGTTGTTCATTCTGTATGGCTACTTTAGAATCCGTTATTGCGGATCACCGGACGAGTCGATCCGTGTGGCTCGTTTGCAACGAGCCGAGCGGTACGCACGAGCGCTCAAACCGGTCGGGAAAGAACCATCCTACGAATTCTGCCGTCGGCTGACGTTCGCAACGCTGATTGCGAGTCTGATTTTCGCGCTCTGCTTGCCGATGCTCTTGATGGATTTTTATCGCGTCACGTTCAAGTTCTTTTGCGTCGTCTACGGGTTCCTGCTCGTCGTCCACCTCATTCGTGTCGCCATCGCGCAGAATATTTCCGTCGCGCGGGCCGACTGATCGAACCCTTCCCGAATCGCCGATTGAACGTGATCTTACCTGCGGCCGGAGGACCCTCTCAGTTGCAGAAAATGCACAATGGCCGAATGGGTCACAAGGCCGACGATCTCTCCATCGTGCATGACGATCAGCCGATCCCGCCCCTCACGAGCCATCCGTTCCAGAGCCTGAATCACGGACGCATCCGGTTCGATCACCAAGGATTGAGTGAGAGGGCTCATCACCTGGTCGACTCGGCGCCAGGTCCAGAGTGCGGGCGGAACGGTCTGAATCTCCGATACTGTAACAAGCCCTACGAGCCGCCCATCCTCCAACACTGGAAAGCCTCCATATCCATAGGGCTGGAAATATTGGTTCACCGCTTCTTCAAGCGTGCAATGCGACGGCACCGTGGTGACCGCCGTCACCATCAGGTCGCGGATCGGGATGGAGGCCAATGACTCCCGCGTTGCGGCTTGGCGGCGGCTCGCCAATGCAGCGGCGAAGAGAAACATACCGATGAGGAGGACCCATCCTCCGTTCGAGAGCATCGAAGAAGGCAATTCCCCGCTTACTGCCCCATAAAGGACGCCCAAGCCCAGTAGTCCAAGCATGATTCCAAACGCGAGTCCGACCACCGCCGCCTGTTTCGTGGCCCGATAGAAATCTTTTCCCCACGCCCAGAGGCCTGCCCGCAACACACGTCCGCCATCGAGCGGAAACCCGGGAATGAGATTGAAGAGCCCGAGTTGCATATTGACCATACCCAGCAAGGCGCCGAGCATGATCAACCCCTGTAAGCCGTGCTGCCGTTGGATAGCCTCCGCCAGCACGACAAGCACAAAACAGGCGCCACCGATCACAAAACTCACGGCGGGTCCGGCGAGCGCGATTAAAAACTCAGCCCGCGGGGTAGGGGCTTCTTTCCGCATGTGAGCCACGCCCCCGAAAATGAACAGGGTGATCTGCTCGATCGGAATGCGATAGTACAATGCCACGTAGGAATGGCCCAGCTCGTGCAGCAGCACGGAGAGAAACAAGAGCACCGCCGCCACGGCGCCCATCGCCCAATAGCGTTCCGGAGGAAGGCCGGGCAGACTTTCCGGGAGATATCCAGTCGACAGAGACCAGGTCACCAAGAGAAAGACCAGGAACCATGATGCATGGACGCGGATGGGAATTCCCAATGCACGCCCGATCTCCCAGGACGGCAGATGCATAGACAACACCGTAACAGCTGACTACACAGAGGGTCAAATTCTTCCGTATCAGTTCAGGTATACTACCTTCATGCAGCGACAATTTTGCCGATTCGTGTGGCTCGTCGTCCTGTCGGCAGGATACTTTGGGCTTGTGCCTCCGGCAGAAAGTGTCGCGCAAGTCATCAAGTCCGGTCCGCCTCGCTGCCCGGGGGTGGCACTGACGTTCGATCTCTGCCCAGTGCGAAAAGGACCGGGCTACGATCAGCCATTGATCGACTATCTGGTCACGCACCATATCCCCGCGACCTTCTTCATGTCGGGCAAGTGGATCGCCAGACATGAGGCGGAAGTGGATCATCTGCTGGGCATGGGCTTTTTCGAAGTCGGGACGCATGGGGAAGTGCATGCTCATCTTCCCATGCACGATGCGGATGAGCAGCGGATGGAGATACTCGGCCCAATCAAAGCGCTGCGCGAGCACTTTGCGCATGATGCGACGTTGTTCCGGCCGCCGTATGGAGAGTACAACGATGTGACCGTCGCCGTGGTGAACCTGCTCGGCCTGCGATTCATCCAATGGAACATCGAATCAGGCGACCCGGACCCCACGCTCTCAGCCGAGCAGATTCTCACCAGAGTCGCCACACGCGCGAAGCCCGGCAGCATTATCGTCTTTCATGCGAACGGGAAGGGCAAGCAAACCCGTCAGGTGATTGAACGACTTACCGCAGACATCTTTCCCAAGAAGGGACTACAACCGATGACCGTCAGCGAGTTGTTGAATTGTACGCCCTCGACTCCATGACAATACAGACGATCAGAGCCATGGATTCCGACGATCGGGAAGCGGTGGTCCGACTGCTGGAAGAATCCGATCCATGGAAGACACTCGGCTACACAAAGGATGATTGGAACCGCATCTTTTGCCCAATCCCTCAAGGTCGTGATTGTTATGTGGTCGACCTCGATGGCCACGTGGCGGGCATCGCCATCGTGAAGCAGAAATTTTTGCTGGGCGACTATCTCGAGCTCTTGGGCGTGGCCGGGTGGGTCCGACACAAAGGCATCGGCGGCCAGCTCTTAGGCCACATCGAACAGCTCGTCTTCGAACGAACCAAGAATCTCTTTGCCTGTGTATCGGATTTCAACGAACCAGCGAGGGCCTTCTACAAGAAACACGGCTATCAGGAGATCGGCCCCATGCCCAACTTCCTGATTCCGGGCAGTGCCGAAATGCTGCTACGCAAGACGGCAGGACCGACAAGGGCGTCCAGGTAACTCGTCAACCGTCGCCAGGAGGAAGGACGAAAGTCATGAAGGTCAAAAAGCTGCTCCATACGAGAATGCGAGTCAGCGATCTGGACGAGACCATTCGATTCTATACCACCGTGTTGGGTCTTGAGGTCGTCGAGCAGAAGACCTCTCCCCGCGGATCACATCTGGCGTTCTTAAAAGTGCCCGACAGCGAGGAGCTGATCGAACTGACCAGTTTTCCCCCGAGCGGGCCCGTGAAAGTTCAGGAAGATCTTGTCCATCTGGCCTTCCAAGTTGAAAGCCTCGACGACACGATCGCATCCCTCAATGCGCAGGGGATCAAGATTACCGATGGTCCGACAAGAACGTCCTCGGGGAGTCGATTTATCTTTCTCGATGCGCCTGACGGCTACGAGATCGAGCTCATCGAACGGCCGGCCGGTGTCAAGATCGTCTGATTTCGTGAGTCATCGCTCACGATAATGACCAGACTGAGTTGTCGTCAGGCCTGCTTCACCCCATTGACGATTCCGGGACACTCACAGTATTGTTCCCCCCTTCACGCACCACCTAATACCGAAGGAGCCTTGGGATGAAGAATGCTTTTTTCCGCGGTCATGGCCTTGGCAATGACTATCTCGTGATGGATCCTCGCGAGCTGACGTTCAAACTTTCTCCCAAGAACATCACATCGGTCTGCGACCGCAACTGGGGGGTGGGCAGCGACGGCATTTTGGCGCTGGTGTCATCAAAGAAGGCCGATTTCGGCCTGCGCATCTTCAACCCGGACGGCAGCGAGGCGGAAAAGTCAGGGAACGGCCTCCGGATCTTTGCCCGCTATCTCCACGCCACCGGCAAGACCAAGAAGACGCATTTCACCGTGGAGACAAAAGGCGGAGTGGTCACCATTGATCTACATGTGGACCGGCATAAGGACGCCAGTGCCGTAACCGTCGAGATGGGAAGAGCCACGTTCAAGCCTAGCGCCCTCCCCTGCTCGCTCAAGGTACCCGAATTGATTCAGCATCCGATCGAAGCGGCAGGGCATTCGTTGGTCTTCACCGGCGTCAGTGTGGGCAATCCTCATTGCGTGGTCTTCAAGCCTGCTGGCGCTTCCTGGTCGCGGGAAGACCTGTTGGCGCTCGGCCCGGCCTTGGAGAATCATGCCCTGTTCCCCAAACGGACCAACGTGCAATTGGCCGTTCCGACCGGGTCCAAAGAAATCTTCATCCTTATTTGGGAAAGAGGCGCCGGAGAGACACAGGCCTCCGGCTCATCATCCTGCGCAGCAGCCAGTGCGGCGGTTCGCCTCGGATTGGTCAAAAGTCCCGTCACCGTGAAGATGCCGGGCGGCATGCTGAATATCGATGTAACCCCCGACTTCAGCCTGACCATGAAAGGGCCGGTGGCCGAAGTCGCCCGAGGCTCGCTCAGCCCTTCGTTTGTGCGATCACTGAGATAGAGACGCTCTCAGTCTCTGTTCCTTGGCCGGGATTGTCGTTGCCCGGTTGCTCCCCTCACCCCCGCACCGTAGAATGTCAAGGCCTTCGGTTGGTCACGCTCCGACTGATGGCTGAAAGCTGACGGCTTTATGACTACTTCCATTCAGTCTAAACTTGCGCACCTACCCACCAATCCCGGAGTGTATTTGTTCAAAAGTGCTCACGGGGAGATCCTGTACATTGGGAAGGCGGCGGTGTTGGCTGACCGGGTCCGCTCCTACTTCCAGAAAGGAACAGATCACAGCCCGAAAACCGGCCTACTCGTCAGCCAAGTCGCCGACTTGGAAACGATGGTGACCCGGTCCGAACTCGAAGCCCTGATTCTTGAGAGTAACCTGGTCAAGCGCCACAAACCCCGGTTCAACATCGTCCTGCGGGACGACAAGCAGTATCCCTATGTGCGGCTGCCGATCAAGGATGATTTCCCGCGGCTTTCAATCGTGCGCCGTGTCCAAAAAGACGGAGCGCTGTACTACGGCCCTTATACGCCGGCGAACGCTTTGCGCGAGACCTTGAAAGTGATTAAGCATGTTTTCCCTCTCGCCACTTGCTCCATCGACATCGACGGCACAGCCGAACGAGCCTGCATCGAGTTCGAGATCAAGCGCTGCATGGCGCCGTGCACGGGCAACCAGTCGAAGGAAGACTACCATCAGATCGTCAAACAGGTCCGCCAATTTCTGGAGGGACGGGACCACGAGCTGCTCGACGATCTCCGAGCCAAAATGGAGACGGCGGCGAAGCGCGAAGAATTCGAAGAAGCCGCCCGCTTGAGGGACCGCCTCTTCAAGATCGAGCGGATACTGGAGAAACAGCGCATTACGCAGACTTCGGCCATGGATCAGGATGTGCTGGGGCTTGCGCGGCGAGGTGCGGCAGTCGATCTTCAAATTTTGTTCGTCCGCGGCGGCTTGCTGATCGGGCGGAAAGATTTCTTCTGGCCACAGTCGGCTGATGCGCCGGACAATGAACTCGTCCGATCCGCGATCGAGCAGTTTTACAACAAGGATGGCCAGCCGCCGAGAGAGGTCTTGGTCCCGACCGACCTGGACGATATCGCACTGATCGAGCAATGGCTTTCTGACAAACGCGGAGAATCCGTCCGCGTCCTGGTGCCTGAGCGTGGTGCCAAGCATCAGCTGGTGCTCCTGGCTGAGGAAAACGCGGCCTCGGCCGTCGCCGACCATCTACGCAACGAAGAACTCGATCAACAAGCCGGTGAGGAACTAAAACGGCTGCTGCGTCTGGATCGCGCTCCTCGTCGAATCGAAGGCTTTGACATCTCCAATACCATGGGTAACCAATCCGTTGCCTCGATGGTCGTGTGGGAAGATGGGCGGATGAAGAAGGCAGACTACCGCCGATTCAAGATCCAGACGGTGGTCGGGGCCAACGACTTTGCCAGCATGAAGGAAGTCATCACACGGCGCTACGGCGAGACGCAGGACTTAGCCCGACCGGACCTGATCCTCATAGACGGAGGGCTCGGGCAACTGGGCGCCGCAATGGACGGGCTGAAGCAGGTTGGGCAGCAAGGCCTGCCCATTCTCGGGTTGGCCAAAGCAAGGAGGGAAAAAGAGGAGCGGGTCTTTCTTGCCGGTCGAAAAAACCCGATCATTCTCACCGCCACCGCGCCGGCCACCCATCTCTTGCAGCGGATTCGCGATGAAGCCCATCGCTTCGCGATTACGTTTCATCGAAAACTGCGCGGCAAGTCGCTGGTGAGCTCCAAACTCGACCAGGTGATCGGGATTGGGGAGATTCGGCGCACTCAGCTCTTGAGCCGGTTCGGCAGTCTAGACCAGTTGGCCTCAGCCAGCGACGAAGCGCTGCGGGAGGCCGGTCTCAACGCGGAGACCGTCTCGGATCTCCGTCGGGCACTGGCCAAGTAATGGGCATCCGCAATCTAGAAGAGAGTCCGCAAACTGAGCGTACCTAAGTGCACGAAGGCGTGGTACGTGCCGTCGACAGTCGGGTTCAAATTGTCGACAACGGTGCGTGATTCATAGAACCATTCCTGATAGGCGAGATCCAGTCCCATGCCCTTCGGCCACAGAACCGACTCTCCGCTGCAAGGAATGACACCTAGAAATCGCCCGGCTCCCTTGCAAAGGAAACCGGTGCCAAGGGACAGAGTATGAGCCGTCAAGGAGATGGTTGCGGGGTTGAACGTTCGACCGGGGACGGGATCTTCTGTATACGTGTAACCGGAACGCACCGCGACCTCCCAGTGCGGTAGCCACTGTGGATTCAGCCACTTATGTTCGGTGCCCAGTGCAATCACCGGTACGTTGTTCCATTGTTGAGGCTGGGGAATCGTGGGTCCATTTGACAGGCGGACATCAAGATTCCTGTTCAAACTCCAACCGACATATTCGACATTGAGCTCGACTTTCCACTCTCGCTCGCTGGTGCGCACCGGCCAGACTGCGATGCCACCGGTAAAGATATGAGGCAACACAAGATCGGTGGAGGCATCGGTCACCTTGGCTCCATTGACTAACAGGGACCCATGTAACGGCAAAACCGCCTGACTGCGATAGACCAGCCCGATGGACAGGACGGGCTTACCGGCCTCGTTTCTCATGGGGCTATACAGCAAACTGGCCGTCACGCCTGCTGCAGTCCCATTCCCGTTCAGTTCCATAGACGCTCCAGCTGGAATCCCCAAGCCTCCGGCGCTTACCTGCTTCTGCTCCACATGTCCTTCACCGAGAAAGCTCGCGAACGTATAAATATCCGCGCTCACACCTACTGACAGATCTTCGCTTACCTTGTACGCAATGGTGGGCTTGATAGCGATCAGCGGGAGTGCTGCCGAGGTCACAGCCGTGTTGAACGGGCCATCGACCGGGTAACGGGTATTCAAGCCAAACGGCGACGTTAACCCGATCCCGACCGTCACCGGCGAGAGAATGGGCAATCCAGAAGATGCAAGATTGGCACTGAGATAAAAATTACTGGGAGGAGGCCAGTTCACGCTTCCGTTGAAGTCGCCACGGCTATCAAGACCAGTCGGGCTTTTGAACTTGACGGATCCCCCAAGCAAATTTAGCCCAACGATGCTTTGGACACCTGCCACTTGGGTCAACCCGGCCGGGTTGTAGTGGATCGCTGATGGATCATCGGCTTCCGCCGCGAATGCGTTGCCTTGTCCTGCGGCGCGCGCTCCCTGAGGCTGAAAACGAAGGGCTTGGGCCCCGGCTACCGGTGGATCCAGGAGCGCACAGGATAGGATGAATGCAACGACGAGCCTACCAATGAGCCATGCTTGCATCCGGATCTTGGCACCCTGCTAAATTGTTTGCCCTGTCCAGCGGGCTTACAACAATTGACCTTCACTTTTAGGGATGATCTTCTCATGACAGACAAAAGTAAATAGGGAGATGAGCCGTGCGTAGGGGGACAATCGGCCCTAGTCATGATATTAAAAAGGCCCTATCACGGTTTTCATCTGATTTTCGGATAACTCGTATGGTATATAGTCACGTCCCCAAAGGGCAGGAGGGTCTCTATGGCTCATACGTCATCAAAACAACCTTTCCCGCGGACCGCCTTCGACGCGCTCTCCAAGTCTGAGTGCCGGAACTTTCTTGAGGTCCTCCACTACGCGATGCAGGCAGAAACTCCGGATCACGTGCGGGACGTGCTCGTTCTATTCCAAAACCATTTCTCCTTCACGAGAGCCTTAGGGGGGCTTGCTCGCCTGGGGCCGGATCGCACCTTTGCTGGATTCAGTAATGTCGTCAACGCCAGTTATCCAGATGAATGGCTCTACATGTACTGGAAAAATGGCTTTGCTGATGTCGACCCGGTATTCAAGTCGGCGTTGAAATCACCAGGCACGCAACATTGGCGAGAGATCTATCAACACATGTCTTCCGAGAAAGAACATGAGTTTATCGCCACGGCGCGGCAATTTGGTCTCTGTGATGGCATCACAACAGGTTCAGTCGATCAAGCCTGTGGAGTTGCTACTTTTTGTTCATTCGCCAGTGAACATGCTCTCGACGCGAAACGATTGGTTCCACTCGTCGAATACGCAGGCTATTACATTCATATGGCCCTGCTCAGAACCGCTCCCAAATCTGTGTCGCAAACAGATCGATGCGTCAAAGAGCTTTCCTCGCGAGAAGTCACGATTCTCAATTGGATGAAGAACGGAAAAACCAATTGGGAAATCGGCAAAATTCTGGGAGTCAGTGAGCGAACCATACGATTTCACATTGAGAGCATCTTCTCCAAACTAGAGGTGACTTCCCGCTCCCAAGCAGTTGCAACCGCCATCGAGCACGGGCTACCCGCCCTCCATGGGTTGCCAACCGCCATTTAGGCATTCAATTCGCACTGGCTGAGTCCCAACCCCTCCCTTAGCGCCGAAGCAGCTAGGCTGCGCGTACCAGCAGTCTGTCTTCTGCCAATTGAGCATATTCCGCCACATCTCTTTCTTGACCCAGCACTGGTCGGCATCCGTGTTCCTGGCTGGGAACCGGCGTTGTCGTGGTCAGCCAATCCAGCATGGCAGGACGACACATTGAGGCTTGAGAGCGAAACTCGTCCAGATCGAGCACCCCTCCAATTGAGAAAACCTGAGCCGGAGGTAAAGCTACTGGCTCCCCTATGGCCCGGCATGGCCACCCCATGCGCTGAACAACCCGCAAAAGTCTGTGCTCCACTACCATATACGTATAGCGGACCTCATGAAGCAGGCACCATTGATACATCCCTTTGAAGATCACTTTCATGAGCCTTGCAGAAAGGCCACGATCTTCGATCGCTGGATCAACGGCCAGTCGAGTAATTTCCGCCGTATCGGTTTGTTTTCGAACACGATGGTTCCCCACAAGACAGGCGCTGAATTCACTCTCCAGCATGAACGGGACAGGCGCATGGGTCATGCGGACCAATCCAAGCAGTCTGGCTTCATCCGCAAATACCCCGATTGAGGTACTCCAAGTATCGTACACATCGGCTTCGAGCCGGTCGGCCCGCTCAGGCACCCACTTCAGCCGTTCAGCGAATACGCGATGCCGCAATCGATACCCCTGAGTGAGGTCCTCCTTGGTTTCGAGCGTCTTGACGAGAAACTCTCCCTCGCAGAAGGCAATTCCCTTTTCCTCTCCGGCCGCGAATGCTTGCATACTGTCTCCTTTCAGTATGGCCTGATGCGGAGCCCATATAGGGCCGATTGTCTAGTAGGGGAGGCGAATGGAACCATTTCAACTAAGGACACGTCACCTGGCGGACCCGCCAGGTGATTTTCCGATCTCGATCACGTAGATAATGACGCTACAACTAGATGCTGCGGTTTCGGCGGCTATGGTGGAACTTGAGCAAGAAGACCGGAAAAAGGAGGTACGCGTGACAGAAGGCAGGACAAAGTTTCAACTGTTGGACGGGGGACTCCGCCCAAGCCCAGCCCTGTCAATCACCCAGTCGGTTCGACCGCTCAAGGAATCCCTCGGCATGTGTCAATTGGAACCTTGCGCAGGTGAACTGACGATCGCGTTCAAAGCGACCGAACGCCGATTGCACAAACTATTGGAAGATCGTACCCGGATTGGTCGAGACTTGCATGACTGCGTGTTGCAATCGCTGTATGCCATTGGCCTTACTATTGAAACCTCTCAACGGACCCGGAGTAGTCACTCAGTGGAAACCAAAGAATCCGACAGCCGGATGATCTGGCAGATCAATCAACTCATTCATGAAATCCGCGGGATGATTCACGAATTGGAGTCCGGCACCGTCCAAGAGTTTGACTTGTCTTCGGAACTCGACACGCTATGCACGACCTATGAGCAAACAAACCGGTTGCACATGAAGTTAGATCTTCAGCGCAGCGCCATTGAGGTGTTGACGAATGAGGAAGAGCGCGAGATCTTGAATATCGTACGGGAGGCTCTCAGTAACTGCGCTCGCCACGCTCAGGCGACCCGAGCCGTGGTCTCGATTCGTATGAAAGAAACGAGAATTCGCGTCAGCATATCCGACGATGGCATTGGGTTTTCCACGGCTGTAGGGCAACCACGTGGATACGGGCTTACCAACATGGAAGCGCGAGCCAAGAAACTCGGCGGGAGATTGTGGGTGCAGTCGAAGAGCGGAGGAGGCACGCAAGTCATTGCGGAGTTTTCATTGGAACCCCTTCTCACCCCTGTATGAAACAACCATCGACCAGCATCGTGCTTGTGGATGACCATGAGATGGTCCGCAGGGGCCTGCGCGCCCTGCTACACCTTGAACCGGATATGACGATCGTGGGAGAGGCCGGGACTATCGCGGACGGTGTGGCGATCGTTGAGCGGCTCAACCCTCAGATGGTCCTGCTTGATGTGAAACTTCCCGACGCTTCAGTCACTGAAGCCTGCCGACGGCTTCTGGCCGTTGCACCGAAGCTTCGGATTCTCGTCCTCACCAGTTACGCCGAGGATACCACGGTGATGGCTGCCGTTCAGAACGGGGCGCATGGATATGTGCTCAAGGATGTCCGCATGGATGACCTCATCCGCGCTATTCGCACCGTCGCCACCGGTCAGGGCTATCTGGACCCACGCGTAACCCAGCAGGCGCTCCACTGGATTCGGACCAGTTCACATCTGGGCGTGACTCCCCAAGGAGTCTCCCGATTATCCCCGCAAGAACGCCTCATTCTGCCTCTCCTGGCGGAAGGGAAAACAAACAAAGAGATTGCGGTCCAGCTTCGTTTGAGCGATAAGACCGTGAAAAACTACCTGGCGAATATCTTCGATAAGCTGCATGTCAAACGTCGAACGGAAGCCGTCGCCTGGTTTATGAAGGAAACGCACGTGCCCGGGGCCGCCCGAAGTCCGAAATTCTAGGGCTCTTGTGAGCCTCTAGCGCTCGCCTGTCCTCGTGAAAACTTCTTTACTCCGCCCCCTTCTGCTCTTGTAGGATCGACGGGCTCTATGCTATTCCCTAATTGTTGTTCCAGGATTGGTCCACCTGTGAAGGAGAACGGGCTCGCCTCACACTTTCATCCGACCTAAACACCGAGATTCGTCTCTATGGGTTCGCCATCGAATACTGATAGGGCACTGTCCGTCGAACTTGCCCAATTACGGCATCAAGTCCTCGAACTGCAGCAGGCATTAGCCACTGCAGGGCAAGACCATCTCCTCGCACAAGCGTGGGCACTTGGGGCTGCCCAGGTCGGAACATGGGAATGGGAAGCCAGGACGAATCGTGTCATCTTGTCCTTGGAAACCGAACGAATCTTCGGTCTTCTTCCCGGATCCTTCGACGGCACCTATCAAGGATTCATCGCCCTCGTCCATCCAGAAGACCGTCAACCGTTCAGCGCCGCCATGGCGACGGCAGTGGAAGACCGGACGTTCTACCGCATCGAACATCGCATTATGACTCCGCGTGGAACCATCCGGTGGGTTGCGTGCCGCGGCCGGGCCATGTGCAACGGGAACAAAGCCGTGGCAGGCATGGTCGGCACTATTGAAGATATCACTGCGTGTCAACAGTCGGAACCGGTCCAAGAAGGCATTCAAGAAACTCGTGAAGCACATGTCCGTGAACGCGCCACAGGATCGGAACAGGCCGTGCTCGATCTCAAGAAGGAAATCGAGCGGAGACAACAGGCAGAATCAGCGCTCAGGGCCAGTGAGCGATGCTACCAATCGCTTTATGAAGAGAACCCATTCATGTATTTCACGCTGACTCCCGGCGGGACCGTGTTATCCGTGAACCGCTTTTGTGCCGATCAACTCGGATATCCCAAAGAAGATCTCATCGGCCAATCGATCCTGGACGTGCTCGACCCAAAAGATCGGCAGACCGTGCTGTCACAGCTCAAAGCCTGTGCGGCCACTCCATACTCGCCTTTACAATGGGAAGTTCAAAAGATCAGGAGCGACGGAACGCGGCTGTGGGTCAAGGAGCGGGCGCGCGCGATACACGACCAAAACGGCCGGATCCTTGTGCTCGTCGTCTGTGAAGACATTACAGAGCGCAGACGGGCTGAAACTCAGCTGCATGAAGCCTCCCGTTTGCTCTATAGGCTTGTCGAAGAATCGGCATTCCCACTCGTCCGTCTTGATCGTGAAGGACGGGTGATCAGCTGGAACCATGCTGCGACACGCCTGTTCGGTTGGTCTGAAGAGGAAGTGTTGGGGCGTGAGCTCCCTTATGTTCCTCCGGGTGAGGAAGCAACGGCCGATGCATTATGGCAAGCGGGGATCAACGGAGAGTTGGCCGGCCCGGTGGAGCTCAGACGCCGACGAAAAGACGGTCAGATACTCGACCTCCTCCTCTGGCCCGTCTGCGTCCATGACGAGTTCGGACAGCTCTCGATGGCCGTCGGCCTGTATGTCGATCTGTCGGACCTGAGGCGAGCCGAGGAGGCCAAGGTCAAGAGCGAAGCTCGCCTCCGCTCATTCCTGGACGCTCTGGACGACTTGGCGTTTGAATTCGACCGGGACGGCAGATATCTCAATGTGTGGACCCGGAACGAAGATAAACTTCTCCTTCCCAAACACGATCTCATCGGCAGACACGTCACGGATGTCTTTGGACCCGAAGCCGGGACGCATTATCTCACTGCGATTCGTCAGGTCGTCGATACAGGCGAAACAGCCGCAGTTGAATATATCGTACCATTGGAAGGGGCGTTACGACACTTTGCCGGGACCTTAACACTCATCCCGGCGAGTGGGGAGCACCAGGCCACAGTGGGTTGTATCGTGCGCGACATCACCGAAAGTCGCCTCGCCGAAGAGCAACTTCGGGAGAGCGAGATGCGCTGGAGAGCGCTCTATGAACATGCGGGAGTCGGAATTGCCCAGCTCGAGTTAGACGGACGATTCCTCCGAGTCAATTCGCACCTGTGCGAATTGTTGGGTTTTTCATCCGAGACGATGTTCCGGACAAAGTTTCAAGACCTCACCCATCCCGATGACCTTGCAGCCAATCTTGACTATTTCGACGAATTGCTCGCCGGCAAACGTCCTTCCTACTCGATGGAAAAGCGGTACCGTCGGAGCGACTACACCTGGACATGGGTCGACTTGACCGTCTCGCTGGTCCGGACTGCCTCCGGCAATCCGGCCTATTTCATCGCCGTTGTTCAGCATATCGATGATCGAAAGCAGGCAGAAACCCATTTGCGAGAAAGCGAACAGGCAATCCGATCCTTGCATGAAGCCACGTCACATCCTGGGCTCACCTTCGACCAGCGGATTCAAACCGTCTTGGAGATCGGCTGTCGCCGTTTTCACCTGCCCATCGGCTTCGTCACCAGTGTTCGCGGCGATCAACTGGAGCTGACGCACATTTGGCCATCAAATGGCTCTTTCACCCCCGGCATGCGCATGCCGTTGTCTCAGACCTGCTGCGGTGAGACTTTGAAGGCGAATGACGTCGTATGTTTTAGCCGTGTCGGAGCCTCAGGGTGGTCCAATCATCCCGGCTATATGAGCCTCGGACTTGAATGTTACATCGGCACCACATTGATCGATCAACAGCGTCCACACGGCACCATCTGCTTTATGGGACCCGCGCCTTCTCCTAACCGCTTTAGCCAAGCCGACAAGGATTTCTTACAACTCATGGCGCGCTGGGTCAGTGGAGAACTCCTGCGCAGAGATTCTGAGCAAGCCTTGAAAGAACAAGAAGCACTTTTGCGGGCGGTCATCGAAACGGCGACTGACGCGATTTTCATGAAGGATGGTGATGGACGCTACCGGTTCATCAATTCAGCCGGAGCGCTGGTCATTGGAAAGTCCACAACCGAAATTATTGGAAAGAGCGATGACGCAATCTTTCCTCCAGCCATCGCAACGCGTCTGATGGCCGATGATCAAAAAGTTTTTTCTGGAGCTGTGCAACGACGATTTGAGGAGATTCTCCCGATGAAGGGAGAATCTCGGACTTTCTATTCGATCAAAACCCCTCACCGAGATCGGACCGGCCGGATCGTCGGCTTGGTCGGCGTGTCACGTGACATGACCCACGTCAAACGTGCTGAGCAAGCCCTGCGTCTAACCCAGATCGCTGTCGACCGGTCCGCCGACCTCGTCTTTTGGATCGACAAATCAGCGCGCTTTCTCTACGTCAACGACGCGTCCTGTCAGCGGCTGGGGTACACACATGAAGAACTCCTCCGCATGACCGTTGCCGATATCGATCCCGATCATCAGATGGACCGGTGGCCGGAACATTGGGAAGAGCTGCGCCGGTCAGGCCGTCTCCGCTTCGAATCACGACACCGTGCTCAATCGGGAGAAACCTATCCCGTCGAAGTTGTCGCCAATTTCGTTGCCGTCGAAGGCCGTGAATACAACTTCGCCTTCGTTCGCGACATCTCCGAGCGGAAACGCTCGTATTCACTCCTGCAAGCCGCCATCAATTCAGTAGCCGACGGTTTACTC
Organism: Nitrospira sp.; assembly: GCA_024760525.1. Taxonomy (NCBI): domain Bacteria; kingdom Pseudomonadati; phylum Nitrospirota; class Nitrospiria; order Nitrospirales; family Nitrospiraceae; genus Nitrospira; species Nitrospira sp. The sequence goes on from CP060499.1 coordinate 3,567,259, forward strand.
GTCATCGATCGACACGGCGCGGTGACGAGTGTCAACCAGCGCTTCCTGCATCTATGGAATATTCCACACACACTGGCCGACAACCGAGACGATACGGCATTGCTGGCGTTTATGGCGGACCAGCTTCGGGACCCTCAAGCCTTCTTGCGGAAGGTTCGCGAGCTCTACACATATCGTGAACAAGAAAGCTTCGATGTGCTTGAGTTCAGCGACGGGCGCGTCTTCGAGCGCTTTTCGCGACCCCAGATTCTCGCCGGGGAAATCGTCGGCCGTGTCTGGAGTTTTCGTGATATTACCGAACAGAAACGTTCCGAGAAAGCGCTGCGTGATAGCGAGCTGAGGCTCCAGCATTTTGTCGCGGAAGCTCCGGTCGGGCTGTGTATTCTGGATCAGGACTGGTGCACGATCTGCGCCAACAAAGCCCTGTGTGAGTTGACGGGATATGAAGAGCATGAAATCGTCGGAAGCACGTACGCCCTGTATACGCACCCGGATGATCTCTCGGCCAACATCGTATTGACGGATGAGTTTTTTCGGGGAGTCCGATCGAGCTACGCCTATGAAAAACGGTACATTAGGAAATCAGGTGAAATCATTTGGGTCTCAGTCAAGGCGACTCGTATCGAGCTATCGGACAAGACCGGACCCTTTCTCCTTGCCGCAATTCAGGATATCACCGAGCGAAAGCTGGCGACTGAGGAACGAGAGCAATTGAGCCGGGATCTGCACGATAACATTCTGCAAGCGCTCTATGCCGTCGGTATGCAATTGGAGGCCGGCAAGCTCTCCTTGGGACGCTCCACGCGCCGGTCGAAAGCGCATATGACTCAAGCCGTCACCCAACTCAACAACCTGATGGTCGATGTTCGGCGCTTCATTGCCCCATTGACCCAACGGACGCCCGCGAAGTTGGACTTCGGACAAGCGCTGGAACAACTGACCGCTTCGATGACAGGCGCCGACCATTCCACACCTGAGCTGGACATCAAGACTCCTGTCCTGTCCTTCATCACTCCCCAACTGGGAGAGCAACTCCTCAGTATCGCGCGCGAGGCTCTCAGCAATAGCATGCGCCACGCCCGTGCCTCCCGTCGATGGGTATATCTGAGTCTGATGGATAATACGATCCGCTTGATTATCGGCGACAACGGCGTCGGCTTTGCTTCCAAGCGCAAGCGTCGCACAGGTCACGGACTCAGCAATATGGCAGCCCGCGCCAAACGCCTCCTTGCCACGTTTGCTCTCGATAGCGCGCCGGGGCTGGGCACAACTATTACCGTGGATATTCCATTGAAAAAGGGCACTATCTATGAATAGATCCCCACTGATTCGGCTGGTCATCGTAGATGATCATGAAGTGGTGCGCATCGGTCTCTGCGCTGTCCTCAATCTCACACCCGGGATGAAGGTCGTGGGGCAGGGAAAGCGAATGGAGGAAGCGAAAAAACTCTGCCTCCGGCTCAAGCCGGATCTCGTGTTGCTGGACATCCGACTACCGGACGGGAGCGGAGTGGACGCCGCCCGAGAAATTCTTACGACGTGTCCCCAAACCCGTGTGCTGTTCCTGACGAGTTTTGCGGATGATCATACCGTGTTGGAAGCGATTCTTGCCGGCGCTCACGGATACATCCTCAAAGACATCGCTTCCAAGGCTCTCGTGCGTGCCATTCGGACCGTGGCTTCCGGACAAGCGCTCATTGACCCGCGGTTGACAAAACATACGCTGGAATGGCTGAAGAATCTGTACAGTGAGCCGGGGCAATCGAAGCGCCCGCTCCTTTCTCCTCAGGAGCAACGGCTTCTGCCCTTGGTCGCGAGAGGCCTGACGAATAAAGAGATCGCGCATGATCTACGGCTGAGCGAAAAGACCATCAAAAACTACCTCTCAAATATCTATTCAAAGCTGAGTATCGGACGACGGTCGCAGATTGCCGCCTTCTATGCCGGAAGTTTTAAAGGCTCTGGTTCGCAATTACCCGTAGATACTCACTAAGGCAAACAGGGCCGGCCAAGTGGAGACGGTGGCACCTGCTTTACGTTGCAGCACGGTTAGGCAATAGAATTGACACCTTAGAAGTCACTGACTAGGATACACCTCACCGTCGATTCCATTTTTCCCCAGATGTGTCATCGACTGTGAGGAGGTGTTAATGTCCGACGCTCGTCTGTCCGAATCCCGAGAGACCCTTTCATCACCTAAGCCCTCTCACTCAGCCAGCAATCAGGTCGAGGCGGTGTTCGAGGCAGTCGTCTTCGCCAGTCGATGGATTCAAGCACCGCTCTATGCCGGCCTCATCGTCGCGGAGCTGCTCTACGCCTACAAATTTCTTCTCGAGCTCTGGGAAATGGTGATCCACATCAACCGAATGAATGAAACCGTGTTCATGCTAGGAGTGTTGGGTTTGATCGACGTGACCATGGTGGCCAATTTGCTGACCATGGTCGTGATCGGCGGATACGCGACGTTCGTCAGCAAGCTGGATTTGGAACAGCATCCGGACCGCCCGGATTGGCTCACACACGTCGATCCCGGTACGATCAAAATCAAACTCGCGGCCTCGCTGATAGGAATCTCCAGCATTCATCTCCTGAAAGCCTTCGTCGACGTGGCGAACGAGAACCCTGAACACATCAAGTGGAAAATCTTTATCCACATGACGTTCTTGGCCTCGGCCATCCTCTTGGCCTGGACCGATAAGATCATGCAGAAAGACAAGAAGCACTGAACGCTGCATGCAACCAAGTCGTCGCCGGTAGGTACGCATGGCCGGTCTCCATTCCAATCAAGACCGACCCGGCCAATCATCACGAAAAGCGTGCAGGAGCGAGGCCACACTAGCGTGAGGGTGCTTCAGGAACCCACGAGAGAGCCACGGACTTGATCGCTTCGACAGTGAGTGGTCCATCGAGATATCCGTCGATGTGACACGTCCTATTGGCAGGAAGATCTCTGCCGGATAGCACGCGCCCGAGGGCGACTATGTGAAGGCTCGGTGAACGTTCCTTGAGTTGCAACACGGTCATGCGTTCCGTCTCATCGACCAGCCGGTCGAAATCCGCGAATAGCAGCAGCGGGGTCGGCATGGGGCGTAGACTCCTCAGTTCCTCCACGGAGATGACCGTTTGAACTCGACAGCCGAGCTTTTCTAACGTTCTCACCAGGACTGTCTGACTGACCACATCCTTCATCATGACCAGCGCATTCCCAGACTCGAAAGTCGGCTTCCGACTATCACTGGCTCGAGCAAGCGATAAATCAAACCAAAATTGGCTTCCTTTCCCAGGCTCACTTTCGAATTCCAGCGTTCCGCCCATCAGTTCGACGAGCTGTTTGGCAAGTGCCAATCCCAGCCCGGTCCCGCCATACCTGCGTCGATCGGACCCGTCTGCCTGCACAAAAGGCTGGAACAATCGGTAGGCAGCCGACTTACTGATTCCGATCCCAGTGTCGCTGACGAGAAATCGGATACGGCTGGCCCCTGGTTGCAGCCCGGACGACGGCTCGCCGGATGATGGAGCCACGAGTTGGACGCGCAACCACACCTCTCCCCGTTCGGTAAATTTCACAGCGTTACTGAGCAACACCGAAAGAAGACGGCCGATGCGGGCCGGATCGCCCCAGAGTTTCATCGGCACCGTGGATGCGATTTCATGGCGAAGGAGAATACCTTTCTCTTCCGACCGCTCTTGGAACAGCGCGAGATTCTCGTTGATCACCGCACTCAACACAAATTCCTCCCGGATGAGCATGACTCGCCCTGATTCCAATTTGGAAAAGTCCAAAATATCGTTCACGATTTCGAGCAATGCTTTGGCAGACATCCGAATCGTCTCGGCACAATCCCGCTGCTCCGGCGTCAGTTCGGTATCAAGCAACAATTCATCCATCCCGATAATGCCGTTCATCGGAGTACGAATCTCATGGCTGATCGTGGCAAGAAATTCCGACTTCAACCGGGCACCTTCAAGAGCCCCGTCTCGAGCCTGAACCAGCTTGTCCTGACTGTCCCGCAACTCTTGTATGGCTTGACCCGCTCGTAACATGTATCGCACCCGGTGTCTCAGCAACAGGCCATTGATCGGCTTGACGATGAAATCGGTCGCTCCCGCATCATACGCTTGCGTCACGGACTGATAGTCTTCCAGTCCTGTCATGATCAGTATTGGTGTATGCATGCCTTCCGGCAACCGCCGCAACTCCGCACAGACGGAAAAGCCATTCATTTCAGGCATCATGATGTCCAGCAGCACCAGATCGGGATGGACCCCGACGAACATCTTAAGCCCTTGTCGACCATGTTCGGCCTCTTCAACCAACCAGCCCGACTGTTCAAGCGCCTCACGGGCCAGCAATCGCGCGACGGAATCATCGTCGATGATCAGAACGGTCGGGCGATGCTCCTCCGTCATGCCGCGGGCCTCTCTTTCTTCAACTCTTGCCGAAAGGCAGTACACGCAGCCGTGTAATGTTGCTCGAGTTCGCTCAAGATTTCGTGAGCACGACCCAGGTCTTGGCCGGCACCCATCAGTTCTAATTCTCGACAGTCGGCAGCCAGAACGGAGGCTCCGAGTTGGGCACTGCTCGACTTCAGACAATGTGCGGAAGCCCGCAACTCATCCGCATTCTTTGACAGGACGGCGCGGCGTATCCGATCAACCATCACTGGTGACGTTTCGATATATTCAGACAGGATGCGAGCTAAGATGTCCGAGTGGCCAGGTCGTTGCAATTCGCGGATGGCAACCAATGCCGATTGATCAATGATCGTCGCTTCGACACGTGTGTCATCAAGCGTCCCTACCCGCTGAGGAACGGTTTGGTGTCGGTCACGAGTCTGCCGCGGTGGTAAGCTCGGCGTTGCGCCACACCCTTCTACCAGGGCGGTTTGTCCTCTCGGCAGCCAACGAGCCAATACCTGTTCAAGTTGTGAAACTGTGTAGGGTTTCGTGAGGTAATCGTCCATGCCGGCGGCAAGGCAAAGTTCCCGGTCTCCCTGCATCGCGTGTGCCGTCAGAGCCACGATCGGCACCCGGCGGATGTCTGTATCCCCCACTCGTTGGGCTTCATGTTCTCTGATCAACCGGGCTGCGGCACAACCGTCCATCTCAGGCATCTGGCAATCCATGAAGACGAGCGCATAGTCCGTCGTAGCTGTGGCCTCGACCGCTTCTCGCCCGTTTTCAGCCGTATCGATCAGGCAGTTGAACGCTTCCAGCATGCCGTACGCGACCTCGCGGTTCACCGGGTTGTCCTCAACCAGCAGAATGCGCACTTCAGCGGATCCGACCGGTTGGTGATCGATGTGTTCAGACTCACCCTCATGGCCTAAGATGGGAGATGACACAGGGCTGGGAACGGAATTACATTGCGCGAAATAGGCGGTAAACCTGAAGATGGACCCCTTACCCGGATGACTCCAGAGCTCGATGTTTCCATCCATCAAGGTGACAAGCTGCTTGACGATTGCGAGGCCCAAGCCGGTCCCACCGTATTTCCTGGTGGTCGAACCATCGGCCTGGGAAAATGCGTCGAAGATATGGGCTTGAACTTCGGGAGCAATGCCGATGCCGGTATCATGGACCGTAATGGATAGTCCGTGCAGATTCACTCTCTGACCCTCAAGAGCAACACATACCTTAATGCTTCCCTGTTCCGTGAATTTGACCGCATTTCCGACCAGATTCACGACGATTTGTCTCAACCGGATCGGATCGCCGATCAGATACCCGGGGATAGCACGGTCGATCTGCCAGGATAGTTTCAGATGCTTCTTCTGAGCAGCCGGTCCTAACAGATCAACCGCTTCCTGGATCGTCCGACGAACTTCAAAGGGAATCGCCTCAAGCTGCAGCTTCCCGGCCTCGATCTTCGAAAAGTCCAAAATGTCGTTGATGATGGCGAGTAACACCGTGCCGGATCGGTGGATCGATTCCGCCAAATAGCGCTCTCTCTCACTAAGCTCACATCGCAGCAAGAGATCCGCCATCCCCAACACTCCGTTCATGGGAGTGCGAATTTCGTGGCTCATGTTTGCCAGGAACTGACTCTTGGCGCGACTGACGGCCTCGGCAGTTTCCTTGGCATGCCGAAGCGCTTCCTCGGCCGATTTTTGATCAGTGACATCGATATTGATGCCAACCATACGATTCGACAACGCAGCATCGCTCTTGATCGCAGTCCCGCGCCCGAGAATCCACCGATAGGAGCCGTCCTTATGACGAAGGCGATGTTCAAGTTCAAATCGAGACGGTCGCGTGAGCAAATATGCCTCGATGGTATTCCAAACGCGGTCGTAGTCGTCGGGGTGCAGCCGGCTTTTCCACTCCGTGAATGTATTGCCCAACTCCTGATCCTCATACCCAAGCTGCCGCTTCCATTCAGGCGAGAGATACACAATATTCGATTTCAGATCCCAGTCCCAAATCCCAATGTTCGCGCTCTGTACCGTCATCGTCAGCCGTTCTTCACTGGTCCGCAATGCCTGCTCAACCTTCCTTCTATCGGCAGCCTCGATGGCTAAGGCCACCGCATTCGCGATGGACGCGGCGAAATGTTGCTCTTCGCGCGTCCAACGCCGCATGGCGCCGATGTGCTCATGACAGATCACACCGATCATCCTGCCTTCCGAGAGAATCGGAACATCGAGCATGGACGTAATTCCCAGCGGCGCCAAATACCCTTCGGTAAATTCAGCAGTCCTCGGATCGGCTTGCGCGTCATCGGCCGATACGATTCGCTCGGTATCCAGCTCCTGAAAATACCGCGGATACGCGGCTGCCGACAGTTCGAGGCCTTGAGAATGTTCTCGGGTGGTCAATTGATAAAGATTGCCGCACTGAATAGCGGAGCGATCCGCCGTAAAAAACCAGATGCTGACTCTCGCGGCATGAAGACACTCCGCTGCCACGCGTGTGACGGTTTGGAATGCTTCTTGAAGATTGCCCCCGTAGACTTGTGGACTTTTGGCCACTTCCGACAATCCCGCCTGGATTCGACGAAGAAGGCCTTCGGTCTGTTGCCGCTCTCGCTCTACTCGTTTCTCCTGACTGATGTCTCTGAATACGAGCACCGCGCCGGTGACGGTGCCATTCGAGAGCATGGGGGTCACGACCAGCGAGATGGGCACAAACTGACCGTCCATTCTCACCAACAAACCATCGTCCGTTCGGTACGGTTCACCGGAAGCAAGCGTCGGGAGCGTGGCATCGGTGATGAGGCAGTGTTCTCGGTATGCTTCGGGTCCCGGAGAGATCATCCGATAGACAGGACGATCGCCTAGGGCATGCGCGGCTTCTCCCAACAGTTGCTCGGCGTGAGGATTCATCATCTGAATCTTCCACGCCGCATCCACGACGCACAGTCCATCTCCCAGGGCGTGCAAAACCGCCTGGAGTTTGTTTCGCTCCTGTGCGAGCTGAGTTTCGCTGGTCTGTTTGAGTTGTGCATAGAGATCCTGCATCTCCTTTGAAGAGAGGGCCAGCGATCGTTCCAGGAGCGCATGACCTTGATCGGCTTCCATATAGCTCCGGCTGATCCTCTCCAGCAGATCACTCCACACCTCCGGCGACGGTGGGAGATGCTCTTGATCTAGGCCTAATCGCCTCAGTTGTCGCGCCAGTAGAGGGTGCATGAGGAATCACGCCGCTTCGCTCAGCGTCGTCAGCGTCATCGTCTGATTGTGAAGATCGCAGGTTCCCGCCGTATGCGGAGAAATCTCTCCATAAGAATAGAATCCGATCTGCTGCGTCCCTTTGGGAAACACATCCAGAGTGGCCTCGGTTTCCTCTTCTGTCCGCTCTCCGAGTACAAGTCGTCGGCCGACGCAACTGATGGCCACGGCTAAGGTGCAGGAGTTGGCGTCGGCTGCTGCCTTGGTGGAAACCGCCGCTTCGGACGCCCCATGGACGAGCCGATCAAAATTGGCCTTCATCAGCTGCGCGAGAGATCCTTCCGGAATATCGCCGGCGAAGGTCAGAGACTGTTCCTCTTCGTTCACCGCGAGAATCGTTCGAACCAGGCTCTTGGAATCTTCTTGATGGGCACGTAATGCGAGCGGAAAGAGGAGGCCGGTTGCCGGCAAACCGCAGGCTCGATCACCAAGATACTCCTTATACAGCTGAAGGGCAGGACGCCCATCGAGCTCGAACAGGACGTTCCCCTTTGATCTGGTAACACGCCGCTCATGGCCGAACCGATCCCAGCCACCTTTTGTTCCGTGCCCGATCCTGATGCGATCTCCATAGAAACCGACAGCCGTCACAAAACCCGATTGAGGCCGGCGGTCCTGCAGCACCCAGGTCCGATGAAATCGATCACCATCGCCGGCCAATCCGCCGGTTACCACGACGGAAGGGGATACCTCTGAATTCAGGCCCCGTACCAGTTCGCTCCCGTTCACACAAAGGCCGTCCGAAAGGACGAGGATGCCTTTCAGTCGTGGGTCGTTCAGCTGTCTTGCAATATGCTGTCCAGCGGAGAACGAATCTTCCGCTGAGTGAGCAGGCGCACTGGCCATCCGAAGTTCCGTATGATCGAATCGGACAACCGCCGCGCTCACGCTCTCGTCGAAGATCTGCGTCCCTAAAATCTCGCCGGCGGTCGAGCAGCCGATAACCGTCGAATGGGGATATTCATCGACCAACTCGCGGATCGGGTTGTCAGCATCGATAAAAGCGGAAGAACCGAACAGCACGATCAGTGTCCGATGGGAATCTATCTGAGGCCGATTCTTGATGGACCACCCTTCACTACGATCATACTGGAGCGTATGCGCCTCCATCTTGCACTCTCCTTTATGTTCAAAGGCAAACAGGACACCGATCAGCACTTGCGGCAAACCAACTAGGTAGTGTTTCGGTAGGTCAATCAAAAAACTTGATAAGACTGGGGATGAGGGCTACGGGAATGGCAACCAATCGATACCTTAGGTGAATTCTAAATCCTACAGATGTACACCTACGTGCTTGATAAGGCACCGGATCGTGCTAGGAGCAGGGGAAACCTTGAATTAATTCGGTTCCGAGTGAGGCCGCCATTCAAGCCCTGCCAGTAGGGAGTCCCGGTGAGAACCCAGATCGTACCGCACTATTACCCTTTGTGGAGGTGGTGGATATCAGCCAGCAGCGCCTTGAGGCGATGGTATGGCCCTGCTCATATGAAACTTATGACCAGGCTGAAGTAAGGCTTCCCCTTGCATCACGCCAATGGGGTGTCCAGGCGAGGGTCACGAGTTTGACAGCAATGTTAGCCTTGGTGGGTTTGATAGAGATGGTTTCGAGTTTTTCGTTCAACGGATCGGATGCGGCAGCCAACGCTTCGCTCTCCGACTTGAACTGCGCTTCGAGATCCATCAGTTGCTGTTGAAGCGACGCGACATTTTCCTCGGCTACTCCGACATCCTGCGACTCTTTCATGACGCGGCCGGCACTCCGGATCGCAGTCGTGGCTCGTCCGATATTCGACGCGCTGATCGCTTTCCGTCCAAGAAAGGCCCCCAGAATGGAAGCTCCCACGGAAATCGCCGCTTGCATCTGGCTGGAACGGGATTCGGTCTGCTGCCTTTCCTTCGCCAACTCCGCACGCCTGACTCGTTCTTGAAGTGTCGCAATCTTGGAACCGTATTTCTGGCGAAGCGCCTCCGCGCCCTTATCGCGCTGTTCTCGCCCGGTCTGCTGTAGCCGCACTCGGAAGTCGCGCTCAGATTCACCCGGTTTCGACACTTCCTTGGTAATGGAACTCCTGTACAACTCTATTTTCTGCGTCCGGAAGAGCCAACCGCCGAACTCCTTGTTCCAGTCGGTATAACTCTTGGCCTTGCCGGCACTTGCCGGCAAGGCAAGAAACTGCGCGCCCTCCTCTGGGTTCTGTTCGAGATCGGCCACCGCCACATCAACTGGTGTTCCACGGTCCCAGTCGACAGCCACCGGGCCATCGCCCATGGGTGCCAGGACGACCACATCTTGGATCGTATCGATCCCGCTTTTCGTATCGGAGAAGCGGACCTGCGACGAGCCGAGCAACATGGGCGCATAGATCAACTCGCGGCTTTCAGGCTGCGTCCCGCGCAATGGCACGAAGTGTTGCGGGACATCCGGCGGGACGATGGGACGTGCGCTGCCTTTGGGCGACTTGGCTGGTTTTCCGGCAGCACGAGGCGCACCAATTTCCGATTGAGCACCGCGCACTGGATCCATCAGCTGCTTGATCTGTGTTCTTGTCAGAGGGCCACGGAGATAGGAGAGGCACCACCGCGTCTCAAACACGACCGGCTCATCCTCATGCACATTGTTCATCAGGAAGATCCGATTGCCGAGACCTGCCAGGGTTTGTTCCATGCGGCCACGGTCGAATTTCTTCCCGGCGCTGGTCGAAGCCCCCTCCAACCCCTCCAACACTCGGGCTTTATCCCGTTCAGTCTGCAATCGCCCAATGAACCACGTGCCCGTATTGGCCAATCCCTTGTAATCGAGATCGACGGGATTCTGCGTCGCGAGTACGACACCCAAACCAAACGCCCGCGCCTGCTTGAGCAAGGTCATCAGCGGCAGCTTGGATGGAGGATTGGCCACGGGCGGGAAATACCCGAAGATCTCGTCCATATACATGAGGGCCCGCAGACTCGTGGTGCCCGATTGAGCCCTCATCCAACCGACGATCTGACTGAGCAAGAGCGTCACGAAGAACATGCGTTCTGCGTCGTTCAAATGCGCGATTGAAAAGATCGCCAGACGCGGCTTGCCTGCCGAGGTGTAGAGCAGGTGCTGAATATCGAGCGCTTCCCCTTCCAGCCAGGCCTGAAAACCCGGAGCAGCCAAAAGATTGTTCAGCTTCATCGCGAGTGCAAAGCGGTCCTTCGACGGGAAAAACGACTCCACATCCATCACACCGATCTTCGACACCGGCGGCGATTGGATGGCTTGAATCAGTGCCACAAGATCGAGATCCTCCTCTTTCTTCCACGTTTGATCCAGAATCGTCGAAAGGAGAATGTGCTCTCGGCTTTGGATCGGATCGGCCTCGATCCCAAGCAAGCCCAGCAGACTGGTCACAGTCGTACTGATCCGTTCACGTAGAAGTTCACTGTCTTCACGGACATCGGCAGCCGGCGCGGCAAACGATTTGAGGATAGAGACCGGGAGTCCGGCATTACTGCCCGGTGTATAAATCGCGATGTCTGCAGCATCCCGGAGTCGCTGAATACGTGCACCATCCTGTTGCCAGCCAGCCAAGCCCTTGGTCCATAATTCAGCCTGTGCCTCAGCATACTCGATTGACGACAGGCCTTTCTTGCGCGCATCGTCCTCATTGATCCACGGCTGAAAGTCCTCGCCTTTGAGGGATGGGAACGTCAGCATCAAATTGCCGAGGTCGCCCTTCGGATCGATGATAATGGCGGGAATGTTGTCGATCGCCGCCTCTTCAAGAAGCGCAAGACAAAGGCCGGTCTTACCGCTGCCGGTCATGCCGACGCAAACAGCATGCGTCACGAGATCTTTGGAATCGTAGAGCAGCAAACCAGGCTTGGCTTGCTTAGCCGCGAGATCATATGGCCGTCCCAGGTAAAAGACACCGAGCTTTTCGAAATCTTCCGTGGTCAGGGGTACAGACGGGGACGCCGGTGAGGATTTCCTTTCGACACTCTCGGACTTCGCATTCGAGTCGGTCTTTTTCGATTTCGGCATACCCATACCCCCCCTCGCTCAACGGCCGAGATAGATGTGTGCGGTATTGTAGTGACCTAAAGAAAGTGCTGCAAGCGGGCTTGGTAAGGACTCATCTCTCAGGGAGCTACGGTCCTAAGCTTAGCGGGGAACAGACAATACGGTATGAAAGTTGACTATGACTCGAAGAATAACACATCGTCGTATCCTCGATCGTCACCATTCTTTGAAGATGATGAACACCGCTACTACGATCAGCGCAAACCCCACCACATAGTTCCACTTCATCGCCTCTTTCAAATAGACGACCGAGAAAATCGAGAACACCACCAACGTGATCACCTCCTGGATCGTCTTGAGTTGCGCCGCACTGAACTGGGCATGGCCGATCCGGTTGGCCGGCACTTGAAAACAGTATTCGATAAAGGCAATCCCCCAACTTGCCAGAATCACGGTGAACAACGGATATTCCTTGAATTTCAAGTGGCCGTACCACGCCAATGTCATGAATATGTTCGAGATCGTCAACAACGCGACAGTCTGCATCGGACACACCCCTCCTTCTTGTAAGCACTCTTGGCATATTGTCCTTTGAATTCACGCAACAGAAAGGCAAATGCTCAATTACCGGAAAGACCTATGGAGGCGCAAGTGGTGAGCGGATAAGACGTGAAAAGAGAGCGGTCAGACAGAGAACACATCTAGCTGCATGTCACGCCAAACTACATAGTCACCTTATCGAAGAAATCCCAGAAAATACAGCAAGACCAAGAGACTGACCGGCACACCGAGGAGCCATAGAATAAAACCTTTCCCCATCGTTCCCATAGAACCCTCCTTCTTCGATTCATGTTTTCGCGACTATTGAATCAGCAATGAGTGTGCTCGTCAGTTAACCGGAGGTCTGCGACCTGTCAGCAAATGTACAAGCAAAAAAATGATCGCAATAAGAAATAACACCCAAGAAATATGCGTGGCCACGGCGGCTGCACCACCGGCCCCCACCGCCGCCGCAACAAATCCTATGATGAGGAACACCAGCGCATAGTAGAGCATACGATTCCCCTCCGGTTGCGCGAAGAACCGGATCCCGATCCGGTTCTTCGCTGCCTCAACTGTTCATCGAACGGACATACGGTCATCTATGAACACTGCGAATCAATTTACTGGCTCTATGCTTTCCGATTTGTAAGCGTTTCGTTCGCTTCATTTGCATCGTGACAACGAAGGATAGCTTGATCAGGTTGTATCGGACCAATTGATGACGCAGAACCTTTCACAAGCTTCTCCAGAGAATCGAGATATTCCCCATATCTCCACACTGACTTTTGGCTATCGCAGAACACCGACCATGTCAGTACGCGTTTCATTCTCAGCCTGTTACTTATCGGTCTTCTCGGACTTAATAGGGTGGTGTTGCTTAAACCATTCATCGGTCCAACGTTTCACTTCTTCTCTCCTATCGCCGTACCGTTCCTGCACCCTGCCCTCGAACTTGTCGTAATTGCCTTCGATGACGAGCAAGTCATCGTCGGTTAATTTTCCCCATTGCTTCTTCAAATCGCCTTTGAATTGTTTCCAGTTTCCCTCAAATTGGTCCTTATTTACGATCAGAACGACCGGAGGGATCTCTGAATGCATGTTCACATTTCCACTACTCATGGCAGATGCCGTCGAACCGGGACCGACCCAAACACCCGTCATGATGAGAGCCGCTACGAAAAATGGAACTGACCGAATTATCTTCATAAAACCTCCCGTGTGTGTCCTGCGGGAAGTATTAGGCAAAGGACGGGCCACGAAACGTTCATGTGCGAAAGACCCGCTGAGACTTTGATTTAATAGGGAATAGCTGAATTATTTGTTAGAGGAGATTAGCGGTATGAGATGGGTCGGAGCTGACAAGTTGTCAGAGGATAAAGCGAAGGTGGTTAAAGTATTTTCATAGAAAACCATGTGTTGTGATGAAATGGACAAGTTGTCCTGGTGCGCCCTTCGGATGCATGGGATGGGATAACATGATCCGAGGTTGATGGCCACGAGCGCCGTCAACCACCACTTCCCCTTCTCCCTTCTTAGCGTGGTGGAAGGGATGGAGTTTTCGAAGTCGCCATGGCGGGTTTTGGTAGATCTTGCTGAAACTACCGCGGGCGACGGCATGCGATGCATCATCTCGCTTCAGAGTCGCATGCGGCCTATCGTAGCGGTTCAGCTGCCGTCTTGGCTCCTCGCATTATTGCGACGCGCGAAAACTCCACCCTTACACCCCTGCTTCTTTTAATACCTGTCCCGTATAGGACCGCTTCGCCTTCGCAACTTCTTTCGGGGGGCCTTCGGCCACGATCTCACCGCCTCGGTCGCCACCTTCCGGCCCCAGGTCGATAATCCAATCGGCATTTTTGATGACATCCAGATTGTGTTCAATCACCAGCACGGTGTTTCCGGCTTCGACCAATCGATCCAGCACATCGAGTAATCGCTGGACATCGGCGAAGTGCAGACCGGTCGTCGGCTCATCGAGGATGTACATCGTGCGGCCTGTTGCCCGCTTGGAGAGTTCGCGTGACAGCTTCACTCGCTGCGCTTCGCCGCCGGAGAGGGTCGTGGCCGACTGTCCCAGCTTCACATAGTGCAGGCCGACATCATGCAGGGTCTGTAGTTTCGCCTTGATCAACGGGATATGTTCGAAGAACTCTAATGCGTCGTCCACCGTCATGTTCAGGATATCCGCAATGCTCTTGCCCTTATGCAGAATCTCCATCGTTTCACGGTTATAGCGCTGTCCCTTGCAGACCTCACAGGTCACATAGACATCCGGCAGGAAATGCATCTCGATCTTGAGGAGCCCGTCCCCCTGACAGGCTTCACACCGTCCGCCTTTGACATTGAAACTGTATCGCCCGGGCTTGTATCCACGGACACGCGACTCCGGCAGATTAGAATAGAGATCACGGATGTAGCCGAACAGGCCGGTATAGGTCGCAGGATTCGACCGAGGGGTGCGACCGATCGGTGACTGGTCGATATCGATGACTTTGTCCAGCGCGTCAACCCCCTTCAACTCTTTACATCCATCGATCCTGGGTTTCTTGTGATAGAGCAGTTGCGAGAGAGAATGGAACAGCACTTCCAACACGAGGGTGCTCTTTCCCGAGCCGGAGACACCCGTTACACAGGTAAAGAGGCCCAGCGGAATACGCGCGGTCACGTTTTTTAGATTATGCTTCTGCGCCTCGACGACGAACAGCGTTCCCTTCGCCTTCCGCTGCCGCTGCGGCACGGACACGGTCTGCGCGCCGCGCAAGTATTGGCCTGTCAATGAATTGGGATCGCCCATGATGTGTTGAGGCGTCCCTTGGGCGATCACATGCCCGCCGTGCGAGCCGGCGCCGGGGCCCATGTCGAGAAGATGGTCGGCAGCCTGCATCGTCTCGGCATCATGCTCAACCACTACCACCGTGTTGCCGAGATCCCGCAATCGCAGCAACGTTTGCAGCAGCCGTCGATTGTCGCGTTGGTGCAGCCCGATGGATGGTTCGTCCAAGATGTACAACACCCCGACCAAGCCCGAGCCGATCTGCGTGGCTAGTCTGATGCGTTGCCCTTCGCCACCGGACAAGGTGGCTGCGGCTCGATCGAGCGTCAAATAGTCCAGGCCTACATTGACAAGAAAACCAAGCCGTTCACGAATTTCTTTCAGGATCCGATGCGCGATCACCAGCTCACGGTCTGTAAATTTGAGCGACAGGAAGAAGTCCGCCGCAGCACGAACCGAGAGTCTCGTCACTTCGGAGATCGACTTCTTGGCTAATTTGATGGATAGACTTTCCGGCCTGAGCCTCGCGCCACGGCAGACTTCGCAGGGTTCCAACAGAGTGAAATCTTCTTCTTCCTGACCACCCGGCGTCACGGCATAGCCGATGCCATCACAGGCCGGACAGGCGCCGTGCGGGCTATTGAAGGAGAACACCCGGGGCGTGATCTCCGGATAACTCACACCGCAATTGATACAGGCCAGCTTGTCACTGTAAAGGCGGGTATGACCGTCCTCCGTCAGGACGGCTACGAGTCCGCTGGTCAATTTCAACGAGGTTTCAACAGAATCCGCCAGTCGGCGCATCAAGGCATCGCCTGGTTTCAGCACCAGCCGATCGACGATAATCTCAATCGTGTGCTTCTTTTGTTTGTCGAGAAGAATGTCCTCACCTAAATCGACGAGCTTGCCGTCGACACGAGCGCGGACATACCCCGCCTTTCGCATCTCCTGCAGTTCCTTCCGGTATTCACCCTTTCGCCCGCGCACGATCGGGGCAAGGATCTGGAACTTCATACCTTCCGGCAAGGAGGCGATGGCATCCACCATCTGCTGTACGGTCTGCGCGGTGATCTCTTCGCCACATTGGAAGCAGTAGGGTTGCCCGACGCGGGCAAAGAGCAGTCGGAGATAGTCATAGATTTCCGTGACGGTACCGACGGTAGAACGGGGATTGTGGCTCGTGCTCTTCTGCTCGATCGAGATGGCGGGAGAGAGCCCTTCGATCGAATCGACATCCGGCTTTCCCATTTGCTCGAGGAACTGCCGAGCATACGCCGACAGTGACTCCACATACCGCCGCTGTCCTTCCGCATAGATCGTATCGAAGGCAAGCGAAGACTTGCCGGACCCGCTCAACCCGGTGATCACCACCAGCTTGTCGCGCGGAATTTCCACGTCGATGTTCTTGAGGTTGTGCTCGCGCGCGCCCTTGATGATGATGGAGTTGCCCATAAAGAGACGAGGATTATAGCATGTGGAAATCAAGGAGCAGAAAGCAGTCCCACGGCAAAGGTTGGACCCCGAAGCATGTCGCGTTTCCGGTTGCCGTGAAGAGCCGGCAATTACTTGGGCGCCGGCTCTTTTTCTTCACGTGACCGCTCCGGCTGCTTACCAGTGGAGCGAATGTTGATGAGCTTATTCAAGACGTCAAACCAAAATGGGGCGCCAAGAGAAACCGCAATGGTCGTCAGCGCCAGTCCGATGATCTTCAATGCCCAATCGCCGGCTTCGGCTGGAGCTGACCTGGGGTTACCGGCTTCGCGCGACCAACCGATCGGAAGCCCCAGTTTCTTAATTTCAGAAGACATCTGCTGAACTCGCTCCGTTGTGCCTTTCGCGTCCTGAGGTAGCGGCTCTTTGGCCGTGGTCTCTGCCATGGCCACCAACGACGCGCGCAACGTCGCGTCATGAGCCAGCGTATTCGCGATCAAGATCGTATCGGCATTGACGGACAACGTGACGGCTAATGCCCAGATCAAGATGAACACCTGCGTTTTTCGCTTATACCACCCGGATACACGATCCATGGCGTCGTCATACCACCGCTCGACATTCTCTCGCGCTTTCTTCACGTCGCCTTCAGCATCATCAATCAAGGCAATCAGAGCACCTTTTATTTGCTCATTGGGGAGTGTGGCGACCGCATTCCGAATATCTTGCAGCGTCTTCGTCTTCGTCGATTCGTGTGCAGGGGCGACCAAATCAAACATAGCCAAGGCGAAGGTTCGAGACGGAACATAGGAAGGAATCTTGCCGGGCTTTGCCAGGTTCTTGATCAACGGGTGATTGTACAACTGCTTGGCCAACCCCGTCCCTTCCGAATCATACAGCAGATTTCGCACTCCGTCCCAGAGATTCCTGGCCCGCATATTCAAGATTCCGGCGACCCATTCGTTCAGAACGGAGCACATCAACCCCAGAAGCAGATACAGCAGCGACAGGCTGATCGCCATTTCAAGCGCCATGGAACCAAACATGAGGTCACCTCCCTCCCCAAGATGCACTCAACCTAGCACTCTCAACCTGCGTCCCCTCGTGCCTTTATCCTGCGGTCACCGGTACCAGCGTCATCGTATCGTTGCCGAAGATATCAATGACTTTGACGGCAATGATATAACGGCCCGGCTTCGCGTAGGTGTGAGTGGCAGTTTTTAGTTCAAGATCGCGGTTTTGGCGGGTGCGGAAGCTCTGCCATTCGTTTTCGAAGATGTAGGCACCAGTCCATCGTTCTTCGAAGTCCTCGGCGGTCAATTCCAGCTCACGCTGAGCCGGTTCTTGTCCAGGCAGAAACCCTTGCACGCCGCCGAGGCCGGTCCCACGCTGGACCTTGATGAGCTCTTTCCGGCTTTCATAGTTGAAATCGACCGCCCAGTAGTCCACCCAGTCGGTCCATTTCTTGGTGAGTACTTCGCGAATGACAACACCCTGCTTGTCTTTGCTGATCTTGATGAGCTGGCCGGATTCGCAGACGACCTCGCTCTTGCCTTCTTTCAGCTCAGCTTCGATAGACTTGGCAATGCCCTGGGAGTAGTAGACGGAGAAATCCGTCAATTCGATGGCCAGAGTCAGCTTGTCTTTCTTGTCGAAGCGCGGGGTGACTTCGATATACGCCACATCATGGAAGCGGACTTGGCCTTTTTCCACGGCGCGCTTGTCGAAGACTTCCGGCGGGATCGTCCTCGGCGCGAGGTCGATCCCCTTCTGCTTGGCTTCATCGAGCACGGCAGGGAATAGGCCCATTTCGAACTCGAAGGCCAACACGTCCACACGCGAAGCCCCCCGCTTACGGCATTCGGTGATGACTTCCTCGATGAAGAGTCGCCCGACGGGAAGATTGATCGGACCGACGACCACCAGACGGCTCGCCAACTTGCCATGAAAAAAGCCTGTTTCCGGTAGAGGTTCCGCGCGATAGGCCTTCAAGATCAGTTCACGGAATTCTGCTTCCTTTTGGGCCAGCGCCTCTTCCCTGTGCTTACCGGTGAGCCGTCCCGAGACGTTGAGATACGCTTGGCGTTCGTAGCGACCCAGATTGAGCACTTCAAAAGCACGGAAAGGCTTACCGGAAGCTTTCAGCTCCCGCTGCACTTGAATGAGCCGCTTGCGTGTGGTGTGAATGCCGAACTTACCGAGGTCGGTAGCGATCCATTTGCGCCCAAGTTTTTCTGCCACAGCGGCGGTAGTACCGCTGTCCACGAAAAAGTCCGCCACCAAATCGCCTTCATTACTTGCACCTCCAATCACACGCTCCAACAATTCATTTGGCTTCTGTGTCGGGTACTTCGTATTGTCAGCAGGCTTTGGTTGGTAAGAAGGAAAATCGTCCCAAACATCCGACGCTAGGGTTCCTAATTCAGGATTGTCAACGTAGGTTATAGTGTGTGCCTTAGCTTCTTGCTCTGCATCCGTCGTCTTTCTGCTCATTCGTCGCCTAGTATAAAACCATCTTCCCTCAGCATCCTGTTGCATTGTTGAACGTACATATTCACTGAAGGGCACTCTGATCTCAGCAGCACTTTCATTGATTTTAAATTCATCCGTTTTTTTGAACCAAAACAATGTTTCATGTGCTTTAGGCAACCGCCTTCCATGTGCCCCTCCCATTATTTGGTGTTTCCAAATGAGTTCACCAACGATCTTATCTTTGCCAAAAATCTCATCGAGAACCGCGCGAATAAAGCCTGATACCCGCCAGTCACAGTGGACGATTATGGAACCAGAATTCGACATCAAATCGCGCATAAGGATTAGACGTTCGTAAATCATAGCGATGAAAGAATCCGCGCCGCGTCCCCACGTATCGCGGTAAGCGATCTGCTCCAGAAGATTTGGCTCCTTGTGGAAGGTCTCGCCACCGATCTCGATGTCCATGCTGAAGTCTGCGCCGACATCGAACGGCGGGTCGATGTAAATGAGCTTGAGGCCGCCGGCATCCTCGATCTGGCGGCGGAGTGCACCGGCTTTGAGCGACGAAAGAATCAGCTTGTTGTCGCCCCAGATGAGCTTATTAGTCCAGCCCTTGATCTGTCGCCCGCCGCTGTCAAAGGCCAGTTCTTCTTGTTCACGCTCTTCCTTCCGCGGCTCGTCGATGTGTTCCAGCGTCTGAAACGGCAGCACGGCCGTGCAGACTTCGCGAGTCTTGCCGTTCCATACCAGCTCAACTTCGCGCTTATCGGCAAAGAGCAGAAAGCGATACTTCTCCGGCAGCGGCTTGCCCTGTTCGATCAGCTTGACGAGGTCTCGCTTCTCGGCGTCGGAGAGGTCGTAGTGCGTGGTTTCACGGGCCATATAACTCCAGTCAATTAGCCGTCAATTAAGATTTGACTGAAAACATGAGGAGTTAGCTGCGTCTGTTCTCATCCCTCAGCCTTCCCGTCAATTAAGCAGTCACGCCCAAAAGGGGACGTACTTAGCATACTTTTTCCCCTGCCGTGGGTCTTCCGGCTTGATGAGGCCATCTTTGAAGGCATCCCCGATAATGCGGGAAGCCATCGCCTTGTTGGGTTCAGATATTCCCAGACGTGCCCGCAGGCTGGAATTTGTCATCGGGTCGCGTTCCACATATCTCAGGCAGGCGTGCAGATAACACGCGCGAGTACGGTCGGCACGATTCATCTGCCGCAATGGACGATGTGTAAAGAGGACTGCCCGCGTGAAGCCATCGGGACTTTCAAACAACGGTGCCGGTAGTTGATGCCGCTCCGTTTCCGACACCACCTTGTCCACACCGCTACCACGCTCTTCACATACTCCGAGTCGACGCATGAAGGACGCAAGGCTTTCGTTTCGCGATTGTGGCGGACTGTCCAGGAACCGCTCGGTTTTGACTAACGGCTCACCGGGATTTGTGATCTCCAAGCGGTCAGAAAATATTTCGATCATCGGTCCACTGCCCGTGATTGAAAAGTCTTGGTGGATGAGGGCATTGGGGATTAGTTCACGGATGGCCGGCTCCGGGTACAATGGAACTTCCCGCCTGATTCCGTGATCGACACTTCGTTGCGAGGAAGCAGCGCATTGAGATGATCCAGCACGGTCTTAAAGCCTGAGGCGTAGCCTTTACGGACCCCCTGCTCGCGAACCGTCTTCACCCGCCCCTTGCCTTCATAAACCACGATGCGCACCGCTTTCCTGGCGAGCGACTTGAACTCATCAAGGTTGCGGGCAAAGAGAATGGCTCCCAGATTCGTGATGTCCCATTTCCCAGCCGCATCCTGGACAATCATGCGATCAGCGGTAAGCCGAGTGAGGATGTTTTCACGATCAGTTGGCAACGGTTGTTCCAGCAGTTCAAAGAAAGCTGGATAGTCCAGCAAGGACAATACATCCGCCGAATCGACATGGCGAAGCACAGGTACTTCTTCAAACGGCGTGGTGTCGAATATGCGCCAGAGCCTTTGTTCAATTTGGGGGTGATCCTTGAGCTTTTGCCGGTAGGAGCCGACACGGATGAACTCCATACCTTGAAACTGTATAGGCCGGCCAGGTGCTCGAGGAATTTCCAGAATGACAACCGGTTTTCCCTGATGACACAGTTCATGGAACTGAAAGGGCAGCTTTGGATTGAGGAGTCGGGTCAACCAGTTTTCCAGGTCCTCATTCCCGACCTTGCTTGTTCCTGGACGAAACGTTGTGCCTACTACTTCACGATCCTCATCCTTTACGCCCCAGACCACGTACCCATTGGCCTGGCCTTGCAAGGCCGCGGTATTGCTCAAGGCTGACAAGTATTCGCCGATATCCTCAGGCTTGGCATTGTTTTCTTTGAACTCCACCCACCCTGCCTCGCGCGGAAGTTTGCACAGTTCGGCGACTAAACTGCATAGATACTCCTGAGCGGGGTTCCCCTGCATGATCAGCCTTTGTATTCAGCGAAACCTGAAACTAGAGCGGCAAATGTTCCAGGTGTGTGAGTTTCGAAACCAGTCTGATCCACGAACACAAAATCGTATCGTTGTCCATTTTCCTCAGCGTCAGTCGCGTCGGTGCACCATTGCCCAAGCCTGGCCATCTTTTGGGGAAGGTCCAATTCCTCGCGGCCTTTTGTCTCCACGATCCACACAACTCCATCGGTCGTGCGTACAATGAAATCCGGGATCTTCAAGGTTCATTGGTGATCCCGCGAACAGATGCTCGTGCATAAAGGTTTTGACCTTTCCATAGAGCACGTCGTACCCACCGACAAGACGCAAGTCCTTCATCAGCTGCCGTGCAAAGAAGGCGACGACGGATCGGTAGTCGGCTGGGCCGGCTCCATCAAGCTGGATGGTGTGATGCACTTCGGCATCAAGCATCGTTTTGAACACAATCTCCCGCGTTTCGTCCGGAGTAAATGGCTTAAGAGAGAGACGTGCATTGTGCAAGACCGATGGATCGAGCGCGTCCAGATCCTTGAAGTCGCGCTGAAAGCGTCGGCTGAGTTTGGGAAGGGCAATGTCTAATTTATCGAGGTCTTTGGCGGGATTCTCCTTGTCTACTTCGACGATCAGGGAGTCTTCACGTAATGCACCACCCCCCATCGGCACACGTTCGAAGCTGACACCTTCCGTCTGGATGGACTCGACGAATTCCATGAACGCGGGCGTTCCCATAACAGAAACCGTCTCTCTCGCATCAGAACCGAAATACATTCGCCGCAGACCTCGTCCTAGTGTCTGTTCCGGCAAGATATTGCTCTGTGCGGCATAGGCCCGCAGGCCGCAAATCACCGTCACGTTCCGTACGTCCCATCCCTCTTTGAGCATAAGGACGGAGACGATCGCCTTGTAAGGACTGCGCCAGGTATCTATCTCATTGGCATCCTTACGGAGCTTCTTGAGTTCCTCCTCCTTTTTCCCTGACGCCGCCTCGGAAATCTCACCATTATTCTTCGTATGAATGACAAGAACCGCACCTTGTAGTTCCGGACAGATCTTTTCAAGATAGGCGCCCACCTCGTCACAATTGCGAGTATCGTCCACCATGACGAACAGGACGGCTTTCTTGCCGAGTGTCTGGTGTTCAGAGAAGCTCTTTCTCCATTCCTCAATGCCCAATTTCAGGTAATCGTCGTATTTCTCCGTGAATAGGGCGCTCGTTCGGTCCGTTAATCTCGCACGACTGCCAGCATCCGGGAGAATAGGATGCTTCACCACGTTTTGATGAATCGCTTCGACAAGGGGATAGTCAGACACTGTTTGTACAAAGATCGCACCGTTGTTATGCCGCGGGGTTGCGGTCACATCCACCTGCAGAGTCAAGCGACGATCTTTCTGAAGCAGCTTATGGTGAATATCCTGGATGGACTTGAACCAGGCCATCTTCGGATCGTGAATGTGATGCGCTTCGTCGTTGAAGACGGCCAACTCATCGATCTCTCTGACAATCTCGCCGAGGTCCGTCTGGCTGTCGGTGGTTTTGCCGACAGGTTTGGGACCGAAGGGCGCGAGAAAATAGTCGCGCAGGTCGTCATCTTCCAACGACGGGTCGCTGACATCGCCGAGAAAGACACGATGGATGTTGGTTAGGAACAGATTGCCGGTATCGCGAACGACACCTACATCGTCCTGAATATGCAAAGTAAGTTGAAAATCATCCCGCCAATTTCGACCTTCATGGCCATTGGCCGGCAGGATCGGATCGTTGAAGAAAATCCTAAGTCCATCAAAGTCGGTCCGCAGACGGTCGAGCACGATGATGTTCGGCGCAATGACAAGAAAGTTGCGTGCGAGAACAGAGTCTGTTTCGTATAGTCTGTGGAAGAAGCTCCAGGCGATGAGGAGAGACAGAACCTTGGTCTTTCCCGCTCCCGTCGCCATTTTTAGCACATAACGAGGCCACTCTTCGTCGAACATGCCTGAGGAGACCGCGCCTGACGCGTCGAACCGAAGCAAATCATACTTATCGCGTGCACGCCGAACCTCGAACAACCAGATCACAGTCTCTACCGCTTCGCGTTGGGCAAAATAGTATCGGAACGGAGAGAGTGAGCCGTCCGCATTTTCGATTAGATGTTCGCTTTCAAACCAATGCCTGAGCAGGGCTGCAGAAGTAGCGGACACGCCAGGATATTGCGCAGTTCGCCAGTCGTAAACTTCTTCACGAACATTGGCTACGAGAGGCGGCAGTAGCTTCTCATAGGCCGTGGTGCGGAGTGTTTCATCAGCAGGAAACCAGCGTTGCGATGGAATAAGCGGAGCGTAGGGGGATACCGGAAAATCAGGGTGAAGAGCCATAGCTCCTACAGCCAATTAGGAATCTAGCCGGAGGAGGATACTCGGTTCTGTGGGGGAAATCATCTCTCTTGAATGACCATTCAGACGCCTTTAGCCAAACGAGATTCCATTTTAGGCGGCTTGACAGTGACTTGAACCGGGTGCTACCACCGTCGCATGGTAAAAACCGATCATCCTCCCCTGGCACAAGACTCTCAGGCCCCGGCAAAAGTTGTCTCGACCTGGTCCGGACAAGCCCGCGAGGATGCCGTGCAGCGAATGTTCACGGCCATCGCGGGCGTGTATGACCTGAACAACACCCTCTTGAGCTTCGGCCTGCACTACCGATGGAAGAAAATGACGGCTTCCTATGTTGCCCCGGTCGAACAAGGCGTAGGGCTTGATGTAGGGTCCGGCACGGCGGATCTCGCCCTGCTCCTCCAGCCACGCATGGGCAGCAAGGGGCGTGTGATTGCGTCCGATCTCAATTATGCGATGCTGGCTGAAGGCAGTAAGAAGGTGGGGAGCAGGGGTCTGGCAGATAAGATCTCGTGCCTACAAGCAAGCGCGGAACATTTGGGATTCGCCGACAATACGTTCGATGCGGTCACAACCGGCTTTTGCATGCGGAATGTCGGGGATTTGCCGCAAGCCGTAAGAGAAATCCGCCGGGTGATGAAATCCGGAGGCCGCTTCGTGTGTCTTGAGTTTTCACGTCCGGTGTTCGGCTGGCTGCGGGCTCTGTATGATTGGTACTCCTTTACACTCCTGCCCTGGGTCGGCACGAAGGTCGCTCGGGACACCACCGGTGTCTATGAGTACCTTCCTGCGTCGATCCGAACATTCCCCGATCAGGAACGGCTGTGCCAGATCCTCCGTGAAGCCGGCTTCAGTCAGGTGTCGTACAAAAACCTCAGCGGTGGAATCGTCGCCATTCATGTCGCGACGAAATGAGTACTGAGTAGTGGACTCGATTCTGTATATTTTTCTCCCTTGCAAAAAGGTCTATCCCATCGGGATCACCTACTTGGCGGACTTTATCCATCGGCGGAAACCGGAGGTCAGACAGCGAATTCTGGATCTCTCGCTGTTTCCCGTCTCGCAACGGAGTCAAGCCATCCGGGATGCCGCCACGGAGTTCAAGCCGGATCTGGTTTGCTTTTCTTGGCGCGACATTCAGATCTTTTCCCCGCATGAAGGTGATTCCTCACTGGAACACGCGTTTAACTTCTATTTTGCCAGCAACCCACTCAAGCGAATCACGGCGTCGATCGCAGGCGTCAAGCAGCTCTATCGCTATTACAGTCACATCTATACGATCCTGTCGTACCCTTGGCTGATCCGCAAAGAGTTTCCAAAGTCCCAGATCATGATCGGGGGCGGCGCGTTTACAGCCTTTGCCGATCAATTGATCGAAAAGCTCCCGGAAGGGACGATCGGGATTCTCGGTGAGGGAGAGGACGCCATCCTCAAGGTCATCGAAGGCCGTTCGATTGAGGATGAACGATATATCGTCAAAGAAGGGAAACAGATCCGGAAAGGCCGGCAGGGCTCACCCGCGCTTCTTGATGCCCTGACGGTCGATTTACCCTATCTCACCTCGATCTTTCCTCAGTACGGTGAATACATCGGTGAGTCGATCGGAGTGCAGTCCAAACGAGGCTGTCCCTATGATTGCGCCTTCTGCCTCTACCCCTACATTGAGGGCAAACGAGTCCGCTACCGGCCGCCCGACATGGTCGTCAAGGACATCGCCCAACATTACCATCAGTGGGGTGCCCGTCGATTCTGGTTCACTGATGCCCAGTTCATCACGGGGAAGGAAGCCTATCCTCAATGCACCGAAATCCTCGAACGGATCGTCGCTGAAAAACTCGAGATCGAGTGGTCCGGCTACATCCGAACGTCGTTGATTACCCCGGAGCTTGCCAAGCTGATGGTCCGATCAGGCGTGGGTGACCTGGAAGTGGCGATCACCTCAGGCTCACAAGAGGTGCTGAACAATCTGCACATGGGATTCAAGCTGGAACGCCTGTACGACGGTTGTCGATACCTGGCAGAGGCCGGCTTTAAGGGCAAGGTCATCCTGAACTATTCACTCAACAGTCCCAAGGAAACAGAAGAGAGTCTGCTCCAGAGCGTCGAGGCCTACAAGAAAGTCGCCTCAATCCTCGGGGAAGAGCGTGTCTTTCCATTGATGTTTTTCCTTGGCATCCAGCCGAATACCGATCTGGAACAGCGACTGTTGGAAGAGGGATACTTGTCGGCGGGCTATAATCCCTTGATGTTGACCCCGACCAGCATCAGAAAGCTGCTCTACAATCCCGCCCCTCTCAACAAGATCATTGCCAAGGCTTGTCTTCGAGCCTGGGAACGTAAGCAAGGTAGCCGCGACCCCCGTCGATGGACAGGATCTCTCTCTCAGTCCCCCGGTGAATCACCTACCTATGCCGATCAGAACCTCAGCAAGGGCATTGAGGGCAATTCGGGTCGCGACGCCCTCCTCTCGCTTGAGGAGATCCTCCGCTCCCGTCGACCGGTTCCCTCCCCTTCACAGTCAGCCGAACCACGGGCCAGCTCAGCCGGTTGATCTTTCGTCGGACACCATTGTCGGATTTCACTGTTTAGCTTGTCTCTTGTCCATCCGCGGTGCCTTGCATTCCAGTTTCAGCCGGTGCTATCATTTGCCTTCTTTATAGAGTGGAGTGGCACGTTAATCGTTTGGATTTTCATACAATTACACGCGTTCGCCTGATCAAGATCGCGCCTTAAGGAGGCGCTGCAATGTATAAGACCATCTATATTCCGGTCGACAATTCCGACCATTCCAATTCAGCAGTGGATGTCGGCGTTCACCTGGCCAAAACCTTCGGCTCGAAGATTGTGGGAAGCCATGTCTATGCGGCAAAAATGCATGACAAACGCTTCAAACAGATGGAAGCCGGCTTACCGGAAGAATATCACGATGAAAAAGAACTCGACCGCCAGCGCCAGATTCATGATTCGCTGATCACCCGCGGACTCCAAATCATCACCGATTCCTATCTCGACTACGTTGATAAGAAATGTACCGAGGCAAATCTCCCGATCGAGCGGCGATCGCTCGAGGGGCGAAATTGGAAGGTGTTGGCTGAGGATATCAATACCAACGGCTATGACCTCGTCATCATGGGAGCACTGGGGGTCGGAGCGGTCAAAGACAGTGTGATCGGCAGCAATACCGAACGCGTTGTCCGCCGAGTCCGAAACTCCGACATGCTCATCATCAAGAACATTCAGCCCTTGAATGGCGGCAAAATCGTGGTGGCTGTCGACGGCAGTCCCTACTCGTTCGGCGGACTGATGACGGGTCTCGCTCTCGGCAAAGCGTTCAACATGCCGGTTGAGGCAATTTCAGCATTCGACCCGTATTTCCACTATGCCGCGTTCCACAGCATTTCCGGAGTCTTAAACGAAGAAGCCGGCAAGGTATTTCGTTTCAAAGAGCAGGAAAAGCTGCACGAAGAAATTATCGATAGCGGCTTGGCCAAGATCTATCAGTCCCATCTGGACATTTCCCGTGAAATAGCCCAAGCCGAACAAACCGATGTAAAAACGACGTTGCTCGACGGCAAGGCCTTCGAAAAAATCATTCAGTATGTCCGCAAGGATGTCCCAGCCTTGCTGATTGTCGGGCGCATCGGGGTCCATAGCGACGAGGACATGGACGTCGGCAGCAACACGGAAAACCTGCTCCGCAGTGCGCCTTGTAACGTGTTGATCTCCAACCGCAAGTATGTTCCACCGATCGATACGCAAGCCGAGTACACGATCGCCTGGACCGAAGAGGCTCTACGGCGGATGGAAAAGATCCCCGTGTTTGCACGAGGGGTTGCCAAGACAGCCATTCATCGATATGCCATTGAGAAAGGCCATACGATCATCAGTAACACCGTGGTGGATGCCGCGGTTGGGCACATCTTGCCCAAAGGCGCGATGGATGCCATGCGGGCCCTCGGTGGGAGCCTGGATGCGGCGGGTATCGACCGCGACAAGATGCAAGCCGACGAGGCTGTCACGAAAGATCTCATGGGCCCGACCTTGAGCGGGATCATGACCCAGATCGTTGAGGAGAAGCCGAAACAGATCGATGCCTCCACCCAGGCCTACTTGGACCGCATGGGTCAAAACTATTTTGTCTGTGACGGCTGCGGATACATCGGGAAGGGCGACGCGCCGGTGAGATGTCCCGTGTGCAGTGCGGATGGGACGAAATTCAAACAGGTCGATAAGAAGATCTTCGAAGTAGCCGCGTCGGCTGAAGGCGATCTGGAGACAGATGTCGCCTACGATGACGTGCCGATGCAATGGACCAAGGACGCGAAAGAGGCCATCCGCGCGGTACCGGCCGGCTTTCAACGGAGGCGCGCCAAGGCCAGAATTGAGAAGAGCGCGCGGAAGCTGGGCATGACGACGATCACGCTTGAATATGCAGCGCCGATGATCAAGGACGCGGCTGCCGAAGACTATACCCCCATTTTTTCCAACAAGGGCACCGGCACATCGCCTGCCGCGGAAGCCACGCTTACAGCCGCAAATGAGAACGGCGCAAATGGCCACAGTGAAGCGGCGTCACGGTATTCCTGGACGGAGGACGCACAGGCCAGATTGGATCGGGCTCCGGAAGGTTTCATGCGTGATTGCACCAAAGCGCTGATTCTGAAGCATGCTGAAAAAATTGGAGCGACCGTGATTACGATTGAGGTCGCGAATGAAGGTATCGAACAGGCCAAGGGATACATGGCGGAAGCCATGAAGACCGGTAATCTCAAGGACATGATCGCCAACCTCACCGGTAAGACCAGTACCTAGTCCTGAAGACGTGGTGCTGAGTGTGCCTTAACATATAACTCAGAATTGAACCCTCGGCACTCAGCACTAGACACCATGGGCAAATCTCTTCCCATCTTCAACGGTCCTTCGTCTCAGAGCGCCCTGAGTTCACTGCAACAGCAAATTGCTCAGTTTTTCACCCCCGCTCCGAAGGGGGAAGGGCCATTCGACGGTCGGACGGTTGACGACTTCAAGCCCTATCTCGTCGCGCTGAACTTGACCAAGCGTTGTAATCTCAAATGCAACCACTGCTATCTTGATGCGACAACTAAAGCTGCGGGTGGAGAGGACGAGCTAAGCACCGAAGAATGCTACCGGCTGATCGATCAGATCGCGGAAGTGAATAAGGGGTGCCTCCTCGTGATCACGGGCGGCGAACCGTTGGTCCGGCCGGATATCCTCGACATCGCCCGTTACGCCGTCAAGCTCGGTTTCATGGTGGTCTTTGGCACAAACGGCATGCTGATCGACGACCACCTGGCCAAAACCCTCGTGGAGATCGGTGTGATGGGCGTCGGCATCAGTATTGACTCATTGCAGGCAGCCAAACACGACGCCTTCCGGGGCGTGCCGGGAGCCTGGGAAGCCGCGGTGGCGGGTATTGAGGCCAGCAAGCGGAACGGTCTCCAATTTCAAGTGCATTTCAGCGCGCAGCCGATGAATTATAAAGAACTGCCCGACGTTATCGACTGGGCACACCGGCTCGGAGCCCGCGTGTTGAACGTCTTTTTCATGGTGTGTACGGGACGAGGCGAGGAACTGACGGATATCACGCCCGCTCAGTATGAAGAAGTGCTCGGGTATCTCGTTGAATGCCAAGATAATTACAAGGGCATGTTAGTGCGTGCCCGGTGTGCGCCGCACTTCAAACGGCTGGCCTATGAAAAGGACCCCAACTCCCCGATTACCAAGGCAACCGGATACATGGGGGGAGGGTGCCTCGCCGGCACGAACTACGCCAGGGTGACACCCAACGGTGAATTGACGCCCTGTCCCTATATGCCGCTGTCCGCCGGAAATTTGCGTCAACACAGTTTTGTCGATCTCTGGGAGCGATCGGACATCTTCAACTCGTTCCGGTACCCTCAGCTCAAGGGGAAATGCGGCGACTGCGAATACAGTGACATCTGCGGGGGCTGCCGCGCCCGCCCCTATGTCGACCATGGGGACTGGTTGGATGAAGATCAGTGGTGCCTGTACACGCCAAAGGGTGGAGAGAAAATCAAGGTGGCGTTCAATGTTTCCGAAGAGTCTGAAATGGCTTGGGATGACGCGTCAGCGCTCAGGTTGAGCCGTATTCCCTACTTTCTACGCGCCATGGTCAAGAAGGGTGTGGAGAAGCATGCCCGTGAGAACAATATCCCGCTCATCACCGTCGAATTGATGGAGGAACTGCGCAAGAAGCGATTCGGCAACGACGCGCCTGTCTTTAAGTTCTAGCCGTGGATTTCGTCCGCTTCACCCTTCACGCATAACCCTCACCTATGGATACCCTTCAAAGCATCACCACTGATCTCAACATCCTGATCCCCATCGTCAACCACTGGTTTCACCTGCTTTCAGCAATCATTTGGATCGGCGGCCTGGCATTTCTCGTCATGGCGGTCACACCGGGATTGAAGAAGGCGGTTTCGAAGGATCAGATCAAACCCATCACGGACGTGTTTTATCAGCACTACAAAAAGGTCGCCGGTGGCCTCTTGGTCGTTCTGCTGTTCACCGGGGGTGTGAACCTCCACTACGTCAATCAGGTCCTGATCTCGCAAACCGGCGCCGGCGTTCAGCACCACTCCAAGTACCTGATGGTCTTCATGATTAAGCTTCTCCTCGTGTTGGGGCTTCTCACGCTGTTTCTCTATACCGTCATTTTCAAATCCGAAGACGAAGCCGACGACACGGAATCGTATGAGGCGATTCCCTTCCAGCGCGCGGCTCTTTGGATGGGGTTCTTCATCATTCTGTGCGCCGCCGCCATGAAGCATCTGCACCAGTAACAGCTGTTACCGCTGTTGTCCCTGACATTCCTTGGGGCAATTCGATAGCTTGTCTGCTGAATCCGATAGGTCCCACTCGTCGGTCCACTCGACATTGAATTGCGGAAGGCCTCTCGAGCACATGACGATGTAGCGGTTGGATAAGAAAGGAACTATGGTCGGCCTGGAGAGGCGATTCCAATTGGACCATGTGGAGCTGTCGAAAACGTGGCAGGATTCATAGGGATTAGGACCCCACCGGCGCCGATCGCAAATCCAGCTATACTGGTGGACCCTGAATTGGCCACATAGAGGAATTGTCCTGTGGGATTGATCGTAATCCCTACCGGTGAGGAAGTCGCTCCAGTGGAAAATGCCGTCGGAGTCGTCGGTGTCAATAGTCCTCCCGCCCCAATGGCAAACGCTGCCACTTCATTCATGCCGCTATTCGTGACATACAAGAACGACCCGTTCGGTGAAATGGCCATCCTCTCAGGGCTCGATCCCAGCACCCCGGTGGAGAATGTCGGTGGGACTGTTGGCGTGAGAACGCCTCCTGCTCCAATAGAAAAGACTGCGATCGCATTCGTTCCACTATTCGCAACATACAAGAATGCGCTGTTAGGCGAGATTGCGAGTCCCTCCGGGGCTGGAGAGCCGGCACCAGTTGAAAATGTTGTGGGGCTCGTTGCGGTCAGCACCCCACCAGCACCAATCCTAAAGCCCGATACGTTGTGAGTACCGGAATTCGCGACATAGAGAAACTGTCCATTGGGTGATACAGCAATACCTCTGGCTAGCGTTCCACTCGTCGCAAAGGTCGCCGGGGTGCTCGATGTTAATACTCCTCCCGATCCGATTGAGAAACCGGCAACGGTGTTTGAGGCGCTATTGGCGACATAGGCAAATTGCCCGTTCGGTGTGACGATGATCCCGCGTGGAGAGGATCCCGCACCGGTTGAAAACGTGGCCGGAAGGGTCGGTGTCAAGTTTCCGGTCGCCGCGTTGATCGTGAAACCAGATATATTCGTGGAATTCTGGTTTGACGAGTATAGAAACTGACCATTCGGAGAAACTGCAACCCATTCAGTATTCGTACCTGTAACGAAAGTGGCTGGGGTCGTCGCAGTCAACAGACCTCCTGCGCCAATGGTAAAACCTGAGAGATTGTTGGATCCGCCATTTGCCGTATAAATCACGCCGGGCGTACCCTGAAATCCCCCGTTACCACCGCCACCGTCTGGACACCCGGTGAGAGCTAGCACCGTCGGCAATAGCAGAAGCACGCGCCTAGGTTTCTTCATGATCGCCTCCTGTAAAATGCCTGCCACGACAACCTAAGCCTATCTAAATGGTGTTCTTCTAAATCTTGCTTTGATTGAGTTTAAGCACTGCCATATTTCTATTTAAGTGTTGTATAGACTTGCCAAGATCTAGCGGTATAATTCTCTTGTATGAGACCTAAACGCCAAACCGCTGCGTTAATCTGTTATGGCTTAGTCCTGTCACTTCACGTGCCTCTATTGTTGGCTACTGAATTAGTGCGTGAAGAGTCCATCCCAATCCGAGCGATTATTGATAACCCTCAAGCCTTTAACATGCGGGCAGTGCGGCTTCAGGGAACGATCAAGTCGTTACAAGTGATTCCGGACGGCGGAGGCTGTCAAACGCAAGGAGCATATGATGCCTATGTGTTTCTCCTTGATGACCACACGGGGGAACTCCCAATTATTGACCGTGGGAAGTGTCTCGGTCCTAGGATTAGGCGACAAGCGGTCAAACCTCTGATGACGGAATTTTCAGCAGGAGAACATATCGAAGTCGTCATTGATGTGTCCGTCATCTATTCTCCCAACTTCGACTCCCATACATTAGAAGGAGCACTCCGATGGGTTAAACGAATTCCTTAAGTAAGCGTAGGTGCATTAGCTACGACCCGTTGACTTTCTTACGTCTCCGCATGATTCTACGACTTCCTGCTCCTGCACACGGTCTGAAATTAACACGAACTCTTCACGGCTCAGCAAGAGCACACAAATTTCTTCCCCTTGAGACCGATCATAATTTCGGACCTGCTGAATCGTGTGACCTCCTTCAAATAGATAGGTTTTGGATGTCCGCGAGACATCGTGGATGATCGTAATTCCACTATCCGCAACATTCATAAACGCAACTACGATTTCAAGACCGGGTTGGCCATCCGTGTCTACGAACAGTTTGACTTCACCCATCCTCCATCGGGAATCGGCGTAGGTTCCTATTTCGTGTTGTCGGTCTCGCAGAATACAGACGCATACGAGCTGATCTGTCGCATCTCGACTTTCAAAAATGACTTCTTTCCCCGACTCTCCATCGGTATCGACAACTTCTTTGATCTGTATGGTCGCCCACGACTCGTCACCATATTCCCTTACGGTCCGATCACGATCACGAATGATACATAAACAGCGTAATGTTCCCTCCTCAGTTTTGACGTGAACAAGAATTTCATCTCCGTCTATCGCATCCGTATTCGCCAGGGTTTTCACGTCAACTGAACCCCACCCAAGACCACCATAGAATTCAATCGACGTGGTCTTGTCATGAATGACGCAGACACAAGCGAGCAACCCTTCACGCGTATAGGCTAACAGAACGATTTCCGCCCCGGGATCTCCATCGGTATCCTGTACCGCAATGAGACTCACACTCTGCCATGCGCTGTTCTGGTACACACGCTTGGACTTCGTTTCGAGCGTCGTGACGCAAATCTTATTGAACTCACAAGCTGAGATCTCTTCTTGCAGGCCGTCATCGTTTGTTTCTCCGATGATCAAGGCAAACTCTGGACGCTTCCGATTGGTTTCAAGACGATCATTTGGCGCACTGGTATCAGAATGAGGATCGCGCATCGCTGCGTCACTGCTTGAAGCCGATGAGCTTTCATTGGCCGTGGAAGACACTGACAAGGAACTCGAATCCGGGGTACACGCGGCCTGGATGAATGACAGACAGAGTGCTATACACCAGAAACCTGATCTTGGTGAAAGACGTAGTGCTTGCATGATCACTCCAAGAGCATAGAGACCTCGATAAAGGTACCCGTGCGGGGCAGTCCGAACTCCACTGCCCCGCTTCACCCCTAACAGCTCCTCCTGAGTTAGTACTCAGTGGTTGAGTGTCCCGGATCATGCAATCCGTTCATATTCCCGCTGCTGACTAGTGCACCGGTGCCTGAACGAAGTTCCCAGGTTCCTTGACTCACCGAGCCGCCCGTGATCAACACATTTCCCGTATTACTTTGCAATTCTGCATTGTGCCCGTTACGACTGGCCCACAGAGTCCCAGTAGAGACAAGCGCCCCTGTGGAGTTTCGAATCTCCCACGACCCAGGACCCCAGGCACCACCAGCTATGAAAATGTTGCCATTCGGGAGTTTGTTACATGTATGTTCATCACGCTGGACCCAGAGATAATTCGCACTAATGAGCGTCATGCTACTGGTACGAAGTTCCCAACTGTTATAGCCTGGTCCACCACCTATCATCATAATATTGCCATTGGATAATTGAATGGCACAGTGCCCATAGCGACCAGACCACAAATAGATTCCCGTTGTACTCGTCCCGGACACGAGACTTCCTGTTGCGCTTCGGATTTCCCAGGTTCCAGAAGAAAAATTGCCCCCAGTGATCAAGACGTTCCCATTGGAAAGTAACGTCGCATTGTGAGCAAGCCTGTTTGCCCACAATGTTCCGTTGCTCACGAATCCACCGGCACTGTTGCGAATCTCCCAAGTTCCCGACGAAGACTCTCCTCCCACTATGAAAACGTTGCCATTATTGAGCACGGTACATGTAAATGAAAAATTGCGAGTTGCCCATAACGTTCCGTTACTGACAAGACCTCCAGTTGTATTGTGAATTTCCCATGTTCCTCCGGATGCCGTTCCTCCCGCGAGGAACATGTTGCCGTTGGCGAGTTTGACCGTACAGTGGTGGGCCCGTGTCGCCCACAGGGTTCCGGAATTGAGGAACCCCCCACTGCTATTGCGTCTCTCCCAGAATCCTCCTTGACCGCCCCCAGTCCCTCCTGCAATGAAATTATTGTTTGCAAAAACAAACGCAGCACTTCCAAACGTAACGCCAAGCATAAGCATCAACAGGAATAGTCGCCGCATATAGCACCTCCTTGCGTGATTTACTTACAATTAAATGGTGCGTATCGTTATGTAGGTAAGTACTTGGTAGTACTGTAGCTTAATTATGTTATGCGCTTGATTCTGTCAATAGTGCCGAATTCTCTCGATAGAGCTGAATAGCTCTACCTATGGAAGTAGGGATCGAGGCGCTACTGCGGAAGATCCCATGCTAATCAATCAGAGGATCGATCAAGTGGCCGAGCTTCTCGACTTGGCGATTTGGAGTTACAAGTCTTACCGGATGGCTTTTGAGAAGAGACTGGCACTTCAGATTTGTCGATGGCGTGATGTTGACGAAATGCCTACTGCAGTCGTCACCTGGAGCGGTTCAGGCCCAGAGCGCGCTTGAAGACCGATTTGAAGCCGAAGTAGCCGAAGGAATCTTTGAGGTTGGAATAGAGCCGTTTCACGGTGCCCATATCCGGATTGGTGACGTACTCCATCGTCAAGGCGATCCGCTCCTCCCCCTCTCCGAGAGGCGTGACCGCATGCCAAAGCTTGTCACCGTTGAAAATCACCATATCACCAGGTTCAGTGACCAGTTCAAGATGCTGCGGCTGCTTGGTCGGGTGGTCCTTGAAGAGCTCGCACACAAGTTTGCAATGAGTAGACCGATCGACAAGCCCCATCAGGATCGTATAACGCGCGCCTTTATAATAGGACGTGTCGTAGTGGAAACCGATATGGTCACCCGGTTCGGTGTAGTAGTAGAGGGCGCATGAATGGGGATCGTTGTCGGGGCAAAACATGAGCTTCGCATCAACGAGCCGATTTAAGAACTCTCTGAACGATTCGGCACGGTAGAGATCGAGAAAGCGTGGAGCCTTCTCCTGCACGGTATAGTAACTGACGCTCCCGCCTTTCTTATGACCGGGAATGTAATTGCGATTGAGTTCCCCTTTGACACCCTGGGCCTGGGGAACGAGCACTTCCTCTACAAAGGCGCGGGGCAAGAATTGCTTGATAACTAAGAACTCGTCTTGCTCCCAATACTCTTGGCGGAGACGAGCGAAATCCAATGCAGTGACCGCCTGGTCGACAGCTTCCATTACCATGTTCTCGTGAACGATCATGACTCGGTGCACCTTCTGTCTCGACCCGTTACGCCCGCATTCCTCAATCGCAAGAGACTTTCAACCTTTTACAATTGAGATTGACCCGATGAATGGCGCCGGCTCCCTACGGCCCATTCAATACCGGAGCCCTCACCACTTCGGCATCCGGCGGTGTTTTAAAGTCGAACACCTCATTACCTAATCCGAGGTTGGGTTTCAAGTTCGAAAATTCAAAGACGGCCACATTGCCGCTGATTTCATGAAGGGCCACGGTACGGATGAAATAGGTTTTGGGGAACACCTCGACGACGATCTTCTGAAGACCCTGGGCAGAGTCATGTTCCTTGCCTTTGGGAATAAGCGTAATCAGCGGGATGCCACCCACTCCACGCTCCGTTCCGGTGGTGGGTTCAATCTCATACGACTCATCCAATCTTGCCGCTCCCCGCAGCAGTTCCAATGGCGCTTGTGAGGCGGCCATTTGCGTCAGTTTCCCGACCAAGACCTGCTTATGTTCGGGGACGTACACCTTCACATCGTCCTGGTTCACATAAATTTGCTCGCTGGCCGGATCAAGGTAGTCCCACCTCAAACGACCAGGCTTTTTGATATACACCTTGCCGGCCGACGTCACAGGCCGTTCAAACCCCTCGATCTTGGTTTTTTGAGAAAAGTCGGCCTGCAGATCTTTTGTTTTTTCATACCGTGTTTGCAACTGCTTGACGACCCCACGGACTTCCTGCAAGGCCTTCTCATCAATTGGTCCGTCTGCGGCCCAAACCGGCAAGACAAACACCACGCTCAACGATGCCGCCAGCCACCAGTGTATCATGCTTCCGTCGCACCAACCGGTCCGCGCCGTCCAAGGACTTCACGTCGCCCGTCCCGCCCCGCCGCTCCCACAATGCCTTCCGATTCCATTTGTTCAATCATACGCGCTGCTCGAGGATAGCCTACCCGCAGGCGGCGCTGAATCAAAGAAGCCGAAGCTTGGCCGGTCGACAGTACCAGATCTTTGGCCTGTTCATACACCTCGTCTTTGGCCTCCTCCTCCGCCGCTTCTTCCGACTTCAGCGATTGCAATTCCTGGTTGTAGATCGGGAGTGCTTGCTTCTTCACGAACTCAACAACCGATCGGACATCGTCATCCGACACAAAGGACCCATGCAGACGAGCGAGGCGGCCCGTACCGGAGGCCAGATACAGCATATCGCCTCGGCCCAGGAGAGCCTCGGCTCCGTTCGCATCCAGAATGGTGCGCGAGTCGGTCTTCGAGGATACTTGGAACGCGATGCGTGCGGGGAAATTCGCCTTAATCAAGCCTGTGAGGACATCCACGGATGGGCGCTGGGTGGCCAGCACCAGATGAATCCCGGACGCTCTGGCCATCTGAGCGAGCCGGGCGATCTTATCTTCGACATCCTTGGGAGCGACCATCATCAGATCCGCCAATTCGTCGATCATGACGACGATAAAGGGTAACGGTTCCGGCGGCGTCGGTTTCGGTTGCATGCACCCTTGCTCTCCCTCGGCAATCGAGGTTTCGCCGGCAGAGAGGCGATCCTCTTCAGAGAGGAACTGCATCGGAAGCTCAGGCTGTTCGACGCCTGGGGCGTTGTTTTCAGCAAAGGTCTCATGCAACCCGGCGACCTTTCGATTGTACGCATCGATATTCCGTACTCCGGCCTCAGCCAACAGCTTGTACCGCCGCTCCATTTCGGCGACGACCCAGCCCAGTCCTCTCGCGGCTGATTTTGGCTCCGTAATCACCGGTCGCAACAGATGGGGAATACCCTCATACGATTGAAACTCGAGCATCTTCGGGTCAATGAGCAGGAGTTTCACTTCACTGGGCTTGGCGGAGAAGAGGATACTGAGCAACATCGTGTTCAAACTGACGCTCTTCCCCGCACCGGTCGCACCGGCCACCAAAAGATGCGGCATCGTCTTCAGGTCGGCTGTGATCGGGGCACCGAAAATATCCTTGCCTAACGCGAGTGTCAGCCTGGATCTTGCCCGACTGAAGGCTTCGCTCATGACGACTTCTTTCAGGGACACCGTCTCCCGGGACCGATTCGGCACTTCGATCCCAACCACTGATTTGCCCGGCAACGGCGCGACGATTCGCAGACTGGTCGCCTTGAGCGCCAACGCAAGGTCATCGGCCAAATTCACAATACGAGCGACCTTCGTCCCGGGCGCCGGCTCGAATTCATACATCGTGACGACGGGGCCGGGCCTCACTTCCGTCACGGTGCCTTCAATGCCGAAGCTCATCAGGGCTCGTGATAAGATCTCGGATTGCGCTTTGAGCTCTTCATCTGACATCCGATCCATCGGCCCGGACGGATCGCTTAACAGAATTTCAGGATCCGGTAATTGATACGCTCCGGACTCCGTCTGTGGAACAACCACATCCGGCTCAGCCGCTTCTGATTGTACCGGCGGAGTTGAAATAGGGAACGGCTGAATAATTGGAGGTGCAGGAGCCGGAGTCGGTCTTGCCTCCTCCAGGCTTTCAGCAAACGGCTCCTCCTGCGCCGTCGGGACGGGTTTAGGGGTTTTGACCCGTTGTCTGCGATTGCCGACCTCTTTCTCAGCCTCAACCGATCGCTCGGGCATCATGGCGGACATCCCTTCACGCAAAGAACCCCACCGTTCCGGCATGCGACGCACGACTTCGGCTAACGACAGAGGTGTTGTCAGCAAGAGCGACACAAGGAATCCCGCAATAATAAGAATATGTGCACCGGTCCCGGCAAACACCGCGCGAAGGCCTTCGGCGATCGTCTGACCGACGATCCCACCGGCCACCCCACGGGAAATCATTCCGCTGGTCAGTGTCGGAACCCCCGTCATTTCAAGATGCAGAAATGCACTCAGAAAGAAGACTGCGGCCAAGGAACTCGCAGCCGTCCGGAATCTGATACTCACCGGTGCCTGAGAGAAGCAGCGAAAGCCTAACCGGCCTAAAAGCAAGGGAAAGAGGTAGGCCGCTCCACCGATGCTATAAAAGAACCCACCGGCCAATAACGCGCCAAAGGAACCAATGAGATTCTGAGGCGGTCTTGCAGCCGGCGTTCCGGATGCCACAATCTGCGCTTCCCCGGGCACAAACGACAGAAGGCTCAACAGCATGAGCAAGCTCAATGCGATCAAGATCACGCCGATCACTTCCCGCTGAATATGAGAAGGGGGAGAAGGGGCACGGCGGGTTTCGCCCCGCTTAGCCGAGGTGGTGGCACCCATGGAGCGGATGCTAGCACAGGGGGAGGGTCATTTCAAACGAACACGCGTCTGCATCACCACCCCCGGGGGGCTGTACTTTTTGAACGAAAGACGATTCTCGGCATCACAACGAAACGGGAGGTGATGTGTGCCGAATAATCTTGCCTTCCACCAAATAGACCACCAGTTCAGCGATATTGGTGGCATGGTCGGCTATCCGCTCAAGATATTTTGCGATAAAGCTCAACCGGATGGCACGGGTAATCGTGCGTGGGTCCTCGATCATAAAGGAGAGCAGCTCACGAAATAACTGTTCCATCAGATCATCGACGAAATCGTCATCCATGAGCACCTTCCTGGCGAGATGCGCATCCTCCTTAATGAACGCATCGATGCTTTCCTTGACCATCATGCGCGCAAGGCTTCCCATCCTCGGAATATCGATGTAGGGCTTCAGCTGAGGTTCTTCGTTTAACTCGATCACCCGCTCTGAAATATTCTCGGAAAGATCACTGATCCGCTCGAGCTCGGTGGAAATTTTCATGGCCGTCGTGACCAATCGTAGGTCCCGCGCGGCGGGCTGGTGAAGCGCCAACGACTCAATGCAGGCTTCGTCGATCTCCACGTCCAGCGCATTGACCTTGTGGTCCCGCTCGATCACCTGACAGGCCAGAGCCGAATCGCGTGTGACCAATGCAGTCAATGCTTTGTCGATCTGGTCCTCCGCAAGACCGGCCATCCGCGCCAGCTTCGTTCTTAGTTCGGCAAGTTCTTCGTCGAAATGTCGTTGCACCATCGGGTCACCCGAATCGTCCGGTGATATAGTCTTCCGTCTGCTTCTTCGACGGGTTCGTGAACACCTGTTTCGTGAGACCGAACTCGATCAATTGGCCGAGATACATGAATGCCGTACAATCTGATACCCGCGCCGCTTGCTGCATGTTGTGCGTCACGATGACGACGGTCAAATCTTTTTTCAGTGAAAATAACAATTCTTCGATAATCCCTGTGGCAATCGGATCGAGCGCGGAACAGGGCTCATCCATCAGAAGGACGTCCGGCTTGACCGCAAGAGCCCGTGCAATGCAGAGTCGTTGCTGCTGCCCCCCGGACAAACCAAGAGCGCTCTTGTGGAGCCGATCCTTTACTTCCTCCCATAAACCGGCCCCTCGGAGACTTCTTTCGACGATGTCTTCCAACACCGATCGATTTCTCAAACCTTGCAGGCGCGGGCCATAGGCGACATTCTCATGGATTGATTTGGGAAAGGGATTGGATTTTTGAAACACCATGCCCACACGTTTACGAAGATCTGTGATATCGATCGCGGGATTGAAGATATCGATGTCGTCAATGAGAATGTTTCCTTCGTGTCGCGCACCTTCAATGAGATCATTCAGGCGGTTCATGCACCGGAGCAACGTAGACTTCCCGCAGCCGGACGGCCCAATGAACGCGGTCACTTGATTCTCGGGAATGTCCATGACGATCTTGAACAGTGACTGGACCGGCCCATAGAAAAAGTTAAAGTCTTGAACTCGAAGCTTAGACTTCCCCTGAGCACCGGGCTGATGCGGCACCTTGGAATCAAGTGAGTCCATGTTCTGCATCTCCACTGTGAAAGAGGGCGGTGCGAGGGTAGGGACACTGGACTTTATATCATACTGCTGATCCAGCATATTTCCTCCTCAGTCTATTCCGCAAGATAATGCCTGTCAGGTTAAGCGTCACGACGACAAGAATCAACACCAACGTGGTGACATAAACCATGGGCTTGGCCGCCTCAACGTTCGGCGATTGGAAACCTACATCATAGATATGAAAGCCCAAGTGCATGAACTTTCGGTCTAAATGAAGAAACGGCCATGTCCCGTCTATCGGCATAGCTGGCGCTAGTTTCACGACACCGGTCAACATCAAGGGCGCGACCTCGCCGGCCGCACGGGCCATGGCGAGAATCAGTCCGGTGAGAATCCCGGGGAGAGCCGTAGGGAGCACGACCTTCCACATCGTTTCCCATTTGGTCGCGCCCAAACCGATCGATCCTTCACGGTATTCTCGAGGCACCGCGGCAAGTCCCTCTTCGGTTGCGACGATTACGACTGGAACGGTCAGCAGCGCAAGGGTTAAAGAGGCCCAGAGGATACCGCCCGTACCGAACGTGGGAGACGGCAGTCGTTCAGAAAACCACAGCGCATCCAGTGTCCCGCCAACGCCGTAGACAAAGAATCCCAACCCGAACACACCGAAGACGATCGAAGGAACCCCTGCGAGATTGTTGACCGCGATCCGGACGACCCTCACAATCACCCCTTGTCGGGCATACTCCCTGAGATACAGGGCCCCGATGACGCCAAAGGGGGTCACAACAAAACTCATGATGATGACCATCATGACGGTACCGAAAATTGCCGGGAAGATCCCACCCTCGGTGTTAGCCTCGCGCGGCTCCGTGGTCAGGACCGTCCAAACATTGCCGACATAGACCCACACCTTTTCCAAAGTCGACAGATCGTTGGGTCGGAACACCCGCATGACTTGGCCGATCGAAAGAGACTTTTCTTTCCCATTTGCGTCGGTAGCGAGCACCGTATACGGATTCTCAGCCTCAGTTGAGTCTGTATGCCGAAGAAGCGGCGGTAGTGACCGCCACACGGCATCCGCGCCCTCGGCCACGACCTGTTCTTCTTTCAAGAGGGTCCGTAGGCGTCCGTAGAAGTTTCCCCACTCGCGTCGTTCCACCATCACAAGGTCACGTGGCCTCGTCTGCTCAACGATTTGGTCGGTATTGATCCACCGATAGTCCAACCCGTAAAGATCTCGATTGCCGATCTTCATCCTGATTCGCGGGATGCCTTTCGGACCAACTTCCTCACCGGCCAATTGACCGATCACATGTTTTCCATCCTTCAACGTCAATTCGACGAGGTCAGCCGGCCAGAAAAACCCGAAACCGTTGATGAGGATAAGAACCAGGAGCCCGCCGATCATGAGGAGCGAAAGAGAAAGACCCGCTCCACAGCTCCAAATGAAGAGCTCACCGCTACCGAAGAAGTGCTTGAACCATAATTTCATCACACCACTCTTGTACTTGCCTTGCGAGATCTCCTCGCGGATTCCACTCTGACTAGAATTGACTGTATTTTTCCCTAAGCCGTTGTCGAATCAGTTCCGCCGCCGTGTTGAGAACAAAGGTAGCGACAAACAGGAGCAACCCCGCCAAAAAGAGCGTACGATACAAAGTTCCGCCGTGCGGGGCTTCGGGAATCTCCACGGCAATATTCGCGGAGAGCGTTCGAAACCCGTTGAATAGGCTCCAGTCCATGATCGGTGTATTGCCGGTCGCCATCAGGACAATCATGGTCTCTCCGACAGCCCGCCCTAGCCCAATCATCAGAGCCGAGAAGATGCCCGGGCTGGCTGAAATCAGGACCAAATGCATAAGCGTTTGCCATCGTGTGGCACCAAGCGCCAAGGAACCGGCGATGAGATTCTTAGGAACATTGGAGAGGGCTTCTTCCGAGATGCTGTAGATGATAGGAATGATCGCAAACCCCATGGCCACGCCGACCACGATGGCGTTTCGCTGATCGTAATTCAGGCCTAGATGTGCCTCCAGCCATGGCTTATAGTGCCCGTCGAACAAGAGCGACTCCCACCATGTGTTGGTCGCAAGGCACCACCAGACAACTGCGACGATGATCGGCATCATGAACAACGCCTCGACCCCCGGACGGACACGATGGCGAAGGGAAGCGGGCAGCATCAGATAAAGCGCGGCAGAGACAAAGATAGCCAATGGAATGACCAGGATCATCGCCGTCATCGCGGGAAAGTTCCGCTCCAGAACAGGGGCAAACCAGAGTCCGGCAAGAAATCCGAGGACCACAGTGGGGAGCGCCGCCATAATTTCAATCGTGGGCTTGATCTTCGCCCGGAGGGTCGGATGCATGAACATGGCTGTATAAATCGCGGCCAGTACCGACAACGGAACCGCGAGCAACACCGCATAGAAGGTGCCTTTCACCGTGCCAAAGATAAGAGGGGTCAAGCTGAACTTTGGCTCAAAATCATCCGACCCACTCGATGATTGCCAGACAAGCTGTGGTCGCTCATACCCCTCATACCAGACCGGTGAGAATAAGGTTGCCCAGGTAATTTCCGGATTAGGATTCGCAATCTGGTAATGGACCAGTCGATTATTCTCGGTCAAGCTGACAAGGCCGTCTGCCTTTGGAGAAAAATAGGTATTGCGAAGCAGCCCCTGTTGCGGAGTAAGAGTCAGCAACGTTTGTTCAGAAGTCGAATGATGCAGCCGGATTTCCCCTCCGGCATCGGTAGTGATAAAGCCCTTGTCCCGCTGTGAAATCGTGATGTCCGTGACCGCGCTCGAATGAGAGGCGAACCGATGGATGGCCGTCATATGCGTCGTATTGCTTCGAGGGTGCTCCCGCACAGGTGTCCACACGGCAATCTTCCCTGACGCGTTGCCGACAACAAGACTCCGATCCCCCATCAAGTAGGCAAGCGCAGTGATCGCTTCGCCTTTCTCGGAAGCCTGAGTCGTCTCAACAAGCACAGGCTGTGCAGGTTCCCGTAGGTCGAAATGATACAGCTTCCCCTCATCCGTGCCGACGGCGAGGATTTCCGCACGACTCCCAAGCGTAAGCGCCGTCGGCAGACCTGAGATGTTGGGCGTGAGATCAACTTGCGTGATCGAGGGAGTGGACGTTCCATCCGGACGTGATACCGTTCGGCTCGTCGTGAGCCAGAGATGCCGGTCTTTCAACAGCGCGGCAATCCGAACATCGGATTCCGCGCTCTGGTAGGCCATTTTCGAAATGGCTTGTGGAGTCGGTGCGGCAAGGATTGGTGCCAGAACGGTGACTACCGGGGAGAGTGAACGTTCGTTATCTTTAAACTCCTGAGCGAATTCGATCGCCACCGGAATGACGCGCCCATCCCCTGTGCCCATGGCCACATTGTGCCCTTTCCCGAATGCACGTCCTAACGCCGTCACGGATTCATCGGGCAACAAGTCACGCGAAGGAATCTTTGATGGAGTGTGAGCCGCTCCTCCTAAGAAAACAAAGTCGAGGGAATCACCGCGTAGCACATAGGCGACCTCTTGCTGTTCATCGATTCCGA
This sequence comes from Nitrospira sp., assembly GCA_024760525.1. NCBI lineage: Bacteria > Pseudomonadati > Nitrospirota > Nitrospiria > Nitrospirales > Nitrospiraceae > Nitrospira > Nitrospira sp. The sequence goes on from CP060499.1 coordinate 3,611,385, forward strand.
TGATGGCGGCGGAAAACGAACGCTCCAGCGGTGAGAGTGAAACCGGCTCAGTCGGTGTGGCTCGGGTTGGTTGAAAGAGCGGGATGACTTCCTTGACCAGAAACACACACATTCCGAGAATACAGAGGATAATGCCGATCCCGCCGGTCCTGATGATGAAGCCCGTGAGCCGATCCGTGATGGTCCTGATTTGGCGGCGGCTGAATAGCCCGCCCACAAGGGCAGGGGTCGGAATTGAACCCCCGCCTGAAGAGGACTCTCCTTGAGCAGCGGGTATCGGTGTGAATGGCGGCACGTTCATACCCTGACTGTGACTCCTCTTCCCGACACGGCCGCATTGCCAGCTGCCCCACATTTCTCACAGGAAAGTGAGCGATCATGGACTGTTCACGATGACTCTATTCCTGACAGCTTGGCGTGAAACCTATTCGACCTTCGGCAATTCCTTTTCGATCACGGCCTGAGGGAGCGGGAAGAAGCCATCCTTGATCACTACGGCTTGCCCCTCTTTACTATAGATGAACTTAATGAATTCCTTCACGAGTGGATCGAGAGGCTTGTTCGGCGCTTTGTTCACGTAGATCAGCAGGTGCCGCCAGAGGGGGTACGATCCGTTCATAGCGTTTTCTTGCGTGGGGGCGACGAAAGGGCCTCCTTCTTTTTCTGCCAATGAAAGAGCCCGTACACCTGACGTCAAATAGCCGATACCGCTGTAGCCGACGCCTGCAGGATCCTCCGTGATCCCCTGGACTACCGAAGCAGAACCCGGTTGCTCCTTGACCTCATCCTTGTAGTCGCCGTTTTTCAACGCATACTCCTTGAAAAACCCATAGGTGCCGGATGCCGAGTTGCGGCCGTAAATGCTGATCGGAGATGCCGCCACTTCGCCTGTCACGCCAAGCTGAGCCCATCGCTCCAGGTTTTCTTGAGCACCGCGTCGACGCGTCTTGGAAAAGATTCCATCGACTTGCGTCATCGTGAGCCCCGGGACTGAGTTGTCCTTGTTGACGTAGACGGCCAGCGCATCGATGGCGACGGGAAAAGCGGTCGGCTTATATCTGAACTTTCGTTCGAAGGCATCGATCTCGGTATTTTTCATCGTTCTGGACATCGGCCCCAGTTGAGCCGTTCCTTCGATCAGGGCCGGAGGGGCGGTGCTTGATCCCTTGCCTTCGATTTGGATTTTGACCTGAGGATATTGCTTCCGAAAACCTTCGGCCCAGAGCGTCATGAGGTTGTTGAGCGTGTCCGAACCGATGCTGTTGACATTGCCGGATACCCCGCTGACTTTGATATAGCCTTTTAAGGCTGGGTCCAGCACGATGGCATCATCGGCATAGACCAATGGGGCGGCCGAAACAAGAGCTCCAATGAACACGAAAGCTGACAGACCAGACTTGGCAACTGATAATTTCATAGATAGTCCTTTCATTAGCCCTGACACCATAGCCTTGTTCTGTTATCAGCACGTTACGAGAGTGTTACGGGAATGTTACGTCCTGTCTGGTTCAGGTCCCCGTACATTCATTTCACGGACAAGACGATTTTGCCCCCTCCCCGTAAACCCGTAACACGCTAGAAGTTATATTGCAGCTGCGTACGGACAATATCTCCTTCCCGGATGTTGTAGGGGGCGGTCTGCGTATCGGTGCGTCTGCTTCGCGCATACGCAATCGTGAATTCCAAGGCTTTGCTTATGTGCCACTCAGCCCCGATTTCCCATTCTCGGACGACATTGAAAGGTGTATTGGTTCGATGCTTCTTTGCCCCGCTATATTCTTGATAACGCACATAAGGGATGAGGGAGGTCAACCACGGCTTGTTGACGTCCCATTTGTACATCCCTTGGACGTATCCGCCCTGGATAGAGCCCTCTTCAATCACGGTTCTTGTCGCGTTCAACTGGGGTCCATGACCCCAGTTCCATTCAGCTTGGAAACCAATCGGCTGAGGATACAGCACAAAGTGCACGCCGACTCGCTCATCGAGAATGTTCCCGTTATTGATGAGAGTGGGAGCCCCCCCTGGGAGCCCGGTACCTGATGGGGTTCCGACATTGAAGGTTCCACGGTACGCATCCACTCCGAACTGGATAATCTGCCCGTATGGCAATTCAAGAGGATAGGTGGCATGCAGGACGATATGCTTATTGTCATTGCGTTCCGAGACATTGATGGTCTGGCCGTTATACACCCCGACACCGAGGACGCCATAGTCTCCCGATCCCTTGAGGCCCGAGTCGACCAGTTTCTTAAACAATTTTCTGGTGTCACTCGGCGTGTAATAGATGAAAAATCCCAGATCGCGCTCGCCGTTCAACGCACTGTTGATCCCGTCGCTTCGGTCGAAGGCAAGCCGATTTTGGCTGGACTGAAGATTTTCAAACCCAAACGGAACCTTCGACTGTCCGACTCGAACTCGCAACTCTTTTTCCGCGAACATAAGAAAGGGTACGGGCATAAAGATATCGGCATAGGCGTCGCGAAGTTGCACGAAGTGGTTGCTCTGATCTCCGGTGGTGCCCGGAACAGTACCTGCAAATTCCGGTTGAATATAGAATGACAGCCAGTCCGTGACATCCCCTGAAATCACGAGTCGGACGCGGCGGAAGGCGAAGCCTGTATTATCCCGAATGGTGTTGTCGTACTCGCTCCGTATGCTCTTATCACCGGGAAGATAGGTATAGCGAGCTTGCACATAGCCCCGTATGCTGATCTTATCGAACCACTTCTTGATCGCTGACCGTTCCTGAATAATCGCTTCTTCTTTCTCATGCTCGGCCTTGAGTTTGAGCCATTCTTCTTTCGTGATCTGCCCCTTTTCGTAAAGGAGATCCTCGACGCTGGCATGAACCATGGTGGCCGAGAAGATCCCACCAAGACAGATCACACACACCGTAACTGCGAACCACCATCCCTTCATGAAACTCCCTCCTCTCCGCTATTCAGTTCATAACGCGCACTGTGCGCACTGTGCATACCGTGCGATTTCGAACACGGCACAGAGATATAGAGGTCCCCGATTAAGTTGACGATACGGAATTGTTAATGATTTGTTAAATCAGCTACGACTTGGTTGGCTGGATCGGAGTGCGAAGCTGTTTTGACGCACTGATTCATCCTAATCAGATAAAGGGGGAAAGTGGGTACGTGAAGTACCGGCACAGTGGACTGAAAAGCCAAAAGCGAACTATTGAGCAGGGACGGCTTTGAAAGGTTTTCTCTTAGGCGTCGGCTGGGGTGGTTCGCGACGTAACTGTTTTAACTGCTCTTGTAACTCTTCCATACGTGCATCTTGCTTATCCAGTCGATCCCGAAGCTCTTGATTGATACTGGAAAGCTCTTCAACTTGATGTTGGAGCTCTTCTGATGAAGTACGACCTTGACCCCTTTCTATTGCGGGTGTTGCGGGTGTGAGGAATGGCGACCCAGCTCGCTCCTGATTCATAGGTGAGCCTGGGACTTTCTCTCTCTGCACCAGGACTTCCTTGACATTCAATGAAAGGTGGACTGTTTCAAATGGTGCCCATCGTGGCTGTTCGAGATCCGGCACAGCCGCCACTTGAGCGGGAGCGATCACTGAAAGCTTCATCCCCTTGGTGTCTCGGATATCTCGCAGTTCTCCCCCACCTGAGTCTGTCCGAATAATCGAGGAGTGGTCCGTCACGATGACATGAAGATAGCGCCCGCGAAAAAACAGAAAGCCTATCGTTCTATCTTCGCTATAGGTTACATCCGGCTTTGGCAATGAAAACGACACTCGTTCATCAGGTTTCGCCTCTCGGAAGGCCGACACGAGATGCCCCGAGATCGCCGATAACTCCTTGGGGGTGAAGAGAGGCATAGGTTGCGGGCTTGTCACGAGGCCGACGAGAGTGCCGCTATACCCGCTGACCCGAATACACTGGAGAAGCGATTCCACATCTTTCGGAGTTATATTCATCGGATGATGATTGACCACCAGCTGGGAAGCACGGGCGACTGTAGGATCGGTATCCAACCCGATGCGAATACCCTCTCGGTCATACACCGTTCGTCCCTGGCTCAAGCTGCTGCAACCAGCGATGTTGACAAAAATGCAAAGAGCCATCCCTGCAAAGAATGTCCATGCGACGCGCCGCTTAACGGGGGTTGGGTTTGTCATCTTGTCGATGTTTGAGAACGCCTCCATACCGCCTTTCTGGTCCTGCGCTTAGGGAGTTGATGCGTTTGCACAGACCGTTTCTTGCTTGAGCGTGACATATCCTGCTTCGTAGTAAGGAAAGTCTGCGATCTCTCGTCCCTGTGTATTCCAAAAATGAAGACATTGGGCGGCGACAACCGGAAAGCTGCGGGAGAGATTCTTGACCGTGAAGACTTTCCACGGATGAGTCACGCCTACGGCGATCACTCGATTGCCCGGTTGGAGATTCGGCATCTCGATGGTTCCCTGATAGATAATGACAAATTCCCCGTTGCTTTCGCCATTGTCCTTTGGACCGTAGGCCGGATAGTCGACGATGGGCATCTGAGAAACGACGATGATCACCATGTCATCGGAAGACTGAGCACGCACAATCCGCCCTCCGATTTGAACTTTTTTAGATTCGGATCCATCGTGCCACAGGGAAAAATCAAAATGGGTATCAATACCTTCCGTTGTCTTGGGTGGAAACACATGATGGGAAGGCGCGCAGGCGCTCATCATAACCAAGGATAGGATCAGAAGCCCACTAACAATTTTCACATTCACCTCCTCACGCCGTTCCATCAAGCATCGTCACTACATATATCGCAGCTGCCACTGAAGGAAAAATGCGTTCTGTGCAAATGGGTCCGTAGCGGCATTAAGCGCCACACCCGGCCCCAATCCTGAATGGTGTCGAAACTCATAGTTGAACTGGATTTTAGACTGCATTTTGGGCGGAAAATTTTCAAAATAATACGTCAGGCCGACGATTTGTCTGGTATAGAGATCGCTCGACAGTCTGGTATTAGGATCGAACTGCTCATACATATAGACCGGCTCAAAGTTTTCGAGTGGCCCTTCCGTGAAGAGATACTTGGCCAGGACATACCAGGTACGTCGATTTGCCCCCGGCGCGCCGGATCCGCCGCAGCTATCAAGACAAGCTCCATTGGCAGCCGTACCCACCGTGGTGGGATTCGAGCCGTCATGCCCTTGCCAATATTCTCCATAAACCACGAAACCGGGCAAAAACTTCGGGTTGTAACGAAAATCCACTCCATAGCGGTCGAAGTGACCTTTGCCACGACCATTAATGAATGTCCCGGCATTGTTTGACGTCCCCTGAATCATGGTGAAACTGACAAACGAGACATCGTCGCCAAAAAGCCGGATGCGGGTGTACACGGCCTTCGGTTGATTGGCCCCGCCGATCCCGGACGTGTTACTGACTATGCCGTTGGCTTGAAAGTTATTGTTGTTCATGACACCGACCACGTATTCGAGACGATTCAGGACTTTGCCTCGAACATCGACAAAGTAATCGCGTTCTTGAAGGAACTCGATCGCTCCGCCCGTGCCATTCCTATTTTGACCTGGTCCACCACCGCCTCCCACTCCATTTAAATAAGGAGAGCTGATGATATCCCGCAAACCACCTGACGTTTCAGTAAAGATACCGAAGGGCATGCGGAAGACTCCCATCCTGATGATGTTGAGGTTGGGCGCCCATGATTGAACCGGCCGAACATCGATATAGGCCTCGCGAAAGAAGGTCGCGACGGTCGGATTGGACGTGCCAGATAAGGGTGTGTTGTTCGTCAAATTCGTACTTTGAAACTCCATCAACATATGCCAGCGCGGAAGATAGTCGCTCAGTCTTCCCCACAAAACCAGCTCGGCGCGGCGAATAGACAAGCTATCCTGACTTCTTCCTTCGGGAACATTGGCGTTGACGTGTCCATACAGAAATTGCAATGCATTCAGACCGATATTGACCTTATCCCGCAGGATCGGAAGAACTTCGGTTCTGCTCTTCCAATCCTCCAAGTTGTCCAGTCGTCGTGTTTGGTGTACAGCCTGATATTCTTGCTCTGATCGAATCCGGAGCCACTCTTCCTTGGTGATGGAGCCCTTCTGAAGGAGAAGATCTTCCAGAGATATTCGACCCGGTGGGGCGTGACTAGCCGGTGATGATCCTTGCTTCTCAGGCGGTGAATCGGTCTGTTGTGCCGTGACTATTGGGTTCTGCGATGGTCTCTGACTGGTTGAAGTCTCCTGAGCCAATAGAGGTTGCTGTTCCAGCGCGAACGATGTAGCCATAAGTATGGTCACAAGGATCATTGGGGCATTACCCGCCGTACCAGACAAACTTCTCATGCAAGATCCTCCTGATAATAATTCTATGTAGGGTTTACGCCAGGCTTGTCTTGTGAGGGGATGGTCGTCTCTGTATTGACTGCAGTTGCCCGGGGAAAACACCCAAAGTAATCGCTCCGTTCTGAGCTTGGGCGAGTAGGAATAGAAACCATCGCAACCGTATCACCCCCCACCGGTACCGCAGTCGGCTCATGGTCATATTGAGTGAGGAATTTCTTCGCTTCGTGATGATAGAGCCGATCCGGTGTGGCAAGCAGTTGGAAGCTGGAGGCACGATCATCTAACATCATGACCTTGCCGGTCTTACTGAGCATTGGCTGCAGAAACTCCGTGACGGCTTTGGAGCTTCTTTTTTCCCATCAACGGCGATTTTCTGCTGAAATCTTTGAGATTCCGCGATCAGATGAGTGGCGAGTGGGTTCAGTGCATCTGAACTCTGAATTTTGAAGGCACCGCTGACCTGCTTCTTCGGAGTATATTGAGTCAGTGTAGAATTTGCGGTTACGGCAGCTAAGGGGTCACCGTGTTTCGCTGAAGATCGTTCAGCCAAAAAGACTAGGTGAAGTAAAGAGAGCAGAACGAACACAACCGTTCTCTTAGAGGATGCAATCATGCTGCTTCTTTGCGTAAGCACAAAGACTGTCGGTTTTAGGTCTAGAGGCGAAGAGTTGCGCTGACAGACGCTACGTGAAGCGCGACATTCGAACAACTAGGAGTTGACTCTAGTTGCAAAACTAATTCTGCTGGGGGATGAATCACATACTTGAGACAGTGAGTAACTGTGTTGTTACACACGTATTAACTTCGAGTTACGAATGTGTAAACCAATTAACACCAAGCTTAGACGAAGACGAACCGGACGGGAATGGCGCCGGTTATTCAATACATCGCGATTCATGCCACTGAGCGTAGCGACTCTGGTCGTTGGGAACCTTATCTACATCATTTGATCGGTCTCCGGAGGGAATATGGCTATTCCAACAACTTCAGAGACAACCAAACATTCGGAACCTCCTCTTTGGTCGATCGGCATCGCGGCTCTCATCATTCTGCTCGCTCCGCTCGTTTTATACTCACTTGCGCCGACAGGTCCCCTACGCGACGGCGATACCGTATTTTCAGATGGCCAACAACAAGTGCGCATCAGCAAGCCAAGCCCAACCCGACCAGAGCTGACGGATGATACCTGTTTGCTTGATCCAAACAGCCCTCTGATCGTCATCCAGCCACCTACCGACCAAGCCGAGGATTCAATCATTGCCCAAGTCCAAGGCAATCCGGCTAACGAATGGCCCTTTTGCCCCGTCCACGCTGAGGTGGTACTCCAGACCCATCAAGTATTTCAGAAGCCGGCTGTGTTTGGGACAGTGCGGGAATTACTGACTAGATTTTTCAGCTCATGACCGAGGGGGGTCTGACGTCTTCAATCGTCCGGTGAATGGCCTGCGGAACTTTGCGACCTTGGGACCAACGACGACCTGACAGTATCCTTGGAATGGATTTCGAGCGAAGTATTCCTGGTGATAGGATTCCGCTTCATACCATTGGCCGGCCGGCGCAACCTGCGTGACGATGGGAGCCTTGTACAACTGTCATGCTGCTTCGCATGTAAGGTTGCCCAGAGTTCCACCTATGTAACCGGACTCAACCGATTCCGCACCAGTGACCTGACCGTAGACCGCCACAAGACATACAAACAGCCGCCCGCGAGCCTGGCAACTTTCTTCTCAGATGGAATCGATCGAGTTTCATCTCCCATCGTGTGCGGTGCGACGTGAATGGTAGGACTTTTCTCCGTACGGCGGGCGACTACTCTTCTTCTTCCTCCTCAATATCCTCGATCCCTTCATAACTCATTTCAGGAAACGACGCCGAAGCCTTTTCGCAGGCAGTTTCAACCATCTCTTCGGCATCTTCTGCTGAATCGGCGTCGACCAGAAACTTCACAGTGATGGCATACCTCTGTTCCACTCCCGACTCCTTTCTCTGTCGTTTGGCCAAGAATGTTGTGATCTATACATCAGTTATTCTCCACTTTCTGACAGTTGTGGTGGTCGTGTCAACCTCGCCTCGAAAGCATTTATTGAGAACAGAGTTCGACGATAATTGGACAATACTCAATAGGGCTTCGTGGGGATGAACTACTTGCGAGAGAAGTGGGGATCGTGGTTGGTCAATGCTGGAGTGAACATCACTCTTCGTGCTCAAGATCAATGAGAACCTTCTTGAGCTTCGCAAACTCGGCAGGATCAATGCGCGAAAACGCGACACCAAAGCTGTTTCCCTCAACCCATCGGACAGTGACTTCGTCAATCCGCAACGGCCAATCAAGCCCGGGAACGTGGAGCCGGCATTCGAATTTTGCTCCCTGCGCCACATTCATATCGCTTTCGACTTTACAACCGCCGACAGAAATATCCAGCGTGCGTCCCTGCCCCTCCTGTTTTTGTCCAGAAAAGGTGCTGCGGAACTGCGCGGTGAATCGCGGTTGGATCCTGCGTTCCTCCGGCAGAGTTTTGGCCGGAGCCTGCTCCGCAGCTTCGGATTTAAAGAGAGAACCAAGTTTCTTCAAAGAAGCACTCCCCCTCAGATCGGATTATCAGAAACGGCCGATGATAGTTCTTCACCTCACGGAGAACCGCCCTACTTCTTAGTTGACAGAAGCATGTGCCCACGACGGTTCTGTTGATAGCAGGATTCGTCCCGATCAAAGCAAAAGGGACGTTCTTTACCGTATGACACGATCATCACCTGCTTCGAATTCACCCCCGCTTCCGTAAGATAACTTCGAGCGGCTTTCGCGCGCTTATCACCTAATACGACGTTGTAGTCGCTGGTACCTCGCTCGTCGCAATGCCCTTCAATCTTCAACACCGCTCCTGGATGATCCTTCAGATACGCGGCATCGTGGTTGAGCGCTTCCATTCCGACCTCTGATAACCCCCATTGGTCATAACCAAAGAAAACGTCCTGCAAACCCGCCTCCACCGCAGCTTTTTCTTCTTTCGTGAGTTCGGCGCGCTGGCGAGCGGTGAGCCCAGACGGATTCATCGCCGTGGAGTACCCCCCTTGCGCAAGACGTTCTTCAGACGGATTACGTGAAAATCCGCTCAACTCCCCGCTTGACCCTCCGCCTGAAATGCTCGGGACCTTTGAGCTCGCGCTGCCTGATCCACCTTCACCGTCCGACTGGAGCCATTTCGTATTACAGCCTTGGGCTGATACCAACACTAGTCCCATCATCACGACAACTCCAGACTTGATGACCACTCTGTTCATGACCGCTCTCCTCCGTTCAGCATTTAGATCCAGACACTCAATCAGTTCGCGACTTCCGTGTCGTGAAAATCTGGTGCGAAGCCCTGGAGTTACCCTCTCCGGATAAATATAGCACCGCCGTGAAAAAGTGACGGTTGCCACCCCGGCAGAGGCCAATGACCCCCTGAGCATAATACTTTCAATGTGTTATGAGAGATAGGCCGCTGGCTCAGTCGGTTGGTTTTGACCAAGAAAAGGGAATTTCTCTCAGGCTAAGACACTGGGTAAGAGAGAATAGGTCAAGAAAAACGGTTGAGGCAAAGCCACAGGATTCGAGAAGGCTATAGATGACTTAGCGGTATCTGTTCCGATCAGACCACCGGATCGGTTGCAAAACCGCTCCCAAACCGGCCACACCACAGATAAACAACAGCATAGCTAATGCAATCACCAAGATAAACGCCGCCCGCACATCGTGCAAAACAGGGATCATGGTATGTCCCTCCTCTTGCTCGAGTCATCAACGACCCCACCCACATTCGCAGATCCAAGGGCTCATCGGGTCCGTCTTCTGAAGAAGCCTACCACAACAGGGACATTGTCGAGTCCAGACAGACCGAACTTTTTGAGGAAGCCCCTTTGTGCTCACCTTGACTTGTCCACTATATCGGCATAACCGCTTCACGTGATAACCCCCCTCCCTCCTGATCCCGTCAACTTATATTACTGCCCCCTTAATGGTCTATGCAGCTTTCGTGGGAGAACAGTGAGGCTGGGTTACATATGAATCGTGTAAGCGGGCGAGATGTTTGAAGTTATCCATGGTGCGCCCGGCAGGAATTGAACCTGCGACCTACGGGTTCGAAGCCCGGCGCTCTATCCAACTGAGCTACGGGCGCATCGACGTACATGAATCATGTTAGGGCGAGGCTTGTCAAGGTTAGGAAAGTCGGCCTGGAAGCTTACAGTCGGGCCAGAATCTCATCGGCAACTTGCGTGAGAGATCGTCCATCCGTTTCAATGACATGATCGGCAGCAGCTTGATACTTCGGGATCCGCTCGCGAAGGACATCCTGAATCTCATCGACAAAAGATTTGGCTCCGGTCAGGGAGGGGCGCTGTGTATCACGACTGATCCGCGCGGTTATCGTCTCGACCGAGGCAGTCAACCAGAACAATGTTCCCGTCTTTTTCAAGATCTCCACGTTTTTCGATCGAAGAATTATTCCCCCTCCCGTGTCGATGACGAGCCCATCACTGGCGGCCACCTTCTGACAGACCTGAGATTCGAGATCACGAAAGTAATCCCACCCATGTTGCTCCACGATCTCTGGGATGGTGTGTCCCGCCGATTTCACGATCTCTGCGTCAGTGGACAGGAGACTACGGTCCAGACGAGCCGCCAAGAGCTTTCCGACGGTGCTCTTCCCCGTACCTCGGTACCCAATGAGCACCACATTCATTGGAAGTGAGATTCCAATACGGTACGCATGACATCAACCGGGGCAGACTGATTGGTCCAGAGCTCGAATTGAGCGACGGCTTGATTCAGAAACATCTCCAACCCGGGGATTGTCTTGCACCCTGCGCGCTTCGCATCCTTGAGTAACCTGGTTTCGAGTGGATTGTAGACAATATCCATAACAGCAAGGCCGGCGTGGAGGAGCGATGCGGGAACACAAGTGGCATCGGCTTTCGGAGACATGCCGACAGGCGTGCAATGAATCAATACGTGCGCATCGGGAAGCACGCGATGAAGGGCGGTTTCATCAAGATACCCGTCCTCAACCGCCACCGCCGCCTGGGAGCGAACATCTTGCGCCAACGTTGCCCGTTCACGGTCGTCGACTCCCAGCAACGTCAACTTTTCCGGACGTGATTCGGCAGCCAGTGCAACGGCAATGGCTCGTGCCGCACCGCCGGAACCCAAGATGACGATGCGACGATCTCTCAGTTCGACCCCTCCTTTCCTCAGCGCCTGCAAAGCTCCGGTCGTGTCCGTGTTGTATCCAACGAGCTTGCCCTTTTCGGCGACGATCGTGTTGATGGCGCCGATCCGCCGTGCCGTCTCTTCCACCAGATCGAGAAACGGCATCGCTGCGACTTTATGAGGAATGGTTACGCTCGCTCCGCGAAAGTTCCCCAGCGCACGAAGCCCCTTGATGGCTTCGCCGATCGTTTCCACTTGCCAGGCCAGATAGACGAAATTGAGCCCGACTTTGCGGAACGCCGCGTTGTGGATGGCGGGCGACAGTGAATGTCCCACCGGATTGCCGATCACTCCGCAAAACTTCGTCTGGGTGTCTATATCCATATCACCACACAGCAGAGGTCGATGCAGTTCAACGCCACCACAGTTACCCTTTATAGACGGTCATGCCCCCATCGATAGGGAAGGTCGCCCCGGTCACCCAGGCCGCTTCATCAGACGCGAGATACAGAACCATATTCGCCACCTCTTCGGGCGTCCCAGGACGACGAATCGCATATTGAGCGAGAATGGGCTGGAGCATGTCGGGATTTGCCATCAAGGGGGCCGCCATGGGTGTCTCGATGAGGCCCGGGTTTACAACATTACAACGAATACCTTCCTTGGCATATTCGACCGCCAGTGCACGCGTCAAGGAGTCAAGCCCTCCCTTGGATGCCGCGTAGGCGGCTAAGCCGGAAAGACCGACCAGACTGGCGATCGACGAAATATTGACGATCGCCCCCTGCCCTTGCTTCAACATCTGGGGGATGACGGCTCGAGTCATGCGAAAGACCCCCGTTAAGTTGATCGCGAGCACGTCCGTCCAACTGGCATCATCGGTTTCGTGAAGACGTTTCCCGAAGGCACCGATACCCGCATTATTGACAAGGATATCGATCCTTCCAAAACTATCGATCGTTCGACGAACGACATCCTGTGCATGGGCTTCATCCGTGACTGAACCAGCGACTCCAAGAACTTTTCCCTTGTTGAGTCGGATCACAGCCGCGACACGATCCAATTCCTGTTGCCGGCGTCCTGTCACAACCACCGACGCCCCTTCTTCGGCAAAACGCTTGGCGATGGCTTCGCCGATCCCGGCGTTCCCTCCGGTCACCACGGCAACCTTGCCTTCCAACCTATTCATCGGCTCCGCTCCTCTTCTGCTGCATCAGGCATATCTCCCGAGTCGTCATCGAGGGCAGCTTCTCGCTCAGCCCTTGAACCGAGCAGCCCCGGCTCCACCTTTCGAGCCACGGTGATGAACCCAGAATGAGCAACCATACGATGATCAGGCCTCACGCTCCGGCCTTGCACGGACCAGGTTCGTAATAACGTCTCAAACGTCTCGATCATACCGAACACTGTCTCTCGTTCGAGCGCGTCGACGGTCTTCATGACCTGAGGCACGGTGGGGACAAAACTCAAATAGATGCCACCGGATCGAAGCGCCTTGGCCGCATGAGGAACGACCTGCCACGGTTCCGGCAGATCGAGCACGACACGATCAAACGGCACCTCGTCGTCGAGCAAATCGATGCCCTCATAGGCGTTTTTCCTGAAAGTGACCAGATTGGCTGGATTCATGGAACGGGTAATGTTCGTCAGAGCCGTCTGCGCAAAGTCGTCCCGGACTTCATACGTCACCACCAAACCGCCGGGCCCAACTGCGCGCAACAACGCCATGGTCAATGCGCCTGATCCCGTTCCGGCCTCGAACACTCGAGCGCCCGGATAGATATCCGCCCACATCGGAATGATCGCGAGATCCTTTGGATAAAGGACCTGTGCCCCTCGGGGCATCTTGAGCACATATTCCCCAAAGGTCGGTCGGATCGCCACCATCTTTTTGCCGCCCGAGAGCGTCACGAGGGATCCGTCGGGACGGCCGATCAGTGCATCATGCGCAATTTTCTGCCCGCTGAATTGGTACGTCTCTCCCGCTTTCAGCGTGAGGGCATACTGTCGCCGCTTTTGATCGACAAGATGGATCCGTTCGCCGTTAGATAATGCTGACATGCCGCGCATTCTAGGAGGTTCGTTCCCTGCTTTGCAACCAAACGCTATTCCTTGACAGGGTGGCAAGCGGGCCGTAAGATCCTCTCATCATTGACATTTTTCACGATGCCTCGTGATGGTCGGAAAAAGAGAAGTCCGTGTTTCCGTGGCCTCACCGCGGCGATTGTGGGACCGGGGTTGGCCCTCTGCCTGACGCTGTCCAATAGTCCCGCCCATGCCGATGATATTATCGTCGCAACCTATGAGGGGATCATTAACCCCGTCGCGGCGGAATACCTGCACGATGCTCTCGCCTTTGCTCAATCGTCTGGTGCGCACGCTCTGATCTTGAAACTCGACACGCCCGGAGGGTTGGACACCTCCATGCGTCTGATGATCAAGGATATTACCGGCTCGCCTATTCCGGTCATCGTGTTCGTCGCTCCCTCGGGAGGACGTGCCGCCTCTGCGGGAGTCTTCATTACGATGGCGGCCCATGTGGCCGTCATGGCGCCGGGTACCAACATCGGAGCCGCGCACCCGGTCGCAATGGGCGGCGGCGAGATGGACAACACGATGAAGGAGAAGGTGGAAAACGATGCGGTGGCCTACATTAAGAGCATCGCGGAACAGCGTGGACGAAATGTGTCATGGGCCGAAGATGCGGTTCGCAAAAGCCTATCGGCCACCGAGCAGGAAGCCCTGAAACTTAAAATCATCGATCTGATCGCTGAGGATATCCCCACGCTGTTGAAATACCTTCAGGGGAGAAAGATTGCGCTTCCCCATGGATCATTCACATTATCGGGCGAGACCGCTACGCTCCGTGAATTCCCGATGGGTACTCGTTTGGAGGTACTCAAGACCCTGAGCGACCCCAACATCGCCTATCTCCTGATGTCCATCGGAACGATTGGGATCATGGCCGAACTCTACAGCCCCGGCGCAATCCTTCCCGGTATCATCGGGGCCATCAGTTTGATCCTCGCGTTCTATTCGCTCCAATCGCTTCCCGTGAACTATGCAGGCGTTCTCCTTGTAATACTTGGCGCCGTGTTCCTTTTGCTCGAAATCTCCGTCACCAGCTATGGATTACTCGCATTGGGCGGCTTGGCCGCGATGACGTTGGGCGGTCTGTTGCTCATCAAGAGTGATGCGCCTTTTTTGCAGGTGTCCCTGTCGTTCTTATTGCCGACTGTCATGACGATCGGCGCCCTGATCGGCGTCATTGCGTGGACGGCTGTCAAGGGCGGGCGTCGCAGGCCGGTTACGGGCGCCGAAGGGATGATTGGATCGATCGGAATCGCACGGACGGATCTCAACCCCCGCGGTCAGATCACCTTGCAAGGAGAGATCTGGGAGGCGATCAGCCAAACTCCGATTCGACAGGGAGAGGCCGCAGAGGTGATGTCAGTTGAGGGACTGACGGTCAAGGTCGCCCCTGCCCACAGGTAACCGAACCGAAAAGAAGGAGCAGCCGCCATGTCATTGCTCATACCGTTGGTCCTCCTGGGACTCGTGCTCTATGCCAGCTTCAAGCGCGTCATGGAATACGAACGACTCGTCGTATTTGTTCTTGGCAAGTTTCAGACAGTGAAAGGACCCGGCATTCGGTTGGTGATCCCCGTACTCCAGCAGATGGTGCGTGTCAATCTTCAAACCGTCACGATGGAAGTTCCCTCGCAGGACGTCATCACGCGAGACAACATTTCCGTGAAAGTGAATGCCGTCATTTTTCTCAGGGTGGTTGACCCTCAACGCGCGGTGCTTGCCGTTCAAGATTATCTCTACTCGACTTCGCAAGTAGCCCAGACCACCCTCCGCAGTGTGCTTGGCCAGAGCCAATTCGACGACCTCCTCTCCAAGCGCGACGACATCAATGCCGAGCTGCAGCGAATTATCGATCAGCAGACCGAGCCCTGGGGAGTCAAAGTTGCTGCGGTCGAGGTGAAGAATGTGGATATTCCTCAAGACATGCAACGTGCGATTGCCCGGCAAGCCGAAGCAGAACGGGAACGGCGCGCCAAAATCATTCACGCTGAGGGTGAATTTCAAGCCGCGCAGAAACTCGCTGAGGCCGCCGACGTCATCAGTCAGAATCCCGCTGCCCTTCAACTTCGTTATCTCCAGACACTCGTCGAGATTGCGGCTGAGAAGAACTCGACCACGATCTTCCCGATTCCAATCGATACCCTTGCACCATTCATAAAGGGACTGCTCCCTAAATAGTGTGGCATTTCAGCCGATCGGCTGATGCCGATCCTACATAGATGCCGCATAACTGAGACAGTTTGTCCTAAGCTTCCTCATTAGCTCATTCTAATTATTCTGTTTTTTCGAGCTGATTAGACCTGCGATTTCTCATCTTCAATCCAGCATCCCTTTTGCTTCGTACCATCCGTAGATTAGGTAGATCCCGGGTTGAATCTTCTCAGCTCAATACGGCTCTAATAGGGTAGATGACGTTCAACCAACATGAGGGTGAAACGATGAAAGAAGAACTTCGAGTCGAGGAGATACACAAAGCATTCGTCCCGGATGTCGATGCCGATGACGCGAAGGCAAGCGGCATGTTGGGAATGATTGGTCGGGGAGAGGCTGAGGATTCCGGTACGGACGAGAAACCCCAGCCGGTCATGCGCACTAGTCAGGGGGCCAGTCCATTCCTCTTGGAAGCCTTGTATTTCCGTTCATTCGGCGAACGCGGGCTCTTGACGCGAGAAGAAGAGATCGTAATTGCCAAGCGCGTCGACCAAGGGACACGACGCATTCGCATCGCTCTTCGACAAGCCATGAAGACCCTTCTCAAATCCAAACGGTCATCGGTTGTAGCCGAAACATTTAAGGTGCTCCAAATCGTCAGACGATTGAGCGGGCTTTCGGCCACCGCATTGGACAACGCGGAGAAGGCGTTGGTGGCCGTTCTGAATCCGTTGGATGCTGACTCCAAACCAGCGGTAGCGACCGCAAAGCAACTCAACGTAGTGCTCGATGAAATCCGATCCGCCAGAATCATCCTGGAGCAAGGAAAGGATGAGCTCGTACGGTGCAATCTTCGCCTAGTGGTGGATGTCGCCAAGCATTACACAGGGCGGGGGTTGAGTCTCCTGGATCTCGTCCAGGAGGGCAATATCGGCCTCATGAAAGCCGCTGAACGATATCAGTATCGGAAAGGCTTCAAATTCAGCACGTACGCGACATGGTGGATTCGGCAAGGCATCACACGGGCGCTTGCCGACCAATCGCGGACGATTCGCATTCCAGTCCACCAAACCGAAGCTTCGCATCGAATCCTGCGTGTGATGCGAAGACTGGGGCAGCAGTTCGGGCGACCGGCTCGGTTGGAGGAGATTGCACATGTGCTGCGCATGAGACCGGAAAGGCTTCGCGAGACCGTCTTGGCGTTTCAGGAGCCGGTGGCATTGGAGACTCCGATCGGTGACGGAGATACCCAGTTCGGAGACATGATTCCCGACCAACAAGCCGTGCCACCTGACGCGCATGTCCACCGGAGTGAATTGACTCAACACTTGGATCGCATCCTCGGCACGCTCACTCCGCGAGAACAAACCGTCATCCGGCTGCGCTTCGGGATCGGCTACGATGAAGCCAGCACATTGGAGCAGGTCGGCCAAAGCTTGTCCGTCACGCGGGAGCGTATCCGCCAAATCGAAGCGAAAGCCCTCAAGAAACTAAAGACCCCTCAGATCAAGGAACTCTTCGCAGCCATCAAGTAGGCTCTTCGTTCCGAGGGCAACCAGGTTGCCCTCGGAACCCGACTTCCCTCTGCATCGTGAGTTATGCAACAATAATCCCTCCATGCCGAGCTTGCTGTTTCTTTCTGCCATTGCATCTCCTAGGCACACACGGTAGGTGCGCTTTGAGCCTCATGGATAAGCCGGTCTTCACCGATGGCCCTGTGACCGATCCGAATATCACCCCCTCTCCGAATTTCGACTCTCTTAATTGTCCTCCCGGACCGGTCCGCATCTTTCCTGAGCCGGTGCCCTATCTCACAGCGTGGCAACTCCAGTCTCGCATGCATGAGGAACGTGTCCTTGATCTTCGACCGGATACCGTTTTGATTCTCGAACATCGAGCCGTCTATACGCTGGG
Organism: Nitrospira sp.; assembly: GCA_024760525.1. Classification (NCBI taxonomy): domain Bacteria; kingdom Pseudomonadati; phylum Nitrospirota; class Nitrospiria; order Nitrospirales; family Nitrospiraceae; genus Nitrospira; species Nitrospira sp. The sequence continues at coordinate 3,629,053 of CP060499.1, forward strand.
ACGAAGGACGAAACCATCGCATTGGGGAGGAAATGAGGCTGCCCTGTGCGGGAACGGAGCGGACCTGCACTACGTGAACCGCGGGGGATCAGTCACGTATCACGGCCCAGGACAGATCGTGGTGTATCCCATCCTTAAGCTTGCTGGATTCGCGACCGGGCCTAGACAGTTGGTCTGGTTATTGGAAGAAGTGATCATTCGATTGCTTGGCCGCTGGAACATTACCGGTTCTCGCATGACCGGCAAGCCGGGTGTGTGGGTGATGACGCCTGAACCACAGAAAATCGCCTTTCTCGGTGTACGAATCGAACAAGGTGTGACCTTACATGGATTTGCTCTCAACGTGGATTTAGATTTGACGCCTTTCCTCCGGATTCATCCATGCGGGTTTCCCGATTGCCGTGTGACATCCATGGCGGCGGCGCGCAACGCCACGGTCTCCGTGGACGCCGTCAAACAGGAACTCGCTCAAACCTTTGCGAGGGTGTTTTCACGCAATTGGTCCGCGGTGGCTTGACCGCCGGTGCGCGACCATCGATGACGTTCATCGAAAGGAGCATGATGCAAGAGCTTGATACCCCGACCTTTCGCCTGGCGGTCGCACAATTCGATCAGGCAGCCGAGGCCATGCATCTGGACTCTAATCTCCGTGAACGTCTGAAGCTCCCTCAACGTTCTTTGGTCGTCAGTCTTCCGGTCCGAATGGACGATGGCCATGTGGAAGTCTTTACCGGCTATCGGGTTCAGCACGATTCATCACGCGGCCCTTCAAAGGGAGGCGTGCGTTACCATCCCGACGTGAACCTTGGTGAGGTCGCTGCTCTCGCTATGTGGATGACATGGAAATGCGCGCTTGCCGGTTTACCATATGGCGGGGCGAAAGGCGGAGTAAAGGTTGCGCCTAAACGACTGTCTTCCGCGGAGCTCCAGCGGCTCACCAGGCGCTACGCGGCGGAGATTTTTCCGCTCATTGGACCGGACAAAGATGTCCCGGCCCCGGACGTGGGGACCGATGCGCAAATCATGGCGTGGATGATGGACACCTACAGCCAGCAAGTCGGATATGCCGTCCCCGGCGTCGTTACCGGCAAACCTCTGTCGCTCGGCGGCAGCTTGGGCCGGGAAGAAGCGACGGGGCGCGGAGTCGTCTATGTCACGCAGGAAGCCCTGCGACATCTGAAGCTGTCGATGGAGAAGGCCACGGTGGCCATTCAAGGATTTGGCAATGTCGGTTCACACACCGCTCGCATCATGCAACAACAAGGCGCGCGCGTCATCGCTGTCAGTGATGTCAGCGGGGGAATCTACAATGCCAAGGGGTTGGATGTCCTGGAGGTGATTCGCCGTGCTCCCGGACTGCCGCTACAGGAAACCAAGCTGGGAGAGGCGATCACCAATGAGGAGTTGCTCGAACTGGAGTGTACCGTGCTCGTTCCCGCGGCACTCTCGGAGCAGATCACGGCCAAGAATGCGAATTCCCTAAGGTGCCGGATCCTGTCCGAAGGTGCCAACGGCCCGACGACGCTGGAGGCCGACAGCATTCTCGCAGACAAGGGCATCTTCGTGATTCCCGACATTCTCGCAAACTCCGGCGGTGTCATCGTGTCGTACTTCGAATGGGTGCAGGATCTTCAGCGCTTTTTCTGGAGTGCAACGGATATCCAGCATCGGCTGCAAGAAATCATCACCTCCGCGTTTCAGCGCACGCTTCATTTTTCGACTGAACGCCGAGTTTCGATGCGCATGGCAGCGCTGATGAGCGGGATCGATCAAGTCGCCCAAGCTCATCTCCAACGTGGGCTGTACCCCTAGGCGCACGATCCCACAGCAACCTTCATTGTCGAGCTGATGTCGAGACACTTGCTCCGCGACTTCTTCCTGCGCTAGGGTGATTCCTCGTCACATGCCGGAGAAGCGAAGAGGCACCTCATGACTCGGACTATGATCGCCACCGCGTGGGAACAACATTGCGCCAACGGATGGCCTCAGTTTTCAAGCCCACACGAGGGGCAATTGATGACGCTCGACACCGTCATCAGCGGCTGTGTGGTCTACTACCTAGACAGTTCCGAGGGTCTCGATCATCAACGGCTTGCCATTGTGAAGGATTGTTTGGGCGACCTGGACGATCTGACCGGGGAATTGGACGGTGATTGTCAGCCGTACTTTCTCCGGCTTCGTCGGCTCGGTGAGATGTTGCTGGCGACAGAGCGGCAATCATAACTCTTACGCACCGACAGATGTCCCTTCACCGGACGATGTCCAGCCGTCTTTTCTACGTGCCGTTCCTTGCAGGTTAGATTCCGCTTGGCTACAATGAAGCCCATGTTGTGTAGAAGCCTACCGGGCACGACCACTCAGGCCATTCGCTGATCTCAGAAAGAACGAAACGAGCAAGCCATGGAGAGCGCCGCGCGATTGTCAACCATCCTGTTTTCGGCTCTTCTTCTTGCGCTGGGCTCAGCGCATGCCGACCCGTATGAATTGAGTAAGAACGATGTCATGGAATCAAAGACTATTTCGAGCGCCGACATTTCGCTCTTCGGGGTTAAACTCGGCGACTCCGAAACCAAAGCCATCGAGACCCTCGTGAATGAAAAGATTTCTGGCATCAAGGCCGAACAGGAGGCCGCATTCATCTTCCTGCTTGACCAACGCAAACCAACCGGCCCGATGGCGGGGGTTCGCATTCAGGATGGCAAGGTCGATCTGCTCTTCATCAATAATCGGTTCGCCCACAAAACACGGGGCATCTTTCGAAACGTGCTCACCAGCGAAAGCCCGGAAGACATTCGAAAGTTACTGGGCAAGGAAGAGTATGGCGATGAAAACGTGATGGGCGCGGTCCTGGCCTATGATAGACAAGGCTTCCAGGTGAACTATCTGGGGAAAGACATCAACATCGAGTTTGCCCAGCCGCATTAGTCCTTTTCCTTCCGTTGATCCCCATCGCCGACCAGGGACTTGACTCAAGGAACAATCGGTCGCATGCAGCCTGCTCACATGATTTCTGCGCTACTCGCGTATGAGTAGGGCAGCCCGGAAATGGGTCATGCCGTAAGGACCCACGAAGGAGGCTATTGGATGGGACTGGTCATACGAAGACCGTAGTCGATCAGGCTTTTGGCGGTATTCCACCGGCGGTTCGAGTTCAGAATGACGAGCAGCAAGTCGCTGCCGTTTTGAGAGACTTTGGCAATGAGACATCTGCCGGCTTTGGATGTGAATCCCGTCTTCACCCCTTCTACACCGGGAACGCGACCAAGCAGGCGATTCGTATTATGAAGGACATATGCACGGTACCCACTGACGGGCGTGATAATTTCCCGCTCTTCTCTCACCAGCTCTCGGAACACGGCGTTCTGCATCGCTACCTCGCTGAGTTTCGCAAGATCTTCCGCCGTCGAATAGTGATCGGGACTGTCAAAGCCGCAGCCGTTACTGAAATGCGTATCGGATAAACCGAGGGCACCTGCTTTCGCATTCATCAACATCACAAATTGCTCTTCGTCGCCTCCGACATGCTCAACGGCCGCCAGGCAGGCGTCATTGGCCGAAACCATCATCATGGCCTTCAACAAATCCCCAAGACGAAACACTTCGCCGACTCTTAGACGCAGATGAGTCTTCGGAGCCCGTGCGGCATTCTTGCTCACAGTTGCCAGATCATCGAGGCGGCCTTTCTCCAGAATGACCAGAGCCGACATGATCTTGGTCAGACTGGCAGGAGACAGACGTTTCTCAGTCTCGTGCTCGAACAGCACACGGCCTGACCGCAATTCCTTCAAAAGAATACTGTGCGCAGGAACTCGCTTCCAGGGGAGAGGTTGCGGAACATAGCTGACGGTGTGGATGACCTGGCTCTTGGAATGCGCCTCCATCGCAGAGGCAGGATAAATCGAGAATCCGATCAACGGGAGAGAGAATGCCGCGAGGAGATTCAGGCACCAGAGAGTTCGGCCCCAGTTCCGCAAACGAGGGTCAGGTCGGATGGGGTCCTTCTGATCCAAAAACGACCGCCTCTCTTAGAAAATGAACGATTCGCGCACTTTATCACCTTTCCGCCCACTATCAAGAACTTTATGAAAAAATCTGAGGAGATCGGCTAAATCAATCCAAAACCCGCAATTTAGGCAGCGGGCGTATATTCTCCTGTTGATCAGGGTATAGTGCCGCTCCACCATCATGAACCCTCTGCACTTGAGGCATTGCATACATGTCCCGCTCTCTGCGACTACCGAAGGCGATTCATGATTAACGCGACACACCCGGCGAGCAATCCCCCACCGATGAGAGTCGTGCCAAAATACACGAACACATTTGTGCCTCCAGCCGGCTGAGTCCCCTCCCATAAATCGCGAACCCCGCCCTGCACCATCAAGACAGAGAGGGTCATTAAGGCCCCAATCATGAACCACCATGCGAAGGATCGAAGTGCCATCGTTAGGCTCGTAAATCTTGCGTGGTTTTGCCCAACGGTCACTCTAGCGAAGGGCTCCCGGGCTGTCAAGAATAGATGCCGATCGGTCGCCCCACTACTCTTTTGCCTCCGACTTTGCAATCGGTTTGAGACCGTGGTGAAGGAAGATGGAGACACTACCGCTTCCGTTGTCGGCAATGGCCAACCCCGGTTCCTCCGCCCCGCTCGTCGTGACCCGAAAGGATGACAGAGCGAACGGGCCGGACTTCGTCCGGTAGTTTCTCGGAGGGTAATGAAAAGTCCCGTCGCCTTTTCCGAACAAGATGGACAGGTCATTTGATTGAAGGTTGACGATGGCGACATCCACTAAATGATCGCCATTAAAGTCCCTCGCCAAGCCGAAGTTGGGTCCGGCGTCGGCACCCGAATCTTTGCCTGGCCGAAATGTCGCATTGCCGTTGCCGAGAAACGTGGTGAAGCTGTCCTTCTCTCCATTGATGACCAAGAGGTCGCTATGCTGATCGTTATTGAAATCGGCAAAGCTCACACCGAGGGGTCGGTGTCCAGTGGGATAGTCTTTGGGATCGCGAAATGATCCGTCGCCATTGCCGAGCCAAATGGAGACGGCGTTCGACATAGGGCCTCCATTCGTGACGACTAAATCCAGTCTCCCGTCGCCGTTGAGATCCGACAAAGCCACCGACGTGGGCGTGTCTCCATACTCATATTGAACGCCATGCCGGAATTCACCCCTTCCATTGCCCAGGAAGACCTTAATCTTGTCGTTACGCAGCGCGACCACCAGATCAGCATGGTGATCGCCATTGATGTCGTCCGTGGCTAGCGCGATCGGTGTGCGATGGACCGGGTACCGTTGACCCTCTTCAAACTTTCCATCTCCATGGCCGAGTAAGAGCGAGATTTCATCGCCGCCGGAGCAAGCCAAGGCAACATCGGCATGCCCGTCTTCGTTGAAGTCGCCCATTGCCAGGGCACGCGGTTCCTGGCAGACATGGAGTTGGACCTGATCTTTAAACGTTCCGTCACCGTTGCCCAACAGAATGGACACGCTATTGCTTGCAATGTTCGTAGTGATCAGATCGGTGAATGAATCCTGATTCAGGTCCCCGGTGGTAATCGTTGTCGGATTCTTGCCCACTTTGTAACTGGCAAAGTAATAGAAGGGATCCGGTGGAGTATAGGGGTCTGTCTTTGAGCAACCCCAGAAGCCGTCACCGGCCAAGAGACCCAGCAAAGCGATGCCGACGATCAACCTCTCCACATGGTGTTTCCGTCTCACGAGCACACTATCCCCACGATTTTAGGTTGTTAGGACCAGAAGACCTATGAGCACCCGTACCAGAAAGCTCAGTATACAGAGGCGATCTTCTCCCTCGCAATCTGCTGTGCTCACACATCAGCCTTTGAATTTCAGCATCCGCTTACGCTATGATGCTGCGTTCTATTTTAGGAGGATAAGCATGAGCACTATAGTGAATGTCGACATCACGATGTATGGGATCGCCGAAGTTCTGATGTGGTGTCTTGATCGGAACAAGGGGCGCGTCCCTGGTGTGGATACGCCGGGCTTCAAAAAAATGCAGGAGTTGTTGGCTCAGAAACCCCAGTCCGCCGACTACTTTACCCTTGATCAGTTCTGGAAGAAAAAAGTGACGTTACCGCTGACCGAAGAGGAAGTCGCGACGATCGATCGTTGTCTCTACGACATCCCCAACTTCGATAACGAACCACTCCCTCAGATCCGGCACAAGTTCTGGCCCCAGCAGGCGGAGACCCACTGACCGGACCACTTCGCGATCGAATAGTTTGTTGTCGATGGCCGCACAGAATGTGATGGGACAGGAAGTGTCGGCGGTCAGAGTGTGCCTTCGCCTTTGAGATACTTGCGGAAACGATCCATAAGGTCGGCTCCGAGCGTCCCTCCTTCAGGCTTCTTTGTCGATGGGTCGGCAAAGTGGCCACGAATCTCTTGGAGACGTTTCTCTGCCTGATCATTCCCTTGCAGGCGCTTGGTTTTCTGAAGAGCTGTATCAAAGGCCTCGAACGTCAACTCCTGGTACCCGAATGACCGGATACGTTTGACGGCCTTCATCATCGCCTGATTCCGAAAGACCGTTAGATGGTCGGAATCGATCTCCTTCAAGCCCAGCTTGCGGGCTCGCCGTTCAGCGGCTTTTCTGATTCCACTGCGTACGAAGTCGGGGGATGTTTGAAGACGTTTCCAAGCTTCATCGGTCCAACCAACCCGAGCTTGCGGGGTATCCCATAAATCCCGTAAAGCCGATGCATCGATACGAGTCAGATTTTTCCCCCTGGCCAGATCCTCAGTGTCGCGCTTCAACATGTCGGTCACGAAATCCAACGCGATGGGCGGCGAGTGTTTCAGCTTGTCTTGGAGCAATTCCACCGCTTCCGCAGTCCATTCCATCGGGGGGCCGCCGACCTCCTGAACATCACCAAGCGCCTCGACCTTCTCGAACAACTCGACGTTCACCTCGAGATGCCCGCGCTCTCTTGCAATCTCTTCCGCGATCTGCTTGATCATCGCCCGCATAAACTCAGGCACGGTGGCCAATCGTTCTTTCGCCGTAGCGGTCCACGGGAGACGCCCGCCGGCCATCTCTTCGGCGGCTGCCGTCATCCCGCTTTCTCCTCCCATGCGTCCCATCATCTGGCCCTTGAACTGTTCGAGGATCTCCTCCGTAATTTCTCCATATCCGAGTTCTCGGGCCTTCTTCTCGGCCAAACGGCGAACCATGCCGCGCAAAAATATGGGCGCCCGCTCCATCCGTTTGAGTGCGCCGTCGGTCCAGCGGATTTCCGTGGCAGCGGACTGAGAGAAATCTGATGTCGACATAAGTCCTTCTTGAAGAAGACTGTCGCTATTGATTGAGCAATTCTTTCAGCTCTTTACCGGCCTTGAAAAACGGCACCCGTTTGGCCGGTACGGCTACGGTTTCCCCGGTCTTTGGATTCCGCCCTTCCTTCATCCGACGAGCTCGCAGACGAAAGCTGCCGAAACCCCGAATCTCCGTTTTGTCGCCGTTTTTCAGCGAGTCCCGGACACAATCGAAAATCGTGTTGACGACCACTTCCGCCTGTCGCTTGGTCAACGTGGTGACCTGCTCAGAAACCCGCTCGATGATCTGCGCCTTGGTCATGTCCACTCTCCCTTCGCTTCGATGAACACCCAGCCCGCATCGACACCGCTAAAAGGCCATAAGATACTTCAAACTCACGCCCGGTTGAATATCCAATTTGGGAAACATCGTGCTGAGCTTCGAGTCCAAAATCTCACGCAGCGAGAACCGGCGTCGTGGTTCAACAACCTTGGGTTCGCCTTCGATTCCGACGACCTCGGCAGCCAATTGAATGGCGTCTTCAAGGTCTCCAAGTTCGTCAACCAGTTTCGCGTCCTTGGCCTGACGTCCGGTAAAGATTCGGCCATCGGCCAACGCCTGAGCAGTCCGAAGTTCCATCGAACGGCCTTCAGCCACAGCCTCGATAAATTGCTTATGCACGTCGTCCATCACGGCTTGCAGCAAGGCCCTCTCCTCCGCACTCATCTTGCGCAGAGGAGAACCCACATCCTTATATTTTCCACTCTTGATGACGACCCCTTCCACGCCGATTTTCTGCAGCAATCCCTCCACGTTGGCGGTTTCCATAATGACGCCGATGCTCCCGGTCAGCGTCCCAGGATTGGCCACAATCCGGTCTGTTGCGGCAGCGATGTAGTACCCTCCCGATGCCGCGACACTGCCCATCGAGGCAATGACGGCTTTGTTACTCTTGCTTCGAACTCGCTTGACCGCATCATAGATCTCTTGCGACGGCACCACACCGCCCCCCGGGGTATCGATCCGGAGAACGATGGCCTTGATGGACGGGTTTTCGCTGAATCGCTTCAGCTCTCCGACAGTCGTTTGCGAATCCAAGATGACGCCTTCGACTCGAATCAATGCAATCCGATCCTCACTGGACAAGTCGAGATCGGGGAACAACACATTCATCAGGACCAAAATCCCCACCCCCGCCATGAACAGCCAAAAGGCTTTGCGGAACACATGGCGCTTGGGAGGGCGTTCGGTCTGTGTCACGTCATCCGCCATTACACATGCCCTGCATCATTATGAAAACCGACCTAGTTTTGATCTTCCGCTTGTGACCGTTTCCGGCTCTGCTTGGCGGCCCGACCGAGGCTTTGGTCCAGCACACCCTGTGTCGAGTGATAGTCATCAACCTGCTTGCGTTCCCAGTCCAGTTGATGGTCGCGAAGACTGAGAGCGATCTTGCGCTCTTCTCGATCGACCTTGATTATCTTTGCCGCGACGTCATCCTGCAACTTAAACTTTTCTTCGAGCTTCATGGAAGGTTCAAGACCGGATTCACTGACATGGATTAATCCTTCCACTCCACCCTCGAGTTCGATGAAGATCCCAAAATCGGCGACCTTCGTCACCTTGCCGGTCACCGAGTCACCGACGTGATATCTCGATGGGATCGCTTCATCCCAGGGGTCACGGCTCAACTGTTTGAAGCCCAATGAAAGTCGCTCCTTCTCCTTGTCGATGCGTAACACCATCGCTTCGACTTTTTGCCCTTTTTTGAAGAGCTCGGAAGGATGTTTAATATGTTTCGTCCACGACATGTCTGAAATATGGATGAGGCCGTCGATCCCTTCTTCAAGTCCGACGAAGGCACCGAAATCCGTCAGACTCTTCACCTTGCCCTCAATGCGAGTCCCGATCGGATACTTACTCTCGATCATATCCCAGGGATTGGGCGCCGTCTGTTTCATTCCCAAGGAAATCTTGCGGCTTGCCGGATCGATGTTCAGCACCGCCGCTTCGACCTGATCGCCGACCGACACGACTCTCGACGGATGCCGCACTTCGTGTGTCCACGACATTTCTGAAACGTGGACCAGTCCCTCCACACCCGGCTCGAGTTCCACAAACGCTCCATAATCTGTCAGGCTGACCACGCGGCCACGGACCCTGGTGCCGATCGGATACTTGCCGGCGACATTGGTCCAAGGATCCGCGCTCTTCTGCTTGAGCCCCAGAGAGATACGGCCTGTTTCACGATCGTATTTCAAGACCGTGACTTCGACCTTATCTCCCACGGTAAACAGTTCCGATGGATGTCCCACTCGCCCCCAAGACATGTCGGTGATGTGAAGCAACCCGTCGATCCCGCCGAGGTCGATGAAGGATCCGTAGTCGGTGATGTTCTTGACCGTCCCCTGAATCAGTTGACCTTCTTTGAGATTGGCCAGAGTCGTCTGTCGTTTCTTATCCCGTGTTTCTTCCAGCAATACGCGCCGGGATACGACGACGTTACCCCGCCTGTGGTTGATCTTGATGATCTTGAGGGGAAAGGTCTTTCCAACGAGCCCATCCAGGTCCCGAACAGGATGGAGATCAATCTGCGAGCCCGGCAAGAACGCCTTGACACCGATATCAACCATCATGCCGCCCTTAATGCGCGAGACAATCTTCCCTTCGATGCTCTTCTCATCCTTGTAGAGTTTCTCAAGTTCTTCCCAAATCTTCATCTTGTCCGCTTTTTCCTTGGAAAGAACTAGATTCCCGTCCGCATCTTCACATTCTTCGATATAGACTTGGAGACGATCACCGATCTTGAGGTTCTGAAGTTCCTCGGATGAGAACTGGTCACTCGGGATCATCCCCTCCGATTTGTAGCCGATATCGACGATCACTTTGTCCTTGGTGAGTGCCACCACACGGCCTTCTGTAATCGTGCCTTCTTCCAGGTTGCGAAATGTTTCCTCATACAACGCGGCCAAGGCATTGCGGTCTAACTGAGCGTCACTGCTGTTGGATACCGTACCCATATACACATCCTACTCTTCCGACCTTCGTCGGGTGCTGATGGTGAAGGCGCCGGGTTCACTCAGCGTTGTGAACCCCGGCGGTCGGCCTGTTCGGTGTTTCCGGAGCTGGGTCATCCTTTCCCCTTGGAACGGGAACTTGACCCAAGGCTGCAATTTGTTCGATCACCGTACGGCTGACCTGTTGATAAAACTGTTTTGTTTCCGCCCTTTCTTTCCGAGCCCCTGTTTCGAACATGATGGGCTCCCCAAATCGCACCCTGACCTGGCGCCATCGAGGCCACCGAGCCCCGGTGGGCAACACATCGAAGGTCCCCTTCAGATATGCCGGGACGACCGGGCACCCCGTCTGCGACACAATCACTCCAATCCCGGCCTTCGGCGGACGGAGGTGACCATCATGGCTTCGCCCACCTTCCGGGAAAATGACCACCACCTGACCTGATCGAATCAGGTTGATCGCTTTTCCGAACGCCTCTCGGTCGAGACGCCCAAGTCGCACAGGAATCCAGCCCAATGACTGCAAAATCCTGTTCAATACCGGGATCGGGAACAAGTCATTCCGTCCCAGATACCAAGCCCTCCGAGTCATCCCACAGCCGAGTAGCGGGATATCGAGGTAGCTGGCATGGTTTGCGGCGATCAGTACGCCGCCGGTGCGAGGGATCTGTCCTTCCACCCGATACCGAAAACAGATCCACCCGACAACCCGTGCCAAAACCCACAAGAATCCGTAGACGATCCCGCTCACGACCCGGTCGACACAGCCGCGATCATCTGTTCCACCACCTGTTCGGGACTGAGGGTGGAGGTATCAATCGATTTCGCGTCAGCCGCTGGAATTAATGGGTCGATCGAACGGGTCCTATCGCGCCGATCCCGGTCAGACAAATCCTGAAACGTCGTTTCAATCGCCCCGCCGCGTCCCGCAGCCACCAGCTCACGGTGCCGTCTTGCGACTCGTATACTGGCGTCCGCTTCCAAGAAGAACTTGAACGGAGCCGCGGGAAAGACCTTTGTGCCGACATCGCGCCCTTCCGCGACGACCGAGCCTCGCTGACCGATTTGACGCTGGATCGGCAGCAGCCATTCGCGAACTGCCGGAATGGCAGACACGATGGATGCGGCAGATGTCACGTCGGGCGCACGGAGTTCGCCCGTGACGTCGATGCCATCGACCAAGACCTGCATCGAGCCTCTTTGAAATTGCATATGAATCGAGGTCGTCTGCAACAGCTTTACCACTTGTTCATGATCAGTCGGATGTGTGTTTGACTGCAAGGTTTTCCATGCGACGGCTCGGTACAATGCCCCGGTATCAAGATAGAGATACCCAAGGCGAGTCGCCAACAACTTGGCCACTGTACTCTTGCCCACTCCGGCAGGTCCATCAATTGCGATAACCACTCAATGCGTCTCCATTTCAAACTCTTCAGCCACAGCCGTCTGTTTACACAGAACCCGCCAACAGTTGCGCGAGCGACCCCTCAAAATTGGGGAAGGACGTATCCACACAACCCGTGTCGGCAATGGACATGTGTTGTTCCGCCGTGAGCCCGCCAATGGCGAGAGACATGGCCACACGATGGTCTCCATGACTCTGGGCATTGCTCGCCGCCTTCAGTCGGCCATTCTCTCTACTTCGGCCCAACCCTTTGATGATCATGCCGTCCGGGCGTTCCTCGATGAGAGCCCCCATGGCCTTCAATTCGCCGCTCATGGTTGCAATACGATCACTCTCTTTGACCCGCAGCTCCTCCGCGCCGGAAATCACCGTGTCCCCATCCGCCACAGCCGCAGCCACGCACAGCACGGGAAATTCATCGATTGTTTTCGGAATGAGGTCGGGACCGATCGTCACGCCTTTCAGTGGAGCGGACCTCACACGAAGATCTCCCACCGGTTCGCCGGCCTCCTCTCGCTGACCCAGAACCTGAATATCGGCCCCCATTTTTCTCATGACTTCGATCAGGCCGGTCCTGGTCGGATTCATGCCAACATTGCGAATGACGATGTCCGATCCCTGGACGATCGTTGCGCCCACGATGAAGAACGCGGCGGCAGAGAAATCCCCCGGAATGGTGATCTGAACACCTCGCCATCCGATCGAAGGCCGGCCCTGCAAGACAAGACCCCCTTCTTCTCTCGTGAGCGGAATGCCAAAGAATTGAAACATCCGTTCAGTATGATCTCGCGACAAGCTCGGCTCTCTATAACGCGTCTTTCCTTGAGCGAAGAGGCCGGCAAGAAGCAGCGACGACTTGATTTGCGCGCTGGCCACCGCTGAAGTGTATTCAATACCGCGAAGACCGGACCCTGTGATCGCCAGTGGAGCCAATTCCCCACCTTTACGGCCTCCGATGACCGCCCCCATTTCGCGCAATGGCTTGACAACTCGTCCCATAGGACGGCGTCGAATCGATTCGTCGCCGGTGAGAACTGAGAAAAAATCTTGCCCGGACAGGAGGCCCGTGAGCAGACGAATACCGGTTCCTGAGTTTCCACAATCGATCGGAGCGTTTGGTTCGGATAACCCCCAAAACCCCTTCCCATGGACCGCCAATTCGGTCGGAGTCTGTCTGATAGGAATTCCGAGCGCCTGAAACGCCCTCATCGTGTTCAAACAATCTTCGCCCTGGCAATAGCCCGAGACCGTGCTCGTTCCTTCCGCCAATGCGGTGAGGATGATGGCCCGATGGGTGAGCGACTTATCACCGGGAACTGTCGTCGTTCCCCTAAGTGGCCGGCCAGGTGTGATCGTCAATGATGTCATGATTTGCTCGAAGAGGAACTGTTCAGCTTTTCACGCTCGCCTTTGGCCCGCTCAAGCACTTTTTCTATTCCGGCTGCATCTCCAGCCTCGATCAGTTGTTTCAATTCGTCCAAGGCCCGTCCATACCTGTCGATATAGGACACCACATTATCTCGATTCCACAGGAAAATGTCGCGCCACATTTCCGGCGAACTCGCGGCAATCCTCGTCGTGTCGCGCAATCCGCCGCCGGAATGGCCGGCCAGATCCAAAGAAGGCAGCTGCTGATCCCGAAGCTCGGCCAGGGCATTCATCAACGCGAACGCCACCACATGGGGCAAGTGACTGACCGCCCCTAGTATTTGATCGTGCAGATGCGGATCCATCGACAAGAGAATCGAGCCGGTCTCTTCCCACAATTGCTTCACTCGCTCCAGCGCCGTGGTATCAGTTCGTTTCGTCGGTGTGAGAATACAGCGTGCGCCCTTGAACAACTGATCCGACCCCGCCGCAACTCCCGTCTTTTCTTTCCCGGCAATGGGATGGGCCCCCACGAAATGCACACCCATCGGCATGGCCGATTCGGACCGTTCGACCAAGGTGCCCTTCACACTGCCGACATCGCTGACTATTGCGCCGGGCGCGAGACAATGGGCCCATTCACGGAGGTGACGCTCATAGGTATCGACAGGCGTCGCCAAGATCACCAGATCCGACCCGCGCACACCTTCTTGCGGATCGGCCACGTACCGATCGATAGCCCCGAGTGCAACGGCGGTCTTGAGATTCTCTACACGCCGGCCCACGCCGACAACATGATCAGCCAACGCTTTTCGCCGAAGGATCATGCCGAGCGATCCGCCGATCAACCCCACCCCAATGATCGCGACTTGCCTGAAATGAACCGCCATCGTGTCTCTACAGTTCTCTCCCCACGGCCTTTGCAATATTCCTAAGGTCGCCCATCAGGGCTTTGAACTTTGAAGGCTTAATGGACTCTTCACCGTCACACAGGGCACATTCGGGGTTCGAATGGACTTCGATGAGGAGGCCATCAGCACCGGCTGCAACGGCGGCTTTCGACATCGGAGCAACAAGGTCCCACTTCCCGGTGGCATGGCTAGGGTCGACAATGACCGGCAAATGCGAAAGCTCCTTCAACGTAGGAATGGCCGCAAGATCCAGCGTATTGCGATATTGCGTTTCGAATGTGCGAATGCCCCGCTCGCACAGCATGACATTCTGGTTTCCACGCGACATGATGTACTCAGCCGACAGGAGAAATTCTTTGATGGTCGCCGACAGGCCCCGTTTCAGGAGCACCGGCTTATCATACGCACCGACTTCCTTCAGGAGCTCGAAATTCTGCATGTTCCGAGCGCCGATCTGAATAATGTCCGCCTTCTCAAGAAAGAGTTCGATGTCTCTGGTGTCCAGGATCTCACTGACGACCGGCAGCCCGGTTTGCTTTTTTGCTTCGACCAAGTAGTCCAGCCCCTCACGACCTAAACCTTGAAAGGAATAAGGCGACGTTCTGGGCTTATAGGCTCCGCCACGAAGAATCGCGGCTCCGGCAGCTTTCACTTCGTGTGCGATCCCCACCGTGAGTTCAAGCCGTTCGACCGCACAGGGCCCGGCCATGATGGCCAACTTTTTAGCACCGATTTTTACGCCACCGACGTCGATGATAGTCGCTTCCTTCTTAAACTCACGACTGACCAGTTTCCAGGGCGCAAGGATCGGCAAGACGCTTTCCACGCCAGGAAGCGCCGTCAGAGGTTGATTGTGCAGGATTCGGTCGTCTCCAATGACGCCGATAATCGTGCGCTCCTGACCGGTGGATATTTGCGATTTCAAGCCGAGATCCCTCAGTCGGTCTATAATATGGTCTACTTCACTTTCCGACGCTTCCGGCTTCAACACGATGATCATGATTCCCTCACTATTTCTTACCCTCCCCCATCCAACACTTTTTTGAGTGCTTGAAGGAAGGCCGCATTTTCGTCGGGCTGACCGATGGTGACACGAAGCATCGTTCCGTCGATATGCCGCACAATGATCCCCTCTCGCAGCAACGCTTCGAACACCAGTCTCCCATTCCGCTGTGCATCAAAATAGAGAAAATTCGTCTCGCTCGGGATCGCGGCCACTCCCAGTGTGCGCAACCCGTGTTCCATCTGTTCCATCCCAGCCGCGTTGACCGCCCGACTCCTGGCCACATGCTCGTCATCTCCCAATGCAGCCAGTGCGGCTTTTTGCGCAAGACTGTTGGCATTGAACGGAGGCCGCACTCTATTCAGAAAATCGACGATCTCCGATGTGCCGATCCCGTACCCAATCCGTAACCCAGCCAGCCCGTATATTTTGGAGAATGTCCTCAAGACGATCGCGTTCCGCCCCTGCTTCACGAAGGCCATCGCATCGGGAAATCGTGGATTGCGGACATACTCAAAGTACGCTTCGTCGAACACGACAATGACATCTTCCGGCACCCGGGCCATGAATCGATCGACGGCTTCCGCCGATACCATCGTCCCGGTGGGGTTATTGGGATTGCAGAGAAAGAGCAATCGCGTCCTGGGCGTAATAGCCCGTACCATTGACTCAAGGTCATGTGTCCAATTGACAAGAGGGACGATCACCGGCTTACCATGGACCGCCGTGACTTCCATTTTATAGATCACGAATGTGTGATCGGCCATGACCGCTTCGTCACCGGGCGTCAAGAACGTCCTGGCTAACAGCCCAAGGATCTCATCCGATCCGTTTCCCAGGATGACTTGTTCTCCCGACACTTTCCAACGATCTGCGATCGCCCGCCTGAGCTGATACGCGCTTCCATCCGGATATCGATGCAGCATATCCTGCGCGCCGCTCAGCGCCGCCAATGCTTTTGGTGAAGGCCCGAGTGCATTCTCGTTGGAGGCAAGCTTTATGACGCGGCTGAGGCCAAGCTCCCGTTGTAGCTCATCGATCGGTTTACCGGGAACGTACGGACTGAGCGAGAGGATATCTGGATGAACCTGTAGTGCCATGGTCAGCTATGGATTGGATAGGAGCCCAAAATCTTCATGAAGAGGCAACGTCCTTTGACTTCTTCTACTGCTCGATTGACCCGCTCCTCATTGATATGGCCCTCGACATCCACGAAAAAAATGTACTCCCACGCTTTCCGTTGTGATGGGCGAGATTCGATCTTGGTCATGTTGATCCCGTGAGAGGCAAAGGGACGGAGCAAGTCATAGAGCGCGCCGACTTTATCCTTAACGGATAACATCAGCGACGTCTTATCTTTCCCTGTCCTCTCTGAAGGCTTCTGCGACAGGACCAGAAAACGCGTAAAATTATTGAGGTTATCTTCGATGCGGGCTCTGATCACCTTCAGCCCGTAGAGTTGGCCGGCCAATTCCGATGCAATGGCAGCCGACGTCGGTTCATCGATGCACAATTCAGCGGCTCGGGCGGTGCTGGCCACTTCGACTGCTGGAACATGTGGAAGATTTGTCTCGAGCCAGTTCCGACATTGCGCAAGGGCATGCGGATGAGAATAGATTTTCTTCACGTCCTGGATAAGCCCGGAATTCGAGAGGAGGTGATGGGAGACTTCCTGAAGAATTTCCCCATAGATCAGCAAGTTGGAATCGATAAACATGTCGAGGGTGTGATTCACCACACCTTCCGTCGTGTTTTCGATCGGCACCACCCCGAAATTGGCTCGACTGCGCTCGACCTCGCTGAACACCTCTTTGATGCTGTGAACAGGCACATACTGGACGGAGGAGCCGAACTTCTGCATACAGGCCATGTGGGTAAACGTCGCCCTCGGCCCCAGATAAGCTACTTTCTGGGGTGCCTCCAAGGACAAGGACGCCGACATGATTTCGCGATACACGGATCGGATGGCGTCACTGGGAAAAGGACCTGTATTCAGCTTCGTGAGTCGCTCGATGATTTCAGCCTCTCGGCCGGCGGTATGCAGGTTGGCTTCGGCATCCTTTTCTTTCTTGAGCTTTCCGATTTCGATCACGCTCCTCGACCGTTCGTTGAGCATCCGAATGATTTCGTCATCGATCCTATCGATTTCTTTACGGTATTCAGACATGTCTCTTGGCATGATGAGCCTAGCCTCGGGCACCGAATTCGGGAGGACTGCGTCATCCCCGTGAGGGAAGGGGGATCATATAGACAAGTGGAGGATTTTACAGGAACGGCGGAATCTATTGCAAGGACAGCGCTAGAAGATCAGGAGGGCGGAGCCTGCCGTTACATCAGCAAGGGAGACGATCGTTTAAAGTGGTCATAGGCCAACCGTGTGACCTGTCGACCACGTCCGGTGCGGTCCAAAAATCCGGCTTGGATCAGATAGGGCTCGTATACGTCTTCGATCGTGCCTTTATCTTCCTGAACCGCTGCTGCCAGGGATTCAACACCCACGGGTCCGCCATTGAACTTCTCGATGATCGTTAGAAGGATCTTGCGGTCCATATCGTCGAATCCGGCTTCATCGATTCCCACCCAGGCCAGCCCCTCTTTGGCGACTTGCTCGGTAATATGCCCGCTCGCTTTGATTTGGGCATAGTCTCTGATGCGCTTAATCAGCCGGTTCACAATCCGCGGCGTTCCACGAGCCCGGCGCGATATCTCCGCGGCCCCCTCCCGGTCGATTCCGACGCCCAACACTCCGGCAGATCTGGTCACAATGGCCTCCAGCTCGGATGGTCCATAGAATTCCAGCCGATAGACCAAACCGAACCGGTCCCGCAAGGGAGAGGTTAAAGACCCGGCCCGCGTCGTCGCCCCCACGAGTGTGAATTGCGGGAGATCAAGCTTGACCGTCCTTGTTGCAGGTCCTTGGCCGATGACCAGATCCAGTTGAAAGTCCTCCATGGCCGGATACAGCGCTTCCTCCACCGATGCGGGCAGACGATGAATTTCATCGATAAACAGCACATCATGTTCTTGGAGATTGGTCAGAATCGCCGCCAGATCACCGGCATGGGTGAGAACCAGCCCCGATGTCGACCGCAATGCCGCCCCCATTTCTTTGGCGATAATGTGAGCGATGGTCGTTTTGCCGAGGCCTGGCGGTCCGTAGAAAATGGCATGGTCGAGCGCCTCCCGCCGCTGCTTGGCCGCTTCGATACAGATCCGCAGCGACTCCTTCATTTTCTCCTGACCGACATATTCATTGAGCGTTTGAGGACGGAGCACATTCTCCAGACCTCGCTCTTCATCTGTCGCGCAATTGGTCACGAGTCGTTCAGTCATGGCGCAACACTCATTTCTCTTTGTTCTCCTGCATTTGTTGATACTTCGGGGGAGGGGGCAGCGCGCCCTGTCCAGGCTTTGCCGTGCTGCCGCAATCCGGGGGACACGTTTTGTAGCCTTGCCCCGGGTCAGGCAAGTTTGTCTCCATCTTCCGCAACTGGCATTGGGTCAGCCGGCCACCATCTTTACTCCCGCATCGCGCAGGAACTGAGGAACTGCCTATTTCTGCATAACCTTCGGGACATCCCCCACACACTCCCAGCATGTTGACCCCAAGCGGCACACACTGTACGAGGGTTGGGTCACCCTCTTTGCAAATTTCTGGTGATTGCGTAACACCGGTCGTCGCATACCCGTCCGGACACGTTCCGCAGGTCATTCTGGTGCTTTTCGGCTCCGCACCCTCCTGCGCGACGCTGCTGGCTGGAAACGTGGCGGCCAGGGCCGCTCCGATAAACACACTGTACATAAAAAGGTTGGCGGCATTCTTAATGGTGAATGGCATTGTCCTACCCCCTTGCAAGTTCCTTGAGACCTTCGCGGATGAGCTCCTTCAGCGCGAGCGAACCTGTCGTCGCCTTCATCACGCGATTCAAGGCTTCTCTGACATCCTGGGCACGATATCCCAAGTTTATCAGAGCGGAGAGCGCATCCTCATAAGGCCCATCCACCAAGGGGGCTTCAGCTGCCGTGGTTCTGGGGTGTGCCCCACTGATCTTGCCTGCCTTGTCCTTTAGTTCGAGCGCAATACGGCCTGCCGATTTCTTCCCGATACCCGGAACAGTGGCAAGCTTTTCGACATCCTCGGTCTGGATGGCGTGAACCAGATCCGTAACCGATAAGCTGGACAGGACACTGAGGGCGAGTTTTGGACCGATGCCCGATACGCTGGTCAGCAGCAAAAACGATTCCTTCTCACCGTGTGAGAGAAAGCCGAACAACTGAATCGCATCTTCACGGAGATGCGTATGAATATTCAGCGCGGTCACTTCGTCGAGATTCGGGAGGGCATAATAGGTGCTGAGAGGGATATGAACTTCATATCCAACCCCGTGCACATCAAGCGTGAGGTGGGTAGGTGCCTTGAATGCCAACCGCCCCGTGAGAAAGGCGATCATGTCGTCTCGTTATCCGAGGACCACAACGTTGGGAGTTGGTGAACGGTTACCCCGCCGCAGTCGCGGCGACTTTTTCCATGACCTCATCCGGAATATCGAAGTTGGCATGGACTTTCTGAACATCATCGTGTTCGTCCAACACTTCCATCAATTTCAGCATTTGTTCGGCAGGTTTTTCTTCCAGCCTGATGGTATTCTGGGGAACGTACGTGATTTCCGCAAGCGTCGTTTCGATCTTGCCATCCGCCAACGCCTTCTTCACAGCCTCAAAGTCGTGAGAATCAGTGAACACCTCATAACTCTTCTCACCGACCTTCACATCTTCCGCCCCGGCATCGAGCGCCAATGAGAGAAGGGTATCCTCATCGACCTTCCCCTTCTCAATCGAGATAAGCCCCTTCTTGTGAAACTGCCAGGCGACAGCACCAGCCTCGGCCATATTGCCATGATTTTTCGTCAGCAGGCTTCGAATCTCCGCCACCGTCCGATTCCGGTTGTCGCTCGTGATTTCGAGAAGAAGTGCCGTCCCTCCAGGGCCATACCCCTCTAAAGAAAACTCCTCATAGGACACCCCCGGCAATTCCCCTGTCCCTCGCTGGACAGCTTTCTTCATCGTGTCGCCGGGCATGTTGGCTTCCTTCGCCTTCGCGATAGCCAAACGCAGGCGGGGATTGCCATCCGGATCCCCTCCGGACCGAGCCGCAATGGTGAGTTCTCGGATGATTCGCGTGAAGATCTTACCGCGCTTCGCGTCCTGGGCTCCTTTGTGCCGTTTGATTGTTGCCCAGTGACTATGTCCACCCATGTGTTCCCTCCTCTACCCGGCCTCACTCTCTAGGCGGTTAGAGATGCGTACTAAGGCAATGAAGACTATGAGAAGCTAGACGTAGCATAGGCCTCGGAAGGGTGTCAATTACCGAAGCTCGCCGGAATCATGCTACTCGAAATATAGGAGCAGCTGAATACCGATTAGGATCACAAGTCCCCCCCAGGCCAATTCCCACTTTTTCCCTGGATGCCGTGATGCACCGGATGTCCACGAAGCCATCGCAGTCGATACGGTAGCACCGACACCCAGACTTCCTAGAAGAGTATGGTGAAGCGCGATCATCGAATTGGCAGGGTGATCTCCGTGCGAGTGAACGAAGAGAAGCAGTGCGCCGGTCAGGCCGAAGAATACCAATGGAGCCGCCCAGGCCGGATGGCGAGCCCAACCGACTCGGCGAAGCGTCTCGCTTACCGCCGCGGTGGCGGCAAACACCCCATAAAATTTATGCTGGAGAATTTCCGGATCTTGTCCGGAGAATGTCTGCATAAAACTCAGAGACCCGATCGGCCACGCCTCATGGTCACTCCATACCAGGAGGAACCCTCCAATTACAGCGAGCGCGCCAGGCAGGACGAAACGGGACCATACGGGCACGGGATACCGCAACGCATGGCCCAATTCAGCCAGTCCGAATAGTAATACGAAGAGTCCGGCGAAACGATGATTGAACTCCGAATAGGCGACGCCTTGGACTGAGCCCTCCCAATCAACATTTCCATGTTCGTCGTGAGGAGTATGCGTCGTACCTGTTCCACGGGAGACATCGGGGTGAGCAAGCTGTAGTGCATGCCCGTCGAGAAACCGGGTAAGCGGAAGGACGAACAGAACACACAGAGCGAGCGCGAAAATCCACCACTTCATACGAGAGCCGCTGTACGGAGAACGCAGATAGTGGAAAGGCCCATCCAGACGGCCGGATGGGCCTTAACGTTGTCCGCTATAAACATATGCTCTTACATGAACTTCATAAACTTGTCTTTCGCCTCGTCCATCACTTGAGCGGTGATGGTCGACACTCCACGTTCCTTTGCCAGACGTTCGATCTCTTTTCGGGCCATCGGCCGGATAAAGTCCGGAATGTTTTCGAGCCGTTGTTCGGCCTCCCGTGACCACGTCATGCCGTTGGGCGAATCACTCTTCGAGTCATCCATGACTTGGAGCGTGATCGTCTTGAACCCGTGCTTGCGCGCGTACGTCTCGACACTGCCTTGAACCATTGGTTTGACAAAAGCAGGCAGCCGATCAAGTTTTTCCTTGGCATCGGGTGTCCAGGTGAACTCGGAAGATCCGGCGTTGGTTCCGTTCTCGGGCTTACCGCCGGCTGTCAGGCCCATCTCAGCTACCATGGCCGAGAACGGACAGCCACTCGCTTTCTCAGGAGCTTTCGCCGGTGACGCTGCTGTCGTGGACACAGCCGGCGCACTTAGAGTTTGCTTAGTCGCTGTGGGAGCCGCTTGACCGTTTCCCGCTAACGCGCGTAAACCTTCCATAGACGCCGCTGGCTCTGCCCGCGCTCCCAGTTTCAACCCCAAGGCATTCATCATGTTCGTTTCGCCGGCATTGGTCACCATCGAAAACTTTGCGTTACACGACGGACATGCGAAAAAGACTCCAAGCGACCCTTCCTCTGGTTTCTCAACCTTCTCGAGGCCCATATAGGTTTCGCAGTTGAGGCATACAAATTTCATATAGACTCCTGTTCCAGCGATCCGAGAAAACTTGCTTCAAGGCTACGCTATCACACGGATTTTCGGTGAGTCAAACCGCTGGAGAGGAACGGGAGCGAGACAGGCAGTTTTAAAATTCTGGACCGATAAGACGAAGTGCCTGCCGCAGTGTTCCAGGGTCTCCCGCGGAGAGTCGACTCTAGATCGAATACTGGAAGATCGGTTTCGCGCCAATGGCTTGTGCGAGCACACCCCGACGCTTCAGCTCTTCGAGAATGCGAGCAGTCGCTGCGTCGAAATCCGTGGGGCCGCTGAGGACCACATCGGTATTCGGCGGCGGCTCCTCTTCGGACTTGCTCATGTGGACGGCGATGACCGGCGCAGGATGGACGAGGGTCCTGATCGCTTGTGAGGCCTCTCGGAAGGCCAGGCCGAAGGGGTTCGTCGTGGAGACGACGATGAGACCGGTGTCGGTGAGAAGTCGCGCCACTTCGCCATAGCGCCGAGCCATTTCTGCGGTTTGTCCCCGCTCTTCTTCACTCAAATCCGCGTCCAGCCCACGGCGAAGATTTTCTCCATCCAACAAGTACGCGTGACGCCCATCCGCCACGAGGCGGCCTTCGAGCTTTCTGGCCAGGAATGATTTGCCGGTATGCCGCCCCCCGGTGATCAGAACCACCGCTGCTCGATGACCATATTGTTGCGCACGATCCTCAACCGTCACTTCGCCTTTGACCCAGGCAAAGTCGCGGCGTCTGGCTTCTTCGCGGAGGAACTCTTGATCGTCGTGGACCAATTCGGTAATGATTCCGCCGCCTGCAATATCGTATTCGTCGACCAGGACGAAACGTCCGGTCGCTTCGAACGACGCGGACAGATCGAAGGCGACCGGAGCTTTCGTGCGCAAGGTCAGTTCCGCCACTTGGTTCTTGTTGATGGTGCTGCTGCCCTGTTGTTGGGCCAGGTCCATCGTGTCGATAATCCGATGAATCGACGCCACTTCGCAGTCCACTTCCTTGGTCGCCACCCGCAACAGATATTTGCGGCCCTTTTCCAACGGCCGCTTGCCGAGCCAGAAGAGATTGGCACGAAACGCCGTCGACACCAGAGGCAAGTGTGCCTGAAGTGAGGCAACCTCTCCCCGTTCCACGAAAATCTGTTCGTCGAGCGTCACCCCGATGGACTGTCCCGCCTGCCCTTCGGTCGGTTGCGGTTCAATGTTGAAGGCTTCCACCGTCCGAATCGTGGCCCGCTTATTGGACGGCGAGAAGATGAGGTGATCGCCGACCTTCAGGCGCCCGGCGGCAATTCGGCCGGTGATGATCCGGCGGGCGTCGAATTTATACACATCCTGCACCGGCAATCGGAGAGGCTGTTCCGAACGAGCGGCTTCTTTCTGGAACGCGCTGAGCGTTTCCAAAACGGTGGGTCCGCTGTACCATGACATCTGCCCGCTGCGATTGGCGATATTGTCGCCGAGCTTGGCGCTTACAGGAATGAACTGCGACGGCACGGCTTTGAACTGTCCCAGGAATTCCCGATATTCCTTCTCGATTCCCTCAAACACGTCCTGCCGGTACCCGACCAGATCCATCTTGTTGACGACCACGGCAAACTGCCTGACGCCCAGGAGCGACAGCAGGTAGCCGTGCTTCTTCGACTGTTCCTTGACTCCTTCCAGCGCGTCGATGAGCAACAAGGCGGCTTCGGCACGTGCCGCGCCGGAAATCATATTCTTGAGGAATTCTTTGTGCCCCGGGGCGTCGATGATGATGTACTGCCGGCCCTTCCACATAAAAAAGGTGCGGGCTGTGTCGATCGTGATTCCCTGCTCCTGCTCTTCGAGGAAGGCGTCGAAGAGAAACGCGTATTCGAATTCCTTCCCCTGCTGGCGACAGATGGCTTGGACCTTCTCCAGCTTGCCGTCCGGGAGTGAGCCGGTATCGGCATAGAGTCGGCCCAGCAAGGTTGACTTGCCATGATCCACATGGCCGACGATCACAATATTCAAATTCTCTGACGGCTTAGTATTGGTCATCGTCACGTCCGTTACTTTCCAGAATGCTCAAATGGGCAGACCAGCGAGGCCGCAGGCGAGAAACAACCGGAGACGTACTTCGGAAGTACGTTGAGGATTGTTTCGAACCGAGAACGACGCTGGATGCTCATTTCAGCATTCTGCTACATGTACCCATCTTTGCGCAGCAACTCCATCCCTCGACCTTCGTCCTGTGCCCGGCCCGATCGCTCAGCCACCGTGGTATGTCGGAGCTCTTCGATGATGTCGTCCACGTTTTTGGCGGTCGATTTGATCGGCGTGGTACAGGGTGCGCAGCCCAGGCTGCGATACCGCGTCCCGTCTCCCTTATCAAGATACAAGTCGATGAACGGAATATTTTCGAGTTTGATGTACTCCCAGATGTTAATCTCGGTCCAATCGAGGAGCGGATGGATCCGAATATGTGTGCCAGGCGGAAATGTCGTTTTGTATTGATCCCAGAGCTCCGGCGGTTGATCTCGAAAATCCCAGTCTCCGTGTTTATCACGCGGAGAGAAATAGCGCTCCTTCGCCCGTGTCCCCTCTTCATCGGCACGGACACCGAGAATCACGCCGGTGTACCCCTTGTTCTCCAGGAGTTGTTTGAGGCCGTTTGTCTTCAACGCGGTGCAACAGACCACTCGGCCCATCGTATGGTTCATGCCCGCCGCCAAGGCTTCCTTGTTTTGACCGACAACCAAATCCAGCCGCCATTCGCGGGCGAGCCGGTCACGGTACTCGATCATCGCCGGAATCTTATAGCTCGTGTCGACATGGAGGAGCGGAAAGGGCACATGCCCAAAGAATGCCTTGCGGGCAAGCCACAGCAGCACGGTTGAATCCTTGCCCATCGACCAGAGCATGGCCAGATTATCGAAATGCTTATAGGCTTCCCGAAGGATATAGACGCTTTGATCTTCCAGTTGCCGAAGGTGCTTCATGACTTGTCCTTCTGTCTCTTGTCCTACGCTGCCACCGGCTCTTGCACTAAGTCTTCGAGCTTGCGTGCCGCCGCGCCTCCCTCAATGGCGGCGCGAACTGCCGGGAAACAAGCCGAAAGCGATTCCCCTTTCCCCGCCGCGTAGAGCAACATCGCCGCATTCATGAGCACCCACTCTCTCGGTCCACCCGGCACCTGGTTCCGAAGAATGCGCCGCAGCAGATCGGCCTCTTTGTGACGCTGTTCAGGAGGAAATCCCGCCATCTCCCGCGACGAGGCGAACGCCAACCCGAAGTCCTTCGCGGCTACGCCGAGCGGGGTGATGCGCTCGTTTCGCAATTCCAGGACTCTCGTGACCATCGATGCGGATAGTTCCGGGTCACCCTCGACACCGCGGACCACCAACGCTCTTCGACACCCAAGTATACGCAAGGCTTCAGCGGTCTTTTCGAAATGCGGCGGGTGTGACAATCCGACGACCTGAACCGCCGCGCGGGCCGGATTCAGCAGCCTGGCGATGGGATGAAAGATGTTTCTGACCCCGAGTTCCTGACGCATCTCTAGAAATCTGAAGATGGGCGGGTGGTACAGCCCGATATCCAGGTAGGCGAATCCTTTTCTGTTCACATCTTCCGTCACCGTCTTGGGATCGGCATCGACCGGAATCCCCAAGGCTCTCAACACACCTGCACTGCCGGGTCGACCGGGAATACCGTCATACCCGTGCATGATGACTGATGCTCCAGCCGCAACGGCAATGATGGATGCAGCAACAATCGCGTGAAATGTGTCCTGTTTCCCGGCATAGGTCGGCACGTCAACGAGTGCCAAGTCTTTTGAGACAGCAAGGGGGAGCACATAGTGCCGGGCCGCGGCCGTCAAGGCCGCTAATTCCGTGACGGACTCCATCTTGAAACGCATGGCGATGAGAAAGGCCCCAACTTGTGCCGGGGTCGCCTCCCCCTCGATCAACGCCTTCATCGCCTGTTTACACTCATCCCAGGTCAGGTCCTTGGAAACTTTGGGACCCTTTGCAATCTTGGTGAGGAGATCTTGAAACGGCATGTTATGACTTGTGCAGGCCACACTCGGTTTTGGTAAAGTTTTTCCAGCGGCCAGCCCGCGGATCGTCTCCAGGCGCTACAGGAGCGGTGCAGTAGGTGCAGCCAATGCTGGGATAGTTCTGATCGTGCAGCGGGTTGTATGGGACTTCGTAGACCTTGATATAGGTCCAGACGTCTGCCCAAGTCCATCGAGCCAACGGGTTGATTTTGACCAACTCGAATTTCTGATCCCACTCGATTAAGCCGGCATTTGCTCGGGACGGTGCCTGGTCCCGCCTGATTCCGGTTATCCAAGCCTCATATCCTTGCAGCACACGGGCCAGCGGTTCGACCTTGCGCAACCGGCAGCACTGGTCCGGGTCTCGTGTCCACAGCGCGTCACCGTAGCTCTCCGCTTGTTGTTGCGGGGTCAGCAACGACTTCACCTGAATAACCTGCGCGGATTGAAGTCCGTATCGCTCGATCACGCGATCCCGTGTGGCATAGGTTTCGGGAAACAAAAAATCGGTATCGAGATAGAACAACGGCACCGAAGGATCGATGCGGTGCACCATATCGACCAGGACCATATCTTCCGCTCCAAAGCTGCAGGCGAGAATAATTTTTTGCGCATATCGTTCGATAGCAGCCGCCAGCACGTCTTGGGGCTGTTTCGCCTCGAAGGTTGTGCCCCAGGCTTTAAGTTCCGCGATGAATTCGGAATGCCCATTCCCGACCATAAGGAATCAGACCCTTATCCTTCGACCTTCTCGACCAGAATCCGATAATGCGACGCTTCCGGTTCCAGCGCTTCTTGGATCAGCACCCTGTGCCCCTCATTCTTGAGGCTCATTGGCACGTTCTTGATCGGTTCGCCTGCGTCGAGCCACACTTCAAGCTTTTCACCTGCATCCATCATTTCAAGCTTGAGCTTGGTCTTCACAAAGTTCATCGGGCAGGCGACGCCTCGTAGATCGTACACCGGAGCGCCGGTTGGAATTGGAACGGCTGGTTTGGCCTCAGTCGGTGCCGGCGGGACCGGAGGTATTTCTTCCTTCGCAGCCGGCAGCTTGAGATCCTTCCCCATTTGATCCGTCGCCACACGGCAGGCATCGACGAACGCCTTGGCGAACGCCATCTTTTCACGCGCCGATTCCGCCGATGTCTCCTTCGGACCTAGATCACCGACCTTCTTGTTGAGATCTCGATAGATAGACGGCACGACTCCCTTTTGGGCAATCCTACTGTCGAATTCACTGAATGTCTCGGAGTCCGTCGATGGCTCCAGGCCTTCGGTCACCAGGAGAGCCTTGGCCGCTGCCAATACTGCCCGATAGGACTTGTTCACAGACACGGAATATTGATGCTTCTCAACCAGCAGTTTCCCTTGATAGAGTTCCTGATCGGCCTCCAAGATTCCGTTTTCGATCATCTCAAGTGCGCCGCCGGCACATTCACCGGGGCCGAGATCTTCAAGGATAAATTCTTCTTCCCCTTCCCAGTCGTAATAGAAGGTGGGGTCTTCCTGATAGGACGGCACGATGGTGTAGGGGATCAACTCGTCCTTCAGTTTGCTCTTCCCTGCTCGGGTGATGAACTTGGGCAAACTCTCGTTCGGTTGCCGATCGCGCCGGTACACATCGATGAGGTGAGAGATGGCCGCCGGGACTGCTTTCGCGGGCAACTTCACCGTCATTTGACCGATCTTGGCGGTGCCGTTCACCGAGCCACCGAGATGCAATTCATAGTGTGGCGCGACGTGGTCACCGAGGCGTTTCCCGACTCCATGCAGCCCGATCGTAGAAATGTGATGCTGCGCGCAGGAGTTATGGCACCCGCTGATCTTCACACTCACATCTTGGAGGTCTTCCGGAACACGGCCGGCTGGAAACACTTCAGCCAGAGCTCGTGCGAGGCCTTTCGATGATGTGATACCCAGGCCGCAGGTATCGGTTCCAGGGCAGGCAATAATGTCTTCCACCAGTTCAGCGCCGGGATCCGCAAGACCGCGCGAGGCCAGATCGTCGTAGAGATGTGAGATCAGATCTGCGGGAACCCATCGGATCACCAGATTCTGGTTGATGGTGGTGCGCAGATTGCCGTTCGAATATCGTTCGGCCAGATCTGCGACGAATACCATCTGTTCAGCCGTGATATCTCCCATGAACAATTTGATGGCCGCTGTGACATACCCGTCCTGTTTCTGCTGCACAACGTTGGTTCGTTTCCACATCTCAAAGGGCGTCTCGCGGTCGATCGAGTGCGCCCCATTGCCATTTCCGTTTCCATGCGCCGTGCCGTTGCGGCTCGGCATGATGAGAGGCGGAGGCTCATCGGCGTGCTGAAGCAGAGTCAACGGCTCGTTCCCGGGAAGCGCATATCCCATCGCGACGTAGGCTGCCTCCCAACGTCGCTTGAATTCCTCAAAGCCCAGTTTGTCGATCACGAACTTCATGCGGGCCTTGTTTCGATTCTTTCGATTGCCGAGGGTATCGAAGACTTTAATGACGGCTTCAATGCTGGGAATCAACTCCTCCATTGGAGTAAATTCTCGGAGAAGTTGGGCGACCCGTGGAGCAGAGCCTAAGCCCCCGCCGGCTACCATCCGAAATCCGATCACCCCGTCCGCTCGTCTGACCGCGAGCAACCCGATATCGTGAATGGGCGTGAGGGCGCAATCGTGCTTGCAACCGGAAAAGGCGATCTTAAACTTGCGAGGCAAGCTTTGGTTCAAGGGATTCCGCAGCAAGTGATAGGCCACGGTCTTCGCGTACGAAGTCACATCGAACACTTCGCCTTGGCACACACCGGCCAGATGACAAGCCGTGACGTTTCTCACGGTATTGGCACAGGCTTCCCGGGTGGTCAGCCCGACTTCGGCCAATCCCCGCATGATGGTCGGCACATCCTTCAGTTCCACGAAATGCATCTGAATGTCTTGTCTCGTCGTCACATGACCGACTCCGGTGGCATAGCGGTCGGCGAGTTCCGCCACCCGTCGGAGCTGATTCGCGGTCATGCCGCCAAAGGGAATTTTAATGCGTACCATCTGCACGCCAGGTTGACGCTGGCCATAAATACCGTATTGGAGACGAAAGGGCTTAAACAGATCTGTGGAGACGTCTCCGGCCAGCGTCCGTAGCGCTTCAGCTTCGAATGTTTCGATTTCCTCCCGGATTGCAGACGGGATCGGATTCGTCACAATCGCAGGGATGCTGAGGGATTCAACCTGGTTCATCTTTATCTCCTTGCCTCCTCAGAAAGCAGTTTTCGAATCATCAAATGTGGTACATGGGATTACGTTGAGCATCAATCGTCCGTTGACGCGTCGCCAATTGCTCAATCGTGACGCCCTCAAGGACTTTCCGCTCCGCCTGTTGCACTTGATCCCAAACATCGCCGAGCAGAAGTTCCGGCTTTGCCGCATGCCGATCGCGTGTTCGCAGGCCAACGCCTGATCGCTGGAAGACTGGCCCCTCCAACGCTTCGAAGATATCCGCAATTGACATGGCCGCTGGCTCATGTGTCAGGAGATACCCCCCTTGAGCACCCCGGTGGCTTTCTACTAAGCCGGCATTCTTCAGCGTATGGAGGACCTGCTCAAGAAAGCGGACCGGAATCCCTTGCCGTCTCGCAATGGTTCGAGCTTGAATGGGAGATTCTTTCGCATTGATCGCAAGGTCAACTGCAGCCATAATTCCATACGTTGCACGTTTCGACACATTCATTCTTCATTATTCCGGTAGGAATTCTGCAATGATCTATACCTTCTCACGACACAGTCTGTCAAGATCGGCGCCGCACACGTGGTTTCAATGCACCTCTTCCTGAGTATTCAGGTTGTATAATTTGTGGTCAAAACCTATCCCCCGCACAAAACCAGAAATCATTCCACGGATCGTCCATTTCATACCGGCAAAGGCATGAGGGAAGCAGCTTGGCAGGCAGCCATACCCCGTAAAATCAGATTGACATCGTGTACGCCCTACGCAATAATCCGCCCTCTTCTTCGCGTGGTGCCTTCATGCCAGTGCCGTCATCCGGATATACTATTCTTTTGCTTACGACCGATGCGGCTGTACAGGCGCAGGTCAGACAGATATTTAAGGATGCTTCCATTTCCGTTGCTCGGGACATCACCACGCTTCAGAAGGAATTGTCACGGCATCAGTTCGATGTGGTCGTGGTGGAGTCACGAAGCGGACAAGAGCCGGCGAGCGCGCTTCAGGATCACCTTGACGCATCTCACACACTTTTTATCCACGGCTCGCGTGCTGCCCTGCGAAAGACGCTGAAAATGGTCCAACTGATGAACTCGCCGAGCAGTCTGCAGCAGAGCAAACCTCGCGATGGGTCCCTGGAGAGTTACTTGGAGGTGAAAATGGCGGAATTCGTGAAAGGGATGCGGAATGGATCAGCCAGAAATCTTCATCCGATCCTGATTTCTGCCGTGGAACGCCCACTCATTACTTCGGCTCTCCGGGAAACGCGCGGTAATCAGATACAGGCAGCTGAACTGTTGGGACTCAACCGCAATACGTTGCGAAAAAAGATCGTTGAGCTGCATATCCCCCTCAAACAGACCAAAATGAAAACGAATCGGAATGCTTGACCAGATGTGTCAGTGAAGTGCCGCTGGAATCACGTTCCATATTTCTCTCAACACTCATTAAGGAGGGACACCATGACAAAGGAAGAGCTGATCGCCAAGATGGCCGCTTCGGCGGGAATCACAAAAGTTGCGGCGGGAACTGCCCTTCAAGCTTTTACCGGAGCGGTCACTTCTTCGCTGAAAAAGGGGCAGCGCGTTTCCCTTGTCAATTTTGGCACCTTTACGATCTCAAAGCGGAAAGCTCGAATGGGAAGAAACCCACGAACCGGCGAATCTCTCCGAATTCCAGCGGCGAAGGTCCCGAAGTTTTCGGCCGGGAAAGAGCTTCGTTCTGCCGTGAAGTAATCATCGTCGATCAACGGCTGCCCTACGGTTCCAAGAGAGAAGGTAGCGTTCTCCTTCTGGAATGCTATCTTCTCTTTCGTTTTCTTGACACTGTAAGCGAGGCTATATTAGCATGCCTCCTTTGTTGATAGGCGCGTAGCTCAGGGGGAGAGCGCTACCTTGACACGGTAGAGGTCGACGGTTCAAGACCGTCCGCGCCTACCATTCAAGCCGAGGCACTGCCTCTAGGAGGCGCGGTGCCTTTGTTGTTTCTTATGCCGGCGATCAGTTCCATAAGAGTATGAAGATTGCTGTTAAAGACGGTCCGAGCGGAGACGTTCAGACCGGAAAGACGGTGGGAGCCGCCCTTTCTGCGCTGGGAATCGCAGGGCAGGATATCCTTGCGGCCAAAGTGGATGGAACCGTCGTTGATCTATCACGGCCCCTCTCAGAGAGTTCAACGGTTGAACCGATCCGATTCGACAGTGCAGACGGGCGGGAAGTCTACCGCCATAGCAGCACCCACATCATGGCTCAGGCAGTGAAGGAACTCTTCCCTACTGCACAGTTGACCATCGGTCCGGCGCTGGAAGACAGTTTCTACTATGACTTTGCCTTTGACCGTCCCTTTACCCCGGAAGACCTGGGGAAAATAGAGGCTCGCGCTGCCGAGATAATTCAGCGTAATCTCACCATTACGAGGCGAGAGTTTACAAAGCAGGAGGCGATTGACTTCTTCAGAGCTCGTGGGGAGCTCTACAAGGTAGAGCTTATTCAAGGTTTTCCCGATGGAGAGCCCATTACCGCGTACACGCAGGGCGATTTCGTGGATCTCTGCCGCGGTCCCCATCTCCCTACGACCGGTTTCGTCGGAGCCATCAAATTACTCAATACAGCTGGAGCCTATTGGCGCGGTGATGAACGTAATCCCATGTTACAGCGGATCTACGGAACGTCCTTCCCGACGAAAGCTGAAGTAGATGCCTACCTCGCACGATTGGAAGAGATCAAGCGACGCGATCACAGAAAAGTGGGGAAAGAACTGGATTTGATCAGTATCCAGGATGAAATCGGGCCTGGCTTGGTACTCTGGCATCCAAAGGGCGCGGCGGTCCGCCTGTTGATTGAAAACTTCTGGCGAGAACAGCACATTCGTGATGGTTACAACCTGGTGTATTCGCCGCATACTGCACGCTTGGATCTCTGGAGAACGAGCGGGCACCTCGAGTACTACCGAGAGAACATGTTCCCGTCGATGAAGCTCGAAAACAGCGAGTACCAGTTGAAGCCCATGAATTGCCCGTACCATATCATGATCTACCAATCACACCTGCGTAGCTATCGAGACCTTCCTATCCGCTACGGAGAGTTGGGTACCGTCTACCGCTATGAACGGACCGGCGTCTTGCACGGGCTCATGCGGGTGCGCGGATTCACACAGGATGACGCCCATCTCTTCTGCCGCCCGGATCAGATGGAAGCGGAAGTCAGCCGGGTATTGGATTTTACGTTTTTCGTGTTGCAAACGTTCGGGTTCCATGAGTTCGAAGTGTTTTTGTCCACAAGGCCCAAAGAGTCGGTGGGCGGCGAGGAGCATTGGATTCTGGCCACCAGCGCCCTGGAAGCAGCATTGAAGAGCCGCAACATCTCCTTTCACCTGGATCCAGGAGGCGGGGCATTTTACGGTCCCAAGATCGACATTAAGATCAAAGACGCACTGGGTCGCTCATGGCAATGCTCCACCGTCCAGGTGGACTTCAACAATCCGGAGCGTTTTGAATTGAGCTACATCGGAGAAGATGGGAAAGCTCATCGACCGATTATGATCCATCGGGCCTTGATGGGATCCATCGAGCGCTTCTTCGGTATTTTGATCGAACATTATGGAGGCGCGTTTCCGACCTGGCTGGCTCCTGTGCAGGCAGTGGTCATGAACATTACCGATGATCAGCAGGACTACGTCTCCGCCGTTGTTGCGCAATTGAAGACCGCCGGATTCCGTGCCGAAACGGACCTCCGGAATGAAAAGATCGGGTTCAAGATCCGTGAGGCAGAGAAATCGAAAGTCCCCTTTATGTTGGTCGCGGGAAAGCGTGAAGTGGAAAACGGCACGCTGTCGGTACGCGGCCGAAGTGGAGCCAACTTGGGAACTATGACAGTGGCTGAGGTAGTGGATCTTTTACGAACCGAGACCCAACATACCCAGCGGGAACTTCAACATACATAATAAGAAAGAGGTGGCCTATCGTCCCCAAATTACGCGTGAATCGTGAGATACGAGTCCGGGAAGTTCGTGTAATCGGCCCGGGTGGAGAGCAACTGGGCATTCTTCCGACGCCGGACGCTTTTCGCCAGGCTCAAGAAAATGGCTATGACTTGGTGGAAGTCGCTCCCACCTCCGTTCCCCCAGTCTGTAGGATTATGGACTATGGGAAGTACAAGTATGAGTTGAGTAAAAAGGAGCATCAGAGCCGGCGTCATCAAAAGTCCACCCAAGTGAAGGAAATCAAGCTGCGCCCACGGACCGATAAGCATGACCTCGAAATCAAGGTCCGGCAGATGAAAGTATTTCTGGAAGAGGGCAATAAAACCAAGGTGACCCTCACCTATCGCGGGCGAGAAATGGCCAATCAAGAAATGGGTCGTGCCGTGATGAATTCGGTGATCGAACAATTGGCCCAAGCCGGCACCATCGAGTATGCCCCCCGTATGGAGGGACGGAGCTTAATCATGATCGTGGCTCCGAAGAACTGATGGGCAATGCCGTAGCTGATCAACCAAAGGAATCTTCTGATGAAAGTCAAAACACACAAGGGGACAAGTAAGCGATTCGCTAAGACCGGGAGCGGAAAAATCGTCCGCCGCAAGGCTGGCAAACGTCATTTGCTGACACATAAACGGCATGACCATAAGCGCCGCTTGAGTGGAACCGCGGTCGTCGATCCGACCGTCGCCACGTCATTGAACCGGCTACTACCCTACGAATAGGACGATCACTGCATATTACGAATCTCAGGACTCAAAAGGAGTAATGAATCATGCCTCGCGCAAAGGGCGGACCAAAAACCAGGCAACGGCGGAAGAAGCGGATCAAATTGGCGTCAGGTCAGTACGGCGGGAAGAGCCGGTTGTTTCGCTCCGCGACAGAGAGCGTAGACAAAGGACTGACCTACGCGTACACCGGCCGCAAGAATCGCAAGCGGGACTTCCGGCAGTTGTGGATCGCCCGCATCAGCGCAGCGGTTCGAGCGCAAGGGATCAGCTATGGGCGGTTCATCAACGCTCTTAAAAAGGCCAATGTCATGCTGGATCGCAAGGTCCTCTCGGACATGGCGATCAAAGACGCCGCAGGGTTTACGCAGCTTGTTGGCCTCGCCAAGCAACAGCTGACGCCTGCTACAACATAAGCCCCTCGCCAATCGAGGAGTGTTCCCATTTAGCTGATCATTGCTCGCATCTCAGGATGGATCTGCGAGGCGCGAGAGGTTCACATCGAACGCAACGACCGGCATCGCAATTTGCCAGCGTTCGAGAACCTCCGGATGGACTTCGCCGATGACACCAACCGATTCACCCGCAACGATGATCCGGCCTGCACGGCCTGCAAGAAAAGACGGATGCTGTACGGGCTCGAGGCTATACTCCTTGCCGAAGTAGTAGAACAGCACATCCAGACAAGAATGAATTTCCGAGAAATGCGCCGCCGCATGGGCAATCACGGCACCCAAGACCGTTTCCGTCCGAGAACCCACCTCACTATGGCTATCCGGAATCGCGACTTCACCGGCCTCAAAGAGGCGATGTGGATAAAACGCCCGGCTCGAAGCGGCTTCGACACGCAGCAGTGACGGCAACATCCATTGGCGGAGACAACTAAAGCTCAGGGACATAACGTTGCCGACTTCGACCATCCGTCCCCAGTCTGTACCTTCTAGCCGCATCAAGCCGGAATAATGATTCGGCGAACCGAGAATATTGGAAATGATTTCCTGAAACCCCTGCCCCACCATCAATTCTCGAGCACGGTCCGACATGTGTTCGATCCCGGATAAGCCTCCCACTGTAAATTGTGCCGGCATGACCGGCGTGAATTCGGCATACCCCAGACTCATCGCCACATCCTCAACGACGTCCATCGTATGCATCAGATCCTGCCGATACGCAGGTAACTTCGCCTTGACCGCGCCCTTTCCTGCCGATACCTCATAGCCATAGAACTCGAGCGCTTGCTTGACCGCCGTTATGCTGAGCTTCTGACCGAGCGCCTGCTCGATGGTCTGAATCGGTATGGTCTTCTGCTTCCGAAGATCTTGCGGGGTCCTGACTCGCTTGCCCAGCGGCGTGCCTGATGGGTACTGAACTTCAGCCGGCTCGATGATGGCCCCCCGATCGGCTAGATTGGCCGCAAAAATGTTCAGGGTCAAGACAACCATCGGCAGATCCGTTCCGGTCACTTCGACGAACAGCTGATCGTCACCCACTTGTACCTCTCCGATCTCCCGGCTGTTGATGATCGGAGGGAACGACAGCGGCTGTTTCGCTGCATCTCGAAGTATCGGCAATCGGTTCTCTCCGGCCAGAATCGCTCCATACTCCAACCCTTTCGGATGCACCATCAGAATCTCCGAGAGGGTCATCACCGTCTCCATCCCCAACGGGGTGAACCGGGCTTCGTCGGGTTTCACAAGCTCATAGCTGACCGGAAATGTGATCTTGGGCAATTGATAGATCCCGATCGAAACGGTCTTGCGCTTATGGCCGAAGATCTCCGCCAATTTTTCTTGGGTTTGAATCAGCTGGGCCAACCCTTCATCGGTCACCCGATAACCCGTGGCCGTACAAGCAGCAACGTACGGGCGCACGTTTTCGATGCCAGGCTTCACGATGACCTGCAGTCGGGATTTGGACTTTGCCGCAAAAAAGGGGTAGGGCTTGGGCCCGCCCTGTTCCTTAATGCGGATTTGCCGTGCGATCCCTTCGCAACACCACAGATCGGGCCGGTTACTGTCCTGCAGTTCGATACGCAACTCTCCGGTTTCTGGGCTATACCCTTTCAGTTCACCCTTCACGAGCATGAGCCACGCTTCCAACTGTTCAATCGAGACCGACCGGTTTGCCGGTTCAGTCCAGTTCAGTAACGACTCAAAATCGTGTTTAAAAATTGTGATCGTGGGCATAGCGCAGGCTAGAACAATCCTCTGGTCGTGCGGATCAATTCCAGGTTGTCGGTGAAGAGCTCTCGGATATCGTGGATGCCCAGCGCCACCATTGCCATCCGGTCGAGGCCTAGTCCCCACGCAATCACCGGCGCGGTGACCCCAAGAGGTAATGTGACCTCTGGCCGGAAGAGTCCAGCGCCACCGAGTTCCATCCAGCCCAGGCGAGGATGCCGAACGTGAAGCTCCACCGATGGTTCTGTAAACGGGAAGTAGGCGGGCAGAAACTTCACTTCTTTTGCTTGAGCGACCTCGCGCGCAAACAAGTTTAGAAGACCCAGCAACGTTCTAAAATTGATGTCTTCCCCAAGTACGATTCCCTCCACTTGGAAAAAATCCGTCGCGTGAGTAGCGTCGACCTGGTCATAGCGAAAACACCGGGCGATCGAAAAATACTTTCCGGGAATACTCGGTGAGGCAGCTAACGTTCGGGCGGAGACGGCAGTCCCTTGACTCCGCAACACCAATCGTTTGGCGCGTTGCAGATCGAAGGAATAGCCCCAGCCGGTGGAGCCCGTCGCGGCACCGTTCTCGTGCACCTGGGCGACATGCGACAACACCGAATCGTCCACGCCGCTGGCATGGGTAGGAGTCTTTACGAAATACACATCGTGAATATCTCGGGCGGGGTGGAATTGCGGCATGAACAGCGCATCCATGTCCCAGAACTCTGTCTCGACAAGCTGCCCCCGCATCTCCTGAAACCCCATGCTCACGAGTTTGGTCTTTACGGCATCGAGAAATTCGCGATAGGGGTGCTTCTTCCCGGTTCCGATACGAGGCGGACGCAGGCTGATGGTATATTTCCGGAATCGCTTATGCCGCCAGCTCCCGTCTTTCAACAACTCGGGACTTAACTGCGATACTTCCTCAGCAACCCCTTGCCTCAGCAACTGTTCCGCCGCGTTTGCACCTTCCGTGGACAAGATGAATGACCGGGTCACCCGCTCATCTATACGGAATGGCTCCTTCGCATTCCCGCGCTTCACCGCATAGTCTTCGACGACCTGGCGATCGGCGTCCGTGAAGCTTTTCAGTTCCTTCGACGACTCATGTACCTGTTGCAGGAGAGTTCGGAGTATCTCGGCGGTCGGGCTCGGGCGTCCGGTCGTTTCGATACAACCTCCTTGAATGATCAGGATCACCCCTTCCTTCTTGAGTCGTCCGACGGCCTTGCTGACGTCAGAGGGATCAAGTCCTCCTTGGGCCTGAAGATCGGGAATGGTCAATCGCTTTCCGGTACCGGTCGCTTCGCGCGCGGCTGCGACGACTCGTTCCAGAGGTGACGAAGTCTCATAATACTCTTCCCCTATCTTGGTCAACGACACCATGGGCGTCACGGTTTCCGTCTGGATCGCGATCAGCGATTTGGCGAGCAGCCACTCGACGGCCATGCTGAGTTGGGAAGGCTCCAATTCAGCGGCTGCAGCCAACTGCTCGCTGTCCAAGGCGGTTCCGGGCGGACGGGTGCCCAACGTCGTGAGGACTTTGATTTCGAGAGGATGAAGGCTGTCGATGACTGCGGAGATGTCCACCCTCGATGGCCTATCGATTAACCGCTACGCGGGGCGCCGGTTGAACGACCGTCTCTGCGGCCGCTCGCATAGCTGCGATCGTGGCCGTATAGTCGTGTTGGGAAAAAATCGCCGATCCAGCCACGAGAGTCGTTGCGCCGGCAGCGACAATCTCCCGTGCATTATCTACCTTCACGCCGCCATCGACTTCAAGCAGTGCCCGGCTATTGATCTTGTCCAAGAGTGCCCGGGCTTCGGCGATTTTCTTGAGCACGGATGGAATAAATTTCTGTCCCCCGAATCCTGGATTCACCGACATGATCAACACGAGATCGACATCGCCCAAGATCTCTTGCAGCAACGCGATGGGTGTAGCGGGATTCAGGGTGACTCCGGCCTTAGCACCCCGTTCTTTAATCGACTGAATCGTGCGGTGAAGGTGCGGGCAGGCCTCAACATGAACCGTGAGGTAGTCGGCACCGGCCTCGACGAAATCCTGGATAAACGCATCGGCATTGGTGATCATCAGATGCACATCAAGGGGCAACTTGGTAACCTTCTTGAGGCTTTCCACGATAGGAGGCCCCACTGTCAGATTCGGCACAAAATGGCCGTCCATGACATCCACGTGCAACATATCGGCACCGGCCCGCTCCACGGCGGCGACTTCCTCCGCCAGTCGAGCAAAATCGGCAGAAAGAATCGAGGGCGCGATGTAAATCGGACGACCCATCATCCGTGCTTTCGTAAGCGGACGGCATAAAATCCATCCATCCCAAAGCCGTTGCACAGGGTGGAGAGCGCCCCCTGGGGGGTCACAAAGGGAAGAGCGGTGGTGGGAAGCCAGGGAGCCACAGATTCACGCGTCCATCCAGGAGAGGCTTCGCAAAAACGACTGACGACCTCTTCAGTTTCTTCCATTTCAGTTGAGCAGGTACTATAGACTAGCACCCCACCGGGTCGCAAGCAGGGAGCGACCGCCTCAAGGATCTGAGTCTGAAGCTTCTGATGCGCAAGAAACACCGAACTACCCTTGCGAAGTTTCGCTTCAGGATGCCGCCGTAGCACACCCAGCCCACTGCAGGGGGCATCCACGAGTATACGATCGAATGACGGCAATCTCCCCTGGTGGTTCGACTTGTGTGCGATCATTGCAGACCATTCCGACGTCTTTCTCACATCACCAACGATCGGGACAATACTTTGAATTCCCAGCCTGCGGCAATTTTGCTGGAGCAGGCTCAAGCGGGAATGTATCCGATCGACAGCATAGATCGTTCCACGATCGCTCATGAGTGCAGCAAGATGAGTCGTCTTGCCACCTGGAGCGGCACAGGCGTCCAAAATGACTTCGCCGGGTTGAGGATCGAGGATCGGAGGGATGAGCTGGGCCGCTTCATCTTCCACATAAAAATCCCCTGCGAGAAATCCCGGCAACGAGGTGATGTCTTGGCCCTTTTCCAGCACAACTCCCACAGGACTAACTTCTGCCGGACGAGCGACAATCTCGGCTTGCCGTATACGCTCCAGAAATTCTTCCCGATTCAGTTGGCAGCGGTTGACGCGCAGTGTGATGGCCGGGACGGCGCTGGCCGCTGCACAAGCCGATTCTGCTTGTTCAATGCCCAGTCGACGTACCCACCGCTCTGTCAGCCACAAGGGTATGGCGTAGCTGACGGACAGAGACTCAGCTGGATGAGCAACTGAGTCTGGTAAGGTTGGAGCCGGCAAGCGGATGAGGTTGCGCAAGACCCCGTTCACCAATCCGCTCCAATCATGCCCCAGTTGTTGTGTCGAAGCTTTGGCCAACTTGACGGTTTCGTTCACCGCGGCCGATGCAGGAATTCGATCCAGGAACAGCAGTTGATAGGCACCGACTCGAAGCAACATTTGAACGAAGACCGGAAGCCTGTGAAGGGGTTTGGACAGAACCGCACGAAGTCGCCAGTCGATCGTTTCCTGACGTCGTAAAACTCCATACGCCAGTTCCATCACCAGCGAGCGGTCACGCGGCAATGGAATTGCCGCAGCTCGCTCGTCAATCAGTTCATCGAGTGGACGATCAGT
The DNA here is from genome assembly GCA_024760525.1 of Nitrospira sp. Lineage (NCBI taxonomy): Bacteria > Pseudomonadati > Nitrospirota > Nitrospiria > Nitrospirales > Nitrospiraceae > Nitrospira > Nitrospira sp. The sequence continues at coordinate 3,668,739 of CP060499.1, forward strand.
CCGTTGGCTGGACAGGACGATAGTAAGAGCGATGGATCGCGGAGAGGATCCGGACACCGCAATATCCACATTTTGCTCGCGAATCACAATCGAGACCAGAGAGTGAATGCTGTTGCGAAAAGAAGAACTATGCAACTGGTGAACTCAGTTGCCCACCAACCTTGACGTGGTGCCCAGCCAGGAATTGAGCCACCGACATTCGCTTCGAATTGGCCGTCTGGATTTCGCGGATCTCAAGCAGACCATCACCTGTCGCCACTAGGATCGATTGCTTATTCACTGTGACGATGGTACCCGGCTTCTCTGTCGTCGGGCCAATAGTCGAAACCGCGTTCCAAACATTCCAACGCTCCCCACCCAAAAACGTATAGGCCCCCGGCCAAGGGGAAAGTCCTCGGACTCGGTTTGCGAGGGATGCTGCTCTCACGCTCCAGTCAATGAGGCCGTCTTCTTTCTTCAAGATCGGCGCCATGGTGGCCTGTCCATGCTCTTGTTTCTTGGGCATCAATGTCCCGGCCTTCAACTGTGCGAGGGTTTCGAGGAGCAGCCGCCCACCCATCTCGGCCAAACGCGGAGCCAATGTACCGGTCGTATCATCAGGCGTGATGAGTAACTTATCTTGAAGCAGGATCGCGCCGGTATCCATTCCTTCGTCCATCAGCATCGTGGTAATACCGGTTTCAGTGTCTCCGTTAATAATCGCCCATTGCACCGGAGCAGCCCCTCGATATTTCGGCAGCAGTGAGCCATGCACGTTTACGCAACCCATGGGAGGAAGACTCAGTATCGGGGTATGTAGAATTCGCCCGAAGGCCGCTACTGTAATTACGTCAGGCTGCCACGTAGAAAGAGCTTGCAAGAAGTCGGGGGTTCGGATCTTGAGAGGCTGCAAGATGGGAATACCGGCGCGTTCAGCGACCAGTTTGACAGGCGGAGGTACGAGATGCTGCCCACGTCCCTTCGGTCGATCCGGTTGGGTCACGACCCCGACGACTTGGTCGTTCGAGCGGAGCAGTGCCTCCAACGACGGCACGGCGAATTCCGGTGTACCCATAAAGACGATTCGCATGCCTTCGCTTTAACATCGTAGTGGCGAGAAAGCAATCGTGCAGCACCTCAACTTGACTTGCCGCTCGGCGCTTTGTTAGCATCCGCCCGCGGGGTGGAGCAGCCTGGTAGCTCGTTGGGCTCATAACCCAAAGGTCAGAGGTTCAAATCCTCTCCCCGCAACCAACCTTATCTTCTTCTCTTTCAACAACTTATCACCGACTCTCTCCCCGGTTCCGTGAGTGCGGAATTCGCCGATTGTGCTAAAACTGTGCTAATTTCCCCTGGAACACGATCGAGAATCTCAATCCCAGCGCGCAAACTCTCCGGATAATGATGCGCGTAACGCATCACCATGGAGATGGTTTTCCACCGTCCAAGCTTTTGCACGGTGTAGATGTCGGCGCCAGCTTGCACCAGTCGAGTGGCAAAGGTGTGGCGCAGATCATGAAACCGAAAGCGTTTCACGTCTGCTTTTCGCATGGCCGGATAAAAGACACGCAGCAGATCCCGTGCATCCATCCGGTTCCCGGCCCCGTTGAAGAAAACATAATCCGTCTTGAGTGATCGAACTTTGGCTCGTGCTTTCAGCACCTCAAGCGTCTTCGCATTCACCGGAAGCGTGTCTCTGCCTCCGTTCTTTTGTACCAGCAGCGTAATGGTTCTCCTGAATAGATCTACGTTGTACCATTCGAGATTCAGGATTTCACTCTGCCGGAGTCCCGTGTTTACCGCGAAGACAATGATCTCTTGCAACCAGACGGGAGACGCCGCCAACAGACGCGCTTCTTCCTCGGCTGTGAGCCACCTTTCGATGAGATTATGTACTTTTTCTTTCGAGACTCGTTGCACCGGATTTTCCGCCACCCACTCCCATTCCTTCACCGCAAGCTGAAAGGCATGGCTCAAGAGCGTAAGTTCGTTGTTAATCGTCTTGGCCGCTGCTCCCTCAGATCGCCGTTTCGACTTATGTGCTGCTAAAAGTGAAGGTCGCATTTCTTTCAACGTCAAATCCCCGAATGCCCGAATGAGATGCTGTGCCCGCGAGATATCACCGCGATGCGTGGTCGGCGCTCTATTCGGAGCTGAATGATCTCTGAGATACCGCTCCAAAAGGTCCTTCACCGTTTTATCGGCCCCTGCTTCAGGTTGATACCACTTCCCCTCAGCAATCTGGACCATGACCTTGTGATAAATCTTTTCGGCCAGCTTCTTATCCGTGACTTCCGTGGATCTCCTGATCTGCTTCCCCTGATAGGGAAAGCCCATCCACCAGACCCGTCCTCGACGAAACAGAGCCATCGGTAACCTCCTTGTTAGGCCCTGTCCTTGTCTGATTTCTCGCGGGCAAGAGTATAGACTTCGCGTTTGGCGGCTTCAATAAGCTGATCCACACCGCGATTTGAGGGACGGGTCAACTGAGGAAGCTTTTCTTTTGGCATTGAATCGAACGAGCGCAACCAGGTTGTAATAGCATCCGGCTCGAACCGAAGCACCCCATGGATCTTCCGACACGGAATCTTTCCCTGAGCTGCCCATAGATATAGCGTGGATGGCTTCACATTGAGCCACGCTGAGAGATCTTTCACTTTCAGCAACATACTCCCCTGTTTCAATCGGGGGAGTCTTGCGACACCCCCGTTCCCCCCGAGATGCGCCCGCGTTGCCGCCGGCGCGAGCCAAAAACGAGGCCCCCAATGGTGGGCGGGCCCGCGCAGAGGAGCAGCGGAGTCGGCCTGTCCAAACACACACCTTTTTATATCCGTCCAGCGCCTACCCGCTGCGAGTGCGCGGTGCCTCGCCTTCCTCCTTGTGTGTCCCACCCCCGTGTTTGTGTGGGGTGGGACCACGATTAATCAAGGAGGAGCACCGATGCCGCACGACACCGACTCACACGCCGTCAGGCCAAAACGGCTGCCGATATCCAAGAGGCCAGCGTTGCCGTATCAAGCGCCTCGGTATCGGGTGACCTTGGTCTGCGAAGAGACCGGCTCCGGCGTTTCCGAGCCAATCCAGACCTCGATGGATGCGGCTGCTCTATTGCGGCCTTGTTTTGCCGGTCTCGATCGGGAGCAGTTTGTGGTTTGTGGGCTCGATGCCAAACATCGGGTCATCGGGCTCAATGTGGTGTCCATCGGTTCCCTGACTCTGTCGATCGTGCATCCCCGTGAAGTCTTCAAAGCCCTGGTCCTCATGAATGCCAGCGCCTGGCTCTGTGCGCACAATCATCCTTCCGGTGACACGACGCCAAGCCAGGAGGATCGTATTCTGACCATACGGCTCCGAGAAGCCGGCGAGTTGTTGGGCATCACGCTCTTGGACCATCTCATCCTGGGACATGAACGCCAGTACAGCTTTGCTGATGAAGGCTGGCCGTGCTAGCTCCTGAGTAATCGCAAGACCCAGAGCACAGCCGACGCCGTGAGTGCGATGCCGATCACCGCCGCGCCCCAGGCCACGACATCAGCCGCGAGAGAGATACCGAGTTGATGCAGATCCGATGCAACCGAGGCCCACGCCATCGACGGTTCCTCCTTCTCTACCTCTTGTTCCGTTCCCACCGAGCAGCTCCTGCCACGCGTGGCAGGAGCCACCCCTCCGCCGTTAGCGGACCAGCGATTTAACCCGCTTGTAGGCGTAGATCGTGAGCGCGACCCCGATAAACACCACCCCCCAGGCCACGATATCGGCCTTCACGTTGGAGATCGTGGTCGTGCTGGCGGTATCTACCGGAAACACTTGCGCCAGCGCCGTCTGCGCGCCGAGCACCGTCCCGAGCACCGCCACTGACACACGTTGCAGTGACTTCTGCATCTGTCTCACCCCCTTTCCGGGCTACAAGTCCGGATGCAGCATCAACCGCACGATGATGCCGACCGTGAAGCCCCCGAGATAACAGGCCGCCGCCCAAAAGACGGCGGTATCAATTGCTGCTTGATCCATCACACACTCGCTCCTCGTTATCGACCCCGATACATTTCACGTCCGCTTTCTCTTCGTGGTGCTGAAACAACGGTGACGCAATGGCCGCCGCTTCGTCGAGTGGCTGGCGCTCAAGCACCTGAACAATCGAGCGCGGAGTGGTTTCGCCTCCCCACAGAATCCGGTCAGACACCAAGCTCGGGACGCCCTTGATGATCTGTTCCGTGACCGGAGCGCCCACCAGCGCGGCAATCTGGCCGGCCGTGAGGATGCGGCCCTGCGCATCGAACCAATAGGCCTTGCCATCCATCACCATGCCCCCTTCAATGCGTAGGCGGTCTTGTTTCTCGGTGACGGCAGCTGGGGGTGAAGCCAGCGGATCGGTCCAAACTGGGCTCTCCGGTTGTTTCAGGAGAGCAGGATTGCTCTCTATGATTGGCACTGATGCCTTGGAAACTGCTGGCTTCGCCGTGCCGGAGAACCAGGTCCCCCAGCCTATGAAGCCGATGGCACCAACAAGGCCCAATACCCCAATCATCAGCACCGGACTGGACAGCACAGTTTTCATCCGCCGCTCTTCCCGGATGCCGCCCGTTGCGTAACTCGAATAGTACGCATAGATCTTCGGGTCATACCGGCCGAGCAGCGCCCGAATTACCTCGGTTTCTTCTGGATTGCCGCGCACAAATCCCTGAAATCGGTGTGACATCCCAAACCGTTGCATGCGGCGGAATTTGATCGTGCTCTCGACCAATCGCGTCACACCGGACGTCAGCTGCCGGTAGTCTTGCGCCATGAGCAGCACATCCACCCCGTAGTGGCGATGGGTTTCGAGCCAGCGGAGGATCTCAGCGGGGATCTTCTCCTTCGCCCGAAAGATCGTCTGGGCTTCATCGAGACAGATGGCCGAGCCCGGTTCGACGGTTGGCAAGAGCGATGGAATCTGAGTGCGGTCATGCCAGAGGGTGACTTGCTTCTGGAGCTCTGGGAGCGGCCGTCCTTCGAACAAAGCGAGCCGATCCAGATAGAACCCATCCACCGCGACATAGAGACGGCGTCCGGCTCGCAGCCAGGGCAGCAGATAGTCCGCCACCGCATAATAGGATTTGCCACTGCCCGGTGTGCCTTCCAACAAGGTAATCATGAGCCCCACCGGACAAAGGGAATCGATTGCAGGGTGAACCGCACCACCATCGCCGAGGCGATGATCGCCACAGCCTGACTCATGCCTGTGGCACCGAGGACCCAAGTGTATTGCACAGGGATGATGGGGGCGCTGAGGGACCCGGTTCCGAGTGATGCCAACAGGCTGTCGGCCACGCCGAGGACCGAATCCCAGCCCGCCTTCCACACATCCGTAAACGACAAAATCATGTCGAGCAGAAAGCAATAGATCAGATTCAGCAACGCCGTCATGGGTTATCCGTTTCCCACAAAGATGATGCGATAGGCGGCGAAGCCGGCTCCCGCAATCACGATGGCACGCAGCGCCAGGAACATCGTCGACCAGTCGTTGAAGTTGACCGTGAAATTGCCGAACAGCGACGAGTTCAGACTGATCGTGGGCAGATCCGAAGGCCAGGTGAGGGATTGCAGGAGCGCCACTTGTCCGGCAATCCCCGAGCCTTTCCATGCCGTGAGATGCTCCTGCAAGATCCCGCCGAACGATCGCAGCTCATGATCTCCTGTGGAACACTGCACGGTGGTGCTGCTGTCGTCTTGCGTTGTCGTCGAGCCATTGGGATTGGTCGTGGTGGTGGTCGTCGTCGTGGTCTGCTGGCTCGTCGTAGAGGTGGTTGGCGTACCGGCCGGTGGGGTCGCGTTGGGATCGACCATGACGCTGTCATCGGGTATCTGATTGGAAGGCACCACGGTAGTTGGGGCGTCAGTCGGGGTCACTGGATCGTTGATGACCGTCATGGCCGCGGTGGCTGACTCCCCGGAGCCGACCGGTGTCGTATTGGCGGCTGGACTGTTCGGTCCGGTCGGATTCTCGTTCCAGTAGTCCTGAATATCGTGGGACGTGGCCGCTTGCGGCTCATTTTGGTGCGAAGGATTCGGGTTCCAGGAATAACGAAACGCGAGACAGGTCTGCGGCGCTTGTGCACTATACCAGCCGTTCCATCCAGCTGGTGGATCGCCGACCATGGCGAGCTTGCACCCAATCCCGCCAGGCGTCGGTGTCGGAACGGTGAGGTATTCCATCCAATTGGTCATGCACTCGGGAGCACCCGGGCATTGACGGATCTCCGCGCCTCCAGGCTCAGGATAGCCTTCGATGTCGGGGGCTCCCGGTGTGGCCGAGGCCGCTTTGATGTCCTGCACTTGCTGCGCATTCAAATGCATCTGAGCGAGGACGAGACCAGCCGCAATGGCCAGCCCCGGCCACCCGGTGGCGGCTGTGATCGTGCGCACGGCGATGGAGGTTCCTGGACCAGCCAGGGCGATCGCCTGGGCGGCGGCCCCGCCTTGGGCAGCCTGGCGGGCCAGCATCATGGTGTGGAACTGCGTGGCCGTCATGATCCGGGCGTACCCCGTGGCCGCAAAGGCGAGTCGCGGCCAGAGGCAGAGGACGACGGCCACACAGTAGACCAGAGTGCCATACCCGCTCAGGGCTAGAGCCGCCCGGAGAGGAGGCCGGTCAGAAAGCAGGCGAGAAAGAACATGAGCCATGTGAGTTGTTGCTCCACTGTCAGGTCGGTGAACATGAATTGATCCGACTTGTCTCGTTACTTGCTTGCTTGACCATGTGATGCGGCTTGAGTGATGGGCTGATAGCCGGTCACATCCAGAAACCGTTGGCCTTTGAACTCCCGGAGATTCACGGTCACCTGAGCCGGTTTCATCCGGTTGGTTTCCATCAGCTTGTAGAGCGACTCATGGTCCTCCGAGATACTCGCTTCCAAGGTGGTGGTGTCCTCCTCGAAATAGAGCACGGCGTTCCGGAAGATCCGTTTGCCGTCCTGACTCGGTCTTGATTTGACGCCCATCACCACACAGGTTCCGACGAACTTTGACATGGGATTCCCTCCGTTAAGGTTTAATTAGTTGGACCACCGAAACCAGCCCTGCTTCGTGCAGGACCAGAGATAGACCCACACCGTTCCGCAGCTCTGACACCGGCCACGTAATCGTGGCCCGCACATGAAGAGCTTTAAGATGCCGGTGTGGCATAGGCGGCAGAGAACCCGTCTCTCGGGTTCCACCACCGCAGCTTGCGTTTCGCTTTCGCGAGTTCCTGGCCGCTCTGGAGGAGCGCCAGATGTTTGCTTCGCCATCGATCCACTCCATCGACAATGGTTTTGACGAGCCACCGTTCGCCGGCCTCCGGATGGGCACAGAGCAGCCCTAGCATCGGCGACAGGCTTTTTTCCGCCCAGAGTTTGACCTCTTCGATCTTCCTGACCGACTTCACGATCGCGAGCTTGGCCCGCTCCATCCCCTCGGTCAGCACCTTCCACCAGTCCAGCAGCGGTGCGTAATAGCGATCCTTCGGATCATCGGCTCTGGTGCAGTCGCGGAAGTCCACCGCCGTGCGGAAGACACCCACGATGTAGCGTTGGAACGCCTCCTGATCGAGCGTGGACAGTGCCAACCCCACCGCCTGCGCTCTCTCGTTCTTCCATTCCATTTCCCACCGCAGCCACGAGCCTTGAACTGGTCGCTCCTTCGCTCGCTGCTCGGCAGCTTTGTCGTAGATCCGGAGATAGGTGTCGGATTGCCGAGAACCTAGGCAGAGGGTTTTGCCGGTGTCCGAGCCGGACCCAATATCAAGGCCGGCGATCAGGCGGGACTGGCGGAAGTGGGAGACACATTGGCCGATGGCGACGGCTTGATAGAGATGATCCACATCGATCAGCCCGCTCCGATCGTCGAGGGCAATATCGATTCGCCCGAAATGCCCTTGCTTGTCGAAAACCCACTGGGCAATGTGCTGAAACTTTTCATAGGTCCAGTCGCTGATGAGTTCCTGTGAGAGATCCACGTGGACTTCACGAACATTGCGTTTCGCGCCAGTCCCAATCCGCCCCAGTCCGCCCGTATTCCCGCGTGAGAGCCAGCTCTGCTGGTAGCCTTGAAAGCCTTTTTGATCTTTGATCCAGTCGCCGCCGATCAGATGAATCACTTCGTCGACCGTGGAACTCGGAATCGTGAACCGCAACCATCCCATCCTGAGAGTCCATCCGCTCATCGATGCCTCCGAATGCTCAGTGGAAATTCCGCCCCCGTTTTACTGAGCGGGGGCTTTCTTGCGCGATGCGCCGCCGGCTGGCGCCGCCGGACGCATGCTCGAAGCACGCACCCCTCTGGCTGACCCTTTGGCCAAGAAGATCTGCTGCACTCGTTCGAGATCGAAGCGGAGCATCTTGTTCACCCGATATGCGGGAATCGACCCGCTCCAGTACGCGCGCCGAATCGATTGCACGCTCACCCCGAGCTCGTGGGCCACTTCCTTCACCGACAAGAGGGTCCGTTTCATGCGTGTCCTTTCTGCTCCCAGCGGGACGAGCGATGGCGAGGATAGCGTTCTGCGAACGACATGAGAATTAGTCAGATGTATCCAACTGTAATCAGATGTATTCAGGTGTATTGGCACACATGCAAGTATCCATGCTCATGGCACACCATTCAGAAAGCGAAGGATGGAGAACGGAACGAAGCGAGGAAGTTTTGTTAGGTGATCGTGCCGGCGTTAACGAGGCTCAGACAACAGCAGTGTGCGTTTGAACGTGGCCGGATCCCCGAGACACGCCAGCATGTAGGCCACAACATCGGAGCGGGTCACCCAATCACGGATGCTGATGGCTCCAGGGCGATCAATGACCAGACCTTTGTGCGAAGAAGTATCTTTAAGCGCGACCGGACGAACGATGGTCCAATTGAGAGATGTGGCCTGCACGGTTATCTCAAGGGCGTTCATGTCAGCGAGGACCCCGCGCATGACCGTCCGCATGCCGAGTCGGCCGATCAGCCCCATCTGCAGGAGAGAGTCTCCGGCACCGTAAGACGACATGGCGACGATGCGCCCGACATGATGCTTCTGCATGCTCGCCACGATGTGGGGCATCCCATAGGTATTGACGCGGCCTTTGTGGGAAAAAGTCTCCAATAGCTTAGCCCCCAAACAGGAGACAACCGCGTCAGTCCCTCTGATGACCTTTTCCACGACACCGGGATCCTGGACATCGCCCTGCCAGATCTCGACCCCGATCGGAAGATCACCGAGTCTTGGGGTCCGTACCAACGCCCTCACGTGATAGCCGGCGGCGAGGGCATGGGAGATCACGACACGGCCCGTGCGACCGGTGGCCCCGAAGACGACGAGGGTCATGCAGCGCCTTCTTGCACCGCGCAACGAAGACAATGGGTCTGACGTCCGATATTTCCGAGCACGTCAATGATCATTCCCAGGGTGACAAATGCACCAGGGACCGCATACCACAGGGATTGGGGAATCAGACTCAGATAAGTACCGACAAAGATGAGCCCCAGACAGGTTGTGGTCACACGGCTCGCAAGACGAAGTGTGTGCCCCACATTCGGTCCTGCGCGTCTCGCGACCAATCCCACGAATGCTAACGCATAGAAGAACGCAAAGATGCTGAAGACGGTTGGCCAGCCACCGACGTCGGCGACACTCCGATCGCCGGGGAACATGTTGGCGCCCCCAGTCATATGAGCCATCCACACCACAAAGCCGAAGTGCACCGTGTGAACCATCATGAACGCGAAATAGAGGGCGGACGCGTGTCGCGACAGGCGAGGGATGAGTGCGGGGAGAGCGAGGGCCACAGCGAAGAGGAGGGCGGACAAACGAGCCGACCAGTGGACGGCGAGATCAATGTGGACAGGGTCCATGTTGAACCTCCATGTAGGTGGTCAGTATGAATTGTCCAACGACCTTACCACTACACTTTAGTACATCAACTATTGCTGTACTAAAGTATAGTGGGATGCTTGACGTTGTCAACTATGTGTGGGATACACTGCACCTATGCCTGATTCCCGCAAGAGTACGCACCCCCAGCACAAGAATGATGTGACCGAATTTGCCATGGCCCTGTTCCGGCTTGTGGAAACCCTGCGAGGAGAACATGAGGAAGCTGCCGCATCAGTCGGACTCACAGCGGCTCAGGCCACCATTCTCACCTTACTGTCGGAGCCCAGCTCCATGCGAAGATTTGCTGATCAGATGGGGTGTGATGCCTCGAATATCACTGGCATTGTAGATCGGCTCGAAGCCAAGAGCTTGGTGGTACGCTCAGCCGATGCCACGGATCGAAGAGTGAAACTCATCAGAAGGACTCCAACTGCAGAGGCCGCTGTGAAACAGTTTCAGCGTAAACTGCTGGAAGCCTCTTCTCTGGCCAAGCTGACACCCAAGGCAAGACAGGGATTACTCGTCGCACTCGCCGAGATCCATGGTAAACCTAACCATTCATAAGATTTCATGCTTCCTACAGTTAGAAGCTGATCTCTTCTTCCATAGACTCCTCGATGCCTCCAATCACTATTATGATCGACCGTGATATCGAGGCACTGTCTCCCACCTGAAGCTCGCTGAGTTGCAGATGTCGTTTCGCTACCGAGCGGTTGGAATCCACAAGTCACGATTAGAGGCTAGAGCGTTTGAAGTAGTACTACTGCCTGGCAGTTGACTCGGGTTCGTATTTCCTTTTGAGGGTCCGGCGGATGATAGCAGATCTACTGAGACCTTCGGCTTCGGCCTCTTGATCAATTACTCTTACAATGGATTCATCGAGTCTTACCACCACAACACAATCGTGCCGTTGCCGACGAAAGGGCTGCATATGCCACCTCGCTTGATCGAGGTACACTATATCCTAATTTGGGATACTTCTTAAAGAGGATAATCATACGGCTCCCGTAAAAGGGAGCTATGGCAAGAAAATCCTCATTCTCAGCTGAATACAAACACTTTTGCCACCTTTTACGATTGGCTAGGAAGGACAGCGGTTTGACTCAGAACGATGTGGCTAAAAGACTGAAACGTCCACAGTCCTACGTCTCCAAATATGAATCAGGAGAGAGACGGCTTGACGTGATTGAGTTCTTAAGGGTATCCAGGGTCCTGGGAGTTGTGCCTGCAGATGTGTTGAACAAACTTGCATAATGTCAGTGCCCATCCCAATTGTCCTGCCTCATCTAGTATTTACATAACATGGTTCCTTCATATGCACTTCGGTACAGCGTAACTATCGATCGCCCCAACTCCTTCAAGGCTGTGATGCGTTTTGTCTGGATGATCTCACAATGAGGTCAATATCCCTTTATACCCTAGGGGATTTACGAGCTAGTATTAACCTACATTGTTACGGTATGGGAATGGGAAAGTTTATAGGTTCAGCCGTGGTCCTATTGATGCCCAATCATTTACACAGACCTGCTGGACGTTCACTTTACAATAGTAGCCATGCCTACCAAGGGCCATCCCGTATATATTTGAGCATACATGAGGAAGTATCAAATTCTGGCCGCCGCTTTCGTATAATTGCAATTGGGGCCGCGTCATGGTGTGATGATCCGGGATTAAGTTCCCACTCAATCTCCTAGGCGGATGAATCATCATCGTTAAGACACTGCTCTTGCTAAGCCGATTTCAGATGAGAAAAGACTGGTAGAGGATATGAAGCAAGGATCTGGTCAGCATACCAAACGCGTCGTGTTCGGACTGACGTTAATATTGTTCGTCTCCGGTTATTTGCTCGTCGTGAAGGCCGGTGTCTCTGATGTTCGGCAATTGTTCAGTTTTCTGGTCGCGTCGTATCTTGTGGTATGGGGTGGCTATGCACTCGCGACGACTATCCCACGGGACGAGATCAGAACCCAATTTGTGTTGCTGACGTTCTCCCTTGGGATGGGGTTGTTGTTAGTAGAACTCCCTGCTTGGTTTAGAGTGATTGATTATCGAGAGCTCTTCGCCGTCACGGGTAGCCAGCCGTGGGAACGCCCTCGCTATGTGCCCGATATGGAACTGTTGGCCAAGCCCGAACCTCACTACTCCGTCAAGATGCAGTTTAGCCGGGGGAATATCGGGCATGTCCTCTGTCTTCCACCGTACCCATCCGAGCCGTTCGAGTTGAAGTACGATCAAAATGGGTTCCGAAATGAGGGGGATCTAAGGACTGCCGAGATTGCAGTCATCGGTGATTCCTATATCGAGTCCCCCATGATACCCGCCTCGCAATTGGCCACCACGCGGTTGGCAGAAGAAACGCAACAGGTCGTTGCCAATTTTGGACAATCGGGGTATGGGCCGCAGCAAGAACTGGCCGTCCTCAAACGTTACGCGCTTCCGCTGCATCCTAAAACCGTTGTCTGGGTCTTCTACGAAGGGAACGATCTCCTCGATGCTCGCGGTTATCCAGACTCGGTGTCGCTCCTTCGATCTCAATGGGATTCTTTGGATAGTTACTGGAATCGCGCATTTACGAAAAACGCTTTATTGTGGCTCACGCGGACTCTCAACGGATGTGTTCCTAATCCACATGAGAAGCCTCAAGCCGCCCGCGCCGTAATGATAGACGCTACGGGGCAAGAACACCGCGTCTATGTCAAAGGGCGGTCGCACTCAGTGAGCCTCACCGCGCAAGAGGTTGATGACCTCCAAAACACTGTGGCTGCGATCGAAGAGGCCTATCGGCTCGTTCAGCAAGAAGGGGCGCGGTTCGTCGTCGCCTTCGCGCCCCACGCGTTCCGTGTCTACCACGACATTGTCAGCTTCCAGGGAATCGGCGGAGGGATAACTCGGTGGGACCTCAATGATCTCCCCGAACGTCTCCGCCAGATGATGGCTGAGATCTCGCCCGACATTCAGTATGTCGATCTCACGCCAGCTCTTCAGTCCGCTGCGCGCAACAGTACGCTGGTGTTCCTGCCGGATGATACTCATTGGACGAAAGAAGGACATCAAGTGGTGGCGGCAGCTCTTGCCGAAACTGTCAAAGACAACTCCCCTGAGTATGCAAAACAAACGTCACCTCAACGACCGACACCGACGAGCCGGAGCCTGTTAACCAGCGGCGCGCTCATGGTTCGAAATCTCGATGGGACCATCCGGTATTGGAGTCACGGCGCGGAAAAGTTATATGGATGGGAACCTAAGGAAGTCCTAGGATCGTCGTCGCACCAACTGCTTCACACCGTGTTTCCAGTTCCGCTCAGGGTGATCCAGGAACAGCTTCAGCGGAAGGGACACTGGGAAGGTCAGCTCATCCATCGACGCCGTGATGGGTCCAAGGTCACGGTGATGAGCGCCTGGGATCTTCAGCAGAATCCCACGGCTGTGGATCGGTCAATTACGGTGGTGGAAGTCAACGGGCAGGCCCAATCCTAGCTGCCAAAGCAGGGACAGACCAACTCATCCTTCTTATTCCTGCTTTTTACGATAAATTCAAATTCCGCTCATTTCAACGTGAACAATCTCGAAATCATAGAAAAGCTACATTCACTGGCTGACTATTTCGGCGACGGAATGAACTCTGAAAAATCTCCCGAGCAGTTGCCACACGCCGATTTTCCGGCAATTGTTTGCTCACTGACAAGAGAATAGGATTCGAGGGTGAACAATAGCTCATAAGATGATTCCTTCACTACGCCAAGGAGGTCAGATCATGCCGGGTAAAGCTGACATCATTACGTACGTGATCCTTGGGGCGTTTGCACTGGCTATCATTGTGTGGGCCATGATGAATACAGGGTACAAGAGCCCTGGGTAAGAGAGAATTTGCGGTTCTAGAGTTCTCAAACGAAGCATCAAATGAACCCACTGTGGGTCTATCGCAAGCTTCAACGAAAACAAGTCTCAGAGGCGTCAGACTTCGACTGCCGCGGCGTATCATCCCAACCGACACCTCAAGGCGAAGTACCTGCTCCTAAGATTTCCGACGTCATCGGAAATAGGCGCAGTCATATCTATCATCGTGTCGACTGTCCCGGCCATGATCTAGTGTCTGAGGAACACCGCATTGCATTTGTGAGTGTAGAAGCTGCGGAACAGGCTGGGTATCGAGTGGCAGAGAATTGTCCATGATAGAAACCTGTCTTTCCTATGGAAGCCCATAAGATCTACGTCCTCGGTTGAGCAGTGCCGACCTTCAATAAGAATGCAGGGGGAAGCTGCTATGTCTTCGCAATGCCTGGCTAGGCAGGCATCACATAATAAGGTTTTGCTCGAAATTCTAGTCATCGTTACTTGGTGGAAGCCGCACAAAAAGAGACTTCGCAGACTTGACAAAAGGAGTAATGTGTTTTACTAGTAGAGCGTAAAATGTAAGTACTTAAGGCTACGGTGTGTGGTATAGAGCACACCATTATGGATGTCAACCAAGTTCATGTTGAATGGCATCTTACGCCGAGAGGATGGGTGCCTGGAAATTGGTCGAGCAACAAGCCCCTCGTTCTGAAATTTCCTCCACCCGACGACCGTGTGGAAACCTGGGTCAAAACAGAAACTCAGAGCGGATTTAGTCTCTCACGAAGACAAAAACAGTGGTTGCTCACATGGACCTCTCCGCAATTCAGCGAGGCGGATCGACAGGCATTACGTGCAGCAACCCGAACGCCTGCACCGAGGTCCGGCAAGGCCACGATCACGTCATGGGATTTTCCTCTCGTATAAACCTCAACTCGCAAGACTGGCTAATGACTTCTCTGCTTCCCCTAGAGTCTTGATGGAGCGCTTACCTCTCATCTTGGTGTATTCATATGTAGGCCGGTGCCAATGGGATCACCTATGCTTCTCAAGTAGTTCTCGGCGCGAGAAGCTGAGCAACAGTCCTAACTAGTCCCCACCCCCTCACGTTCACTCCACTGCGCGAGTTTTTCTTTGCCAGATGCATGAGCAAACCGGCTCCCCGTCAGTAAGCGGATGGGCGGTGGGAATGCCGGTACTCAATTATGGTGGGAGGGCTAAACATCCCGCCCCACGCAAAATTGTTTACAAGTGGTGGCATTGATAGGATACCTAATGTTACACTCCAGATCTCTGCACCCGAGAAGTGTCTATGCGTCCACAAGGCCAAAGAGCCCCGTCACCTGGTGCGACTGAGCCCTTGGTCATAATCCCTATCGCACGCCAGGCACAACCAAGGGATCGGTCTTGCTCCACGGTGGTTTTCCCCACGGTTATCTCTCCTGATCTCCCCGGGGAGTGCTCCCGCTCTGTTCATGATACCTGTCCGGAACATGTGAGGCACCTGGCGACCCAGCTCTCGACGTCCTCGGCGTGGGGCCTCGCCTTCGCTCCTGTCTTGAGGAGTCTGATCCGATGAGGGGCACGCAGAGCCGTCTCCAATTTGTAGGGATCGTCCTGGTGCTGGCCGCCGTCTATGTCGTCGCGGCCAAACTCGGACTGATGTTGGCGTTTGTGCACGCCAGCGCCACGGCGGTGTGGCCACCCACAGGGATGACGCTGGCTGCGTTCCTGATCCTGGGCTATCGGGTCTGGCCCGGGATATTCCTCGGCGCATTCCTGGCCAACCAACTCACCGCTGGGTCGATCCTGACGTCCCTTGGCATCGCGACGGGCAACACGCTGGAAGGACTCATCGGCGCGTATTTGATGAACCGATTTGCCCACGGTCAGCAGGCCTTTTCCTCTGCACCCGGAGTATTGAAGTTCGCGGCGCTTGCCGGATTGATAAGCACCACCATCAGTGCCACCTTCGGGGTGAGCAGTCTTGCCGCGGCCGGCTATGCGAGTTGGGCCAACTACCCTTCGATTTGGATGACTTGGTGGCTGGGCGATATCGCCGGGAACCTCCTCGTGGCTCCCACCCTCGTCCTGTGGTCACAATGTCCACAGGTGCGATGGAATCGTGACCAGGCGTTTGAAGCAGCCGTCTCGATGGTCGTGCTCCTTAGCATGGGCCTGGCCTTATTCACTAATATGGTCCCAGGGACCATCAAGAATTATCCGCTCGTGTTTCTGGTCGTCGCGAGCCTTGTCTGGATCGCCGCCCGATTCAGTGAGCGTGACACCGTCACCGCGACGTTCCTGCTTTCAGGGATCGCCATATGGGGCACCCTGCAAAGCTCCGGTCCCTTTATCAGGGAGTCGCCGAATGAGTCCCTCCTGGTCTTGCAATCCTTTCTGGTTCTCATCGGCATCATGAGCTTGGCGCTGGCGGCGAGTATTGCAGAGAGGAAACGGGCTGAGGCCGCTGTGCGTGACACGCATGACGCATTGGAACAGAAAGTGACAGCACGAACGAGCGACCTCTCCGCGGCGAACCGGGAGCTGGAAAAAGAAGTGGCCGAGCATCGGCATACCGAAGCGCGATTGCATGAGCGAACAGATGCGTTACGCGAGAGCGAAGCCCGAGTGACCGCCTATGCGCAGGAACTGGAGCAGAAGAACCGCGATCTCGACCGGGCGTTAGTCGAGGCGCAGGCCGCCACGCAAGCCAAATCCGCCTTCCTCGCCGTCATGAGCCATGAAATTCGTACGCCCCTCAACGCCATCATGGGGTGTAACGGACTCTTGCTCGATACCCCTCTGACTCCCGAGCAGCAGGACCACGCCGAGGATGTGCAGCGGGCCAGCGAAGCCCTGCTCGACCTCATCAACGACATTCTTGATTTCTCGAAGTTCGAGGCGGGTAGATTGACGTTTGAGACGATCGATTTTGACCTCCGGACCACTGTCGAAGAGGCGCTGGATCTCTTTGCCAAACCGGCGCAGCGCAAGGGCCTGGAATTGGGCTGTCTCCTGCATGCGGAAGTGCCCACGGCGTTACGGGGGGACCCCGGCCGATTGCATCAAATCCTCATCAATCTTATTGGCAATGCGGTCAAGTTCACCCAACAGGGCGAAGTGATGATGCATGTGACACGGAGCCAGGAGAACGCCGAGCGCATCCTGATCGAATTTGCCGTGGTCGATACGGGGATCGGCATTGCCCCCGAGGTACAGGAGCGTCTGTTCAAGCCGTTTACCCAGGGGGACACTTCGACCACGCGCCAGTTTGGCGGCACCGGCCTGGGCCTGGCCATTTGCAAACAGCTCGTGGGACAGATGGGTGGGCAGATCGGCATAGAGAGTAGGCTCGGTCAAGGAAGCACGTTCCGGTTTTCGGTGTGGCTGACCCACCAACAGAGGCGCGCGACACCATTGCCACGAGGGTCTCTCGCGGGTCGGCGAGTCTGCATCGTGGATGACAATGCCACGAACCGACGGATCCTCGAGCAATACGCGTTGCACTGGGGCCTCCAGAGCGTTACTGCCTCGGATGGATATGAAGCCCTCACTCTGCTGAAAGGAGCGGCGGCCCGAGGCGAACCCTTTGATGTGGCGATCCTCGATTTGCAGATGCCACGCATGAACGGACTGGAGTTGGCGCAGAAAATCAAATCTGATCCCCAGCTGACGGCTATCCCCCTGGTCTTACTGACCTCAATGGGAATGCGGGGGCAGGCTGAAGAAGCGAAACAGGTCGGGATTGCCGCCTACCTAACCAAGCCCGTTCATCGCACGGACTTATACGACTGTCTGACGATGATTGTGGACAGGCCGGCCCAGGCATCCCCTGACGTACTGGAGGTGGGGGCCGCGAGTCGCCCCCGCGATGTGTTGGTGACCCGTCATGTCATTAAGGAAGCCGCCAGGGCGGCACGCCCCCGTATTCTCGTGGCCGAGGACAATATTGTGAACCAGAAAATCGCGGTGGTTCTGTTGGAAAAGCTCGGTTACCGGGCCGATGTCGTGGCTAACGGACTCGAAGCCGTCGACGCGGTCGCTCGAATCCGGTATGCGTTGGTCTTGATGGATTGCCAAATGCCCGAGATGGATGGTTGGGAGGCCACGGCGATGATCCGAAAAGAGGAAGGGGCACGCGGAAGCCACCGGCTTCCCATCGTCGCGATCACCGCGAACGCCATGCCTGGAGACCGTGAAAAGTGTCGGAAAGCCGGCATGGACGATTATCTCGCTAAGCCGGTGACGCTCGACGAGATTCGAGTC
This sequence comes from Nitrospira sp., assembly GCA_024760525.1. Lineage (NCBI taxonomy): Bacteria > Pseudomonadati > Nitrospirota > Nitrospiria > Nitrospirales > Nitrospiraceae > Nitrospira > Nitrospira sp. Next base: position 3,686,692 of record CP060499.1, read on the forward strand.
CTCTTGGCCCGATGGATTCCGGGCCATTCCTCATCGGCTGTCTCGCAGGAGCCGGTGTCGTAGTAACGACCACACTCGAATCATGATTGTGTGGAGGCCGCAGTGTGAGCGTGGACTACATACTGCCGAGAATAGAAGGTTTGCTCCACGAAGATTCAGCAAAATACATGAACCAATAGGCTTGGGGTGGGGATTGGACCGATAGTCCAATATCGAGGGTCAGTTCTTGGGTTGACCAAGCTCATAAATTGAGGCCACCTATCAAGGCATGAACCGCTCGAAATTTCCCAGTGAAGATGCGGTCCTTCAGCCTAGCTCTGCTTTTCGCACTATGCAGATCATCAGGATAATGTATGCGGTGCCGGATATACCGTTGGCTGACAACTTAGCACAGCTGGCTGAAGAAATGACTGATGTGGCCTGTCCAATAGACGGGACCATCATGTGCCCGCCTTCGCGCACAGCTTTTCCTGAACGTCAGATAAAGAATGCCGTCCTCGTGTAAGTTTATCCTGGGAAGAGTTGTAGAATTATGGCAAATTTGTGACAAGAATAGGTTGGATCTCGCTGCTTCCAATGAAGGTCCGACTTGAACGAGGACTTCTCTCTCGTGAATCTGGCTTTTCATTGAAACCTGAACCATTTCACGTACACTTCGAAAAACTAAATTTTAGCGAGAAGTATGTCAAAGGAGATCTATGGCCACGATCTTAGTGATTGATGATGAGGCTCCTGTTCGAGCCATGTTGTCGACCGCTCTTCGATCGGCAGGACATCACGTGGTGGAAGCGTCCACGGGGCGGGAGGGGATAGCACTATACCGTCAGAAGCCGCCGCATTTGGTCATCCTTGATATGCTGATGCCAGAGTTGAATGGCCTCGATACCATTCTAGAGCTCACCCGCGAATTCCTGCATGTTAAAGTCGTGGCCATTTCAGGCGTGGGCGAGGATCAGTCCCTGCTCAGTACAGCCAGGCTGTTGGGCGCACGCCACTCGCTGCGCAAACCGTTTGGAATTGAGGAGCTCATCTCCACAGTCCGGTATGAGTTAGCGCACTGACTCTCGACTGAAATAGACGGTGCGATTCACCTGCATTGAGCATGGGCTTCAGGTACGCCGAAACCGTTCTCTTGGATAAACAGAAAACCGTCAGGCTTCGTGCCTGTAAGTTCTGACAGCCAGCTTCCCCCTGCCCGTCCCTCAACTGCAACAGGACCTGCCAGATCGCTTACCGATCGGTAAGCTGCCTGCCGAAGACCAGGACATGGTGGTCCCCTAAATGCATATGTTGTCAAGGGCGTGTCATGCCGCCAAGGATGTCATCCTCGACTTAGGTTCCCGTTGCTTTGTGATCCTCAACCCTCCGCCCGATGACCTCATGCACCCCACCGGCCACCAGATGCTGAGCGAGGTTATAGAAGATGATCGGAACCATGACGCGAGGATAGGCGGCGAGGGCGAGCGAGGCCAATACCAGCCCGGTCCCGTTGTTATTCATCCCCAATCCATACATGAGCGAGACCCGTTCGGCCTCATCAACCTTGAACAGTCGACTCAACCCATAGCCGGAGGAAAAAGCCGTCACACAGAGGCCGGTCGTGATGGCCAACGTCACCGCCAAAAAGTCGTAATCGTGGTCGGCCACGGCTTGAGGGAGCGACACTGATCCGTTCGAGTAGTTCAACAGCAGTAAGATGATCGAGTTCATCAGTTTGATGAACGGCATGATGGCGGCGAGTCGGGCTTCAGGTATGACGCAACGCACACCCAGGCCAAGTAAGGAAGGCAACACGATCCAGAGACCGAGGAACGTCCCGGTCCCATAGGCCGCAAGATTATGTATGACCCGTTCATATTCCTCCGTGGCCATCTCTCCGAAGGCATACAACGCGATAGGCGTCAGGACGGGACTGAGGACCGTCGAAGCGAGGACTAGACCCAAGCTCAGCGCCAGATTCCCATTGGAGTTCTGAGCCCAGGCCGTCGAGGCTCCGGCAATCGGCATGGCTGCGACTAATGCCAACCCCACTAGGATGTGTTGAGCTTCCACCGGGTTGTGCCACAGCCGCATGATGAGGGTGACCAGGAAAATATACGCCAAGGGAATGACGAGATTCGCGGTGAGTCCTGCAAACAGCATTCTTGTTTTTTGGCCCAGCGATCGGAGGTGCGAGGCTTTGACTCCCAATCCCGCGTTGAACATCAACGTCGCCAGCAGGAGTAGGAGTAAGGAAACACGGAGCGTCTGGTTGAAAAGTGGGAGTTCACCGAACGTCAGATTGCGAATCCAGAGCCCGGCTGTGGGCCATACGGCGGACAGCACGTAGGCACCGATCAAAAACCAGAGCAGGTGATGATGGATGAATTGGCTCAAGCCGAGGCAGTTGAAGTGGCGGCGATCCATGCGGGTCCAATCTTCATAGTGGTAAACGAGCGGAATCAGATCGAACGGGATGTCCCTCGCCTCCCATCCCCCTCATGCCAGATGCGTCTAGCATGCTACAGAAAGCGATGACTCTGTTGCTAGAAGTAGAGCTTCTGGCTCATCACGCCGGAGATAGGTATGTCTGGGAAAATCGAAACAGCTTGTCTCCGTTATGACTTACAAGGTAATGCGGTTTTGGTCGCACTGTTCTACGACTTCTGCCAAGCGAGATTGAGTCGCTGCGTCAATCCGCGTGATTTCCCATCCTGCATGGAGACCGTCAGACCAGCGAACAATAGCCGATTCTATAAGGATGTGGCAGAGCTTCTCTCCGCTGCAAAGGGAGAGGAACACGATCGTTTCGTGCCCGACGGACATCGGGCGATCTCCCGTGGCGCGCCAGCCGGTTTGCGAAAGATCCCAGACTCTTCCATTGGTCCATATGGCTTCACTGGAGTACGAGAGGGTGCACTGCACGGGAGTTCGTAACGTCTGGCGAACGGCATACGGTTTCATGACGTCACTCCTAAATGATGCCGTGAGATTCAGCTCATTTTCTATGATTAAATCTAGTAGAACTGGGCAAATGCGCCATGCCTCCTAAGAAGGGTAGAGGAGCGAGCACAAGTAGGGTGCGCGACATGTACATATCTCGGATTTCACTCTTGAAGATTAGTCCCGACTCTCCTAACCTGGCAAATTTCCTATGTCCACCTGACGGAGGAAACAACGATGCCGGAATCACAATATGAAGGACGGTCGATTACATTGAGGACCGACCAGCAGGAAGAATATGTGCAGTGTACCAGATGAATTCTAGCGTAAGGTATGAGGGTCTTGCCACGATACGTTTGTGACCGCCCGAAAGCTCCGTGAGCCCGATGACTTTCAGGAAGGGGGCTTGACAATAGATACTTGTATATGCAAATATTGAGTATGATGAATCCGGAAACAAAGAAACGGATGAATCGGGGCGAAGATATCATTGATCAGATCGCGCGGGAGTGCCTGCTGATGCGCGTGCGCAAACTTGATCGTGTGCTGACGGGTATCTACGATGCTGAACTCAGGCCATTTGGCCTGAAGGCAAGCCAAACGAATCTTCTGGTTCTTATAGCAAAGGCTGGCCCCATTCGACGTATTGAGATTGGGAAGCGTCTGCAGCTCGACCCATCTACCCTGACCCGGAATCTGAAGATCATGCTGACCAACGGTTGGATCCAAGAGGTTGCGGATGGGGAAGACGGCCGGGGCCTCCCAATACAGATTACGGTCCAAGGTCGTGACCTACTGCATCAAATCGGTCCGTCTTGGCGAAAGGCCCAAACTCGCACGGAGAAGTTTCTTGGAGATGAGGGCGCCACACTTATGCGAAAGCTTGCTGCGAATAGAGCTGAACTACCGTCACGGTAGGACCTTTTTTTGACCGTATACTTGCATATACAAATACATGAGCTTGTCCCTAACCAACTTTCCCAAGGAGAACATCATGAAACTCACTCGACACAGCCTTACTCGTCCCGCCACGTGGGTCGTTGGTGTCTTCCTTGTGGCATTGATGACCACCCTGGGATGTAACCATCAAGACGAGCAACCCCGGCAGAGTTCCCGACCCGTGAAGGTCGTCCGAATCGGCGATGAGGCCACCGCAGGAGTGATGAGTTTCGCCGGGGAAGTACGGGCTCGATACGAGACAACCTTAGCTTTCCGGGTATCCGGCAAAATGATTCACCGTCTCGTTGAGGTGGGAGATCGCGTCCACAAAGGTCAGCGCTTAGCAAGGCTTGATTCCAACGATTATCAACTTGGAACGGACGCGTTGAACGCTCAGCTCAAATCCGCCCAGGCCGAACAGGATTTTGCCCGGGATGACCTGACACGTTATCGTGAACTCCTGAACCTGCGGGTCATTAGTTCAGCCGAGTTCGACCGGCATGAAACCGCGTACATCACCGCGCGGGAACGGGTCGCGGCGCTGAACGCGCAACTGAACCAAGCGACCAACCAACTACAGTACACCGATCTGCTGGCGGATCGGAACGGCGTGGTGACGGCGTTGGAAGCCGAGATCGGGCAGGTGCTGGCCGCCGGTCAACCGGTCGTCAAGCTGGCCCGGCTTGATGAGAAGGAAATCCATATCGATATCCCTGAGCAGCGCGTGGCGGAAATCGAACTCTATCAGAAAGTCCGCGTGACCTTGTGGGCCGGCGGCGACCGGCAAATCACGGCACGTATTCGCGAGATCGCGGCGGCGGCCGACCCGGCCAGCCGCACCTATCGCGTCAAGGCGACACTGCTTGAAGGGCAGGATGAAGCACGGCTCGGTAAGACGGCGACGGTGTGGATTCCGTTGACGACGCCACCTCGCATTGCCGTTCCACTCTCCGCCGTATTTACCCCTCAGAACGAGCCTGGACGGCCGCGTGTGTGGCTGGTGGACGAGCAGGCTGGCACGGTCAGATCCGTGCCGGTTCAGCTGGGCAAGGCACTGGACGGAGAGCGCATTGTCGTCGGGGGAGTCGGGTCCGGACAATTAGTCGTCAGCGCTGGGGTTCAGCGCCTGGCTGAGGGACAGGCGGTGCGGCTGCCGGAGCAGGTCGCAGCGGACATGCTAGCCTCCGTCGCCGAAAGCAAGGAGGATCGGCCATGAAAGATTTCAATCTGAGCGAGTGGGCACTCAAACATCGCTCCATCACCGGTTTTTTCATGGCGCTGGTGCTGCTCGGTGGAATTGTCGCCTACGTCCAGCTGGGACAGCGGGAAGACCCAGCGTTCACCTTTCGGGTGATGGTTGTGAAAACCCTCTATCCTGGGGCCACCACGCTGGAAACAGAGCAACAGGTAACCGACCGCCTGGAAAAGAAAATCCAGGAACTGCCCAATCTCGACTTCATCCGCAGCTACTCGAAGTCCGGCGAATCGGTCATTTTTATCACACCCCGTGAAGATACGCCGGCGAAAGAAATTCCCGATCTCTGGTATCAGGTGCGCAAGAAGGTCGGGGACATCCGCATGAGCTTGCCACCCGGCATCGTCGGCCCTTTCTTCAATGACGAGTTCGGCGATACCTACAGCCTCCTCTATGCCTTTTCCGGGGAAGGCTTCAGCTACGCCGAGCTGAAAGCTGCGGCAGATTCGGCTCGACAGCAGATCTTGCGCGTCAAGGATGTCGAGAAAGTCGATCTCATCGGCGTCCAGGACGAAAAGATCTACGTCGAGTTTTCCGACAAGAAGCTGGCCGAACTGGGTATGGACCCCGCTGCGGTCGCTCAAGTACTCCAGGCGCAGAATAGCATGGTGCCGGCGGGAACAGTGTTTTCTTCACAGCGCAATCTCCCCATACGACTGACTGGCCCATTCGACTCGGTGGATAGCGTGGCGAACCTGGCTGTACGTCTCGAAGGCCGGACTATCAGGGTCAGCGATTTCGCCAGGGTGACCCGTGGCTACACCGATCCGCCGGAATTCAAGATGCGCTTCAACGGCAAGGACGCCGTCGGTCTCGGCGTGACCATGCACAAGAAAGGCGATGTGCTGGAGTTGGGCACAACGCTTGAAACCGCCATGACTCGGATCGAGGGAGAACTTCCGGTGGGCATCGAGGTCGAGCGGGTCGCCGATCAATCACACGTGGTCAACACGGCCATCGGCGAATTCCTGCGCACCTTTTTCGAGGCGCTGGCGGCGGTGCTGCTCGTCAGCTTCCTGAGTCTCGGATTCCGCACCGGCTCCGTGGTCGGGCTGACAGTGCCTCTGGTTCTGGCCGGAACGCTACTGTGCATGTGGCTCTTGGACATGGAAATCCATCGCATCTCGCTGGGCGCCTTGATTCTCGGATTGGGTCTTCTGGTGGACGATGCCATGATTGCGATCGAGATGATGGCGCGCAAACTCGAAGAGGGGTGGGATCGGATGCGCGCCGCGACGTTTGCGTACCGTGCCACGGCCTTCCCCATGCTAACTGGTACGTTGATTACCATTGCCGGCTTCCTGCCGGTGGGCTTGGCGAGATCCCAAGCCGGCGAGTACACCGTGGCGATTTTTCAGGTCATGGCCATCTCGCTGTTCCTGTCGTGGATCGGTGCGGTGGTCTTCACACCCTATTTGGGCTTTCTGATGCTCAAAACCAAGGGCAAGGGGCACACACCCGGTCACGAGCTTTTTGACACGCCGTTCTATAATCGTCTGCGCCGCTGGGTGGATCGCTGTGTGGAACATCGCAAGACAGTAATCATCGGCACGGTGGCGCTGTTCGGCGTCGGCGTCGCGACTTTGACCCAAGTCCCCGAACAGTTCTTCCCGCTATCCAATCGGCCCGAAGTTATCATCGACTTGTGGCTGCCGGAGGGCAGTGCGTTCGCGCAAACCGAAATGGTCGCCAAGCGCATGGAGGATTTGCTTGCCAAGGACGAGGACGTGATGAACTACGCGGCTTATATCGGCGGGGGGAGCCCAAGGTTTTTCCTGCTGATCGTGCAGCAACTGGCCAATACCAACCTCGCCGAATTCGTGGTGATGACGCGTGACAACGTCGCCCGCGAACGAGTTATGCAACGCATCCGGCTGGCGTTCGCCACGGATTTCCCGGAAGTGCGCGGACGCGCCATGCGACTCAATGTCGGGCCACCGATGGATTATCCGCTCGTCTTCAGGGTGTTCGGTGAAGATCCCAAGATCGTTCGAACCATTGCCGATCGGGTGGCCGAGGTTGTGCGCGTCAACCCCAATACGGTGGATGTGAACGACGACTGGCACGATCGCATTCCTTCGGCTCGTCTCGTCCTCGATCAGGACAAGGCGCGTGCACTCGGCGTCTCGACTTTAAGCTTGTCGCAAGCCTTGCAAGCTCACTATACCGGAATTCCCGTGGGACAGTTCCGCGAGGACGACAAGCTCATCGACATCGTCTGGAGAGCGCAAAAGAACTTGCGCGGCGCCGCCGACGAGTTGCCCGATGTGGCAGTGCGAACGGCCAACGGCAAATCGATGCCGCTGGCACAACTGGTCAAATCTGAAACCGTTTTCGAGGATGGCGTCCGTTGGCGCCGTAACCGCTTCGCGGCAATTTCAGTGCGGGCCGACGTCGTAGACGGCATGCTCGCGCCCGATGTAGCCGCGCAGATCGTTCCGAAGCTCGAGCCCATCAAAGCCAGCCTCCCCGCCGGCTATTTCATCGAAACCGGCGCGGCCAAGGAAGACGCCTGGATCGCTCAGAAGTCGATCCTGATCTGGATTCCGCTGGTCGTGATTGTGACGCTCATCCTGCTCATGATGCAGTTGCAGAACCTGTCCCGAACGTTCCTGGTATTCGTCACGGCTCCTTTGGGTGTGATCGGGGCCGCATTCGCCCTATTGTCGTTCGGCGCTCCCTTCGGGTTCGTCGCCTTGCTCGGCATTATCGCCCTGGCCGGCATGATCATGCGCAACGCGGTGATCTTGGTGGATCAGATCGAGCAGGACGAAAAGGCCGGCCGGGATACCTGGACCGCCATCGTAGAATCGACCGTCCGGCGTTTCCGGCCCATTCTGCTGACTGCAGCAGCAGCTATCCTGGCGATGATTCCGTTGTCGCGCAACGATTTCTTCGGACCGCAGGCTATCGCCATCATGGGAGGACTCACGATCGCGACCTTCCTGACCGTGTTCTTCCTGCCCGCGTTGTATGCAGCCTGGTTTCGGGTCACACGGAACGATGCTCATGCAGATGCGTCACCGGCAGAGTCCAATGACATTGTGGTTCCCAGGAATTCAGTAATGGTTGATGGAGCAACTGCCGTGACGACCCGCTATTCACTACCACTCGTCGTCCTGACAATCGTCATGTTAGGGGGGTGTACACCGACGCGTGTGAGTGATCGGGTACAATTATCGACTCCGACGGATTGGCATCATGCCCCAGTTGTTCAAGACAGTTCCAATCAGGCCGATCTCAAAGAATGGTGGCGAGGATTTCGCGATCCACTGCTGAACGAGTTGATCACCCAAGCATTAGCCGCCAACCACGATCTGAGAATCGCAACGGCTCGCGTTCGCGAGGCTAATGCGATGATCACTGTCGCGGAATCAGCCCTCTACCCCAGTATTGATTTCTTTTCCTCGGGAGGTCGGGAAAAGCGAATTGACCGGATCATCGCAGTACCAGGGAGCGAGGGGATAAAGCTAATCACACCCACCGCGAATGTCATCACCGGTGGTCTTGCTGCACGATGGGAGGTCGATGTTTTTGGTGCGAGACATCTTGAGGCTGAGGCCACAGGTGCTCAGGCCGCTGGAACCGAAGAGGAACGGCATGGAGTACAGGTGGGATTGCTCGCTCAGGTGGCGACGAATTATCTGGAACTACGCGGTGCACAGGAACGGACTGCGATTCTGCGCGCAAACATCGACATCCAACGGGAAAGGTTCAGAACTCTGCAGGCCTTTTATCATGCGGGTTTAACGAAAGAAACCGAAGTTTCCAGGCAGGAAGCCTTACTGCAGAGCACTGAAAGCGCCCTTCCGGGATTGAACGCAGCAGAGGTAACGTTGATCCATCGCCTCAGTGTGTTACTGGGCGAACCTCCGGCGAAATTGGAGAAGCGGCTTATTGCTGCAACAGGTCATCCTTCCGACCTGCCGGGTATCCCAAACATGTTGCCTTCAAGCCTCCTCCTACAACGGCCTGATCTGCGACTTGCGCAAACCGAGGTGAGTGCGGCAGCGGCCAGCCTTGGTGCGGCGCGGGCCGATTTGTTCCCGAAGGTGGTGCTGTCGGCGAGCGGTGGGATTGGCGCACTGGCCATCGGCGGATTTCCGACTCTGGTGGAGAGTGTGTATGCGCTGGGGGCGGGCCTCACGGCTCCGATATTCAATGCGGGACGCATTCGGGCTCACATCGCTGCCGCGGACGCACGCCTGGATCAAGTCGCGTCGAAGTACGAAAAAACCTTCCTCCTCGCCATGGAAGACGTGGAAAATGCCTTTCTCGCCCATTCCTCGTCGAAGGAGCGCCGCGAACAACTCGTGAAGGCCGAAACCGCAGCGGAGAAAACGTATCGCTCCTCCGAAGCCTTATATCAGAGGGGAGTGAGTGATTATTTATCCGTGCTGGATGCTCAACGCACCAAACTCTTAATCAACGACGAGCGCTCCAAGGCCGAGACGGCGGTGCGTGTAGCCTTGGTCTCCATCTATCGGGCCTTTGGCGGCGGCTGGTCAGGCGAACCTTCGTTGGGTCGGCCGCAGTCTTGAGATAACTGTGAGGTCATGTTGTCTCAACAAAGGGGTTCACCCCAAGTGTATGTGCTAAAAATCTTTAAAATAGCGCAACTTCCTCATAACCAATTGAATCAGTAGAAAGCCGCTAACACAACGATTTAGAAGATAAAACGGGGAAACCAGAGGAAATACAAGCCATTGATATAATTAAACATCTGCAACGTTTAACGCAAGGAGCCCCCAATTCTTTGACGTCCTTTGCACTCCAGGATCGAGCACTCCCGTCTCTATCCATTGTAGGTCGCCACCGGCGATGGGCGCCGGTTTTCACGTGCGAGTCGCATCTGCCGTGCCAGTTTCTCTGAAGCCAACGAGTGGTCGCCGCTTATGCCCTCAAGCGCTGAGCGGTTCTTACAAGGGATCCTCAGGACGTTATTACTCTCCTGATCATGAGAAAATTCTCATGTAGTTCTAACTCATCCCTCATCTCCAGGTCTTAAGATAAAACCGAGCTACAAAATAATCGGTGTGGGAGTCCTTGCACTAGTGGTTACCGTGGTCTTCATCTGTAAGAAAAGTCAGCAGCCCTGACTGCAACTGGTCTTGTACAACGCGAAGGCCACAAAATAAGCAGATCCGCTGACTCAACCCGTCTAATCGTTGGCGGAGGTTCTCATGGATATTCTTATTTGGCTTCTCATCGTCGCGCTGGGCTGGTTTGGATGGGTGGCGTTTCGTGACTCAGCAGGCTAGTGACCTTGTGCGTTCGCGGAAATCGTAACCCTGAAGCATTCGCCTTTTCGCATTCATTTTCGCAGAGTACGTCACCTACTCAGGATTCGGTATCACCCTGGGTTTGCTCGTGGTCAATGGGCCATAAGTTACAGAAATGACATAGAGGAGGTTCAGATGGATCACATCAAACTACTCATCTATGGCGCACTGGGCATCGGGATTGTCGTCTCGGTCATTGCTCTGCTCACAAATATGCTGGGCATCGCAAAGTATTGATACCCATTCTCGCATCGATCAACCTTGAACCCGAAAACCTTCGGGAGCGGACACAACTGGGCAGAAGCCTTTCCGAATTCCCATTCCCATTAGATGCTATACACCTGACACGTTGCTCGCACCCGTCGACTTGGAGTTCGAGGGCGCTTGTCGTAACTTTGCAGAATGAGTGCCGATGAAGATCGTTGCTCTGCTCGGCATCACCCTTGTGAACTGACCCGGAGGAGATGCAAGCGCGATTTGATGGACATTCGCTGTAGCGGCTCTGGATTGGTCATAAGAATCTCTCGTTGTCCACAAGAATGACCTCCGGTAGGGTGTGATTGAAGACCCTCCCGACTCGTGGTGCCTCCAATCCTTTGACGTCCTTATCACTCCAGGACCGATCTCTCGTACCTCCACCATTTCTAAGGCGCTTGCGCCTGAGGTCGCTCACTATGGACTGCGATGCACTGCCCTCGCGCAAGGTTCCGGCCTAGGCGTCATCAAATCTTGCCATAGGTCTTGAACTTCTCGCACAGAGTTCGCCAGGGGAATCGGCGTGGTTGCCGTCTCACACTTCGACCCATCGCGTCCAAGAAAAAGTTCAGGTATCTAAATTTCCTGACTACACATGACCGTGTCATCCCAAAGATGTGAAGTCCATCTTGTAAATGCCTTCCCCTGACGGTATAGTTTTACTTAGTGATGCTGCTCAGATTATTCAGCCGTCAGCAACTGCATGCCTACGCGAGTATCTGTCTCATCGTGTTCCTGTGCCTGTGTGTCGTTCTGCAGGTGTTAGGTGTGCCGGCGACTCTGCTAGACACAGTCGAGCAACTCGACCCCCTCTCTGTCATGGTTCTCGAAGGATGGTCTATTCCACAGACTTTTCTGGCCCTGACCAACAACAGCCAATCCCGCATGTCATCTCATGGCCCCCTTACGCGTTATCTTCCCGACGTGTTGAGCGCTATCTTTCATCCTCCTCTCGTCTAGTTTCTCTGCATTTCAGTCTCATCTGAAACTCGAACACTTCCTCTGATACCAGATGGAGCGAGAGTGTGAGTTGCGGCTTCCATCGTCGTAGACCGATGACCACCATTTTCTTTGAGTACACCCCTCGTGAGGGAGCGAGCCCTTGGCGACCATTTTAGTGATTGACGACGACCCGCAGATCCGATCTCGCTTCCAGAAGATTTTGGAGGCAATGGGACACCGCGTGCTTGCAGCCGGTAACGGCATTGAAGGTCTTGATCTCTTTCATCAAAGAGGCATCGAACTTGTGGTCACCAACGTATTCACACCCGAGAACGATGGGTTAGAGGTTATTATGACATTACGTCGAGAAGCGCCAACTGTCCCGATCATCGGATTCTCCGATCGAGCCGTCAGATATAAGTTTTTAAACGTAGCCAAGAAGCACGGTGAGAACCGCACAGTAGGCGGCAGTTGTCTTGTCTCTGAACTCCTTCAGGCTGTACAGAACTCGCTGCAAAAGAGAGAGCCTCCGCAGCAACAGGAAAACAAAGACAGATCAGCCATCTATGTTCCTTGAACGGCGCAGCTCCACGAATTAACACCCGGATGGAACGGACTGTTGACTATCATGACAAAGAAACAGGCGGGTGAATTACGGAAAGAATGGGCTTCGAAAGTCAGGCATCCCTGCTCGCATAACCAAGTGAAACTCCTCATGACAGAAGACGGTACCTACCTCATCGGAGAATACGGGTGCACGGTCTGCGGAGCACAGATTAGGATGGATCAAGGCAAGCCGAGATGACGCTCCCCAAGCCGGTCCGTCGGCAAACGTTTGTCGCGGGTCTAGGGTGGCCACCCGAACCGCCGTCTCCCCGATGGCTTGACCCGCGACTCCTTCGGCAGCTCTATTCTCATGCGGAAAGTGACTGTGCGAAAATTGTGCTAAAAGCCGCTTGAAGAGACAGAATTGATGAGAACCATCGCAACAGATAGAATCCTACAAGTCATTGATTCAATTATTAAAGCGAGAAACCAGACGAAAGATCAGGGCATTACGAAATTCGTCTTTACGGCCTCATAACCCAAAGGTCAGAGGTTCAAATCCTCTCCCCGCAACCAACCTTTTCAAGCGTTTGCAGACATCCAAATCAAACAAGTGAGCGTGTCACTGGAGCAATCGTTGGTGTTTCTGCGTTGCTTCAGCTGACTGTCTCCAGGAAGATGTGCCCCATCTCAAAATACTACTAAAGTCGGCAGGAAAATTACTCGCCTTTACGCGTAGCATGTTGCACTTCCCCCAAAAGAGGGAATCCTAAAATGCTGAGATAATGGGCGTCGGTCAGGATTGATTAAGTGCACACTTTTCAATCCGCGAGCTGTCTGTACGGTTGCAGAGCACAACAAGCCAGACCATATGGAAGGGTTACCCGTCAGCATAAGGCCTTCAAGAAGTCCTCTGATTGTGGTGAGTTTAGTTCCGTTTATCCTTTACGAGTAGAGACTGATGTCTCTATCAGTTTCCAAGCATCGTTCCGTATGGCGTTGATGAGCTGGTGAATGGCATGAGCGCTCCCTAGCCAACAATATCAGCAGCTAGTTCTCCATTAATCTAAAAAACATATTAATTCAATAACTTAAATAAGCATTCGTTTAAATGTATTGAGCTAGAAAATACGTATATATATGTAACTCTTAAGATGGATATTCGTGAAGTGCAGTCAGTTTCATACTTCTTTCATTAACTTATGTATGGTTTGGGAACTAGTAATGCTCCTAGATCACAGTTTAGCTGTGAGAGGAGATTCCATTGAATCACTCAGTGATCAAGCAACCACGGTCGGCCCAACTTCCGGCAGCACAGCAACCGAGCAAAGTAGCCTGGACTTTGCGTGCGCTCGCAAATGCCCGACTACCGCTATTGGCATGGGTCGCCCATACGGATCGGTTAAACGGCATCGTTACGCTAACCCACGGCTTGCGAGTCGAAGTACGCCGGTCGTTCTTCATAGAAGGAGTATGGGATGGTCCATTTGACCTCGGCGAATTTGGGACAACCGATTGCGTCTTTGGCTCAGGAGGTCTACTGATTGAGGATTCAGTTCGCTTTGTCCCCAGCACAGCAACAACCGATCATTTATATTATGACGACGCCGGTGACCACGTCATCGTCTCTAATTCCCTGCCCCTACTGCTGGCTCATACGCAACATTGTCTGGACCCTCATTACCAAGAGTATGCCGCGATCTGCCATTCAATTCTTGACGGAATCCATGACTATCGACGAGACATCCCAACAGTGGGAGGCAAAGTCCGCCGTCTGATGTATCGAAATTTAGAGATCACTCAAGACCGGATCATTGAACTGGAAAAGCAGATGCCGCCGCAGTTCACTTCCTTCAAACAGTACTGTGACTACATGCAAGGGAGCTACACACGGATCGCCGCCAATGCTCGCGACAAGGCACGGACGTGGCCGTTACAAATCGTGTCCACTCAGTCGAAGGGTTACGATTCGACGGCAGTGAACACACTGGCTCGTTCGTCAGGAATCGACAAGGTGTTCACCGTTCCTAACGCCAAGAGCAAGCGGTCCCTCGCACATCATGAAGAGAACAACCTGGCAGATGATGACGGCGGAGAGATTTGTGCCGCGCTCGACCTTCCATGCTTCCGAATCAATCGACGCGCCTTTGTCGAGAACTTCGACCAGGAGTATCTGTACTACTGCGCACTTCACCACAACCAAGATGCGAACCTAATGGACATCGGGAATCAGCTCTCAACGGTCAGCGTGCTCCTCACCGGCGTCATTGGTGAACTCTGGCGCCCCAAAGCGGATAAGGTAGAGTGGCCTTGCCTAAATCCTGATTTGCGGCATGGAGATCTGGGAGGCTCGGGGATGGGGGAGTGGAGACTCGTTGTCGGTTTGATCCATCTGCCGTTGCCGTTCATTGGAGCTCGGCGTCGGGCAGAGATTGTTGAAATTACGGAATCAGCTGAGATGGATCCGTGGCGAATGCGTAACTCCTATGATCGTCCGATTGCCAGGCGTATTGCCGAGGAGGCAGGTGTACCAAGACACCTCTTTGGGCAGTCCAAAATGGGGTCCGTGGTGCTTTTCTCAGATCCTTCAATCCCTTATGGTAAGGCTCTCCGGCGCGAATTCTTTGATTACCTGGTGAATGAAAAGATCATGTTACGGCCCACGACGTGGGTGTGGCCCATCGTTCGCTGGGTAAATACTATGCTGCAGGTCAGCTACTTACGTCGCGTCTCAGGCATTTACCTCATGGAACGTGTGCTGTCTAAGATGACCGGCCAGTTGGTTCGGTTCCCACGCCTATGGTCCAAACTGGACGGAGCCCTCTATTGTTTTTGCGTCAATAAGACTGCTCGTAAATACAGCGCAGATCTGAGGACTTCATCGGAAGACCCTCTTGTGTCCCGGACACAGCGTTCAACGCAAGAGAGACACCCGTGAAAGCAAAGGACGAGAAACCGTTCACCGCCGCCTTGATTCAAGATACCTGTGAGGTTTCACCATGAGCCCAGATCTCCATCACGTGCCGCTCGTTGGAAGCACCAACACCACAGCAACCGAAGCCCATAAGTGGAACCCCTTATGGGCTGATCCAATGGGACGCCTGATCTCAAGCTACGCAGCCTTCAACGGAAAGGTAGTCACCAAACCTTTTTCACCTGAAGCACCCGTCGATGCTGAACTCATTGATGCCCATGAACAACTACGACAGCAGATCTTAGGCCAGTTTTACCCCTGCACCGGCGCAATCTCGGCATTCAGCCAAAAGAGCTATCGTTTCGGGCTATACCCAGAACTGGCTTGTGACAGCAGCACCCGTGCCGTTTGCCATGACCTATACAATTTCGCCCATGAATTCCCAGTGGTGGATGACCATTTTATTACCTTCATTGCGATGTTCCGTGGGCCGGTAATCCAATCAGAACAACACTTCGAAGAGCTATTGTGGAAACAGCTTCAAGGCATGCACTCTCTTGATTCTAATTTCTTTACTTGGGATAAGAGTGTCGACTCCGACCCTCAGAGCCATCACTTTTCGTTCAGCATCGGTGGTCGTGCAATGTATGTCATCGGCATGCACCCCAAGTCTTCACGTCTCGCGCGAACCCGCCCGTATCCCACCATGGTGTTCAATTTGCACGAACAGTTTGACCGCCTACGCGCGCGCGAAAAGTTTGAAACTATGAAACAGACGATCAGAGGGCGCGAGATGACATTCCAAGGATCAATCAACCCGATGTTGACGAGCTTTGGTGAAAATTCTGAGGCGCGTCAATATTCCGGTCGTGCAGTTCCAGCTGAATGGTCTTGCCCCTTCCATGCGCGCAAGACTGACGCAACATGACCGCTTCTCACATCATCCGCATTCCACCGCAGAGTGGCCGCTCGTTTACGATCAAACGGGGCCAACTATTACGGGTTATCGACCCTCTTGGCGAACAGGTGTCTGATCTCTTTTCATTCAGCGAGCAAGATCATGACTGCCGCTTGTCCTCCGGCAGATCATTGGACTATGCGAGCCGGATCTACTTAACAACTGGTGATATTCTCTATGCAAACGACAGCAGACCGATGTTCACTATTCTCGAAGACACTGTCCGCTTGCATGACTTCCTTCTAACACCCTGCAGCCAGGAGATGTTTGAGATTCTGTACAAGCACAACGGCCATCATCCAAGCTGCTTCGAGAACCTTTATCTTTCCCTGAAGGAATACGGCATTTCAGGAGCCGACATCTCTACGACATTTAATATCTTCATGAACGTCAAGATCGACCCACAAGGAGCGTTGACGGTCGGCAT
The DNA here is from genome assembly GCA_024760525.1 of Nitrospira sp. Lineage (NCBI taxonomy): Bacteria > Pseudomonadati > Nitrospirota > Nitrospiria > Nitrospirales > Nitrospiraceae > Nitrospira > Nitrospira sp. Next base: position 3,703,132 of record CP060499.1, read on the forward strand.
ACCAATATCCAAGGCCGGTGACCACATTGACCTGCGGGCCGAGATGGATATGGTATGTGGCCTAACAGCCTGTTCCGCTGAAGGATCAAACAACGGCCATTTCAAGCCAATAGACTTTTCTATCCTGGGTTGATGCGCCGTTGACGGTGTGGTCCCCTAGCCTGAGAGCCTCCTATTCATTGCCACCACAATAGCGAGTACGGTTCCTATTTCTCGACAGGGGGTGGAAATGCGACGGCCCGGAACCCCTGCAACGGAGCTCCGGGCCGCGCCCTGACACACTCGCTCTCAGGTCACCCGTTTAGTACACGGTCTTGTGCCCGGGGCCCACTTGGCTGGGGAACGGATCCAGGATGCTCTTCGGCGCGTTGTTCCAGATCACGTCCGCCAGATTCGACATCCGGCTCACGATCTGCGCCGCCACCCCGCCCGCTGCCCCGAACAACCCGCACCACCCCAACGTCACAAAGCCCCAGTGCAACGGGGCCGAGAACAATTCATCGACGAACCAGAACGCATGCCCCCACTCGTTCAACCCCACGTTCGGCAGGATGAACATCGGCCCCACCACCGCCGCCACCAGCGGGAACGACGTCGCCTGCGCGTACAACGGTAACCGCGTCTGCGCATACAGGTAGCTCGCCACCCCGCACGTGATGTACAACGGGAACGTCCCGTAGAACGCCACAATGTGGCTCGCCGTGAAGCTCGTGTCCCGGATGATCACTTGGTGCCACGCCGCATCTTGCTCCAGCGTATAGCTGCCCGCGTAGTACACGCCCCAGATGTAGCACACCAGCCACCCCATCCAGTAAAAGTACCGCTTCAGCTCCAGCTTGTGGTCCAGGTTCGCCAGGTTCCGGTCCCGCGTCACCCAAATCCAGCCGATCGTCACGGCAAAGAACACGGCGTTCGCTAAAATGTTAAAGCGCCACAGCCCCATCCACACCGAATCGAACTCCGGGGTCATGGAGTCTAACCCGTGCGAGTACCCGAAGGCCCGTTGATACAGCACCCAAAACACCCCGATCCCCAGGATCGCCAGCCAGCCCAACTTCACCGGCTTCGAGTCATACCACTGCGAAATATCGTACCCTCTGTCACTTGCCATAATGAATCCTCCTTGTTATACGAATCTCTTGATCGATGAAACCTTCACGACTGACCGGAGATCCGCCAGTTCCTATATCGTTTTGATTTCGAAAACTCGTACGCAAGTAAAGCAAGAAGAAGCAGGATGGTCAACGGCCCAATGGCTTTTCGGGCAATTGTCGCATAATCGATTTGCTGTACTCGCAACAGATAAGACGACGGACTAGACCCTTCCGGAGTGATGATCAACTTATACAGACCCTTAACCAGCTTGGCTTCGCCTCTGACTACTCCATCCAGGTGAATCGCCGGTGGCCAGTACGCGACGGTGTCATCTTCTGTCGTCTCGTTGAGTCCTCTGATAACCCGCACTCCCACCGGCATCGTGCGCAGACCTGGATCAACGAGATCGACCACAAGAAACGTTTCTCCTTCGCCAGGAATATCCGTACAATACTGGGCTTTTGCTTCATTCTGCGGCTGATACGCATTGAAATGGACGAGACTACCTCCGACCCTTTGGGCACAGCTATCTTCATCGATCGCCACATTGCCATGAGCATTTGCTACACCAGGAAGGAGGGCCATAACAAACACGAGCGCTCGGAGAACTCGATGGGAATGGGCTCTTTGTTTACGTCTCACGATACAGAAGCGTAAGGGCACGCGATACATCGCCCCAGCGATAATGCTCAGTGCAACCACTGCAAGGAACATCGTCATCGACCTTCACCCCCTTTCTCCATAGTGAAAGCATACTCCTTGAAATGTGAAGGCTGCATTAGAGGATCATGAAGAATTCTTCATGATTCGGCCTAACTGCGGAAATTTAGACAGGAACCCTTCATGGCAGGCAGGGATCAGTATCCAGAAGTGCCGGAACTTATGGAGGAGGCGGTTCCTGGTCTAGCCAAGCATCACCCTCGGTCTGACTACCTACAACTGATGCAAGCGACTTAAAATCAAAGAGTTGAGGATCCATGAGGAGAGCAGGGGCGACGTTCCCGACCGCTGCGGCGATGCTGTCTGAACAGCCCGGCGAGGTTCGCTCCCATTCCTGGAGTAATGCCTTCACTTTTTTTCTTTTGAGGTCTTCCTGCGACCCACAGAGATCGCATGGAATGATCGGGAACGCCCGCAGCTCGGCATATCGTGCAAGGTCGGTCTCTTTGACCATGGCCAGCGGTCGGATGACGATGTGTCGCCCATCCTTCGAACGAAGTTTCGGGGGGATGGCTTTGAGTTTCCCCGAATAGAAAAGATTCAAAAACAAGGTTTCAATGATGTCGTCACGGTGATGGCCAAGCGCGATCTTGGTGGCGCCAAGCTCAGTGGCGATGCGATACAAATGTCCTCGCCGTAACCGTGAGCACAATGAACACGTGGTCTGCCCCTCAGGGATGAGTCGCTTCACGATTGAATAGGTATCACGGGATTCTATGTGGAAAGGGATTCCTCGACTGCTCAGGTACTGTGGAAGTACCTGTTCCGGGAATCCCGGCTGCCGTTGGTCGAGATTGACGGCGACTACACCGAAACGAATTGGAGCCCGGCGCTGCAACACGAGTAAAATATCCAGCAGACCATAACTGTCTTTACCGCCTGACAGGCAGACCATCACTTTGTCGCCATCATCGATGAGGTGATAGTCAGCAATCGCCTGGCCCACCAGCCGGCAAAGACGCGTTTGCATCTTCTCTGTTTCTTCGTCTAATTTGTGCGAGAGTGTTGGCGTGAGCGGGATAAGCATGGCAGGATTGTAGCCGCACCACCGTTGCCTTGTCGACAGTCTGATCTCGTAGAGAGGCGAACAATAATGGCGCAGTCTATTCTCTTCGTGTGTACCGGAAATATTTTTCGGAGCGTTGCGGCCGAATACGCGTTACGGGCACAGCTGGGCCAGCACGTCTCCTACCGGGTTGAATCGGCAGGTATCGAAGCCAAATCCAAGACAGTCCATCCCGTCATTACCAAACGCCTGATCCAAAGAGGCATCGATCCGTCCGCGCACATCCCACGACTTCTGACGAAGGAACTGGTCGCCCGAAACGACCTGATCATCGCGATGGGTCTGGGCCATCGCGAGTTTATTCAAAAACGATTCGGATTGAAGGTTCCGCTCTTTAATGAAGTGTCGTTCGGCCAAGACCTCCCGATCCTCGATCTGCACGAAGCTCTGCCTGATTGGGAATGCGATATCGTCGAGGCACGGGCTTATGTGGAGTCGGTTATCGATCATATTTGGGAAGGCATACCGGCGTTGATGGCACGACTCTCACAGTTCCCCGACGTCAAGGAACGTTAAAGACCTAGGGCGGTTCGAACTAGAACTGTCCGTACAATTTTCACCTCGCCGGCCTCCTCCATTCCAAACCACAGGGCTGCATCAGGCGTTATTACCACTACGTGCTATATTTTCCATGAACGGCATAACAGCAGTAGTTCAGAGACTTGCCTATCATGGATCGCACGATTTTCGATGTTCACAAGGCTCCGATCATCGGTCAGGACGAGCCCAAATGGGCATCCTGGTCGGATGAAGCGCTATTGGACCTCCCGATGTGCGACTTGCACGTGGGGCTCAAAGGCGGATTTCTCGAACAACCCATCGCTGAACTGACTCGCGAACTGGAAGAATGTCGCTTGTTGTTTCGGCCGCATTTCTGGCTCTCCAACGAGTGGTTTACACCGGATGGTGTGCCTGGGATTGCCATCCCCTTCTATCTGGCCCATCCTCGTCTCGCGAAGCTGGAACAAGCCCAATTGCTGGAAGTGGAAGGCGGGACGACGGAGTGGTGTTTGCGCATTCTTCGCCATGAAGCTGGCCACGCCATTGAGAACGCCTACAAGATTCGCCGCCGGAAAACGCGTCAGCAAATTTTTGGCAAGTCCTCCCAGCAGTATCCACTGTACTACTCCCCCCGGCCCTACAGTCGAAGCTTCGTGCGCCATCTGGACTTGTGGTACGCCCAAAGCCATCCAGATGAGGACTTCGCTGAAACGTTTGCCGTCTGGCTCACACCGGACTCATTATGGGAAGAACGGTACCGGGGTTGGCCCGTGCTCAAGAAACTCCGATATGTCGATGGGCTCATGAAGGAACTCCGAGGGGTCTCTCCTTCCGTCACGACATGCGAAGAAGTCGATGCGCTTTCCACCCTGAAAAAGACACTGCGCGAACACTACGAACGCAAACGCAGACATTACGGAATCGAACGGCAGTTGCAGTACGACCCGGATTTAAAGCGACTCTTTTCTACAATGCCATGCCACGCAAATAAGTTGAGTGCCGCCACCTTTCTCAATCGGTTCCGTCGAGAGGTACGGCGTAAAGTCGCCGCGTGGACCGGCGAGTACCAATACACAATCGATCAGGTCCTGGAGGATATGATTCAACGATGCCGGGAACTTAATCTGCGGGTTCCCATCGCGGAGGAGCAAGCCAAACTGGACTTCACCATCCTTTTGACCGTTCAGACCATGAATTTTCTGCGCAGCGGACGGCATCGGGTGGCCTTATGAAGCGACTGCGGGTGCTCGTCCTCATGCATGAAGACCTTGTTCCTCCCGACCAGGTGGAAAGCTACGACCCGGAATCCGTTGAGTGGCGGACAGAGTACGACGTCGTCTCTACGCTGAAGAAACTCGGCCATGAGGTCTCCCCGCTGGGAGTCAAGAACGAGCTCGGCGTGATTCACACGGCCATCGACCATGTGAAGCCGGACATCGTCTTTAACCTTTTGGAAGAGTTCGCGGGTGTAGCCGTCTATGATCAGCACGTCGTGTCGTACCTTGAACTCCTGAACCTGGCCTACACCGGTTGTAACCCGCGTGGATTGATGTTGGCCCGCGACAAAGTCCTGACTAAGAAGGTGTTGTCCTTTCATCGAATCCCCTACCCTGAGTTCATTGAGGTGCCTCAAGGACGTGCGGTCAAGCGGCCTAAATGGCTGACTTATCCCTTGATCGTCAAATCGGTCAGCGAGGAGGCCTCGCTGGGAATCTCGCAAGCGTCGATTGTCGTGGACGATGACAAGCTGGGTGAGCGGGTGGCATTTATTCACAATAGCGTGGGAACCGGAGCTCTGATCGAGCAGTACATCGAAGGTCGTGAGTTCTATGTGGGGATCATCGGCAATGCGCAGCTGCAAGTCTTGCCGGTGTGGGAACTCATCATGGACAAGCTGCCGGATGACGCCAAACGTATCGCCACCGAGCGGGTGAAATGGAGCCGGACGTATCAAAAGAAGTACGGGATCACTTCACGAGAGGCTGAGAATCTGCCGGAGGGCAAAGCTGAAGAAATTCAGGATCTCGCCAAGCAGGTCTATCGTGCACTCGGGCTCAGCGGCTATGCCCGGATCGATATGCGGATGAATACCGACGGGGGACTCTACGTCCTGGAAGCAAATCCCAACCCACAGATCGCCGAAGATGAAGACTTCGCCGATTCAGCCAAGAAGGTCGGCTACCAGTACAAGGAACTGCTGCAAGAACTCCTGAACGTCGGCCTTCGCTGGCGCCCCGCCAAAGCCGCATGACGTGACAAGAACAGTTCGGTGATTCTTCCCCGTGCCTGGTTCGCACACGGCCAGCCGCTTGAGGGTACGACAAGTCGTGCAGTAATCTGTCCAGCGATACGAGGATCGTTATGACTCCGGCAGAAGCGGCAGCTGCGTTGTTCAAAACCATGCCGCCGCCCATCACGGCGGCGCAGCTTGAGGAATACGGTATTGAGGCTCTTGACTCCGACATCCGACGGATGGCGTGTGAGATCCTATCGCTCAATCTCTATTGGGTCTTTGCCGCGATCGATGCGCACATCCCGCTCAGGTATCGGGCCGCGATCAAACAGGAACTCATGGAGTCCGTTCAGATGGAGTGGTGGCACTCGAGAAGGCTAGGGGCAGGCACCTGGGGTGAATATCAAGCCGACTTCAATGAGCGGCAAGCGCGCTATACCAACCTGGTCGATCAGGAAGGGATGAGCCACATGGGTATTTGCGCCGAGACGGCGTCTTTGATGGAAGACCAAGGCCTCGTCTCGTCCGAGAACCGCGAGAAGCTGCTGGTGTTGTTGATCGACTATGCGCCGGCTTCCGAATACGGCCGATTACTCGACGAGGCAGGATAAAGGCGCTGAGGTCGGATCCTCTCCACGCTCAGAGATAGCGGTGCGACAATACCTTACCGCGTTCATCGAATTCATAGAGCAGCGGTACGCCGGTTGGGATGTTCAGCTCCAAGACCTCTTCTTTCGACAACTGGTCCAACTCCATCACCAATGCGCGAAGACTATTGCCATGCGCGGCCACAATGATGGTTTCTCCCCTCAGGATGTGTGGTTTGATCATCCTCTCATAATACGGTAACGCGCGTTCTGCCGTATCTTTAAGACTTTCGCCACCCGGCGGCCTCACATCATAACTTCTCCGCCAGATTTTCACTTGCGCGTCGCCGTACTTCATGGCGGTTTCAGCCTTGTTCAGCCCCTGTAGCTCGCCATACATCCGTTCATTCAGCGCCTTGTCCTTCTCGATGGAAATAGCGGTTTGCCCGATGGTCTCCAAGACAATTCTCAGGGTCTCATTCGCGCGGGTGAGGACTGATGTGAAGGCACGATCGAACCTAATCTCCCGAAGCTTTTCACCGGCTTGTTTGGCTTCTTCGACCCCTTTTGCGGAGAGCGGCACGTCCACCCAACCGGTAAAACGATTTTCCAGGTTCCATTGCGATTCACCATGACGTAGCAACACTAATCGAGCCATCGCCTATCCTTTGTGGTCAATGTGTCTATCTCGCCCGGGGACCAAGAATACCGAATTGCCGTCTCAAGTCAAGCCGGCGCCGTCATCACCGATTGCTTCGCCGGTTTGCTTGGCGACTTATCGAAATCGAGTGAGCCATCTTGAGCCATCTTTATGAGCGTAGCCAGAAAGATAATGTAGAAGAACACGCCGACCCAGATGACGTAGGGCTGCACCCCGCCCGATTCTTTCAGGGCGCCTTCTAGGGCAGGAGCATCCAACTGGCCGGCTTTCTTGATCTCGGCAATATGCTCACGGCAATGCCAATAGTACAGGTAGTTTGCGGTGGCCCCCGCCATGATGCTCCAGACGATGCCGGCGGAAAAATCTCCCGTGAGATACGTCGAAACCATCGGACCTACGGCATAGACGAACGCGTGCAGATACATTTTGCGGTACAGAAACCATAGAAAAGAGATGTAGAGAAATGCCGGCCAGTTCCAGGACAGCGCGAACCGCGGTTGGCCTTTCGATGAAAACTTCTTGAAGACGGCCATGTAGTGGTCGGCATTGGGGCCGATGAACTGACGCCACAGGGTGTCCTCGACTGGAATCACCCGGTCGGTGGAAGTCTCCGCCGTCTCAGTGGCGGCCTTGACTTCGACCAGCTTGGTTCCGCACTGATGACAGAAATTGGCGTCGTCCGGATTCTGTTGGTGGCACTGACCACAAGCCGTCATGGCGACGCAGCTTACCATACTCCGACGAAGAGCAGATGGCTTATCGCACATCACTGCCTGTCACGCTAAAACCACCCTTCCTCCAGCCAGTCCGGCCCCTATTCCGCTTATTGCTCTTCCTATTGGCCCTGTGCTAGCTTTTCTTTTTTTATAAGGGGATACGCCATCATGCCGACCGAGGAATTGAAAGACGAGGCCGCAAAGTACCTTATGCAGACCTACGGCCGTCAGCCGGTCTCAATCGTACGCGGGCGAGGCGCCAAGGTGTATGACCTGGAGGGACGAGAGTATCTGGATTTCGTCGGCGGGATCGCCGTCAATATCTTGGGGCATGGTCATCCGGATCTCGTGAAGACGATCCAACGTCAAGCGGCACAACTCATTCACACATCAAACCTCTATTACACCGAACCTCAGGTAAAGCTGGCTCGCTTGCTGGTGGACCACTCGTTCGCCGATCGCGTGTTCTTCTGCAACAGCGGAGCCGAAGCCAATGAAGCGGCGATCAAACTGGCACGACGGTATGGACATGAGCGACATGGAGCGGCCCGATTCGAAGTGATCACGATGAAGAACTCGTTCCATGGCCGTACGCTGGGAATGATCACAGCCACGGGACAAGAAAAAGTTCAGAAAGGCTTCGAACCGCTGATGCCCGGGTTTGCTTATGCCCCGTTCAATGATTTCAGCGCAATCGAGTCCATGGTCAACGAACAAACGGCAGCAATCATGCTGGAGCCGATTCAGGCGGAAGGCGGCGTGCATGTCGCCAACCAGGATTATTTGAAGAGCCTGCGTGAGCTCTGTACGCAACAAGACATTCTCCTTATTTTCGACGAAATCCAAACCGGCATGGGCAGAACCGGCACATTCTTCGCCTATGAACAATTCGGTGTGCAGCCCGACGTCATGACCCTGGCAAAGGGCCTTGCGGGGGGAGTACCGATCGGGGCCTGCCTCGCGAAGGAGTCGGTCGCCGCAGCGTTTACACCCGGCTCCCATGCGTCGACATTCGGTGGAAACCCGCTGGCTTGTGCCGCCGCGCTGACCGTGTGTCAGGTGCTGCTCGAGGGACGAGTGCTCGATCAAGCGAAACGCATGGGTGAATATCTGGCGAAGGGGTTGGCCGACTGTAAAGACCGCCATCGAATCGTGCAGGACGTGCGAGGCCTCGGTTTGCTGCAGGGTATGGAGTTGGAGATTGATGCCAAAACCATCGTAGCCGATGCGTTGGCCCGTGGTGTCTTGATCAATGCCGCGAACGAGCGGGTGCTCCGATTTGTGCCGCCTTTGATCATCACGCAAAATGAGATCGACAAACTTATTGAGCTCCTTGGTACATTGTTCACCCAGCGTCAGGTCGCAGGGAAAGGCTCCCACCACTGATGACCGGATCCGTCCGACATAGCAGGGGTGCCGAACCCTATGCCAAAGATCTGTTGGACGTCGCGACGATGCCGCGGAAGCAGGTCCTCGACTTGCTGCGTCTGGCGATGTCTCTTAAGCACAAACAGCGCCGAGGCACACCGCACCGGTTACTACCCGGAAAAACATTGGGGCTGTTGTTTCAGAAACCGTCGACACGGACTCGCGTGTCGTTTGAGGCGGGAATGAACCAGCTGGGTGGCCATGCGCTGGTTCTTCCCATGGGAGACATTCAGCTTTCGCGTGGGGAGACGGTCTCGGACACCGCACGCGTCTTGTCCCGCTACCTGGACGGTATCGTGATTCGGACCTATGACCATTCTATCGTCGAAGAGTGGTCGGCTGAAGCCAGCATGCCGGTTATCAACGGGCTGACGGACCATAGCCATCCCTGTCAGGCGTTGTCCGATCTATTGACGATTCAGGAAATCAAGGGTCGATTGGCGGGGCTCAGCCTTGCCTACATCGGGGATGGAAACAACGTGGCCAATTCGCTGATCGAAGCGGGGGCCAAGATGGGGATGCGTGTGGCGATCGGGTGCCCATCCGGCTATCAGCCGGATGGGCGAGTGGTCGATCAAGCACGGGCAGATGGACAAGCGACCGGCGCCTCCATCGAAGTGTTGGAGAATCCTCTCGTCGCAGTGAAGGAAGCGGATGTCGTGTATACCGACGTCTGGATCAGCATGGGTCGCGAACGGGAGCACACAAGACGATTGCGGACACTTGCCCCTTATCAGCTCAACAAGCGGCTGCTGCAACGGGCGAAACCCGACGCCATCGTCATGCACTGCTTGCCGGCACATCGAGGTGAAGAAATTACAGCGGAGGTGTTGGACGGCCCGCAGTCGGTGGTGATTGATCAAGCCGAAAACCGGTTGCACATGCAAAAGGCAATTTTGACTCAGTTGCTAAACCGAAAGAAAGGTACGCGATAAGCTCGCCATCATGAAGCCAAAGCCGATCAAGAAAATTGTCCTGGCCTATTCAGGCGGACTCGACACTTCAGTCATCCTCAAGTGGTTGCAGGAAACCTATCAGGCCGAAGTCATCGCGTTTTGCGCCGACCTTGGACAGGGTGAAGATTTGAAAGCCGTCAAGGCAAAGGCCCAGGCGCTCGGTGTCAAGAAGGTCTATGTCGAGGATCTGCGAGAAACCTTCGTCAAAGATTACGTGTTCCCCATGTTACGTGGGAATGCCATGTATGAGGGCTGTTATCTCCTCGGCACTTCGATCGCCCGGCCGCTGATCGCCCGCCGACAAGCGGAAATCGCCCTGAAAGAAGGGGCCGAAGCAGTGTCGCACGGAGCCACGGGAAAGGGCAATGATCAGGTACGTTTCGAGCTGACATACATGGCGCTCGCGCCCAGCCTGAAGATCATCGCGCCTTGGCGGGAATGGACCATGCGATCTCGCCGTGAACTGATCGAGTATGCCGATCGCCACGGCATTCCCGTGACTGCGACGAAAGCCAAGCCATACAGCACAGATCCAAATCTGTTTCACGTCAGTTATGAAGGCGGTATTCTCGAAGACCCTTGGGAGGCGCCTCCTGATGAGATATTTCAAATGACCGTCTCGCCGGAAAAGGCACCTGAGACGCCGCGTGAAGTCGAGATCGACTATGAAGCGGGCAACCCCGTCGCGGTCGACGGCAAAAAGATGAGCCCGGCCGGCTTGCTCGCTCACCTCAATAGGTTGGGCGGCGCGCATGGGATCGGCCGGGTCGATCTGGTGGAAAACCGCTATGTCGGGATGAAGTCGCGCGGAGTCTATGAAACACCGGGAGGGACGATTTTACACGTCGCCCATCGCGGGCTCGAATCGCTGACCATGGACCGTGAAGTCCTCCACTTCCGAGACAGTCTGATTCCCCGGTTCGCCGACCTGATTTACAACGGATATTGGTTCAGCCCTGAGCGGGAAATGGTGCAGACAGCCATCGATGAAGCGCAGAAAGACGTGAGCGGCACGGCGCGAGTGAAACTATACAAGGGAAGCTGTACGTTGGTGGGACGAAAATCGAAAAAGTCCCTCTATCGGCTGGACATCGCAACGTTCGAGGAAGACGACGTGTACAATCAAAAAGACGCGGAGGGCTTCATTCGCTTGAACGCATTACGGCTGAAGATCCGTGCTCAGAGGAAAAAGGCGTCGACCTGATGGCCAAGAGCAAACGCCACCGGAAACCGGCCGGTGGGAGTAAGGCCTGGGAGGGCCGATTTCGAGAGAAGACCAATCGATTGGTCGAAGCATTTACCCGGTCGGTGGCCGTCGACAGCAGGCTGTACCCCGAGGACATCGCCGGCAGCATCGCTCATTGTAAGACACTGGAAAAGGCACGTGTCCTGACGCCGACGGAGACGCGCGCGATAGTCCGCGGTTTGGAATCAGTCAAACGAGAGTTGGACCGTGGCCAATTTGCATTCTCGCCCCAAGACGAAGATATCCACATGGCGATCGAACGCCGGTTAACTGAAGTGATCGGACCATTGGGGGGGAAACTGCACACGGGACGCAGCCGGAACGATCAAGTGGCATTGGACATTCGGCTGTATTTACGCACGCAGCTGGACGAGCTGCATGAGGGATTAATTGAATTACAACGTGTGCTGGTGGCAAAGGCCGGCGCGAACCGGGCAGTCATGATGCCCGGATACACCCACTTGCAACGGGCTCAGCCGGTCTTGTTTGCACATCACTTGTTGGCGTATGTGGAGATGTTCGAACGAGACAAAGGTCGATTCCGTGACGCGAGAGGCCGGCTCAATGTCATGCCACTGGGGTCGGGCGCTTTGGCTGGTACGAATTATCCGCTGAACCGACGATATACGGCTGAATTACTGGGCTTTCCTGCGGTGACCATGAACAGTATGGATGCGGTCTCCGATCGCGACTTTGTGATTGAAGTGGCCTCAGCCCTTTCGATCATGATGATGCATTTGTCACGGCTGAGTGAAGAGTTGATCGTGTGGGCCTCGCAGGAGTTTCAGTTCGTCGATCTGCCGGATGCCTTCTGCACGGGAAGCAGCATGATGCCGCAGAAGAAGAATCCGGACGTCCCCGAGCTGGTCCGAGGAAAGACGGGGCGCGTATACGGGCACTTGGTCAATCTCCTGACCATGCTGAAAGCCCTGCCCTTAAGTTATAATCGAGATCTGCAAGAGGACAAGCCGGCGCTCTTTGATGCCCTCGATACGGTGGCATCCTCCCTTCGAGTGATGACGGAGTTGATGCGCCGACTCAAAATCAACCGGGAGGCGTTGAAGCGAGCATTGCACGGAGGCGGACTGCTTGCCACGGAACTAGCCGACTACTTGGTCATGAGAGGAGTGCCTTTTCGCGAAGCCCACGGTATCACCGGACGAATTGTCCGGGCTGCCCTTGATCGAGGACGTGACGTGGCCGATTTATCGATCGAGGAGTTACAGACGTTTTGCGACCGGATCGAAAAGGGAGTGTTTTCTCGGCTGACCGCCGCCGCTGCAATCGACCACAAAACACAAATCGGCGGAACAGCCAAGGGGCGGGTTGAGCAACGACTCAAAGAGCTGGAGCAATTGCTCTCATGAGAATGCTCGTGATCATTACATCCGCAGCTTTATTCGTTGCTTGCGGAGTCGTGGGTTCTCCCGTTCCACCGGAATACGTGGGGGTCGCCGTCACGATCGACAAACAAAAGAAACAGCATGCACTTGAGGCAGAACGAGACGCGGTGGACCCCGCCGTAGGGGACCCATCCCTTGAAAATCCTGACATCAATCTGCCACCGTCATACCCGGTTGGGACACGGTAAGAGGTTCTCGCTTGGCACACCGACATCAATTCGGGGGTCGACACCATGCATAGCTTCGAGTATCACCACGGAGAGTTGTACTGCGAACAGGTACCGGTCAGTCGCGTAGCAAAGGAACTCGGTACGCCTTGCTATATCTATAGCCATGAGACACTGGTCCGTCATTTTCATGCCTACGACGGGGCATTTAAGAATATTCCTCACGTCCTTGCGTTTGCGATGAAAGCCAATTCCAACCTCGCCATCTTGCGATTGATGGCCAGAGAAGGCAGCGGAGTTGATATCGTTTCAGGAGGAGAGTTGTTTCGCGCCTTGAAAGCCGGTGTCCCGGCCTCCAAGATCGTATTTGCCGGAGTCGGGAAGGCTCCCGACGAAATTCGTGATGCGCTCAAAGCGGATATCCTTATGTTCAACGTGGAATCGCCGGCTGAGCTGCATGCTCTCAGTCAAGTCGCCGCCGAAGTCGGCAAGAAAGCGCGCGTGGCGCTGCGAATCAATCCTGATATCGATCCGAAAACACATCCTTATATTTCCACCGGGCTCAAGAAAAGTAAGTTCGGCATCGCGGCGGATCGGGCGGTGGAAGACTTCTCCCTCGCCGCGTCGATGAGCCATATCAATGTTGTTGGCGTCCATGCACATATCGGGTCTCAGCTCACGGATGTCACGCCCTTCATTGAAGCCTTGAAAAAGGTCGTCAGTCTCGTCGAGACTTTGAAAGGGAAAGGCATCAACATCCGTTATCTGAATATCGGGGGCGGGCTTGGCATCACGTACTCGGATGAAAAGCCGCCGTTACCTCAAGACCTCTCCAATGCGATCTTGCCGCTCGTGCAAGGGTTGAACATCACGCTCGTCATGGAACCGGGACGCGTCATTGTCGGGAATGCCGGAATCCTGGTCACAAAGGCCATGTATCTGAAAGAAGGAGAAGCGAAGAGCTTCATCATTGTCGACGCTGCGATGAACGATTTGATTCGGCCCAGCCTGTACGGAGCCTACCACGAGATACGCCCGGTGAACGAGGAGGCGGCTCGTCGGGCCAGACAGACGGTGGATATCGTTGGGCCGGTCTGTGAATCCGGAGATTTTCTGGCGAAGGACAGGTCGCTGCCGAACGTCAAGCCGGGTGAGTTGTTGGCGGTCATGAGCGCCGGGGCCTACGGCTTTGTCATGGCTTCCAATTACAACTCTCGACCTCGTGTACCGGAAGTGCTCGTCAAAGGTGGAGAGTTCCACGTCATCCGCGAACGAGAAACGTACGACGACCTTATTAAAGGAGAGACGATTCCCCCGTTCTTACGCGAGCAGGTATGAGTATGTTTACCGGATCTCTTGTCGCTATTGTCACGCCGTTTCGAGAGGGCAAGGTTGACGAACACGCCTTGGCTGAGCTGATCGAATGGCAAATCGCCAACGGCACCAATGGCATTGTTCCCTGCGGGACCACTGGCGAGTCAGCCACGCTTTCTCATGACGAGCACAATCGGGTGATCGAGCTGACGGTTGAAGTCGTCCGGCGGCGTGTACCGGTCATCGCGGGAACCGGCTCGAACAGCACGGAAGAGGCCATCGCGCTCACCCAGCATGCAAAACAAGTTGGTGTCGACGGGGCCTTGCTGATCACCCCCTACTACAATAAACCCACCCAGGAAGGCCTCTATCGCCACTATAAAGCGGTCGCCGAAACCGTCGACTTGCCTTTGGTCCTGTACAACATTCCTGGTCGTACCGGAGTCAACATGCTACCGGCGACGATCGCTCGACTCTCCGCCATCAAGACAATCGTCGGAGTTAAGGAAGGAAGTGGGTCGGTCCAACAGGCTTCGGATATCGTGCAGATGTGCGGCGACCGTCTCACCGTGTTAGCCGGTGACGATGCCCTCACGCTACCCATGATGGCGGTCGGAGGAAATGGCGTCATTACGGTCACGGCCAATATCGTGCCGACTGAAATGGCTGGTCTTGTGAAGGCGTTTGCAGAAGGGAACATCGACGAAGCTCGACGGATTCATTTCAAGCTGTCTCCTCTCTTTGCCGCGTTGTTCTTCGAGACCAACCCCATTCCCGTCAAGGAAGCCTTAGGACTCATGGGCAAGATTGACCCGGAATTGCGCTTGCCACTTTGCCCAATGGCACAGGATACACGCGAGAAGTTGATTCGCGTCTTAAAAGAAGCGCGATTAATCTGACTGTCGAAGTGTCGAGGTGCACGTCGTCATGATCAAAGTCATCGTTGCAGGTGCGGCCGGCCGAATGGGCTGCCGACTCGTGTCGCTGATCAAAGACTCCACTGCTTTGATGCTGGCTGGAGCTTTAGAAGGAAAAGGTCACCCGGCGCTGGGACAAGATGCAGGTGAAACCGCCGGAGCAGGACGTGCCGACGTTCCCATCACAGACGATCTCTCCGCTTTGATGGGACGAGGAGAAGTTGTGATCGACTTTTCCGCACCCGAAGCGACTCTTGAACACATGCGGACGATCGTCCGCCATCGGCGTGCAATGGTGATCGGCACGACCGGCTTCTCAACGACTCAGCTCGAAGAGTTGAAGTCCTTAGCCCAGCAGATACCGTGTGTGTTTTCTCCAAACATGAGTGTTGGAATCAACCTGATCTACAAAGTCATTGCCGAAATGGCCAGAACACTCGGCGAGGATTATGACATTGAGGTCATCGAAGCTCATCACCGGCTGAAGAAAGACGCACCAAGCGGCACGGCTCTGAAAATTGCCGAAGTTCTCGCACATTCCGTGAATCGCGACCTGAACCAAGTTGGTGTCTACGCCCGTAAGGGGTTGGTCGGCGAGCGAGCCAGGGGAGAAATCGGTGTGCAAACTATTCGCGCCGGCGATATCGTCGGCGACCATACCGTGCTGTTCGGCGGCATGGGAGAACGAATCGAGGTTACTCACCGAGCCAGTAGTCGAGACACGTTCGCTCGCGGAGCCCTCCGTGCCGCAAGATGGGTTGTCCGTCAGCCGCCCGGCATATACGACATGATGGATGTGTTGAGTCTTCGTTGACCGGCTTCAGCCTTATCTCATCATCTGAACAGCCGGTCGTTTGTTCTGCAACATTCCTCGCGTCTTAGGGTTTCACTGCCGTTAACGGTAGTGAAACCAGTGCCGAGTCTTCTCTCAATGAATATAGCGATTACCCGCGCGCGTAGAGCTGTTCCGGTCATGAGCGACCTGCAGCCATCCGGCTGGTCAAATAGTGAGGATTTGGGGTTCGACAGGAAGGATTAATGTCGCGCCGTGATCGGCCGAGGTTCCTGATCTGCTGCTTTCCGACGACCACAATTAAGACAGGCAAATACGGTGATCGCCAGTCCGGCATCCAGATCGACTGCTCGTTCCGGTAACATCGCGCCATGGCATTTGTCACATGTTTTCATGGGCGCACTTTAACACCATAGAAAAAGGAAGCCAATACTCCTGAAGTACTGGATCACACTGACAAGAGTCCCAATGGTCACGACGTTTATGGGTCATTTGTGCATTTCCTCTCAATAGTATTTTGCTGGAGCGCCGGTGTCTGTCTTGACAGACTTCCACCTCTCTCATAGGATTGTGGTGCCATTGCAGTAGGCCACTATGTATAGATTGCTCCTCGCCGTTTTACTTCTAATCGTTCTCTATCTCCTCCTCAGACGAATGTTTCGTGGATTCAAGAGTTCGGACGAAGAGGGTCGGGAAGGGTCAACGGTTCAGACGCAAGATCAGGAGCAAGATCAGATGATCGAGGATCCGGTCTGTCACATATTCGTCCCGAAGCGGATCGCCGTGATCGAAACGATCGGCGGACGAGAGTTTTGCTTCTGCAGTCAAGAGTGCGCGGTGACGTTTCGGAGCCAGCGGATTGTATAACAGATCCTCGGTTTTCCGGCGAGGAGATTCCGTGCAAGCTGGATCGCTACAGGCAGGCTAGCAGCCCGAATAGGTATAGTCGGACAGCTTCTCTTCTTTGTCGAACTTGAGCGTGATCTGACATTGATTGGGAGTGAAATTGAAGAAAGGCGGCCCTGATTTTCCCCCGGCAATGCGGTAATACGTCCAGGTTTCACCGCCGAAAAATCGGGAAGCTTTGCCGTCTGGAGCGCCCCAATTCTTCTCGAACCAGCCCTTATCTTTTCCTTGAAGCTCAGCTGGTTTAAGCGATGCTTCCAAGTATGGGTTATTGCCGCTGCAGGCCGTCACCACGAGGAGGAAGAAGAGTAACCAGGCAAATCGTTGCATCGCAATATCTCCATGCATAAAGTGCGGCGAGGTGATTCAAAAAATTTTAGCTCCTGCTGGGAAACCTGTCAAACATTCTGGTCAACATGTTGCAGCACAGTTGCGTTCTTCATAGAATGACGGATAATGATATAAACCGATATCTCCTCTCTAGGAAAGGGACAACGCCATGAAAATCTATCTCGATACAGCCAACGTCAAGGAAATCCATGAAGCCGCGAGTCTCGGCTTGCTCGACGGTGTAACGACGAATCCTTCCCTGGTCGTCAAGGAAGGGCGCAGCTTCAGGGAAATGCTACAAGAGGTATGCAAAATCGTAGATGGGCCGATCAGTGCCGAAGTCGTGAGCGTGGAAGCGGATGCCATGGTGAAGGAGGGCAAGGAACTTGCCAAGATCCATAAGAATATCGTGGTCAAGTGTCCGCTGATTCCGGAGGGGCTGAAAGCCACAAAGCGGCTGGCAGCTGAGGGAATTCGAGTAAACGTGACACTCTGTTTTTCACCAACACAGGCGCTACTGGCGGCCAAAGCCGGTGCCTGGTGTGTGTCTCCGTTTATAGGACGGCTCGATGATATCAGCTCAAACGGGATGGAACTCATCCGACAAATTCTGGCGATCTATAAGAATTATGACTACAAGACCCTTGTGTTGGTGGCGAGTGTCCGCCATCCGCAACACGTGGTCGAAGCGGCATTGGCCGGCGGTCACATTTGCACGATGCCCTACAACATATTTCAGGCGCTCTTCAAACACCCACTGACCGATGCAGGCTTGAAAAAGTTCCTCGATGACTGGAAGGCCAAAGGCCAGCAATAAGGCGTCTTGGAAGCAGAAACGAGCAGTGATCCTGGACGGGTCCCCGATCCGTGCAGGCCGGACGCCCTCTCAGGCACACTCTATTTCTTTCCTGGCCTTCCGGAATACCGCGTGAAACATGGGGCGGGTTAATTTTCCCGTAAACGTATTCTGCTGGCTAGGGTGATAGGAACCGAGCAGTGTGACGCCCCAGGGAAGCTGGTACGTGACACCATGTCCGAACTTGGGGAGGGGTATTGCTATGGTGTGACCCTGCCTCCGGCAGGCCCTGAGGTAATGATCGAAAGCAATCTTCCCCAGAACAATCACTACGCGGTGGTTCTTGAGAAGACGAATTTCCGTTCCCAAGAATCGGCTGCAGCATTCAAACTCTTCCGGTGCAGGTTTATTCTCCGGCGGGGCGCAACGTACTGTCGCGCCGATATAGCAATCCGTCAATGATAAGCCGTCGTCTCGGTGCGTCGAAGAAGGTTGGTTGGCAAATCCATACCGGTACAGTGCGTCATACAGCCAATCTCCACTCCGATCTCCGGTGAAAACTCGCCCCGTCCGATTCCCCCCATGTGCCGCAGGAGCGAGCCCAAGCACATAGAGCCGCGCTTGGGGATCACCGAAGCCGGGAACCGGCCGACCCCAATAGGTCCAGTCACGGTACTGCTTCCGTTTCTCTTGTGCGATCACCTGTCGATAGATGACTAACCGAGGACAGGCCGTACAGTCGCTGATAGC
This sequence comes from Nitrospira sp., assembly GCA_024760525.1. NCBI lineage: Bacteria > Pseudomonadati > Nitrospirota > Nitrospiria > Nitrospirales > Nitrospiraceae > Nitrospira > Nitrospira sp. The sequence goes on from CP060499.1 coordinate 3,721,717, forward strand.
CTCGTTCAAGACGGCCAAGGTTCGCATAAGGGGCGCAGTGTAACACGAACAAGATCCCTATTCTGCTTGCCGGTAATTCTGCGAGCTGTTAGCATAACCTCGCGTTTCTTGGGGGATACAGCCGATTTTTCAAAAAGGAGTCTGGTGCATGATCACCCGTGGTATGCGAGCCTGGTTTTGTGCAATCGGAATCGCGTTCTCTCTACTGTTGATGCACGTGTCAGCACCGGCTGCGTCGGATACAACCGACAATAACGGACAGAAATCCGAGACTGAGAAAGATCTTCTCGTCCCCGACTTACTGGATCTGCAGCCCGAACCAGAAGACCGGCTGGTCATTCTGCCTGAAATCAAACGAGAGGGAGAGCGGTTCTTTTTGAGCTCATTCAAACTGCCCGACAAGATCACATTTGCGGGAGTGCCGGTTCCTTTGGACAACTGGCAAGTGAGAGAGCGGATCGAATACGAGTTCTACCAATTTTTGGAAGATCAAGGCGAAAGCATCATTCTCGCCAAACGTACCGGGCGTTGCTTCCCTCCCGCAGAAAAACAGCTGGCAGAAACCGGTCTGCCGGATGATCTCAAGTATATGTTGTTGGTCGAAAGCAAATGCATCTCAGCCGCCTACTCGAAAGCCAAAGCCTCCGGCCCCTGGCAGTTCATCCCCTCTACAGGTCGCCGATATCGGCTCAAGAGCGACGCGGTCCGAGACGAGCGTCGGAATCTCGAAATGTCGACTGAGGCAGCTGTCAAATATCTGAAGTATCTCAAAGAGTTCCAGGATAATGACTGGTTCTTGGCAATGGCCTCCTATAATGCCGGCGAGGAGCGAGTCCGCAAATTGCTTAAGGAACAAAAAATTTCCGACTATTGGAAGATGCACGGCCCGCGCGAGACCATGCGCTATGTCCCTCGTATCATTGCCGCAAAAGAAATCTACTCCCAACCTGAGAAGTACCTGGGACTGACCAAGAAGGACCTGTACATGCCGCTCGAGACAGAAACTATCACGGTCAACGTGAAAGAATCTCAGCGTGCATTAACCTCGATCGCCGAGGAATTCGGCACCTATTTGCTCGAGCTCAAGATGTTGAATCCGGAATTCAAGAAAGATGTGCTCCCTCATGGCACCTATCAAATCCGCGTGCCCAGGCAAACCTGTCCCAGTCGGTGCTTCAAACAGGAAAAGACTCCATAGCATTCATACCCATGCGGCTTCGTCTTCCCCCCTCTCCTGCCCGACCACTCCTTCAGAAGTTGATCGCGGCTGGGCTTAAGGCGGCCGATCCCTACGAAACCCTGCTCAACAGTGTCTCGGTCGACGAACACTCATTGCGAGTAGGGCGTCGGACCTATGACCTCTCACGCGTGGACCGAGTGATAGCAGTCGGTGCCGGCAAGGCATCGGCTAGGATGGCCCAGGCATTGGAACAGGCTCTTGGACCAAGAGTGGATGATGGACTAGTCGTCGTCAAGACCGGTCACAAACTCCCTACAAGGCGGATCGTGGTTCTCGAGGCCGGCCATCCGATTCCTGATCAGGCGGGTCTTCATGCCACGAAGCGGCTCCTGGGCCTGATCCATGATCTTACGCCTCGGGATCTCCTGTTCGTTTTACTGTCGGGAGGGGCATCAAGCCTGCTCCCGGCTCCCGTTCCTGGCGTCACTCTTACCGATAAGCAACGTACCACGCGATTGCTGCTGCGGAGCGGTGCAACCATCAACGAGATCAATGTTGTCAGAAAGCATCTTTCACTGACAAAAGGGGGCGGGCTGGCCGCTTCCACCCGTGCGAGGATCGTCACGCTCATCCTTTCGGACGTCATTGGGGATGATCTCGGTTCCATCGGTTCCGGCCCCACAGTAGCTGATCCGTCAACCTTTGCCGAGGCTATAGGCGTCTTGCAACGGTATAGAATGTGGCATGCCGTACCAACAGCCGTCCGGACCCATATGCAACAAGGGCAGAAGGGGACCGTCGCTGAGACCATGAAGCCTGGTTCACGACGCTTGCGCTCCGTGCATCATCACTTCATCGGCAATAATCAGATGATGCTCGAAGCCGTCGCGAGCACTGCAAAAAGGGCAGGTCTCCACACCAAACTCCTTCCTACCGCGATCACGGGTGAAGCGCGCACGGCCGTGAAGCAGCTGACCAATCTCCTCAACTCAATTGTTGTGGGAAAAGGCCTTTTGAGGCGGCCATGCTGCGTGATAGCGGGAGGTGAGACCACGGTGACGGTCACGGGCAGCGGGACGGGCGGGAGAGCCCAGGAATTCGCCACGGCGGCCGCATTGGAGATCGCCGGCCTTCCACACACCTGGGTCGTGGCATTAGGCACCGATGGAACCGACGGGCCGACCGATGCGGCCGGCGGGATCGTCAACGGAGAAACGGTTCTATTGGCCAAGCAAGTCGGTGTGAATCTCCGCTTGGCACTGAAACGACATGACACTTATCCTGCCCTGAAAACCCTCCGCTGTCATATCCATACCGGTCCCACTGGAACGAACGTCAATGACCTTTACCTTCTCCTTCTTCTCTAGTTACTATCGCACCCCATGACGCGTCCCTTCATCCTTCCGCTGTCTGAGTGTAATGCTCTCGATCTCACAGGTGGAAAGGCCGTTGGGCTCCGCCAGCTCATCGCGACCGGCTTGTCAGTCCCTCAAGGATTTTGCATCACGACGGAGGCATACGCACAGAGCCTCTGCGCGTCAGGCTTCATAGATACGGAAGAATGGCAAAAGGTCTGCGCCTTGTCGGGACATGAACGATCATCGGCCCTGGCCGGCTGCCGAGATCGCATCAAACTGGCAGAGACGTCCCACCTTGGCGCTCAATGGCTGACAACTCTCCAGACTCTCGGCCGGCCATCGAATGCACGCTGGGCCGTCCGGTCGTCAGCCACGAACGAGGACTCGGGTCAGACCAGTTTCGCCGGACTCTATCGCACCCACCTCGGCGTCGCTCCTTCAGAAATTGATGCCGCGCTCAAGGACCTTTGGGCCTCGGTTTGGGAAGAACGCGTGGTGAGTTACATGGCTCGGCAGAGCCACCAAACCGCTCCAAGAATGGCCGTGGTCATTCAACCAATGATCGAGGCACAGACGGGCGGCGTGGCCTATTCCATTCACCCCGTGACAGGACGAACCAATCAGGTGACGATTAACGCGGTTCCCGGGCTCGCCGCGCCGCTGGTCGACGGCACGGCCGCGCCGGACCAGTATGTGGTAGAGATGACCGACGAAGGGCAACCGGTTCGGATTCGCCGACGCATCCTAGCTCGGAAGTCCGAGCGGTTGTTGATTTCGAGTGATGGATTGCGCACCGAACCTCTCGACGATGCCAGCCAAAGGCGATCGTCGCTGACAGATGCTCAGCTGTTTTCTCTCGCACAGGCGGCCAAACAAATAGAACAGGCCTACGGACGCCCAGTGGATCTCGAATGGGCATTCGATGCCCGTCAATTATGGCTCCTCCAAGCCCGACCAATTACCACCGTCCGGCCCTCATCCGATCTCACCAATGATGACTGCGAATGGTCGCGCACCAACTTCAAAGAGACACTGCCTGAACTGCCGAGTCCGTTGAGCCTCTCGTTTCTTGAACGATTCATGGACGCGTATATCGTCGCTCATTATCGAAGACTTGGATGCCGCGTCCCTCATGGACTCACGTCCGTCCGTGTGCTGAACGGGCGCCCGTACTTGAATGTTACTCTCTTCCATATTTTGGTGGCTCAGCTTCGTGGAGACCCTTCACTGAACACCGAACAAATGGGCGGTGAACCGCTGCAAACCTTGCCACAGGTGCAGCCGCTCAAAGGGCTGGCCTTTGTTCGGGCAGGATTCATGATGTGGGCGGAGATGCAGCGAGTCGAACGGTCAGGCCCGCGATTGTTCGAAGAAATGAAAGCGCTGGCCGCAACGTATCGTTATGATCGTATTCTACATCTTTCCATGGAGGAACTCGTCCCTCAGCTCGACAAGCTCGGTCCCTGGCTTGAGGGCCGTGAAGTGACATTCGGCATCGCGGGAGGGGTTGGGCAGTGCTTACAGATTTTCAGCCAACTCCTGCCTCGCTGGCTCGGCCCGGACTGGCGAGGCTTGTTGAACGCCGCTCTCCAAGGACAAGGGACTGTGATCAGCGCGCAGCAGATCGTGCGCCTCGCTGAGCTCGTGGACATCGCCCGAGAGGAGCCGCTAACCGGAGCATTTCTCACATCGGAATCATGGGAACCTTCGAAATTTCGATCGGCTCTCGCCGGCACCAAGTTTCTGCATGTTTTCGACTCGTATTTGGAGAACTATGGCCATCGGGGAGTCGGCGAATCGGACGTCATGTCTCCCCGTCTCGCCGATAACCCGGAATCAATTCTCGCTATTCTGCGTGTCCAGCTGATCTCCGGCTGTCCTTCACGGGAAACCATTCTCTCGCGTCAGGAGAAAACGAGAGCCGCTTCGCTGGCCCAAATCAAACACCGACTCGGCTGGCGCCTCGATCGATGGGCTGTCTTCTTGTGGTGTTATCGCAGACTGTGCCGCTTCTTCGCGCTACGTGAAGCCAATCGGCACCATCTGATGTATTACTCAATGGCGATCCGCACCCTCTTGCTGCGTCTCGGGGAAATTTTGGTGGCGCGCGGACAGCTCGACCAGCGTGACGACATCTTTTTTTTGACCATCAACGATCGGACTGACCTTCTGACCGGCGGCACAAGAGACTGGAACAGCGTGATCCACGCACGGAGAGCTGAACGGGAGCATAACGCAACGGTCGGGGTCCCTGACACCATCCATGACTGGGCATCCGTGAACGAATCAAGTGTCACATCCGGTCAGCTTGACGGCTCCGGAATGATGTCGGGCATGCCGATCAGCACAGGATCCGTAACAGGTCCGGTTCGGATCATCCGCTCGCCGACGGATTGGGGCAACGTGATGCCTGGCGAGGTTCTGGTGGTTCCGGTGATCGATCCGGGCATGGCGCCACTCTTTGGCATTGCGGGAGGGTTGATCGCGGAAATGGGCGGCACCCTGTCTCACGGAGCCATCATCGCTCGCGAATATGGGTTGCCAACCATAGCGAATGTCGAGGGTGCGATGGGGTATCTTTCGGATGGCCAATGCGTCATGGTCGATGCCGACTCAGGAACCATTTGCATCCTGCCATCGCCAGATGTTGGAGCGACTAGATCCAATTGATTGGGGCCTTCTGCTCCTTGACCTTTTTCAATTCCTTGCGTAGTCTGCCGCCAATTCTCGTCTTTTGACACTATATGCAGGAGTTCAGTTCATTGGGTTTCCTGTTTTCAGGGGTATCATCCGATGACTGAAATGATCCCACTTTTCACCGGCTTTGGGGCGGGACTGCTCTTGGGCGGCCTGCTGGTAGGGCTCTGGGTTACCGGTCGCTTACGCGCCCAGTCTCAAAGAGCGGAAGCAACCGTCGATGAATTGCGAACACAGCTCGACGTAGAACGTGCTGCCGCCGCTTCCCTCCACGAAAGACTGTCCGAAGCTCAGCGGGCCCGGGTCACCGCCGAAACTCGTTTGGAAGAAGCGGCACGACAGCTCACGGAGCAAAAATCCCTGATCGACCATACACGTCATGAACTTGTGGAATCATTTCAGGCCCTCTCCGGCGAAGCCTTAAAGCAGAACAACGAGGCGTTCTTGAAGCTTGCCACCGTGTCGTTTGAAACCCTTCACGTCAAAGCCGACGGAGATTTAGCGCAGCGACAACAAGCGATCGACGCCTTGGTTCGCCCGCTCCACGAATCACTTCAACGCTATGACGAGCAGCTGCGCCTGCTCGAACAATCACGCCAGTCGGCCTACGGGGGATTGGATCTCCATCTGAAATTACTCGCGGAATCGCAGCAACGGTTGCAGCAGGAGACCGGGAACCTCGTCAAGGCCTTGCGGGCTCCGACCATACGGGGCCAATGGGGCGAATTGACGTTGAAACGAGTGGCCGAGCTCGCTGGGATGGTTGAGCACTGCGATTTCGTCGAGCAACACTCCGTGACCGGCGACGACGGCCGTTTCCGGCCGGATATGGTCGTTCGGCTGCCGGGGGGGCGCCAGATCATCGTGGACGCCAAAACCGTCCTCTCGGCCTACCTCGATGCCCATGAAGCTCAGAACGAGACCCAACAGGCCGAAGCCTTGCGCCGCCATGCCGCTCAGGTCAAGAGCCGTATGGATGAACTGTCGCTGAAAGCCTATTGGACGCAGTTCGAGCATGCGCCGGAATTTGTCGTGTTGTTCCTTCCTGGTGAGCAGTTTCTCGGAGCGGCGTTGGATCAGGACCCTCATCTCATTGAAGAGGGATTTGCGCGCGGTATTGTGTTGGCCACGCCGGCGACGCTGATCGCCTTGCTTCGTGCGGTTGCATACGGATGGCGGCAAGAGCAACTGAACGCCCATGCCGAAGAAGCCGGCCGGCTCGGCAAAGAATTGTACGAACGCATGGCGGTGCTGACGGAACATATGAACGATGTAGGACAAGCCCTCGGCAAGAGCGTGTCGGCGTATAACCGCGCCGTCGGTTCCCTTGAGACACGGATTCTCCCGGCTGCGCGGCGATTCAAAGAATTGGGAGTGTCGTCTGAGAAGGACATCCCCATCCTTGAGCCGACGGCGGTCGTTCCACGCAAGAGCTTGCCGTTTGATATTGAATGAAGGAGCAAGCATGACTGACCAACAAGCCATGGTTGAAGCATTTCATAGCAAGTTCGAGATTTTGGTACGGACGATCCCGACCGATCTGAACGAAGACACCAAACAACTTCGTGTCCGTCTTATTCAGGAAGAGTTCGATGAGTTGAAAGAAGCGATGGCCACCGGAAATCTCGCCGCCGTGGCAAAAGAAATGGCGGACCTCCTCTATGTCACCTATGGGACCGCGGTTTCCTACGGAATCGATATGGAGCCGGTGTTCCAGGAGGTGCATCGATCGAACCTCAGCAAAGTCGGCGGTTATAAGCGGGCTGATGGGAAATGGGTGAAACCCCCCACCTACTCGCCCGCCGACATCGAATCGATTGTGGAGACTCAACGGGAGCGCCTGCTGGCGGGGCAAATATCTGCTCATGACGAGGCCGGTTCTCCTCGAAATTCATGAGAGACCCGCGCTGCCCAAGTTGTGGAACCCCCTTCGTCCGTGTGATTTATGACGAAGGAACCATGGAGCGGATATTGAACCGCTTCGGGATATTCCCATTCCGGTGTCAACTCTGTACCACGCGCTTCCGAGTCTTTCGGAGCCATGCACCCGATCAAAAGTCGGTCACGGATCGCCGGCAATACAAACGATTGGCCGTGTCGTTCCGTGCGAACCTTCTCTCAGAGTCCGCCGTGCGGATGGACAACCGCGTGACAGATATCTCCATGGGTGGGTGCACTCTTGAGACATCGACAACGTTGCCTCAGGGGACGTTTGTTGAGTTGGTCATCAAGCCCGCTTCCGACGAAGAGCCTATCAAGATCGAGACGGCCATGGTGTGTTCTTCTCGCCAGGAGTCGATGGGCATCCGCTTCCTTGAAATGGTGGGAGAAGACAAGAACCGCCTCAGCCAGGTCATCCTGAGCTTGCTGGTTGGACAAAGCGCCAACCTACACCTGTTCTCGTGAGGATCTCTCGAGACGCGTGGAAGGCCTTCGTGGAGCGGCCACCAGCAGATTGTCAATAAGGCGCACGGAGCCGAGACGCACAGCTCCAAGCAAGACCGCCTTCTGCGTGACTGTCGAAAGCGGTTCAAGGGTTGCGGGATCGCAGACCGCCAGATAGTCGATCGTCAACATTGGTTCGTCTTTGATAATCTGAGCCATCGCTGACCGCACAGCTTCTCCACCAATGACGCCCTTCCGGATGGCCTGGGCTCCCGCACGAAGACCTTCATACAACGTGGAGGCACGCACCCGTTCGTCCGGCGAAAGATAAACATTGCGCGAGCTCATCGCCAGTCCATCCTTCTCACGCACTGTCGGATACACGACAATCTGAACACCGAGATTCAGGTCTATCACCAGCTGTTGAACCAGCGCCGATTGCTGAATATCCTTCTGGCCAAAGAGTGCGAGCTGAGGACGGACGATTCCGAAGAGTTTCGTCACGACCGTCGCCACACCGGGAAAATGATGGGGGCGCACCTCCCCTTCCCACCGGCGAGCAATGGCTGGCAGCATCACCGAGGTTTGAAATCCCGTCGGGTACATGGCAGTGGCAGAGGGTTCAAAGCAGACATCGACACCTTCCCGTTTGCATAACGCACGATCGCGCGTGATGGGACGCGGGTATCTGGTGAAATCTTCCTGAGGACCGAATTGCGTGGGATTCACGAAGATACTGACCACGAGGGCATCGCATCGCAATCGCGCTGCTCGAATGAGCGCCCGATGGCCTTCGTGCAACGCCCCCATGGTCGGCACCAACCCGATCTTCACTCCTTCTCGCCTGAATCGCTCGCTCCAGGCTGCCATGGCAGTGGGGGAACGAATGATCTTCATGTGTCGGATGGTGAACTACAGGCTGGACGCGAACCGTATCTCGTTGAAGGCTGGGGGAAGAGCAGAGACGCTTGCGACTGATCTTTGGTCTCTGCCAGTAACTGAGCCGCCGAGTGTTTGAGCGTTGGATGGACCCAGAGCGGATCGAGCTCATTCAGAGGCATGAGGACGAAGCGTCGTTGATGGAGACGAGGATGCGGGATCGTCAAACCCGGTTCATTGATCACACGTTGACCATAGAAGAGAATGTCCAGATCCATCGTGCGAGGTCCGGATCGACAGTCATCATCCCGTCCGAGGGCACGCTCGATCTCCTGAAGCATCGTGAGGAGACTCCGCGGCGTAATGTCGGTTTCAAGCTGAACCACCCCGTTGAGAAACCACTCCTCGCCAGGATCGGTCCCGTCGCGAACCGGTTCCGTCTCATAGAGCAGTGAGACGCCACTGAGCCGTGAATGCGGCAGGAGACTCAGCAACGTCACGGCCCGATCGCAAAAATCGACTCGATCGCCGGCATTCGACCCGAATCCGATGAAGACGGTCTCTTTCATGGGCGTATCTCGTGACGCGTGTTCGGGAATCGTCAGAACGCGAACGACGCCTCACGAACGACAAGATCAGAAACCTGCCTTCTTAATCCGTTCCACCGCTTCCGCCAACCGTTCTTTGGATGTGCAGAGCGTCATGCGGATGTACCCCTCCCCTGGGGCTCCGAACCCATTGCCGGGCGTTGTCACGATCCCGGCCTTTTCCAACAAATGCGCAGTAAACGAGGTCGACGTATAGCCCTTCGGGACCGTCACCCACACATAGAACGCCGCCGGCGGCGGATTCACTTCTAACCCCAAGTTCTTGAGGCCGGGGATCAGCGTGTCTCGACGATCTTGGTATGTTTTTCTCAAGCTGTCGGTGACAGAATCGTCCAGGCCCAAGGCCGTAATGCCGGCTTCTTGAACCGCCTCAAAACAGCCGGAGTCCAGATTGCTCTTCACCTTGCCCAGTCCGCCCAAGACATCTTTATTGCCGACGGCAAAGCCGATGCGCCATCCGGTCATGTTGTACGTCTTGGAAAGCGAATGGAACTCGACTCCCACATCCTTTGCGCCGTCAACCTCCATGAAGCTCGTCGGCCGACGCCCGTCGTAGTAAATCTCTGAATAGGCCGCATCATGGCACACGATGACCTGGTGTTCCTGGGCGAAATCCACGACGCGCTTGAAGTAGTCCTTGGTCATAATCACCGAGGTGGGATTGTTCGGCGAATTGAGCCACATCAGCTTGGCTTTCTTGGCCACGTCCTTGGGAATGGCATTCAGATCCGGCAGGAACCCGTTCGCTTTCGTCAGCGGCATGAAGTGAGACACGCCCCCCGAAAAACCGGTGCCGACGGGATACACCGGATAGCCCGGACTCGGAACCAGCACGACATCGCCGGGATCGACAAAGGCCAGATGAATGTGTCCGATCCCTTCCTTCGAGCCGATCAAAGTCAGAACTTCGTTGGCGGCATCGAGCGTCACATTGAAACGTTGTTTGTACCAGCCAGCCACGGCTTTCCTGAAGGACAACATCCCTTCATAGGAGGGATATTGGTGGTGTTTGGGGTTCTTGGCTGCTGCGGCCAAACTGTCGATAATTGGGGCCGGCGTGGGCAAATCAGGATCGCCGATACCGAGATTGATGATATCGACTCCGCGGGCGATGGCCTCTTGCTTCATTTTGTCGATAGCGGCAAAGAGGTACGGCGGTAAGGTCTTGATGCGCGTCGCGACTTCAATCGGGAAACCGGCCATTATGGTCTCGCTCCTTTCATGCGTATCAGCCAGCTGACGACGATCGGGGTTCAACCGGAGGTCTAGCGGCTGCTCTGAGTCAGTTGAATCAAGATGCTAGGTTACTTCAGCGCAGCGTCGGCAATCAACGTGCGGAATTCAGTAGGTGGGCAACAAGCCGGTCCGCTACAGCATGCGATGGGGAAAGGTGAGGAACTGCCGTTGCTTTCACTTGAGGAGCCGTAAGACGCGCTTTCATCAAATCCTGGGCACATTCACGGCATAACGAATCGATTCCGCCTTCCTCCATCTCCAAATGGAACAGAAGGCCATACGCACGATCCCCATACCGAAATGCCTGCAAGGGCGCAATCTCGGATCCCGCCAAAGGCACACAGTCTTTTGGCAGATCAAAGATCTCACCGTGCCATTCGAAGACGTCGAAAGCCTCGGGACCCGTCCCAAACACGGGATCCTGTTTCCCCTCATCAGTCAGGCGAACAGGTGTCATGCCGATTTCCAAGGCCTTGCCAGGTCGGATGGAGGAGCCAAGCGCTTTGGCCATGAACTGGCTTCCCAAGCACACCCCGATCACCGGCTTACCAGCGTGAAGCGCAGCTCTGATGAAGTCGGTTTCTTCATGGATCCACATTCCCGGATCATTCACCGACATCGGACCGCCCATGACGATCAGCAAGTCCCCCGCATCTTTGGGCACGCCATCCTTCGGGACAAGAGAATATTCAAGGCTCACGCCGCGCTTGGCGAGGGCCGTTGCGAACGCTCCGGGACCTTCGAAGGGAACATGTTGGAGGCAGAAAGCTTTCGGCATCTTCGTCCGACTTGGCAGAAACGACGAGAGGTACGACCTGGACTTTCGGTCGGTGGATACATACACTGTCCCTACGAAGGCAGCAAGAGAAGAATCTCCCGGCAAAACGGGTCAGAAACGTATGCCACCCCCCGCGGCGCAAACAATCCTCAGCCGGCCAATACCTCAAAACCTCAGTGATGTCAGTTTTCCCCGGCGTCAGCGTTTTCACACCTCACCTGGCGATTGGCGCGACGAGGTCCTCTACTTTCTCCTCGTCGATCGGTTCAGCGATGGGAAAGAATCATCCAGACCGCTTCTCGATCGGAGCCGTCGTTCGTCGTTTCGACCTCAAGGGCATGATGGGCAATCGTGGCGGTGGGATCGCTGGGCCGAATCGGGTGCGCATCGATGGCAGGGAGGAACGCTCAGCGGTGTATCGTCCAAGCTCGGCTATCTGCATGACTTGGGTGTCACCACGCTGTGGTTGAGTCCCGTGTTCAAACAGCGCGGGCACCTCGACACGTTTCATGGCTATGGGATTCAGCATTTCTTAGATGTAGATCCTCGATTCGGAACCAGGAACGATCTGGTTGCGCTGGTCGAAGCCGCCCACTCGCACGGCATCCGCATCATCCTTGACATTATTTTCAACCATTCCGGGTTCAATTGGGTCTATCCGGGAGGTGTTCAAGAGCCTCCATACAAACCGTTTCCGGATCGCTACGCCTTTGGTTCCTGGTTGGGACGAACGGGTGAGGAGATCGGTGACACCATCACGGACCTTGAAACCGGTGTTTGGCCGACTGAACTGCAGGCCATCGATTGCTACACCAGAGCGGGCATGGGAAATCTCGGGGCCGGCAGTCTGGACGACCCCAACGCGGAACATAAGCGAACAGATTTTTTTACCTTGCGAGACTTCGGGCTCAGCTCGCGCGGAGTGCTCGATCACCTGGCTGCGTGTTATCGCTACTGGATCGCCCTCACTGACTGCGATGGTTTTCGCATCGATACCTTGAAGCATGTGTCGTTCGAAGAAGGACGGAATTTCTGTGGTGCGATCAAGGAGTTTGCCGCCAATCTTGGCAAGGCCAATTTCCTGCTGGTCGGTGAAGTGGCCGGGGGCGACTTTGCGCAGGATCGCTACCTGGATGTACTTGGACGAAACCTTGATGCGGCGTTGGATATCGGCGAGATGCGGATTGCGCTTCATGAGGTCGCCAAAGGGCTGGACTCTCCACAGGCATACTTCGACGGCTTCGACGCGGGCAACGCAGAGATGGGATCACATCGGAATATCGGCCAACGGCATGTCTCCATCTTGGATGACCACGACCATGTCTTTGGCCAAAAGATCCGCTTCTCCAGCGAAGCGGCGTCGGAAGAGCAAGTGGTTGCCGGCGTGGCGCTGCAGTTGTTCACGCTGGGCATTCCATGCGTGTACTATGGAACAGAACAATCCTTCGCCGGGCCGGAAGAGTCCGAGCGTCGGTTTCTCCCCGGCTGGAAGGGCGGCGACTATGCCGACCGGTATCTGCGCGAGACCATGTTCGGCCCGGAGCATCCTCGAGCCCCTGGACGTGCAGGCTTGTCAGCGACCAATGGTCTCGACCAGAGCCTTCCAGGTTTCGGTCCATTTGGGACGGCAGGCGCACACTGCTTCGACCCTCATTTTCACACCTATCGCAGGATTGCAGCGCTCACGGCAGTTCGCGCACAATTCCCGGTGTTGCGGGTGGGGCGGCAATACTCGCGGCCGATCTCGCTATTCAATGGGCCATTTCTCTTTCGAGGGCCGGGTGAACTCGTCGCATGGTCGAGAATTCTCAGTGATGAAGAAGCCTTATGCGTGATGAATGCCCATGGGACGCAAGTTCGAGGCGGCGATGTGGTGGTGGATGCGGATCTGAACCCGGAGGGTTCGACGCTCACGGTTGTTGCGAACAGTATGGAAGCGGGAAGTGGAACGTCCGTGGGAATAGCTCATCCGGTTGGATCACAGCTTCCAATCACGCGACGCGCCGACGGCACGTCCTTCGTCGAGATTCGTAACATTGCTCCTTCCGGCGTGATCGTCGCGATCAATCATCCGTAAGCGCTGGGACCTTGGCAAGGAAACTAGAGATCCCTAGCGCACCCGATCGTGCCTCGTTGACAATCGGCAAGAAGTCCTCGTACCTTTCCGTCCGATAGATGCACTGCTTCACTGTTACACAGCAAGCCTATCGTCTGACGACAGGGTTTGCTTCACACAGGGGCTGAGGTATACTTGAATCATGTCGATCAATCTGCCTCTTAAGAGTATGACACTCCAGGAGAAACTGGCAGTGATGGAGTCCTTGTGGGAAGACCTTGCCGGAACTCCGGAAGCCATTGAGTCTCCTTCCTGGCACAAGACCATCCTCGATGAGCGCCGTCAGCGGGTTACTGATGGAACGACTCGATTCGTCGATTGGGAAACCGCGAAGCAGGATATCCGCAACAAGCTGTCGTGAGAATTGAGATCCTCGACGAGGCTCAGGAGGATCTGATTCATGGCTTCCGCTTCTATGAAGGACGGGAGGCCGGACTTGGCACGTACTTCCTCGACTGTTTATACTCCGACATCGATTCCCTTCATGCGCACGCCGGGATTCATCAAGTCGTGCACGGCTATCATCGTGCTCTTTCCAGGAAGTTTCCGTTTGCGATCTATTACAGCCGAGAGGGAGAGATCGTTCGTGTTCAGGCAGTACTCGACTGCCGGAGAAATCCGTTCTGGATCAGGACAAGATTGACGGGTGATAAGTAGCCGGTTCCGGTCAACCGCTAGCGAACCATGCCCACCACCCTTCGCACCATCTGCAACGACATCACCACACTTCACGTTGATGCGATCGTCAATGCGGCGAACGAGTCTCTGCGTCCCGGCGGTGGGGTATGCGGGGCCATCCGACCAATCTGACAAGTCGAATACTCTTGCACCGCTGGCAGTGCGTCCAGGCCTGCGCTACAATCGGCGTATCGTGAAACGCTCCATCAAGGACGCCGATGATCTACGCTGGCTGATCGGCCATACGGGCGGTTTCCGCTCCGGCTATGTGACCGACATACAGATATCCAAGCGCCGCCTCTTCGACGAAGGATCCGGACGTGAGATCCCGGCCGGTACGACCATCTCAGTCACCATCCGGTACGAGGTGCGCGGGTTGATTCGAGTGGCCAAGCTCACCATGACCGGCGTGACGGATTTTTCGGTCTTCGAGCAGGATGGGGCCGACTGCTCATCACTCAGCATTATCCAGACGGAACTCAGCGCCGGGAAACTGCGTTTCTGGTTTGATCCGCAGGGGGAATTGTATGTCGTGTGCGATGAGGCGCATCTGGAGGAAGTCGCGACGCCCTTCGTGACGGCCCAACAGGCTGCGGAACTCGCTCGATGGACCTTCCAAGGTCGGACTGCCGAGGGTCCCACGGTCCAGTGGCTGTTAAACGAGCTGGACCAGGCCGGTTTGCCTTGCGTGTGGCGAGAAACGAAGCGGGCGGTTGCCGTCCATCCGGCGGTGCAGTGGGAGGGTGATCTGATCCCGGCAGGCGATTCTACGGCCAATGAGGACAACATGGTTCATGTCATGGCCTATGGCCCACTGGAAGGGCACGGGTTCGGTCTCATGCTACGAGTGTTTGGTATGCAGGACCGGCAGATGAGCCGTATTCTCGAGATCCTTGCCGATCACATCACTCAACATTTTCCCGGCAATTGTCTCGTCGGCACGACGATCATACCGGGCCGCGAATGGGAAACCTGGCTGATTCGAGAACACTATTCACGACGAAATGGGTGAGAAGAAGGAATCTGAAGGGCGGATCAGTGCGCGTGTTCCGGGGAATACCGTCCGTTACCGTTCCCATTTGAAAAGCCGTTTGTGCCGCTGCCGTTTACATAGCCTGAAACATTGTGAGCCGTGCCGTTTCCGTTCGTCTGTTTACCCTTTCCATTGACACATTCGACCAAGGCCCACAGCCGTAGCGGGTTCACACTCTGCTTCCGGGCAATATGCAACGATGTCCCCTCTAACACGGTATTGAGCGACAAATCCGTCCGCCAGCCTAGATGCTTGGTCAAAGGAGAGAGCACTTTTTCTACGGCTGCGATCACCTTGTTGCCGTTGCTGAAATGGTTCAACATGATGATGCGGCCCCCTGGTCGGCAGACCCGAATCATCTCATTGACCACCTTGCGATAGTCGGGAACCGCCGTCACGACATAGGCTGCGACAACGGTATCGAAGCTGTCATCAGCGAACTCCATCGCTCCTGCATCCATCCGATGAAGCTGGATGTGATCAAGGCGGTGGGCTTCTGCCTTTTCCTTCGCTTTTGCAAGCATACCCTCTGACAAATCAATTCCCACAATGCGGCAATGTCGGGGATACATCGGAAGAGCCAACCCGGTTCCCACGCCCACTTCGAGAATCTGCTCATTCGGTTGCACATCGAGGTTGCGAATGGCTGATTCTCGCCCTTCCTGGAAGACCTTGCCGAAAACGTGATCGTAGAACCCCGCGTAGGAGGTATAAACACGTTCAATTTTATGGAGATCCATGCCTTCCTCCAAACCTCAAACGACCTACTCTCTGCGTGCCTCAAGCTGCAGAGTGGCAGACAGCTATGCCGACGCGGGATAGAATTTAAATTATGGCGGGGAACCTGTGGTGCAAGGCCCGCCGGAACGCAGCCCGCCGTACTGTAGCCAACTCATCCTCATCAGTCAACAAATTCTTGGAGGAATAGTGAAGTAGGTATATTCCTAGGCCCCCGCTTGGAAAAAATGAGTGATTCATGGCCTTGGCTGCCTTGATTCGTGCGTCGTTCCTATGTGATAGCTACAGCCATGATCCTGGCCGGCCTCTTTGCAAGCGCCTTGTGTCTCGGGTTGATCGTCGGTGATTGGTTGTATTTTATCCGGCTGACCCCTGACGCCATCCGGTATGGCTGCCGTATCGCGAAGCATCAAGATCAATGGCCCGGAACGGTGCTCGCGACCGTGCGCGATCGCTTCACGCCTGACGGCCTGTTGATGCTTCCGCACGGAGTCGCCCGGTTTTACCCGGAATTATCCCAGATTGCGATCCGCCCTCAGTACCGATTCTTCTCGAAGAATTTCCGTACCGCCTGGCCGGTGAAGGGGCTGATCCATCTTGCTCCCCAAGATCAAGCACTGGGAACGTTCTGCGTAAAGCGCATTCCATGGTCGTCGGCGCTCATCACATTGTTGTGGTTTGCGGTCGTCTTGCTGGGGTCTCTCACCTTCGTGATTCAGTACACCATGGAAGATGGATTTACGTCGTTGGGGGGGACGTTCTTGGGGATCGGCATTGTCGGCCTTGCAGGCATGGTCGTGCTGTTCGGATTCATCACGGTCACGTTTTCTTTCCGGCTGGAAGACAGCCGTCTCATGAAAGTTCACGACGAGTTGCGCGACGCGATTGCAGGTCCTGGATACCCAGCTAGCTGAGAAACAAGTCTAGAAAATGATCGTATTCGGCCGGCAAGTCCAAGGCAGATCGGTTGCGGGCAAGGCCGGCGATGATCCCCCGATGCTTTTTGACAAGACCGGAGGTCTTAAAGGCGTGCCGGAACTGCTGCCATCGCAAGGTGGGATCGTTTACAATCCGAACTTGTTCGTCCTTCGGCAGCGCATGGACGGCTGTCGTCAAGGTTCGAATGGCTTTTTCCACGCTCTCATAGGGTGGAGCCAATTTGAGCTGGGTATAGAAACACTCCAGGTGGCGGCGGAATTCATCTTTAAGGAACTGGAGCGGGTCGCTGGAAATCAGTTCAGCACCTTCCATGGTCAGTCAGGTGAATGATACGGTATGAAGACGGAACGGAACAACTCTTCAATGGAGGACGTATGAAGCGGATGTTTGTCGGGTTACTTGGTCTGTTCACCGCAATCGTGATGGTCGGCTGCTCCTCGCCCCACCATCACCATGGCATGATGGGAGGCGGCAAAAGCGAGGCCTATTGGCAGAAGGGCCAGCAAGATATGGCCTCCTTGATCGACAAAACTGTGAAAGATCCTGATAAAGCACAGCAGGTCAAGAACATCGCCGGCGAAATCGTCAACGAACTGAAGACAGGCCGAGAGCAGGAACGTGCCTATCACCGGCAACTTTATACATTGAATGCCAGCTATACAGCGCCGCCCGAAGAGTTTTCCAAGGTCCTCGACGAGGCAAGCACTCAACGAACGAAAACTTCAGCGAAGGTTCTCGCTCTGCGATTCAAGATGAAAGAGTTGATGACCGCCGATGAATGGAAGGCCCTGACCGATAAAATGCTGTCGTATAGCGGTCGGTACCAGCACGGAGATGCGGGGGCAAAGACCGGCTATTGATCTGCAGCCGGCGCGGCTTTGAGCGGCACAGCGGCCCATGTCGCGCCGGCGTCGGTGGAACGATAGAGACCGCTGCCGTTTGTCCCGGCATAGAGCACTTGCGAGTTTTTCGGGCCCATGACTAGAGCTCGAATATTCCGGGTCGCAAAGCCTTGATTCATTTCTTGCCACGTCTTCCCGCCGTCAGGACTTTTCCACACCCCGGCGGGGCCGCCGACATACAGGTTCGACGGCTCCGTCGGATGGATCACAATGCTGCTCACAAACGGATCAGGAAGCGATTGTCCGATCCGCTCCCACTGCTCACCTTTGTTTACCGTACGAAAGAGCCCTTTCGTCGTCCCTGCATAGACGACGTCGGGATTCGTCCGATCGATTTCAATCGCATTGACGCCCAGCGCCATGGATGCCATCAGCTCGCTCTCAGGAATCAGTCCGTTGTTGATCTTCTTCCACGACATCGCCGCATCCTCCGAACGATAGATCCCGCCGGTTGTTCCACCAAACAGGATGGTGGGATCCTTAGGGCTAATGGCAATGGATGTCACAATATGGACTTCCTTCATTCCGTTCATCCGTTCTTCCCATTCACGCCCCGCGTCCTTCGTAGAGAACGCGCCCACGGTCGTGGCGATATAGATCTTTTCGCTCAACGCGGGATGAAACACGAATTGATTCACAAACGAGACATGTTCTTTCAATCCGACGTTATGCGGAAGCCAATGTTGTCCGCCGTCCGGACTCTTGTAGACCGCATCTCCCATCGTGCCGGCATAGATCGTGGCCGGCAGCTGCGGATCGATCGCAAGCGTCGTCACTCGGCGCGCGCTGAAGCTCGGGAATCGCTCCCAAGTCCCACCGCCGTCTCGAGACTTGTAGACCGCGTCGTTCGTGGCCACGTAGAGGATATTCGCATTGGTTGGATGGAGCGCGATCGAAACAATCGCCTCACTCTCCTTTTGGCAGCCAAGAGCGACGAGAAGCGATGCCACCAGCAGGAGTTTGATGTTGGACAGACGCAGCATGGCGATCGTGGCGGCAGACCTAAACACAGGATTCAGCGAGGAGTCAAGGATGAAGACGTCTCACGCTGCGAGGGACAGTTTTCTACTAATGATGTTTGACACATCTCTCGCAAAGGATAACAATCCGCACGAGTTTCACTCGACAGGAATCAAGACAGAGGGCTTCCAGCATCTAGCTCCCTATCGAAGCCTATGAGAAAGAGGATTCACGATGGATATGGAAGACATGATTTCTGCGGTGCAGAAGAAGCTGGGCGTTCAGGTAGATGGTCGAGCCGGAACCGAGACCTGGGGAGCGATTTATGCCCACATCGTCAAACCAACCATTCAAGGAGAAGCTCCCGCCGAGGCGATTGAAGACGTCGATGCACGCAGCGAAAGGAGTATCGTGACGCTGCTTCCGGAAGTGCAACCCATCGCCCGCGCATTGGTGCAAAAGGCGGCTCAGTTCGGGATTCACATAAAGATCATCAGTGGTTTGAGAAGCTATGCCGAACAGGACGACTTATACGCGCAAGGTCGCACAAAGCCAGGAGCCAAAGTCACGAACGCACGCGGTGGGTACTCGAATCATAACTTCGGCATTGCCTTTGATGTTGGAGTCTTCGAGGGTACGAAGTACCTCAGCGAATCCGTCAAGTATAAGGCGGTCGGCGTCCTTGGAATGGACTTGGGTCTCGAATGGGGTGGCAACTGGAAAACGCTGGTCGATGAACCTCATTTCCAACTTCGTCCGGGATGGGCTGTGGATATCACGGAATCTGAAATGCTGGCGGGGCTCCGAGAGCGCAAAGAGAGTGGAGCCTCCTTCTATGCATAGCTCGAACGATTGAGGGCTAACCCGACTCTCCCCTACAACTTCTGGTTGATCCGTTCCGCGTAGCCCGTCATCTCAACGTAACCTTGGCCCTTGAGAGGCCGGCCTCGCTTGGTGCCCGCGACTGAGACCGCCCCTTCCCAATACGTGACTTGCGCGGTCCGCGAAGTCCGCAGTTCCTGATCAGCCAGCAATGGCGCCAGCTCCAGGGTAAGGTCGAGGGATGGAACGGTCAGCCGCCATTTCGCGGGATACGTGGCTTTGCTTTCGGAGCTGGTCCATGTGGCCGTCGACTCGATCTGAAAGTCGGTCACCGGAAGGTGTCGTGCCTGACCGTCCGGTGAGACTGCCGTGCCGCTGGAGGCCGGGTCGGACATGCCGTCTTTCCGACGCATGCGATACAACATGAGCTCGCTGTTGTCGTCCAACTGAAGGCTGAACCAATCCCACCCGACCAGATCGTTCCCAAGATCGGCCGATCCGAATTCATGATCCATCCAGCTCGTGCCGGTCACATCGAATGTTTCGTTGTCGATCGTCAACTGCCCGATTGTCGCGAGTCTGGTGAACGAATAGTAGTGCGAGGCTTGTCCGATGGCATCCCCTTTTCGACTGATGCCGTCCGAACCATGGGTGACGAGCAGCTTGGCCGGTTGCATCGTGAGGGTCAGGGTGTGGGTATCGTCGCGAGCCGTCACGGTATGGGAGCCGGTCGAATCGGTCGAAGCCTCCGCGCGCCAATCATCGATCCAGACTCGGAGTCGTGATTCATCGGCGCCTGCCTTCCCCAACCCTTCACGGCTGAGTTTTTCGGAGAAATGAAACCGCCGTCCGGTGATATCGGTCACAGCAAAATGGGCAAAATACAGCTGGCTCACCGACCATTTCGACGGCAGAGTCTTGATATCCTCCGGCGGAACGGCTCGGCGGAAAAAGGTCAATTCAAAGCCAAAGGACCGGCCGTTCTTCGACTGGAGATGGCCCGTGTAATACCACCACTCGGTGCGATAGCGCGGGTGCGACCCGTGGTCCTGCGGAAAGTCGTATCGATACCCGGCGGTCGCATATTGAAACGGTGTCGGGGATGGGCTCGCGCCGAACGTCATCGAGAGATTGACGCTCAGTACGGCAACAAGGACAATCCCGATTCGCATCCCTGCTTTCATGCTCAGGCTCGTTTCAGCAACACACTTGGAGAGGAGCACCAGTACTGTGTGCCCCAATTGTCTCGGTTATAACACGCGCCCGCTCCACGAACAAATCGCCCGTCTGTGAGCGGCGTTTCACATTTCTCAGCAACTTGCCGGTCGACGTGCAGCGTTGACAATTTTCACACGTCTCAGCTATCGTGAGTCATGCAAATCGATCGTGAACGTGGGACGTCGACGACAGGCCCGTCCAAACATGCGGAACCTTTTCCAATTCCCGACCGGCTTCCAGTGTTTCCATTGCCCAACGTCGTCTTTTTTCCGAAGACATACCTGCCGCTCCACATTTTTGAGCCGCGTTACCGCCGGATGGTCGGCGACGCAACGATGGGTGGCCAATGTATTGCCATGGCGCTGCTGAAGGAGGGATGGGAATCGGACTACTATGGAAATCCAGCGATCTATCCCGCGCTCTGTATCGGACGGATCGTGAGTGTGCAGCCCTTGCCGGACGGCCGTTCCAACATCTTGCTGCAGGGTCTCGAACGTTGCGAGATCGCCGAAGAGCACTTCGAAAAGCCGTACCGTGAAGCGACGATTCGTGTGACACCTCTCCGATCGGACGAGGGGCTGACGAAAGACGTTCGGAGCGGGCTGATCGATGTACTCGGGCGCTACCTCCAAGCGAGAGAAGACAGCACGGCATGGCAAGGGTTTTTTCGTGAGGAAGTCAGCGACGAAGTCTTGGTCAACACCCTCTCGACCTACCTCGACTGCACACCTTTGGAGAAACAATTTTTACTGGAAGCGGACGGACTCCACCAGCGGGCGCGTCGATTGAACGATTTGGTTCAATTCATGCTGCACGAGCGTCGCGGGGCGAAGGGCTGGGAATAATGGATCGCACCGTCGCCATCAGCGTCAGCCGTCTGTGCAAAACGTATGATAGTCACAAGGCTGTTGATGACTTGTCGTTTCAGATCTACGCAGGAGAAATCTTCGGGCTCCTCGGGCCGAACGGCGCAGGCAAAAGCACGACGCTTCGCACCCTCATCACCCTGTTGCATCCGACGTCAGGCACCGCGACCATCATGGGCCACGACACGGTGCGCGAGGCGGATAAGGTACGAACGCTGATCGGGTATGTGCCTCAAGAACGAGCGATCGACCGGTTCCTCACCGGGCGTGAACACCTTCAATTATTGGGAGCCCTCTATCACTTGACGAAGAATGAGGCGGCCAAACGTATCGCCGAGCTGCTCAAATTGGTTGAGCTGGAAGCCCATGCGGACCGACCGGCCAAGACCTACTCCGGTGGCATGAAACGGAAGCTGGATATCGCGTGCGGGCTGCTGCCAGACCCCAAAATCCTGTTCCTCGACGAACCCACACTCGGGCTCGATGTGCAAAGTCGTCTGCGGATTTGGGACTACGTCCGAATGCTCAAAGCTCGCGGGATGACGGTGGTCATGACGACCAACTACCTGGATGAAGCCGATCAGCTCTGCGATCGACTGGCCATTATCGACGGCGGCAGGATCAAGACCCTGGGCGCACCGGCTGAGCTCAAGATTGCTCTTGGTGGGGACATTGTGTCCCTGACCCTGAAAGAAACCAACCTGATCTCATCACTCGAAGCGGACTTGAAAACCCGTCCGGCAGTCAAATCCGTCCGGGCAACAGCAAAGGGCTTGGACATCAGGGTGGAATCACCGGAGAAAGCCTTACCGGCCATTCTTGAATCGGCCAATCGATTGGGTTGCGGCATCGAGTTTATTCAGTACAACCGTCCACGCTTGGACGATGTGTTCATCGCGCATACGGGGCGGGCGATCACCGAATCGATCCCGGACGCCGAGCCAGCCTAAAGGAGACACGTGGCGCATTATTGGCAGGAAATCAGCGCATTGACGATGCGATGGGTCCGACGGTTGAGCCGGGAAAAGTTCAGCATGCTCTTCACGCTGGTGCAGCCCATGCTTTTCTGGCTCATCTTCTTTGGGAACCTCTTCCAACGGGCCGCCGACACCCAGGTCATGCAAGCCCCGAACTATATCAGTTTCCTCGCTGCCGGTGTGGTCGTGATGACCGTCCTGAACAACGGTCTGGCCGGCGGGGTCGATCTGCTGTTCGATAAGGAAAACGGGTTTCTCGAACGCCTGATGTCCACGCCCATCCACCGAACTTCCGTCATTCTGAGCCGCTTCATTTTCGTCATGGGGATCACGTCGATGCAGGTCCTGGTGATTCTTGGCGTCTCCTACCTCTTCGGCGTTCATCCCGCGACGGGCATCCTCGGTGTGGCGACGATTCTATTGATCGGGATGATGTTCGGCATCGGCTTAACCGCGATTTCCATGGCGATGGCCTTTTCCGTGAAAAGCCACGGTGATTTCTTCTCCGTGCTGGGATTTCTGTCGCTGCCGATGATTTTCCTGAGCTCTGCGTTGGTTCCCTTAGCAGCCATGCCGGGTTGGATGAGTTTTCTCGCCCAGTTCAATCCGATGACCTGGGCCATCGACGCGGTACGCCCCTTGATCCTCTCCGGTTGGGGTGAAGCCCTACCGCATGTGGGGATGGTGGTGATCGTCATGCTCGTGTTCGATGCATTGTGTTTGTACGGTGGCGCCAAGGCATTCCGCCGGGCGATGGGGTGATGGCACCGTGAAGCGCTGATCGCTTGACTGACGCCTGAATCCGTCGGATCATTGAGTCATTGCTGTATCGTTCGGACTCGGCACTGTGGCGGACAACTCAGAATTTTTAAGCATGCTGATTCCGGAGAGTCAAATTCGCGCGCTCATTCGTCTGCTATCTGATGAGGACGACAAGATTGTCCGTACCATCAGCGGAAGACTCATCGATATCGGTCCATCGGCCGTCCCACTTCTCCAAGAAGCGGAAATCGAGCAGCCCGAAATGGCCGATCGAATCGCCTCTGTCTTGGAGGAAATCCGAGGAGGAAAGCTGGAGGACGAGCTCGCGCACTTGGTCGCCCTGCCGAACGAAGGCATGAGCCTGGAAACCGGCGCCTTCCTCATCGCCCGCTACGCTTATCCGGCGCTGGATGTCGCTCGCTATCGTGAACAGCTAGATACGATGGCGGACGAAGTTCGAGCACGGATCGGCTATCGAGCTTCCGGGGAGGAAGCCGTCAATGCGCTCAACCGCTATTTGTTTGCCGAGCAAGGGTTCAAAGGTAACACCAAAAACTATTATGAAATCGAGAACAGCTACCTCAATTGTGTCATGGATCGGCGAGTCGGCATCCCGATCAGCCTGTCGGCGGTGTATCTCTTTATTGGACAGCGCTTGGCGCTGCCGCTGTTCGGCATCGGCATGCCAGGTCATTTTTTGGTGAAGTACGAGTCCGATCGGTACAAAATCTTCATCGACTGTTTCAACCACGGCGCCCTGTTGACGGAAAAAAACTGTGCCCGGTTTTTAACCGAGGCCGGTTACGGGTTCGACGACAAGTACCTGCAAAAAAGTCCGGTTCCGGCGATATTGTCCCGCATGGTCAAAAACCTCTTAGCGATCTATTCCAAGGCAGGGGATTCCGTCAAAACCGCCCGCCTGACCAAATTCATCGAGATCCTTGGCGGTGCGCCTCGCGAAGAAGGGTTGTAGCAGGATGCTGAAAAAGTCCGCCAGCGGCGTTCTCGCATCGCTCAGAGGCTCAACGTACCGAAGCGTACGCCTCGCCGCTTCGCTCGCTGCGGTCTTGCTGGACGGCCTTTTTGAGCATCCTGAAGTTATTCTGGCCTGAGCTCAGCCCCGACGGTTCCGACCATATTGATGGCATCAATTGGTGGGCTAGACTCGAATCGTCAACAGATCCTTCCCCTTCCAAATCTTTCCCCGATACTGCTCCGCCGCCTGTGCTTTGACGTCGTATCGATCAGCGATCGGATAGAAGTGCGAGAGCACGAGCTGCCCCACACCGGCCTCCTTCGCCACCTGGCCGCACTGCCCGGCGTGCAGATGGGCGGGGCCGGGACGATTAGCCGGGAACGAGCAATCGAGCACGGCCAGGTCGGCCTCCGCACAGAGCGAGACGAGTGCGTCGCAATATTGAGTGTCTCCTGAATACACGACCGCCTTACCTTGGTACTCGATCCGATAGCCGACGCTCGAGAGGTCCGGAACATGGACCACGGGCTTGGGAATGATACGTGTGTCCCCGATCGAAAAGGGTTTGCCGGCGACTTCCTTCATGACCACGCGGAACGGGGCCGAGGAAAAGCTGGGGAAGCTGCGCATGATCGATCGTAAGAGACGGATCGTGCCTTTCGGCCCGATCAGGGTCAGCCCTGGGCGATGGCCTCCTCCGTATTTGGTGTAGATCACTGCGTCGAAGAAGAATGTGATGAAGTCGGAAAAATGGTCGGCATGAAAATGGGAGAACAAGATGTGCGTGATCCGGTGTCGGTCGACACCGGCTTTGATCATGTTCGTCAAGGTGCGCGGGCCGAAATCAAGGAGAATGTATTGATCGGTGCGCACAAGATACCCCGCGGCAGCACGCGCGGGGTGCATGTTCGTCCCGGAACCAAGAATCGTCAAGCGCATGAGCTGGAAATATCAGCCATGGGTTAAGACGCGACGCTCAGCTGATCAAGGAGTTTTTGCGCTTCAATCAAGTCAGGATTGGCGCCTTGCTCACTAAATCTGGAGCGGACTGAATCCAAGGTGCGTTTAGCCATATCTGGTTTGTTCAGTTTGCGCAAGAGCCTTGCCAAGCTCGTCGCGGCTCTCAGTTCGAGCATTCGTGCCTGTTGATCATGCGCAATCTGCAGGGCTTCGGAGAAGCACTGCTCTGCCGCACCAATTGATGGGTCAGGTTGCGCAAGTAGAAGCTCGCCTTTCAGTCGAAGCAGCTCCGCCTGCCAGCACAGCTCTCCCTGGGTTACAGCAAGCTCCTGTGCTTGCTGAACGGCGACCAAGCCTTCCGCCGTATGTTGATTCCGTAAATGATTCTCGGCGAGTAACGCCAACGTATAGGTGTTGTTGAGACTCGCCTTGGCTCTCTGTGCGGCCGAGAGTCCTTCTACCAACCTTTCAACGCCGTTCTCCTTTCCTTGCTCGGCCAACGCCCAGCCTTGAAAGGACATCGCCCATGCCAACGGGACTTCAAACGAGTGCTTGGTGGACAGCATGATGGCTTCTTCGGTCAGGCTCAGGGTCCTATTCGTGTCACGAAGAATCGAACCGACCCATGAAGCGGTCGCCAACGTAAATGCCAACGTGTATGGATGTTCCAGCTCTCTTGCCATGACGATGGCCTCCGTCACCAGCGCTTCGACCTGGTCTACCTCTCCCAATATCCATAACGTTCTCGCCAGCATGATTCTCGCCGTGATGCCGGGATCTTGGGTATAGGGTAAGACTTGCGAACGGTGTCGATCCGGATCATAGAGCGATCTTGCTTGCCGTAAATGTGCCTTGGCTTCGCCAAACCGGCCAAGGAAGGAGTACGTCGAGCCCACACTCTCGTGCGCTCGAATCAGCAAATCTGGATTCTGCTGCCGGCTTGCCCACGAGAGGAGACTTTCCGCCAGCGTGCACGCCTTGGCGAGGGGCCCTCTGACGAGATGAAAGACCCATAGTCCCCAGATAGAGAGAAAATATTGCTCAGAACCGGGATTCTCCTGTGAGAGACTTCTTGCTCTGAGATAGTTGTGCTCGATTTCATCGGACGCATACCCTCGCAATGTCAGCAAGGGGGCACCGCGCGCGATGAGCAGTTCCAACTCCAGCGCATGACGCTCCGGGCTTTGCGGCAGCGTCTCAAGCAGATGCAAGGTTCGATCAAAATGGCTGAGCGCTTCCGCATCCGCGGATCGCGCCGCATCTCTGCGCGCCGCAAGATGCCAATAATGAACAGCCGAGCTGATGACGCCTGCCTGCTCATAGTGATAGGCGAGCAACTCCGGTTCCGCTTTGACACGCTCTGCGAATCGGTTCTCCAACGCTTGAGCGATACGGGCATGGAGGGCTCGGCGTGATTTTTTCGGCAGCGTACTATAGGCAGCGTCTTGGATGAGCGCGTGTTTAAAGAGGTATTTCGCAGCAGGGATATCCCCTTCTTGAAAAATGAGCCCCGATGCTTTCAGCAAGTGGAGCGCCGTTTTCAACTCTCCCTCGGTGACATCAACGGTCTCCCGTAACAGCTCATAGCTGAACTCCCGCCCGATCAAGGCCCCCAGCTGGACAATTTCCTTGGCGGGACCCAATCGGTCTATTCGTTCCATAAGCAAGGCTTGCAAAGAGTCAGGGATGGACAGGTCTCGTAATGGCGCCTTCAGCGTGAATGCGTCTTTCTCTTCAGTCAGCAATCCTGACTCGAGCAGGTTTTTCGTCAACTCTTCGATGTAAAGAGGGATCCCATCGGTCTTGGCCAGAATCGCTTGTTCCACTTCAAGCGGAAGTGCCTTTCCTCCGGTCATCGATCCAAGAAGCTCTGCGCTATGGCGCCGGGGAAGCCGGCTCAACGTCAGAAACGTCACGTGACTGTACTCCGCCCAAACCGGTTTAAAGTCAGGCCGAAAGGTGATGATCAACAACGCGCGCATCGGCTGGATGCGGTCGATAATCCGTGTCAGCAGGTCCATCGTTGTCGGATCGACCCAATGGGCGTCTTCCACGATAAGGAGTGTCGGGCGACGAGCGGCCAGTCTTTGGAGTTGCTGTACAAGTGCTTCAAGGGTCATTTCCTTCCGCTTTTCGGGTGACACGTGCGGTAGCGGAGACAGGCCATCTGCGCGGATCGAGAGCAGATCCGCCAGCAATGACACCGTGGCCCGGTCGTTGATGCCGCTATCGACGGCCAGTGCCTCGAGTTTCCGTAGTTGCACCGAGGAGGTGTCTTCACCGCACAGTCCGGCAGCCTGTCGGAGATACGTGATGGCCGGATAGAGTGCTGTATTGGTGTGATACGGCGAACATTGAAATTGAATCGTCTGGTATCCCTCTTCGGCAAGCCGGTCACACAAACTACGGACCATGCGCGACTTGCCGATACCGGCCTCACCGCAAAGGATGACCACCTGGCCTTCACCATAGACAGCTTCGTGCCATCGCCCCAGGAGAAGCGCCGTTTCGTGCTCCCTCCCTATGAAACGGCCCAATCGCCCTGATCGATAGGACTCGAACCGGCTGGCCGATGGTTTGACGCTGAGAACTTGCCAGACATGCACCGGCGTTTCGAATCCCTTGAGAGAAAAGGCGCCTCGATCCCCAAACTCGAACTCATCTCCGACCAGGCGCTTCGTCGTCGAGTCAACAATCAGTTGATTGGGTTCGGCCAACGCCTGCAGGCGCGCGGCGAGATTCGGAGT
The DNA here is from genome assembly GCA_024760525.1 of Nitrospira sp. Taxonomy (NCBI): domain Bacteria; kingdom Pseudomonadati; phylum Nitrospirota; class Nitrospiria; order Nitrospirales; family Nitrospiraceae; genus Nitrospira; species Nitrospira sp. The sequence goes on from CP060499.1 coordinate 3,749,532, forward strand.
TTCGCCGAAAACAGACCGCTCCTTCGCCGCTTCCTGTCCAATGACTTCGCCGACGATGACATGGCCTGTCGCGATTCCAATTCGTGCGGCAATTTCAAAGCCTTTTTGGACGGTGTTTTCACAAGGAAGAGCCTTGACTAAATCCAGCACGGCCAGGCCGGCGTGTACCGCTCGTTCCGCGTCATGCTCGTAGGCCTGAGGGTATCCGAAATACACCAGCACCCCGTCACCCATGTATTTTGCGATATAGCCGTTGAATCGGCTGATCGCTTGGCTACAGGTATCGAGAAAACGTCGGATGGCCGTTTGGAGGTCTTCAGGATCCAACTGACTCGCGAGCGCTGTCGAACCCACGAGGTCACAAAACATGATCGTCAATTGGCGACGCTCTGCTCGCTCTCCATCGGAATCGAACGGTGTTATTCCCCGGTCGGTTCCAGCCGGTTGGGGCTTCGTGCCGCCACCCTCACCGGTTTGTGACAACTGCGCGATGGCACGCAAAAGCTTCTTCCGATGGCCCAGCAACACACCCAGCGACTCCAAGTCGTCATCGTTCAGTTCGGGCAGAACATCCCAGGTAATGGCGTTTTGCTGAAATGATTCTCGATAGACGCCGAGGCCAAGGCCTTCCAGCCACGCTGATACGCGATCATCCATGTTCAACAAGGTCTATGATGAATGAACGTGCGCGGACCGATGGAGCGCGCGAGAGGGACGGATTCCCTCTTGCGGCCGATAGAGCCGTCGTCGATAATGATTGTATGTCCGGCGATACCACGAAGCCTCTTCACCAGCCTTTGGTTCAGCAAGCGGAATATTGGATCATCTCTCTTGGGATGTCGGTGATCGCATATCTGCTCGAGAGAGTGATTCTACGTTCGATCAAGAACGGCGAAGCAAACCCTAACGACCGCGTATCAGATCAAGGATCAGCCCGACCGTCAGCAGACCGGCCGCGATGCCGAATGTGATCGGGATCCAGCCGGCGACTGTTCCTGACGTGGCTGTGAGCCCACTGGCAAGAATGCCGGCCGCCGCGGTCAGCCCCAATGTCAGACGCCGCCCTGTACGGCGGACCATTTCCTCGAGCGAATTGGCCCGGAAATTGACGACAAGCTTCTGGCCCGGGCGCGCGCCGATCAAATGTTCGATCGCCTCGAACACTCGTTCGGCCCTCACCTTCAGCTTCTGTGACTGATACAAAAGTGCCTTTGGATCGAGCGTGGCTCCCATGCGTGTGATCATGAGCCGCATGAGGAACTTCCCTGCCACGTCATATGGATCGAGTTTTGGGTCAAGATTCGCCGTCGCCAGTTGCACTTGCGCGAGCGCTTTGGCCGCGAGGGTGAGCGAGGCCGGCAGCGGAACGCCGTGGCGGAACCCGATCGCGCTCATTTCCTGGAGAAGCGGCCCGATCTGCATCTCGGCCAGAGCCGCCTTGCGGTATTTCGTCATGACTTCCCCGATCTCACTTTGAAACCGGGGCAGATCCAGATCGCTGCGGTCGAGAGAGCCGGTCATCATCAGCGTGACGTCGCTGAGAAAACCGACATCCTCCTTCCAGAGCGCCATCAGTAATAACAGGAGATGCTCGCGCACGTTGGCATCGACGGAGCCGACCATCCCGAAATCGAGAATGTAAATACGGTTCTTCCACCACATCAGATTGCCTGGGTGCGGATCCGCGTGGAAAAAACCCTCGGCAATGATTTGCTTGTAGTAACTTTCCATGAGCTGACGGGCTGCTTCGATACGCTCCGGACCCTCCGGTGCCTGCGTGACCGGAACACCTTGAATCTCCTCCATCACCAGCAGTCGGGATGTCGATAGTTTGTGATGCACGGAGGGGACGGCGAGATGATCATAGTCCACGAGTACCGTCTGCATGCGGTCGATGTTCTCGATTTCTTGATGGAAGTCGAGCTCACGGTGCAGCGATGTGGAGAGATGCTTGAAGACCGCCTCCATATTCACCACTTGATTGAGGGCAGGGCGTTGGCCGACTTTCTGGGCGAATATTTCGAGCAGGGCAAGATCTTGTTCGATTTCGGCGCGCGCCGTGGGCCGTTGAACTTTGATGACCACACGATCACCGCTTTCAAGCGTGGCCCGATGAACTTGCGCGATCGTCCCGGCCGCGAGCGGCTTGGGGTCAATCGACTCGAACACGTCCTCCCACGGAACACCCAATTCTTGCTCAGCAACCTTGACGACTTCACTTTCGGGCATAGGTGGAACGTGGCTCTGGAGCATCGCGAGTTCTTCGATGTATTCCGCCGGAAGGAGATCCGGACGGGTGGACAGCACTTGGCCGAGCTTTGAAAAGGTCGGACCCAGCTCCTCCAGCGCAGCCCGTAGGCGCTTCGCCTGCTGACGGCGAATGGAAACATCCGCTGTCTCCGGTTGTCCAAACAGCTCCTTCAAGCCATGCTTCGCCATCACCGTTGCGATTCGCACGGCCCGTGCTCCCAGATGCGGTTCAGTGATCTGGGATTCCGGTTGTGGCTTGTGGATGCGCACGGATTCTTGGGCTGACCCAGCCGCCGCTGACTGGGTATTCACGATCACAACGGTGCAGCGGGAATTGTGGCTGATACGGTTCGGGATATTGCCGAGCAAAAACTGCTTTCGGCCGGCCATTCCCGAATTGCCGACGACCAAGACGTCGATTTGTTCCTGCTCAGCGGCGCGCAGGATTGCCGATGCCGGATCACCAACAGTGACAACGACTGAATGTCCGCGCTCTCCGGCGAGCTGTCTCACGAAGGTTTCCAGTTCGTCCTTGGCGGCAGCTGCCCGGGTGTGTTCAGCTGCGCCGAACTCGGTGGTGGCGGGGTGTTGCGGGAGAATGACTTGTACCACGAACAGTTCCGCGCCATATCGTTCAGCGAATTGCGCGGCCCAACGAACGGCCTGATCCGCCGTGTGCGAACGGTCGGTTCCGACCATGACCCGTCGAATGGCGCCGTTCTGAGGATGATCGTCCATAATCGTTTCGCGGCTTACTCACAACAATCGGGGATCGAGTATGACCATTGCCACAATCGCAAGTCAATTATGCATAGTCGACAGCAAGCCGAGGCCCGGCGTGATGGATGCCCGTCATGCAGAGCCAAACCGCTTCATTGACGACTCATCGGTCACGTTCGTATGATCCGCCTCTATGTCGGACCGTAGCGACCATGGGCAGGCGAACCTCACCATGCTTGCCCTGCTGGTCGGTCTCTTCGTGAGCGCAGTATGGATCTGGAAACGCTTATCGCCTGACACACAGGATTACATTGTGGATCAGGCGGTGCCGATGGCTGCGATCGGTTTGGTGCTTGCGGTCCTTTTGTTCATTCTGATAAGGGCGCTCCGTCGCCAGCGCGCGAAAACCCGGGAACGAACCAAGCTTCTGAGGCTGTTCGAGCAAGAAACCGCCCGTGATAAACGGCTCGACCTTGCTTTTACCTTGCTTGAACTCAACGAGTACCAAATCGACGGGCTTGAATCAGCCGTCCCTGCCTTGAAAGAACTGTTGGCCACGACCTTAGAACGGGCGCTGGGGGATAAGCAGCATCGTATCCGAGGGATGGCGGCCAGCCATTTGGGCGCGCTAAGAGATCTGTCGGTGGTCCCGCTCCTGGTCAAAGCACTGGAAGATGATCATGCGTACGTGCGTTCCTGCGCCGCCTTGGGGCTTGGACGACTACGGGCAGCCGAAACACGCGAACGTCTGAAGACGGTCATGGAACATGATTGGGACCAAACCGTCAGAAGTCGGGCCCGGGAAGCACTGGAACGGATGCGGGAATAACGGCTTCGGCATGCTGACGAGCACTATCCGCAATGATTGTGACTCTTCTCGACTTCGCATCGCGCCATCACGTAAGTTGGCCCCAACACAGCACACAGGTCTTATTCAAAGAGTGTCACGATGGAACGAATTGTCAATCTTCACATTGAAAAGCTACCTGAAGGGATGTACCTCGCGACATCGGACGCCGTACAAGGTCTTGTCGTGCAAGGGCGGACGATTCAAGAAACGATCGACATCGCTCGTGATGTCGCCAAAAAACTTCTTAAGGCACAAGAGGAACCTGAAGGAGACTCCCCGCTGCCACCTGCTCACTGAGAGTTAGATCTTACCATCTTGTGGACAGGTTAGGTTTGTAGCTTGAGTATGGAGGTGAGCCTGTTCCTAGACCCACTCAATCACGGCAATTTCAGGCCGACAGTTGAAACGAAACGAGAGGAAGGACCAACCCAGCCCCCGATTGACGTACAGCCGGTGCCGGCCGGATTCGTGCCAGCCGGCCACACGGCCGTTGCACCCAGGAGGAAGCCAAAACGTGGGGATTCCCGGTACTCTCCACTGCCCTCCGTGACTGTGTCCGCAGAGAATCAAGTCGACGGCATGATGCGCTTCGATATGGTCCAGAATGTTCGGTGCATGGGCCAGGAGCAGCGTAAAGCGACGGTCGGCTCGAGGAGGGACAGATCGAAGATCGGCACGATGGAGGGAGGGATCATCAACACCCACGATCGCCAATTCTCCCCCGCCCGTTGAAACGATGGTACTTTGGTTGACCAACAGCGTGATCTTGTGCCGATCAGCCAATTCGGCATATTGTGCCACCGGCACCCCGCTGTAATGGTCATGATTGCCTAACGTCATGTACACGGGTGCGATGGCTCGCAGGCCTTCGAGGAAACGGAAGAGATGGGGCAAGCCTTCGGGTACGTTGAGCAGATCTCCGGTGATGAAAATCCAATCAGGGGCAATCCCTTTCACCGCTTCGACGATCCCATCATGGCGCGGGTGATATCGATCAAGATGCAGATCCGTGAGATGGACGGCACGATGGCCGGCCAGAGAAGGATGTGCATGGGTGAGGGTGGAGATCTCGTGATCGGATAGACCCCATTCCCAATGAGGGACGAGGCTGAAGATTCGATAGAGTGGCTCGCTTAAGCAATAGCCGACGAATGATCGCGCGCGATCCGGCCATGACACCGTTCGTCGCGTGCTCATGACCCAACTCATGATTGGCTTGATCGCTCCCACATGGTCTAGAAAAAGTATACCAGGCCCTCTTTCCGGACGATTTGACGATAGAATTCAGCAGAACGTGACCCTTCAACACGCGTAGTTGTATGATGCAAGTGATCGATCCCTTCCTCACAGGCAACATTCCTGGAATCGGCGGGCATATCCGCGCCACACCCGAAGACTTTCAAGTCGAAGAACGGCCGCTTTATCTCCCATGCGGGGAGGGAGAGCATCTGTACGTCGCGATTACGAAACGTAATCTTTCCACGCCGGATCTCGTTCGCCGGCTCTCGTCTTCTTTGGGGATCAAGGCACAGGCAATCGGTGTCGCGGGGCTCAAGGACGCACGGGCGGTCACCACGCAGATGGTGTCCCTCCAAGGAATCACACCGGACCAAGTCCCCAACGTAAAGATCGATGACACACTTCTAAGCCTACAGATCCTCGGACGCCATCGTAATCGGCTGCGAACCGGCCATCATGGGGGCAACCGGTTTCGCTTGGTCATACGCCAAGTCGCCGACCATGCCGTTGAAGCGGTGCCGGCCGTTCTCCATCAACTGCGTGCGCGTGGTGTGCCCAACTACTTCGGGCCACAGCGGCAAGGGAAAGCCGGCGACAATTACCAGGTCGGGGCCGCGCTGCTCCATGATGCGCGTCGACGCGAGAAGATGAATCGAAGCACGCGTATCTGGTATCTCAATGCCTATCAGTCGTTTCTGTTCAATCGGATGCTGGCACGGCGAATCGATCAGATCGACCGAATGTTTGTCGGCGACTGGGCCATGAAGTTGGAGAACGGCGCCTGTTTCCATGTCGACAATGCCGACAATGAGCAGCCGCGAGCAGACCGTTTTGAGATCAGCCCGACGGGAATTCTCTTCGGGTCGCGCGTGTCCTGGGCAAGTAATGAACCCGGTAAAGTCGAGGAAGCTGTCATCGCGGAGGCAGGCACAACCAAAGACGCCCTCATTGCCGCTGCAAAGGCCTGCGGATTCCGCGGCGAACGCCGCGCGCTGCGCGTCCCCCTTGCCGACCTGGAATGGTCGCTGAGCGGGGATGCCCTCACCATCTCCTTCAGTCTGCCTCCAGGCGCCTATGCCACGAGCTTACTCAGAGAGCTGATGAAAGTATCTCCAGCGGGTTAGTTCCCAATCCTCATTCTCTTTCGCCCACAAACCCGGGTGGTACAATAGCTCACAAGCAGAGAGCGGGGCTATGAACCAGTACCAGGAAAGCGTCTACCTTCAAGGACACATCATCGATTCTCTCGTACTGGCGAAGGTGTTGGATCTCATCCTGATGATGGGGGGTACGTTTGACCTTGAAGATGTACATATTGGAAAGACCCGGGAGGAACCATCTCACGCACTCATTCGCATTCGAACAGCCTCGCAATCGCTCTTAGGCGACATCCTCAAGGCGATCCAACCACACGGCGCGTCGGTCAAGTGTGAGGTAGACTGCCGGACCGCCAGCGCGTCCGCCGACGGAGTGTTACCCGATGAGTTCTACGCCACGACGCATTTACCCACCCAGATCCGTCTCAATGGTCGATGGCTGGACGTGGATTGTATCGAGATGGATCTGGCGATTGTAGTCAACGAAGAAGGCTCAGCGGCCCACGCCCTCCCGATGGGCGACGTTCGACGGGGAGATCGAATCGTCGTGGGCCGTGAAGGCGTCCGTGTCATTCCCCTGCAACGTCCGCCTGAACGGGATGTCTTCGGCTTCATGGAATCGCAGGTGTCGGCCGAACGCCCGCACGGCCATATTATTGCCGACATTGCTGCGCGGATGCGCCAACTGCGTGAACGGCACAAACGGGGGCAGGCGGATTCGAAGGTCCTGCTCGCGGGTGGGCCTGCGATCATTCACGCAGGAGGACGAGACGCGTTGGCGTGGCTCATCGAGGAAGGATTCGTACACATCCTGTTCTGCGGGAATGCGCTCGCGGCTCACGACATGGAAGCGGACTTGTACGGCACCTCATTAGGGTTTGGGCTGACCGCGGGTCGCGCGGTCCCGCATGGCCATGAGCATCATTTGCGGACGATCAACCGCATTCGGGCAATCGGCAGTATTGAATCGGCGGTCACCTCCGGCGTCATCAAGCAGGGGATTATGGCATCCTGCGTCCGACAAGGCATTCCGGTCGTGATGGCGGGAACGATCCGCGACGACGGCCCGCTTCCCGGTGTGATCACGGATTCCGTCCGCGCACAAAGCGCCATGCGTGCCGCAGTTCCCGGTGTCGGGCTGGCATTGCTGGTCGCATCCACGCTGCATGCCGTGGCAACCGGGAATCTCTTGCCGGCAACGGTTCCGACCGTCTGTGTGGACGTGAATCCCTCCGTACCGACCAAGCTCGCCGATCGCGGAAGTTTTCAGGCTGTGGGGCTCGTGATGGACGCGGCATCGTTTCTGTCCGAGTTGGCCAGACTCCTAGGACGGCCGGCATGAACCACCTGCTCGTATGCCCTCCTGATTTTTTCGGGGTGGAGTATGAGATCAACCCCTGGATGCGGCTCAGCAATCGGGTGGATCACGAACAGGCGATGCGACAGTGGCATGCGCTCATGCAGGTCTTCGAGAAGGATGTGGGTGTCGCGCTTGAGCGCATGACGCCGATCGCCGGGCTGCCGGACTTGGTGTTTACCGCCAATGCCGGTGTCGTCGTGGGACACAGGGCAGTGGTGAGCCGATTCCGTTACCCTCAGCGGCAACGGGAAGAGGCGTATTTCGAGCATTGGTTTCGCGGACACGCGTACGACATCACCACGCTCGAGGAGGGACTCTTCTTTGAAGGCGCGGGGGACCTCCTGGGCTTTCCGGAGTGTTGGTACGGGGGATATCGTCAGCGATCGGACATTCGTGCGTTCACGGTCTTGAGCGAACACTTCCAACGGGAGATTATCCCCCTTGAACTCGTCGATCCTCGCTTCTATCACCTCGATACCTGTTTCTGTCCGTTAAGCGGAGGCGAGCTCCTGTACTTCGAAGCCGCATTCGACGTCTATGGCCGGACGGCTATTGCTGAACGCGTTCCCGACCGTTTCCGTCTGACTGTTCCGGAAGTTGAAGCCTTGAAGTTCGCGTGCAATGCCGTCTGTGTCGGAAAGCATGTCGTGCTTCCCACTGGATGTCCCACGACTCAGCACTGGCTCGTCGCGCGAGGATACGAGACTCATCCCGTTCAGCTTGATGAATTCATGAAGTCGGGCGGCTCGGCTAAGTGCCTCACGTTGGCGCTGAACTAGTAGCAATCACTCAATAGGGGCCATCTGCGGAAAGCGGTGCTTCCCATCATGCTGTCTGCCTGACAATGACGGTTAGGCTTATTTCTTCCGGAACAGGAATGCTCCGTACAGGCCTGCAATCGCAATCGTAACCAGCTCGATAGTCAGGAGCATGCGGCTCACGACGGCTTCCGGCGCGGGTGGAGAAAGGATGAAATACATGCCGAGAAACTCAGGCGTCTGAGTCGGTGGCGTCTCCCATGGAGGGAACAGCACGGCGACAATCAGAAACACGACCATTCCGTAGAGCACCGGGAGATTGAGTTGTTCCGGCACAGAATTATCGGAGCGAGAAGGCGCTGGAGTATCCGTACTTCCGTCGAGCCGCTGCCCGCATTGGATACAGAATCGGTTGATCTCCGGCTGCGACCGGCTGCAGGCAGGGCAGACTTGCATCTTTGGGCATTCCCTGTGTCTCGTCTACATACATGGAAATGTCCTAAAGATGCTAGAGGGGAGCTGCCACGCTAGAAATGGTAATTGATTCCAAACGAAAAGATAATCGGATTATAAATGGCTCGAAATCCAAAAGCTCCGGCGTCATTCGCATCAAAATTGAGGGCCGCATAGTTGTACCGGACTTCTCCGAATCCTGAGATATGGCGTGTAAAGAAATACTCTCCTCCAAACTTGACGTTCAAACCCACTCTGGTTGAGCTCTGCGTCCCTTCAAATCCAGAAACTGTGGTTTTTACACGAGCTAAAAATATTCCAGGGCCGATTCCTAGGTAGGGTTGGAGCCTTGTCTTGTGATACCGCAACATAAGATTGAAGGGGGCGACAGTAATAACTCGAAAATGATCACCCGGCAGACTGCCTATGATATCGCCCCCAGGCACAGGACCAACCCCGTTTAAGATCGATCCCTGAAGAATGCTAACTCTTGTCGACTGTTCCTCAATGTGAGGTGTCCTATAGTATGCCTCCGCCTCGAGACCAAACCACGGCACTTGCGGAAAGTAGTAGCCGATTTTCCCGCCCAGCATTGGAGAACTGGCTAAGTCACGGCCTGACATAGATCCTGGAGGAGAGAGTGTGGATCCGGGAGGACCACCGAGATCAGTAAGATCAACTCTAGCCAGTTTGTTGTTGTCGCCGAATAGTGTGGTTCCGATTTGGCCTCCAATGTATATTTCCGAATAGGCAGTCGGCACAATCAGAATCAGCGCAAAGGATACTTGCAGAAACGTCTTTGTAAAGATCCCCGAGTGAGCCCATACAGGAGCGTGTGGTTCCATTGGCAATCCTCCGGGATCGCTCATATTCCTTATCCTCACCTATCCTATTGCTTGAAGCAGGGATCACGAAATCATTTCTGAAATCTTGACGAAAGAAGAGCACGCCATACGTGCGTCCACAGGACACGCACTCGGCCGAGAGTGAGCCGGCATCGACAAGTTCAGACGGATGGCTCCTCAATTCGTTGACAGATACTCGATAGCTTCCTATATAATCCGCCGGTGCCAATACACGCGCGATTCTTACCATTACGCTGATCTTCTGATGCCAGCCATCAACGCGATCGCGATTATCGGAGCCGGTGCCTGGGGTACTGCTTTGGCCAAACACCTTGCCGAGAAAGGGTTCGCCGTTCGTCTTTGGGCTTATGAACACGATGTCGTCAGCGCGATCAACGCCTCTCACGAAAACCCCGTTTTCCTTAAAGGGGTCACGCTCCCTCGAAGTTTGACGGCAACTCACTCTCTCGTTGAAGCCGTAACGGGTTGCGAAGGGATTGTTTTTGCCGTTCCTTCACATGCCACTCGATCCGTATTGCACAAGATGGCCCCCGCTCTCCCCGGCTCCATACCGTTGGTGTGCGCAACCAAGGGCATCGAGGAACACACCACCAAACTGATGACTGAGGTCATGGAAGATGAGTTGCCGCCCTCTATGCACCGTTCATTCATGGTGCTCTCCGGCCCCAGCTTCGCATCGGAATTCAGTGCGGGCCGACCTACGGCCGTGTGTTTGGCCGGCACCGATGGGGAATTGGTCAGGCGGTTTCAGGGCGCGTTGATGACACCCGCGTTTCGTGTGTACGCCGATACCGATATGATCGGTGTTCAACTCGGCGGCGCACTGAAGAACGTGATGGCGCTGGCCGCCGGCGTGATTGATGGGTTGGAGCTCGGCCTCAATGCCCGGGCAGCCCTCATTACACGCGGTCTGGCTGAGACCATTAGGCTTGGCATCGCGATGGGAGCTGATCCACGGACCTTCTATGGGCTCTCCGGTGTCGGCGATCTGGTATTGACATGTACGGGGGCGCTGAGCCGCAACCATTCAGTCGGTGTCCGGCTTGGTCGAGGGGAAACACTTGAGACGATTTTGGCCGGGATGCAGGCGGTCGCAGAAGGCGTACGGACGGCTCGTGCGGCATTCGCATTGGCCCGCCGCTATCAGGTCGATATGCCGATCACACAAGAGATCAACGCCGTCCTGTACGACGATAAGTCGTGTCGGAAGGCCGTGAGTGATCTCATGGAACGGGATGCCAAACCAGAGAAGGAATGGGCATGAATCCGGAAGGACTCGAACGGCTGCTGCGGGAGGTCCATCGGGGAGAGGTCACGGTGGAACAGGCACTCCAACGCCTGCGGTCCCTGCCTTTTGAGGACCTCGGCTTTGCCTCGCTCGATCACCACCGGTCGCTCCGTCAAGGATTTCCCGAAGTCGTCTTGTGCGAGGGGAAGACTACCGCACAAGTGATCGCGATCGCTCGGGCTCTTATCAAAAAAGAGGGACCGTTTCTCGCCACTCGCGCCGACCCAACAGTCGCGCGCGCCATTCGCCGCATGGCCCCCCGGGCACGCTACCATCCGGACGCGCGCATCGTGGCGATTCATCCCTCAAAACCAAAACATCTGGGGCATATACTTGTGGTCACCGCGGGGACTGCCGATGTGCCCGTGGCCGAAGAAGCCCGTGTCACAGCAGAAGTCATGGGGAGCCATGTGGAACAACTGTACGATGTCGGCGTCGCAGGGATCCATCGGCTGCTTGGGAAAAAAGACCGGCTGTTTGATGCGCAGGTGGTGGTCGTCGTCGCCGGTATGGACGGCGTCTTACCGAGTGTCGTCGGTGGCTTGGTGCAGTGTCCGGTCATCGCCGTCCCGACCAGCCGCGGCTATGGGGCGAGTTTCGGAGGACTGGCTGCTCTTTTGACGATGCTCAATTCTTGCGCAGCGGGGGTGGGGGTGATGAATATCGACAATGGATTCGGCGCGGCATGTCTCGCGCATCGAATCAATATGTTGGGTGCGAGGCGTTAGCCACGAGACAGGCTATCGAGCGTCACTTCACTTCCAGCGTTCCACGTTTCGGCCACGCGACCATCACTGTGCGCAATCCTTTTTCTCCATTGGCCAACAGCTTAGTGCGCACTTCATAGGAATAGGTCCCCACGCCGGAAAGTTGCTTGCGGTGGTTCTGCCCATCCCAGGCCAGTTCGACGGAAACCTTCGATCGTTCCGTTTCTCCGTCCGTGGTTGATGAGATTGGGACGGCCTGTCGATGCGTGAGAAACCGAAGTGATGTTTTCGAAGGAGAACTGATGAGAGAGGTCACTTCAAGAATCATGTCCCTGTCCACCTCTTTAGGAAGCTGGACCGTCACGGAAAACTGAAGAGGTCCGTTGCCCAAGGTATAGGGAGTCGGGGCGATATTGAGGTTGACGATTTTGAGCTCCGGTTCAGGGCGAGGAATGCGAGTCGGCTTAACCTTTGAGTGACTGTCCGCAGGGAGAAACACTGCAAGGCTGCCACACAGGGTCAGCAGCGCCAGTACAAACCTCGTACGACGTACGTGGGTTGAAGTCGTCAACGAGAACGGGAACCGTGTTTTCATGAGTGACGCGGGAACACTCGCCAAAATGTACGGTCAGCACAGCGTAACCGTATTGTTAGGGGGATAACATAGCATTCCTGGGGTGTCAATGAAGCTTCAACAATGTTCCGTGAGACGGTTCTGATTGATCACGATAACAATGATTGCCGTTTCGCCGACACCTTGGGTAATATGACCGGTCTTTTTTCGCGTCACCCAGTGAGGAGCCTTGTGGGCCGACATCTCCATTTCGATTGTTTCTCCGGAGTGAGCGGAGACATGGTCTTGGGGGCGCTCGTGAGCGCCGGTTTGCCGTGGGCTGAATTGGTCAACGGCCTCAAACGACTGAAGCTCAGCGGCTATCGGTTACGTAAACGTGATGTGCATCGCGGCACACTGCCCGCGATAAAGGTCGATGTGATCATTCAGAAGGGGTTTCAACGGCCGTTGACCCTCTCGCGCATTCGGCAAATTCTTGCTTCCAGCACGTTGCCCGATCTCGTCAAGGAGCGAAGCCGGTCGATTTTCGACCGACTGGCGGAGGCGGAAAGCCACGCCCATGGAGTCGAAGTCAAAGATGTTCACTTTCATGAGGTCGGCGTCGTGGATTCTTTTATCGATGTCGTCGGAGGGGTCTTGGGCTGCCATCTCTTGAACGCGACCCGAATTACCTCCTCGGCCATCAACGTGGGGGCCGGTTCGATTCGGACTTCCCACGGGCTCCTGCCCGTTCCAGGACCGGCTGTGGCGGCGCTGACGAACGGTGTGCCGATCTATTCCGACGGTCCACGCGTCGAGCTTGCGACTCCCACCGGTGTCGCCTTACTTCGGACGTTGGCATCGGAATTCGGCGCCCTGCCGATGATGAACAGTGTGGCGGTGGGATACGGAGCCGGCGACCGAGATCCAGAAGGGTGGCCGAATGCCTTGCGCGTGTTTTTGCAGGAGGAGTCGGTTCCGGATAGGCGCCGAATTCAACGGGTGATGCAGATTGAAACGAATCTTGACGACCTCAATCCACAGCTCTATGAGCACATCATGGAGCGACTGTTCGACGTGGGAGCCGTGGATGTCGCACTGGTTCCCGTCGTGATGAAAAAGAGTCGCCCAGGTGTCGTCCTGAGCTGCCTTGCCACGCAAGACCAGACCGAGGCCGTGCTTGAAGTCCTGTTCCAGGAAACCTCCACTCTCGGAATACGGCTTCAAGAGGTAACCCGGCAGATCCTTCCCCGCCGGTTCGTCTCTGTCACGATGCAGGGTGGCGTGGTGCGTATGAAGGTCGCCGAAGTCGGTGCTGGATGGGGAAAAGCAGCACCGGAGTATATGGACTGTAAGAATATCGCAAAACGAACCGGTCGCCCGCTCAAGACCGTCATGGAGGAAGCGATGCTGGCCTATCGACAAGGACTCACCAAGCGCAGAACGGCACACGTGCGAGGCCGGGCGTGACCGTTCTTTTCTACGTTCTCCTCTTTGTCGTCTCTGTCGTAGTCACACTTGGCGGTTGCGCGCTCTTTACCAATGCCATCGAATGGCTGGGCAAACGGATGGGGATCTCCGAAGGCGCGGTGGGCAGTGTCTTTGCCGCAATCGGCACGACCTTGCCTGAAACGTCAATCCCGATCATCGCCATTTTCTTCGGTGAAAGCCACGAGGAGCTCGAGGTTGGATTGGGAGCCATCTTGGGAGCGCCGTTCATGCTCAGCACACTGGTGCTCCCCATTTTGGCCCTTCTCGTCGTGCTCTATGCACGGGCAGGCAAACGGACCGCGCGATTTCATCTCAACTATCGTGAAGTCCTCACGGATCTGACGTTTTTTATGATCGGATACATGATCGCCTTGGGCTGCGCCTTCGTGCCTTCGAGGCTGATTCATCTCATCGCGGCCTGCGGGTTGATCGCACTGTATATCTACTACATGAAACTTAAATTCACCCCGTCGGGCGAAGAGGAAAGCGGTGAGTTGGATCCGCTGATTTTCGACAAGCACGCAGCCGTCCCTTCGCATGCAATGATCGGCTTTCAAGCTCTCTTGGGTTTGGGTGGGTTGATATTGGGGGCCCACCTGTTCGTCACGGCTGCCGAATCGATGGCCGGCCTGTTCGCGATGTCGCCGCTGATTTTGGCCCTGCTGATTGCGCCACTCGCCACCGAGCTGCCGGAGATGTCCAACAGTTTTCTCTGGCTCTATCGCAAGAAAGACCGCCTCGCCGTGGCCAATGTCACAGGGGCCATGGTCTTTCAAGGGACTCTCCCGGTCTCTCTGGGATTGATCGGAACCGAATGGATGATCGCGCCGTCTGCATTGACCACCATGGTCTTAGCTGTGCAGGCCGTGGGACTCTGCCTGTTGCAGATTCTCATAGGCGGTCAATGGCGGCCGTGGTTGCTGGCAGCCGGAGCCGTTTTTTACATTGGGTATACGCTGCATCTCTATGTCAACTGAATCGATCTCCTCTCGCGCACGCTCCCATTCGCCACAGCTCCCGGTGCTGGGAATCACGATGGGAGACCCAGCCGGTATCGGTCCGGAAGTGATTGCGAAGGCCCTTTCAGGGAGTCACCTGCGCAACGTTTGCCGGCCGATCGTGATCGGATCACTTCCCATAATGGAGCAGACTATTACGGATCTTGGACTTAAACTGAGAGTCGTCCCTGTTGATGGCCGTGACACGCCTCCGCCGCGCAGAGGAATGGTCGTCGTGCTGGACCCATTGGCAACACCTCTCCGAAAGTTCAAACCTGGCATCGCCGCCGCAGAGACCGGCGCAGCATCCGTCGCCTTCATCAAGAAGGCTGTTGAATTGGCCCAGCTCGGTGGTATCGATGGAATGGTGACGGCCCCTATCAACAAGGAAGCCATCAATATGGCCGGCTGCCGGTATCCGGGTCATACTGAATTGTTGGCTGATCTGACCCGCGCGAACGAGTCCGGCATGATGATCGTGGGTGGTCCGTTACGCATCATGTTCGTCACGACGCACGTCGCCATCAGAGATCTTTCCTCGCTGCTCACCCAGGCGAACATCGAAAAGGCGATCCGCTTGGCCCAACTCGCCCTGTCCACACTGTTCGGAATTAAACGGCCCAAGATAGGCGTGGCCGCCCTGAATCCGCATGCAGGAGAGCATGGATTATTCGGCGATGAGGAAGCCCGCGTGATTCTCCCGGCTGCCCGTGCAGCACAGCGAGAGGGCATTCTCGCCAGTGATCCGTTGCCGGCCGATACGCTGTTCGGAAAAGCTGCGAAGGGGCTGTATGACGGTATCGTCGCCCTGTACCATGATCAAGGTTTGATTCCGCTGAAGTTGGTCGCCTTCGGAACATGCGTGAATCTCACTGTGGGCTTACCCATCATCCGCACCTCGGTTGACCATGGAACGGCATTCGACATCGTTGGGAAAGGCGTTGCTGATCCGGGAAGCTTGTTTGAAGCTATCAAACTAGCCGCCAAGATTGCCCGCACGAAGGATGGACGAAGTGACGGCAAGAAGAGAGGAAGCAGACATGGCACCTGATGTCTCGAAAAGCCGTGCCGTAGTCCGGCAGCAAATACAAGAACTGGATGCACTTGCGAAGCAGACCCTTCAAGATCTCAACACGGTCGCCGGGGCTGAACGAGTGGTAAAATGGAAAGCACGCACGGTCGCACTCATAACCGACACGGTGAGCCCGCAAGAAGGGCAGAAGTTTTCGAGTGTCCTGCCAGGACCATCATTCACCAACGACCTGGTCGAAGAATTTTCGGATCTTATCGAATGCTACCGTGCCCCGCTGGTGGCATTGGCCGAACGATTGGATCAATCCCCTCCCCCTCACGTGAGGTGATGGGTGAGCGCCTCCGATCCGCCCATTGCAATCAAACGTCTCGGCCAGAATTTTCTTATCGACCCCAACATCGTACGCAAGATCATCTCCCTGGCTGAACTGACCCCGAATGATACCGTTCTAGAGATCGGACCTGGCCGCGGTATCCTGACGGGATCTCTGTGTCGCGCTACGGGTCGTGTAACGGCGATCGAGGTCGATCCACGACTCCATGGTTATCTAGCCGAACACCACCCGCAGTTTCAGAACCTGACGCTCATTCTCGGCGATGCAATGACCTATCCGATCGAGCAGCTTCCGATCGGGACCATCGTCGTCGCCAATCTTCCATATTATCTGTCTACCCCTCTCCTTTTTCGGCTTCTTGGCCAGCGCGGCCGTTTCCCGCGCATGGTGCTCATGCTGCAGAACGAAGTGGCCAACCGACTCGTGGCCAAACCCGGGAGTTCAGACTACGGCGTCCTGTCCGTCACGGCTCAGTACTCGGCGAATATGACCAAGGCATTCAAGGTCTCAGCACAATGCTTCCGCCCTAAGCCGGAGGTCGACTCTGCCGTCGTCCTGCTGCGGACTAAAGCACGAACCGAACTGAGCCCTCAGGAAGAACACACATTCACGGCATTGGTGAGGGCCGCCTTCGCACACCGCCGCAAGACGCTGATCAACTCGTTGAAGGATGAGGGCTATGATCAGAAAGTGGTGGGTACAGCATTGACCGCACATCATCTCTCATCTTCCGTCCGGGCAGAAATCCTTTCCCTCGAGCAGTTCCTCGAATTGACCCGCAGCCTGCATCGGTCGACCTGATGCGGTCTAGAATGATTCAAGGGTTCAAATCTTGAGTGCCCGGCACTTTATGTGGGACGTAAGTGGATCTTGAACACGACCCGGCGGCTTTTGTCGCGGTCGAGGTGTCCTGCTTCGTTTCTCAACAAGTTCTGCCTCCCGCGCCCGTTCGCCGTAGCCTTTTGCAAAAAGCACTCATAGGCCCACGGAAGCTTCTCACGGATGACTTCCAAGCTTTTCGCCAGAACGGCGAATGAACGGTCCTGACTCAATCGCAAGTTGCGCACGTCGTCGCCGAGATCGTCCGTGTACCCTTCAATGACAAAGGCCTCCACTTCCTGTCCGCCATGTCCACAGACGACTCCGGCATAATGCGGCATCTCCTCGGATAGGAAGGTTTCGGCAGATGGAAGGAGCGTACTTTTCCCAAACTCAAAGTTGAGCGCCGTATCCGGCACCGTGACGGTGAGGACGCTAGGCCCCTTGGCTTCCACCTTCGGGGTAAGCGGTTCAAGGGTCGCCCTTTGTTGTGTGGAAGGAATGCCGTTCGGGGGTGGCTTGGCATTTCCATCCTCGATGCGAGTGATATAGGCGGCTAGCAGTAGAATGAAGATGACGGCGAGCGACGTCATGAGGTCTGCGACGCCGTTTGTCAACGCAGATGAGCCTTCACGGGATTCGGGCCCAGAAATTGGCCTGAACTGCTTCATCGGGTGGGCGCCTCTTTATGTAGAACTTGCCGTCGCTCAGCATCGTCCGCTTTCTGTTGTCGCGGCGCCTGCTCAATTGTATTAGTCATGTGATTTCTGAGTTCCTTGAACATGGTTTCAATTTCTGGTTGAGACAGCTGTACCGGAGACGGCTGTCCCTTAATCGAACGATTGAGCTCCTGAATCGCTTCCATCAACGGCTTGATCATCGGCTTCAACGCCCGCTGAACCTCGTGACCGATCTCTCCCGGCAAATCGTCGAGCTTCAGCGGCGAATGTTTGGCGTTCAGCCCTGTGAGCGCTTGAGAGGCTGAAGTCAGGGCCGCAACTGTCGCTCCGAGTCGCTGCTGCACAACTTCAACCAACTGGTTCGCGGTGTCGGATTGGATGGGGCTGACTATGGCGGCCGGAGATCCATTCGGCAACGAGGATGGTCGTGCTTCCTGGCCGTCAGCTTTCTGAGGAAACATTTCATCAAGGAGCGACAGACATTCCCGATACCGGTTGTCCAGTCGATACCAGATCGAGGTTTCGAGGATGGTAAAAACATTCGCGCACGCCAAGCCGACAATTGATGTCACAAACTTACCGGAGAGGCCATTGATGAGCCCTTGGATTCCATCAATCTGTGATCCGTTCGCATGTAGTTTGCTGAGACCGATCAAAATGGCAAAAAACGTAAACATCAAGCCCATGCCTGTCAGAAAGGAAGGGAGTTGCCTCAAGAAGCGGACATTGAGATGGCTGGCGCAGAGCGCTTCGAACGAAAAAAAGTCAGCCGCGGAACGCTGGCTATGGACAGTCGGCTCGAGAAACCAGGCAGTTTGCTCCACCGTGAGGGACTTTCGGTATGAAAGCCATTCTTTTGAGAAGGCCGGCTCCGATCGTATCGCGCGATCCAGCGTTGCAAGATCATCCAGATCACGGCGAGCTTCCGGCGACTGATCGGGACGTGCCTGTCGTTTGGCTAAGGCCGGGACCACCAGCCAATCTGCAGATACCCGTTGCCGTGCCGACGCCAGAGGCGCAACGGACGAGTGGAATCGCAAGAGTGTATGACGAATCCGCACCAAGCCTCGTATGAGGGCCGCACTATGCCAGAGACAGAGGACGATGATCGAGGCCGCGCCGATCCAGCTCAGCATGGGGCTCTGAAGCCCACCGACTATCGCAACATCCTGACTGAGAAGCCGCCAAAGCTCGGCGAGCAGGCTCAATTCATTCATTGATTTGACCTCACGGTCTCGCTAGTCCCCAGGGCGCCGGATTGGAAAACATGCTCATCTCCCTCAACTTCCATGCCAGAGAGAGCGGTCGATAGATGGCCCGGTGTCGTCGCATTCTTGAGAGAATACGGCAGCTCCTAGGAAATTCTTGCCGAAAGCGCGGCAAATTCTATCGGGAGCACGGCACAGTGCTCGTCGTCGGAGCAGAACTGCAAGTTGCTTTCTGGGGGATCGACCCTGGTGTATGATCACCTGGCTTTGTCAGACGAGGGGAGGCAGCGCCATGCACTTCGTCCGAATCGGAAACCGTGCGGTCAATCTCGATCTCGTCGCTCACTGTGAAGTGCAGATCTGGCATGACACCGTGTCGGTCAAGGTTTTCATGACGGGATCGGCCAATAACACTCCCGTGGTCCTCAATGAAGAGGAAGCGAAGCTGTTCTGGAAGTACATTGAATATGTCGCAGAGAAGCCGGTTTAGTCATACCCATAGCCTATCGGCCGGTCTCTTCGTTTCTCGGCGCGGTGCCGCCTCCAGCCCCTTTCCAGATTCACCGGACAAATGTGTCACACTCGATTGAAGAATGGTTTTCGTGCTATGGTTGAGTTGTGTTTCCTGTGTTTGCACGCTGGGAAATGCGGCAAAAAGGAGCGCCAATTCCAATGACCTCAAGAATGGGTCGACTTACCGGCGTCATCTGTGTGTTGTTGGGGATAACCGGATGCGCCAGCGAATTCACTGTTTTCAGCGCAGCGGGAGATCCTCTTTTGCTCTCACGCCGCGGATATACACCCGATGAATGTACCGAGAAGGTTAAGGACGACGCCGCTCGCTTGGGCGTCACGTTGCGGTATGTTCATATACGTGGGACCGCCGTTGGTCGTTCACTCATGTGGCCCTTTGAACCTGGATACGCCTGTGAGGCGGCGATAGGCCCGGAGCAGGGTCCGATCGGCACCTACC
This sequence comes from Nitrospira sp., assembly GCA_024760525.1. Classification (NCBI taxonomy): domain Bacteria; kingdom Pseudomonadati; phylum Nitrospirota; class Nitrospiria; order Nitrospirales; family Nitrospiraceae; genus Nitrospira; species Nitrospira sp. The sequence continues at coordinate 3,769,209 of CP060499.1, forward strand.
CAGGTGGCCTGCCCACCATTTCTCCCGGTTCATGATTGAGTAGTTCGACTGCCCACCCCTTTTCCGCCGTTGAGCGAGTTGGTACGGTATACGCGCTGAAGGTCTAGTTTCCTTCCATTGTGTCTTTCCAGTCGTTCCAAGGGCATGTCACCACTTCGGTGATTCGCTTGTTGAATCATGGTCTTAGGCTATACTTATTAGAGGTCGAGGAAAGAGGTCGCACCGAAAGCGCAATGATCAAGATCCTATTGGTCGAAGACAACGATATTGACGCACGCCTGACACAGGACATCCTCACGGAATGGAACCTTGAGGAATTCAATGTCACCCATGTGACCCGCTTGAGCGACGCCTTTTCACAGCTGGCGCGCGCACGCTTTGATGCCGTCCTCTTGGATCTGTCGCTCCCCGACGGATATGGGTTATCAACCGTGCGTCAAATGCATGTCGCGAACCCTACGATTGCCATCATCGTGCTCAGCGGGCTCAGTGATCAGACGCTCGCACTACAGGCTGTCCAGAACGGTGCGCAGGATTATCTCGTCAAGGGAGAGGGGCAATCGGAGCTATTGGCTCGCTCCATCCGTTACGCCATCGAACGCAAACGAGCCGAGGAGCGGCTGACATACCTTGCCCAGTACGATCAATTGACCGGTCTTGTGAACCGCACGTTGTTTCGCGATCGCCTCATCCAAGCCATGGCCCGGAGCAAACGGCTCCAACAACCGCTCAGTCTCATGTTGCTGGACCTCGATCAGTTCAAGCCGGTGAACGACACCCTTGGCCATGACGTCGGGGATCAGGTTTTGAAAGTTGTCGCCACGCGATTACAAGATTGTGTTCGCGAAGTTGACACCGTGGCACGCATGGGAGGAGATGAATTCACGATTATCCTTGAAGGTCTGACGTGCGAAGAAGATATCACGCTGGTCGCACAGCGAATCACCAAATCCTTGGCGGAACCGTTTCATCTTGGAGACCATCAGGCTTTGATCGGAGTCAGCATCGGCATTACCGTCTATCCGACCGATGATCACGACATTGATGAGCTGCTGAAGCATGCCGATGCCGCAATGTATCGGGCGAAACAGCAGGGTGGAAGCGCGTTTCAGTTCCACATTCCGAACGACTCCCCTTCCTCAACTCTGCTTTAGCCAATAGGGCGATTCCTTGCGGTTCCGGACTGTCATTACCGGCCGATCTGAGCAAGCGGTTGATCGGAGACTGAATAGGCCCCAAGGGGGTTGGGTTCGAGTCGATTCATCATGGGAAGCTCAGACGGCGACGGGTTGGGCTGTGAATCGGGTGTCAGAAGAATCCCCCAGTGCTGGTTATTGTGACAGATATTGTCCGCCATCAATGCGCCGCCGTGGTGGAACAGCAGGATGCCGCTCAGCATATTTCCTTCACACTGATTCCGGACCAGTTCAGGACGGCTGCCCTGATCGCGGACCGCGATCCCAAAATGGTGATTGTCGAAGCAACGGTTATCGGCCACTCGTGGTTGCGCACCGGCAAACACGAATATGCCGGACTCGCGATTGCGGCACACCTCGTTTTCCGCGAATATCGCACGACATTCGGATCCATACAGGACGACACCGGACAAGATGCCTTCCATTGCCCGGCATTGGGTGATGAGACATGTGGAATTGAGCACGTTGATGGCTGAATGTTGGTCGCTGCCGATATAGCGGAATGTCATGCCGGTTATCAATCCTTCCGGCACCTCTTGGAGATAGAGCGGCCCTCCACGCCGCCAGAAGATATGGACCCGGTCTCGTCCGGCTCCAACCAGCCGGACCGGCCGTTGACTGACGAAAACCTTATCCTCATAGATCCCCGGACGAACATATACCTGATCCGATTCACCCATATCCTTAATCGCTGCGCTCGGCAGGGGATAGCAACCTTGATCGATGCTGTCGACGATCAAGGTTCTGCCTCCCAATGGATTGGCCGGAACTGACTCCTCATGCATCACATTCTCTCCCCGGAATACTGATATCTCCAACAACTCTGAAGATCAACGGACCTTATTGAGCACTGGACATACCCGTCGATGTAAGGGCGCTTTTCGTACAAATCTGTGTCTTTCGTCTGCGCGCCTATTGAAACCTCCTGAAACTGATGGATCTCATGCCCATTGAACATCAGGTTATTCAAGCGGTTCTGATCTTCGACTGACCTGGACCATGGCATACCGATTGCGTGCATAGACCCCTCGACTCTGGTTTGAGCAGTTGGAGGGCCATCTATGGCACAGAACAGTATCGGAATTCTCATACTCCTATCAATGTTCTTATCAGCAGGCCCATCCTTCGCTGCTCCCACCCAGAGGCAGGATACGACCCGTCACCTCTATGATCGTGTCATGGATGAATTCAAACACCGCGATTACGAAGCGGCCATGGCAGGCTTTCGACTGTTTATCGAGTTGCACAGTGAGTCCGCACTCGCAGCCAACGCACAGTATTGGATCGGAGAATGTCAGTATCGTATGGGGCGATACCGCGACGCGCTGAAGTCGTTCTATGACGTCGTCTCAAATTACCCGCTCAGTCCGAAGTTGGCGGCGTCCACATTGAAGCTCGGCCAGACCTACACCAAATTGGGCGATCACGAAAAAGCGAGGCTCATGTTCGACCGTGTCGTGGATCAATACCCGGATAGCTCCGAAGCGGAACTTGCCCGAACAACCATCGAGGCAATAACGCGCGCCGACGAAGCCGCCGCCGCATCGCCGTAGAGACCGGCCCGCTCGATGAAAGCGGATCGCTTGTTTTCTATTCCTCTGCGTTCATCCCCAATTGGGCGGCGAGGTCTGGCAAAGAGTAGTTTTTCTTCGATCGCAACTTCATCAGCTTGATTCCTGCCGCATCGAGGACCGATTCGATGACGCGCTGCCGTTCTGCTTGATGGGGTTGCGGTGACTCCTGTTCAATCTGCACGACCTGCTCGACCTGGCAGGATCCTGGATGGACCAAAGCAAAATCGACTCGTTTGAGCGCGAGATGGCGCAGAACATGAGAACGCACCGTGTCAGAGGCATCAACGGCTATGAAGGACCATAACGGTACTTGAGTAAAGACCAGGTACTGCTCCTGGACAACCATCCGCAGCAGATTATACAGAGCCACCTCTTCTTCCACGATCAACGGGGCGGAACTGATGATGGCGTCCGGAGGAATCATAAACGGCACGAGCTGCCGGCTGCTTCGACGGAATCTCTTCCGATACAACCAAATGCCGACGATCACTGCAAGGGCCACCGCCCCGACGAGAACGATCTTCATCGCCCGTTACTTTCGCCCTTTACGTGGGTGTAGTCGCTCGAACCACCGCGGGCCGCTTGGGACGATGCATCCCAACAGCCTAGGGAAGGCCGCTCCTGTGACCGAAGGGACATTCCCACACTCCTCCATCACGGTCTGATACGCTAGAACAGCAAAGGCCACCGACTCGAGCGCCTTGCTGTCCCAACCGTGCGCCTCAAAGGTCGTGACCGGAACCGGCGCAAAGACTTCCGTCAGGTGTCCCATGATCACCCGGTTCTTGACGCCTCCTCCACCGACGATCACTTCATCGATGCCACCTTTGACCCATCGCCGCGCCGTGCCAACTCCCTCCGCAGTCCAGCGGCTGCATGTGGCCAGCAGATCCTCGATCGGCAATTTGCGGGTTTGTTGCCAGTTGAGCAAGTCGTCCAACATCTTTGCGCCGAACGCTTCACGCCCTGTGGATTTCGGTGGCGCCTGAGACAGATAAGGATGCGCAAGCAGTTTGGCCAACAATCTCGAATCAACCTGTCCTCGGGCAGCCAGCCGCCCTTCACGGTCCATCGAGGACCGGCCATTTGTGGCTCGGACCATGATGCCGTCCAGAACCATATTCGCCGGACCAGTGTCGAATGCGGCCAGTGTTACGGTTCCTGATCGACGTGGCAGGTAGGTGACGTTGCTGATGCCGCCAAGATTCACGATGAGTCGCGCCCGGCGAGGATGTTGAAACAGCAAGGCATGCACTCCCGGTGTAAGCGGCGCTCCTTGCCCTCCGGCCGCGATGTCGCGCGGACGGAAATTGGCCACCGTCGTGATCCCCGTGCGTTCGGCGATCACGGCGGGCTCAGCAATCTGCAGGGTGGAGCGTATCGAGCCGACACCGGTATCCTTGATGCCATTGGGAAGGTGGTGCACCGTCTGGCCGTGGGATCCAATCAGAGCCACGTCCTCTTCGGTCAGATGAGCCGCACGGATGACGCCTAACGCTGCGTCGGCGAACCACTCGCCCAACAGCGCATTCAGGTGGCAAATATCCGTCACGGTCCCGGAAACCGATGCCGAGAGAATTCGTTGTTGCAGCGAGCGCGGATAGGGAAGCGAATGAAACGCAACCATCTCGACGTGAATGCCGGCTTTCCGACGATCAATCGAGACCAGGGCAGCGTCGACTCCGTCAGCTGAAGTACCCGACATCAATCCAACAACGTTCATCTGCAGTATCCTTTCGCAACCATACGAATCCGCCGAGACCGGCGGGTGCGCTACGCTAATCGAACTGGCGCGTATGGTCAAGGAGGCGAATGGACAGGGCCTATGAGGGGGTGCCGCCGTCACGATGTCGTTGACACCGCAAAACTTGGATGTTACCGTCCCCGCCGATGTTTTTGGTCAACCACGTGCTGAAACGACCCATCTCCGTTCTCATCGCCTTTCTGGCCGGCTTCGTTCCCTCCCTTACCCCTGTGACAGAAGCTCGCGACCCGATTCCCATCGTCGTCACGATTCCTGTCCTGAAGGATTTGGCCGAACAGGTCGGCGGCCCCCATGTACGGGTCACATCTTTGTTGAGCGGCTACGAGAACGAACACACCTATTCGCCGAAACCCACCGATCTGATCGCAGTCCGGAAGGCCAGGGTGCTGTTCGAGATCGGCCTCGGACTCGAGGTCTGGGTTTCGTCGCTGGTCAAGAATGCCGGGAGTCCGTCGTTACGCCTCATTACGACATCCCAGGGGGTGGGGCTGATTCACGATGGTTCGGATTCTCATGACGAACTGCACAAGGGCGAAAAAGAAGCCGAGCCAGGCGGGAATCCACACATCTGGTTGGACCCTGAGAACGTCGCCATCATGCTGCGCCACATCACTGATGCCCTGATTGAGGTTGATCCGGGTCACACGGCCGAATTCCGAACAAATCAAGCGGCGTATCTTCACCGGTTGAGCCGGTTGCAAAAAGAACTTTCTGATCGCACTCAGCTGCTATTCGATCGACGTTTCATTGCGCACCATTCGGCCTGGCCTTATTTAGCGAAGCGATTTGGCCTCGAAATTGTCGGCACGATTCACATGCAGTCCGGCACAGAACCATCGGCTTTTCACCTGCAATCTCTCATCGAAAAGATCAGGAAGGAGAATATCAGGGTTATCGTCTCCGAGATTCAGCTCAGCCAACGCCTCCCGGAACTGCTTGCGAGAGAAACCAACGCCCGCGTCGTGGTCCTGACGACGATGCCGGGAGGTGTATCGGGAACTGAGACCTACCTCGACATGCTTCGTTATAATGTGCTCCAATTAGCCGGCGCGCTGGAAACGACGTAACAACAGTTAGGACATTCGTTTCTATCGTCGGAAGGAGTTTGGGAATCCGTGTCTGACCCCCGCGAGCCAATTATTCGTTTTGAGCGCGCTTCCTTCGGATTTCCAGGGCTCACGGCCCTGAAGGAGATCTCGCTGACCATCTACGAAGGCGAGTTCGTCGGGGTGATCGGTCCAAATGGGTCAGGGAAAACGACACTGTGTCGAGCAGTCTTAGGACTTTTAGCTCCCATGGAAGGACACCTCCATATCTTCGACTGTGCCTGCGATGAGCTCCGCTGCCACCATCGTGCCAAAATCGGGTACCTCCCGCAGAAAGGGGTCGTCGATCGCAATTTCCCGGTGACAGTCCTCGAAACAGTGATGATGGGACGTTACGGGGCCTTAGGCTTGTTTAGGCGCCCGAGTCGGAAGGATCGTGCTATCGCACTGGAAGCTCTTAGTCAGGTCGGAATGGAATCACATAAGGATAACGCTCTTGGGCAACTCTCCGGCGGTCAACAACAGCGTGTCTTCATTGCCAGAGCCCTGGCGCAGCAACCCAAAGTCCTGATATTGGATGAACCGACGACCGGCCTGGATATCACCACGCAACACAATGTCATTGAGCTCGTGCAACACCTTCATGACGAGCTCAAGTTGACGGTCCTCCTCATTACGCACGACATAAATATGATCCGCTCACGAGTGGATCGATTGATTCTTCTCAAAACCAGACTCTTCGCCGCGGGTCCTCCTGCGGAAGTGCTCAAAGCGGACATTCTTCACCAAGTGTACGGGAAAGAGCTGGTCATCACCGAGAAAGACCTCGTCATCGTGGAAGACTATCACCATCACCACTAGGAGTTAATTCCACTCCATGCTCGATCTCCTCACTTACGATTTCATGCAACGGTCCCTGCTCGCCGCGGCGATGGTCGGCGGATTGTGCTCGGTGATCGGCGTATTTGTCGTGTTGCGCGGACTGGCGTTTGTCGGAGCCGGCACGTCGCATGCCGCCTTCGCGGGCGTCGCACTCGGTTACTTGATGGGTTGGCCTCCCTTATTGCTGGCGATCCTGTTCGGACTCGCCACGGTATGGATCACCGGGTGGGTCGAGGAAAGAGGCCGCATGAAGCTGGATGTGTCGATCGGCATTCTCTACACCACGACGATGGCACTGGCAATCCTCTTCATCGGGCTGATGAAGACCTATAATGCCGAAGTGTATGGGTATTTGTTCGGCAGCGTCCTGTCGGTCACCACTGAGGAGCTCAGCATCATCGGAGGGTTGAGCATTCTCGTACTGGGGCTCATCTTGACGTTTGCAAAAGAGCTCTACTTTATCGCCTTCGATCAAGAGATGGCTGAAGCTTCCGGCGTTCCAGCACGACAGATCTTTTTTCTCCTCTTGTCACTGGTGGCCTTGACGGTGGTAGTCTCATTGAAGACGGTCGGTGCGATCCTCGTGTTTGCGATGATTCTGATTCCAGCCTCGACCGCCTACCAGCTCACGCATAGCCTCGCAACGCTGACTCTGTATTCCGCAATCATCGGAGTCATGACCTCCGTAACAGGCGTCTTGATTTCTGCCGTGTGGGACGTCCCTTCCGGACCGGCAATCGTTCTTCTCGCCACCGCAATATTTTTCATCTCTGTCTTCTTCTCGCCAAAGCGCGTGAAGAGCACACGGTTGGCGCACTCTCATTAACCACACGCACCTTGCTCCTCCCAATCTCAGAATGCTATGTGTACTACACGACCTCCGATATGAGGTGCCCAAGCTTGCACCCGCTGTCGAGGTGGCAGAAAGATACCGGAATCGGCGATAATCGCGGTGCTTTCTTATAGGCGAGACACCCCAATACATGAGAGGAGGAGTTTCATGCGAGGGCACACGTTAAGACCAGGCTTAATCGGCGTATTGTTCGTCGCTATGGCGACGATGTTCCCCATGTCACACGGGGCCTTGGCGGAAGAATTCGGCGGAACTGAACCGGGCAGATGGATACTTGGTTTTCGGGCTGGATTTGCTCCACTGACCCAGCAGCTCTCGGAAAATACGTCAACGTCCATCGGACCACTCGTCAATTTTCAAGGCTTGTACAGCGTGAATAACTGGCTCTTGGTCGGAATGATGCTCGAATGGGAACGGCATGGAGTCAGCCTGGAGCGCCCTGACATCGACCTGGGGCATCAAGATACGGTATCGGTGTTGCCGACCGTCGAAGTGCGTCCCGTGAAACTGGGCCGGATCACTCCGTATGTGAATATGAGCTTCGGCGTCAACATCAACAGCTTTGGCGAAGATACACCTATTCGCATCAGTCCGAGCAACACCTTTGCCTGGCGCTTAGGCTGGGGAGCCGATTACATGCTCAATGAACGATTTGCCCTCAATACGGAATGGGCCTATAAGCGAAATGACGGGCATACGACCGGTACCGGAGGTCGGAATGATGACTGGAATGCCTCTTCGTTCGGCTTCCTCTTTGGCGGAAAGATGTTTTTCTGAGTTCATCCATCGGCGGGCATCATCACCACCCTTCTACTCCTATGGAGTAGAAGGGTGAGGAAAAGTTGGGAATAGCCCCGCCTTACTCAAGCCGGCTGTTCTTGTTCCGACTCCACACCATGCCGGTTTGCTCCTTTGAGCTGAATCCCAACTTTTCATAAAACCCCGGCCGTCTGGTGCAGAGCCAAAAGAGCTCGACCCGCTTGAGGCGCGGGTGGTTGAGGATTCGCTGAACAATTTCGGTCCCAATCCCCTGCCCCTGATAGGCTTTGTCGACGATCACATCCCAGATGGTGGCACGATAGACAAAATCGGTGAGAACTCGGCCGAACCCAATGAGTTGATCACGATCCCAGGCGCAGAGGGTCAGATCGGTGTTGCGCAGCATATCCTTGGCGTCATCGAGGGATCGGTCTTTGGCCCAAGGTGCCTGATGGAACAGCCGGAGGAGCTGAGATGCTTCGGGGGGTTCCTTGTGAGCGTACGTGACGGCGGACTTGAGGGTTGGAGGCATCTTATACTAGAGTATTCTCCCAGATTAACCTGAAGTGTACGGGGAAACCGATGTCAACGCAAGTCCGTAGCTGTCCAAAGTGTTTCCAGCTCATGTGGCTGAAAGCGGATGAGTACGAAATACTCGACGCCGAAACGATCCGCGCAAAATGCCCGCATTGCGGTGCGAGTGCTCGCTTTCAACTTGTCACGACCGGTCCAAACGCCTTGGGACCCAAGATGGGGCATTGATGGTTGGGAGCGGTTTTAGTTCTACCTTGTGAGATGGCGTGCTGAGCCTGTGGCATCATCCAAAAGCCGCTGATTGAAAAATGAGAGGCGGTCACGACACTCCTCCACCCGCGCCATCTAACTCGGGCTTATTTCCTGGAAGGACCTTGTGCAGCATCGCGCGGTAGTCCATAAGCCGCTTTTCGTCGATCGGCCTGACCTCGATTTCGTTATCCCGTTGCATCCGCTCCACATGATCAAGCACCGACAGGAGTGGCTGCACGGAGCCGATCAGATTCCCCATTTCAAACGCTTCCAGCGATGAAACAAACGATTCATTGAGCCCCTTGTACGGTGTTCCAGCACTCTGGCTTCGGACTCGGGATACGAGGGTTTCATAACTATCCACGGCCTCTACGGAGGGTTTCACCCCCCACGGCACTGCACTTAAGAGCACAACGGGCGGGAGTTTGGCCGCATACGTCTTGATGTGAGCGGTTAACCCTCCTATGGCGTCGAGTATTTCGGCGGTCAGCATGCATCCTCAGAAAAGGAAAGACCCATGGCCGATGCACGCACTCTACCGGGGTCGGTGACTATCAACTGTTCAAGTGCGTTCGTCACTTCCTCCATATCACCGGGGACCGGCCTCGTAAATTCCTCCACTTTGCCCGTCGTTGGATGAATGAAACCGAGCGTCCTGGCATGGAGCATCACCCGGGGAATCTCCACATTGTCGATCATACAGACCTTGCGCCCACCATAGGTCTGATCCCCGAGAATGGGATGTCCCAATGATGCGAGGTGAACTCGGAGCTGGTGAGTCCGGCCGGTCTGCGGATAGAGTAAAACATGCGCCGCTAATTTCCCATACCGGCGATCGACAACGTACTCTGTGACGGATTCCTTTGGACTCGTCGTTCTCGCGGAAAATTTCTTTCGGTCTTTAATATCACGGCCGATGGCCAGCTCGATTCGACCACGGCCCTTTTTGGGTACGCCCCAGATCAAAGCCTCATACACTCTCGTGATGGTGTGGTGTTTGAATTGTGCCGCAAGTCCGCGGTGCACCACGTCTGTCTTGGTAATCACCATCACACCGGATGTGTCCTTGTCCAGTCGATGAACGAGCCCTGGCCGCTCTTTCCCTCCGATAGTCGAAATCGTACCACCCGATGTCTGGAAGTGATGGAGCAGGGCATTCACCAGTGTCCCAGTCCAATTTCCAGGGGCAGGATGGACGACGATTCCGGCTGGCTTGTTCAACACGAGAAGAGATTCATCTTCGAACAGGACTTCCAGCGGGATGGGCTCCCCCTTGATTGAAAGAGGTTCCGGCTTGGGTACGTCCATGGTGATCCTATCGCCGGATTTGATCTTGTGACTGGCTTTCACGACTCGGTCATTGACGCGAATGCGACCCAGCTCGATCAGCCGCTGTAACGCAGACCGCGAGATATCCCGTTCCCGATTGACGAGGAAGAGGTCCAGCCGTTTGGGCTGTTCTCCGGACGTAATGATAAATTCTGTAATCATGGGCAGCTCACGCTACTAAAGAGCCCCGGTCAAATGCAATCGGTCAATGCCGCCGGTTTGCTTCTTTCGTTTGGCAAGATCATATTACCAGGTCGACAGTCCGCCCAATCCTAAGCAGGAGTTCAAAAGAGGCGATGGAGAAGGGCATTAGGGCACTGAGATTCCCTCGGTGGCAGTAACCGACAATGCCCTTCGGCTGCTCTCTCAGCGGAGCGATTGAAGCCAGGCGGGTGTTTTGTTAGGGTGCTCCCTGGAGTCACTCACATGGGTATACGGTTTTCCCATTACGACCCGGAAGGGTTCTACGACGAGCTGTACGAGGGTGCAGGCCAAACACGGCCTGGCAGCGCTCTCTTGCTGCGAAAGTTTGCATCACTGCCGGAAGGGGAACTGAAAAAGCGCCAACAAGCGGCCGAGCGCGTCATCCTCAACATGGGAATGACGTTCGGTGTCTATGGGAGCGATGATGGCCATGAACAGATCTTTCCCTTCGACATCGTGCCGCGAATCGTCACGGCATCGGATTGGGAACGCATCGAATCCGGACTTCGTCAGCGCATGCGCGCTTTGAACTTGTTTATCGACGATGTGTACCACGATCAAAAGATTCTCAAGAACGGGGTGATTCCCAGCGAACTGATTTATTCCAGCAAGGGCTTCTTGCTGCCCTGCATGGGGCTCCGTCCCCCACGAGGTATCTGGTGCCACATTGCCGGGATCGATCTGGTTCGAATTAATGATGGCCGGTACTACGTCCTCGAAGACAACATGCGCTGCCCGTCAGGCGTGGCCTACGTCTTGGAGGCGCGGCAGGTCATGAAGCGAACGTTCCCTGAGCTCTTCGATGCCTATCGCGTGCGGCCGGTCGACGGTTATCCAAGCCACCTGCTGGAAACACTCCAATATCTTACCGATCTTCCCGATCCGACCATCGTGATTCTCACGCCCGGAATCCTTAACTCCGCCTACTATGAACACTCCTTGCTCGCACAAAAGATGGGGGTAGAATTAGTCGAAGCCAATGATCTCGTCGTGGTGGACGGATTCGTGCATATGCGGACGACGAAAGGTTCTCAGCGGGTAGACGTGATCTACCGGCGGATCAACGACGACTACTTGGACCCGCTCGTATTTCGCAGCGACTCTCTCCTCGGTGTCCCCGGTCTCATGGAATCTTACAAGAGAGGCAGAGTCGCGCTCGTCAATGCGCCCGGCACCGGTGTGTCCGACGACAAAGCCATTTATGCCTATGTCCCGAAGATCATCAATTACTACTTGGCGGAGGAACCGATACTCCCGAACGTGCCGACCTATATCTGTTCGAATAGGCAGGATCGGACCTATGTTTTGGAGCATTTGGATCAACTGGTCGTGAAAGCCACCAACGAAGCCGGTGGGTACGGCATGATGATCGGTCCCCATGCTTCGAAGCAGGAGCGGGAAGAATATGCCCGTCGCGTTGAAGCAGACCCGCGCAACTATATCGCTCAACCGACTCTGGCCCTCTCTCGAGTACCGACATTGGTGGACGACCACCTCGAGGGGCGCCACGTCGATCTTCGGCCATACGTCTTACATGGACGTGATGTCTACGTCCTGCCGGGAGGCATGACGCGCGTGGCGTTGCGGAAAGGGTCGCTGGTAGTGAATTCATCGCAGGGTGGAGGCAACAAAGACACATGGGTCCTTTCCTAAGCGCTTTCTTTACGAGCGAGCGGGACACCGGCAACGGTCCAATATCTGGTAGACAAGCAGGGTCTGGTCAACGATGCTGAGCCGAGTCGCCAGTTCCATTTATTGGCTAAACCGCTACATCGAACGGGCGGAGAATTATGCCCGATTCATTGAGGTGAACCTGAACCTCTCTCTCGATCTTCCCAGAGGCACCACGGAGCAGTGGGAGCCGTTGGTGGCTACGACGGGAGATCATGAAAGTTTTACCGGTCGCTATGGAAAGGCCTCGAAGGAAACCGTGATCCAGTTTCTCCTGGCCGATGCGGAGAATTCCAATTCGATTCTGTCTTGCCTCCTCGCTGCACGGGAGAACGCTCGATCGGTTCGAGAAGTCATCTCCAGCGACATGTGGGAGCAAGTCAACCGCTTTTACCTCATGGTGAGAGGCGCTACCGCGAACGGTTTGTCCAGCCAAAATCTCCACACGTTTTTGGCGGACGTGAAAGCAAACAGCCACCTCTTTCTGGGCATTACCGATGCCACCATGTCACACGGGGAAGGCTGGCATTTTGCCAGACTCGGTCGTCTGCTGGAACGAGCGGACAAGACCTCGCGTATTCTGGACGTGAAATATTTCATGTTGCTTCCGACTATCGCCGAGGTGGGGACACCATTCGATATCATCCAGTGGTCCGCATTGCTGAAATCCGCCAGCGCCCTTGAAATGTATTACAAGCGCTTCGGTCGCATTTCGCCGGACGACGTCACGTCATTCCTGATTCTCGACTCCACATTCCCTCGAGCCATTCGGTACTGTCTTATCAAGAGCGAAGGTTCGCTACATGCCATCTCCGGGTCTGAACACGGGTCCTATCAGAACCAAGCCGAGAAACGGCTTGGACGGCTGCGCGCCGAGTTGGACTTTGGCGATCTTGAAGATTGCCTAGCCGGCGGTCTGCACGAATTCTTGGATCTCTTTCAAGCACAGCTCAATCGCGTGGGGGACGCTATTTTTGAAACTTTCTTCGCCCCTCGCCCCATCCACAGTACAATCACCGGCGCGGAGGCACAATGACCTTTTGTCTAGGGATGAAAGTGGAAGACGGGCTCGTCGGCATCGCCGATACGCGAGTCACGACCGGCGCGGAATGTACCATGGCACGGAAAGTTTCCATCCATCAACACGGACGACATTCGATGTTTCTGATGACATCGGGGCTGCGTTCCGTGCGCGACAAGGCCGTCACCTATTTCGACGAGGCTATTGGAGATAGCGATCAGACCTTCGATAAACTGTTCAAAGCCGTCAACGTGTTTTCGGCTCAGATTCGCCGTGTGGCTGAGGAGGATAAGACCGCGCTCGATAGGGCTGGGTTGATCTTCGACCTCCATGCGCTGGTAGGAGGGCAGTTGGAAAACGACCAGGAGCACAAGCTCTTTCTGATCTACCCCCAGGGCAATTGGGTGGAAGTGAGTGAAGGCACTCCCTACTGCATCATCGGCGAGACGGGGTATGGGAAACCGCTCCTCGATCGCGTGCTGCGATATCACTCCAGCATGGACCTCGCGCTGAAGGTAGGATTTCTCGCCTTCGATGCCACCCGTACCAGTTCGACGAGCGTCGAATATCCTCTCGATATTGTCCTGTACCGGCACGATACATTCGACATCGTCGAGCATCGCTTTCAGAAGGAGGACCTCGCCGAGATCGCGTCGTGGTGGCAATCCCGCATCTATGAATCGGTGGAGAAGTTACCGTCAAAGTGGATCGACCGCCTGGTTGACTCCCTTCCTCGTGATACCAGAGCAGCTAAAAACTGCTCGGATACAGCGTCTTAGGTTTAAGCCGAAGCCAACCGCGTGCGCTGCTCACTCCAGAGTCAAGGACCGGAAAGATGACCATCGTATGCGTCGATTGGACAACGTGGGTATCGGAGAGTATGCTTCTGGATCGTATGACCGTGTGCGCGCACCATCTCATGCGAGCGAGGGAACGGAGCCATGTCTTTGGTACTTTCCCACGATGGCTTGCCCCCCAGAGAAACGACCGGTAATACTCGCCTCGCTATCCGCCCATACAAACCAAGCACACTCGTCCGGCCTACTCAGCGTATTTCTCAGACTGCTGCCGAGATTCCTTCGATCCGGCTCTCTCCATCCACGACTGCCCGTTGTTCTGATCATAGCTCGATTCATTTGCTCGCAGGATGCGACCGGCTAACCGATCCACCCGCGCGCACAACCGGGAGGTATCTATGGCTTCCTCTAAGAGACTGCTGTGGGGAACCGCTCTGCTTGGATTTGCAATTGGGGGCGCGGCGGTCATGTGGCCGGCTCGCACCTGGTCTGAAACCACATCCATCAATCTCCCGATCGATACGGTGGCCGATTACATTCACGCCGTGATCGAGGCGGACCGAGATGTCTATACCAGGCATGTTGTGGAACGCATGCAGGCAAAGGGAGTTGTGGTTGCATCGGAAAACTGGGAAGAGAAGAATACCTTACCGCTACCCGCCCAATTCTTGTTGGAATCAGGACGGTTCAATAACAAGAAAGGCTTAGCGATGCAGTACCGGCTGATCAGCTTGTGGCCGATCAACAAACGAAACATTGCGACGAACGCGTTTCAAAGTATCGGGCTCGGGACCATTCTGACTCAACCCGACAGGCCGTACACCGGAGTCACGAAGGTAGGTGACAAGCGGTATTATGAGGCGGTGTACGCCGATCTGGCCGTCACACAAGCGTGTATCGGGTGCCATAATGCCCATCCTGACAGCCCGAAGCGAGACTTCAAGCTCAACGATGTCATGGGTGCCATCGTGATCAGTATTCAGTTAGGGCAGTAACCGTCCGGAGGCACGAACCGGAACAGGCATCGATTCTTCGGAGCGATGGGCTCGATTCCAACCGGCAGAGTGAGTTCAGCTCTGCCGGTCAATGGCCAGGGCGAACGAGATCACCTTTGCACGAGGGCATCGGCTCATCGACCATCTGAAAAGATATGGGGGAGAATCGAATCAGCTAGGGGTGGCTGGTCTTTCTCGCGCGTTCAGCTACCTTCTTGCGAAGGCGAGCCTTCTCAAGAGTGATGTGGGCTTCTTTCACTTCCGATGGCAAGCCGCCCGCCTGGAGTCGTCGCTCGGCTTCGGCGACTTTGGCTGTAGCCCGCTCAACATCAATGTCTTCAGCCTTTTCCGCAATCTCGGCCATCACGGTGACTTTTGTTGGTGTGACTTCGGCAAAACCCCACAGAATAGCCATGGAATGGGTCTGGTCACCGCTGCGATACCGGAGTTCACCGATCCGGAGTGAAGAAAGGAAATGACAGTGCCCTGGGAGCACCCCGAACTCTCCCTCTGACCCAGGTGCAATGACTTCATCCACCTGCTGACTCAGCAGCTGTTTCTCCGGCGTGACCACCTCTAACAAAATCTTTCCCGCCATTTTCCTACTTCTTCCTGTTCCGCACCCTATCAAGGATAAGCTGGCGGGTTGCTCTGAACTGCGCGCATCGAACGAGCACCGCCCTTAACTTGAGAATACGATCACTTCCGGCGTGCCGCGTTCGGCGAGCACAAGAGCACCCGCCAGATTAGACTTTCACCCCCATCTTCTCCGCTTTCGCCACCGCTTCTTCGATCGGGCCGACCATATAGAACGCCTGCTCAGGCAGATGGTCATACTTCCCTTCGAGGATCTCTTTGAAGCTGCGGACCGTGTCCTTCAGCTTGACATATTTGCCCGGCGCACCGGTGAACGCTTCGGCCACATGGAAGGGCTGTGAGAGAAACCGCTGAATCTTCCTGGCGCGCGCCACGGCCATCTTGTCATCTTCCGACAATTCGTCCATACCGAGAATCGCGATGATGTCCTGTAAATCCTTGTAGCGCTGGAGAACGGACTGCACGCCGCGCGCGATTTTGTAATGCTCTTCCCCGATGATCTGCGGATCAAGAATGCGCGACGTCGAGTCCAGGGGATCGACTGCCGGATAAATACCCAACTCGGCGAGTGAACGGGATAGCACCGTGGTCGCGTCCAAATGCGCAAAGGCTGTTGCCGGAGCCGGATCGGTCAGGTCGTCGGCAGGCACATAGATGGCCTGCACAGAAGTAATAGAGCCCCGTTTGGTCGAAGTGATCCGTTCCTGCAAGGCACCCATCTCAGTCGAGAGGTTCGGCTGATAGCCGACGGCGGAGGGCATGCGTCCCAACAATGCGGATACTTCGGAACCGGCCTGAGTGAACCGGAAGATATTGTCCACGAAGAGCAACACGTCTTGATTTTCTTCATCGCGGAAGAACTCGGCGACGGCCAAGCCGGTCAATGCCACGCGAAGACGGGCTCCAGGGGGTTCGTTCATCTGGCCATAGACCAGAGCGGCTTTGGATTTCGTAAAGTCGTCCGGATCAATGACCTTTGACTCCTGCATTTCGTGCCACAGGTCGTTCCCTTCACGGGTTCGCTCACCGACACCGGCGAAAACGGAGAAGCCGCCGTGGTGCAAGGCAATGTTGTTGATGAGCTCCATGATAATGACGGTTTTACCGACGCCGGCGCCGCCGAACAGTCCGACCTTGCCGCCCTTGCTGTAGGGTTCGAGCAGGTCAACGACTTTGATACCGGTTTCCAACACTTCTGTCCTGGTTTCCTGGTCTTCCAGCTTTGGAGCAGGTCGGTGAATGGGATACGTCTTCTTCGCCTTGATGGGACCGCGTTCATCGACTGGCTCGCCAAGCACGTTGATGAGGCGACCGAGCGTTTCACGGCCTACGGGTACGGAAATCGGGGCTCCAGTATCCTGCACATCCATCCCGCGCGTCAGACCATCGGTCGTGGACATTGCGATGCTACGGACTCGGTTTTCGCCCAGGTGCGAAGCGACTTCGAGGGTGATCCTCACAGCCGGCTTGCCCGCAACCTTATCCTCTTCCTGCGAGACCTTGATCGCGTTGTAAATGTTCGGCAGCTGACCGGGAGGAAACTCGACGTCCACCACCGGTCCGATGACCTGGATGACTTTGCCTGTTGCAGTCGCCACGGGAAACTCCTTTCGACGAAACGGAGTCGGCTACTT
This sequence comes from Nitrospira sp., assembly GCA_024760525.1. Classification (NCBI taxonomy): domain Bacteria; kingdom Pseudomonadati; phylum Nitrospirota; class Nitrospiria; order Nitrospirales; family Nitrospiraceae; genus Nitrospira; species Nitrospira sp. The sequence goes on from CP060499.1 coordinate 3,786,318, forward strand.
CAGCGCCTCGGCGCCGCCGACAATATCCATCAGTTCCTTCGTAATCGCAGCCTGTCTAGTCTTGTTGTAGTAGAGCGTCACTTTCTTAATGAGCTGTCCGGCGTTGCGCGTGGCGCCATCCATGGCAGCCATGCGGGCGCCGTGTTCGGCGGCTGCGGACTCCAACAAGATCCGATACGTCTGCACCTGGAAATGTTTCGGTACCAGGGCGCTCAACAGTTCGGCTTCATCCGGCTCGTACAGATAACTGCCGCTTGTCGGTCCGTCGGCTTGGGCTGCACCAAACTCCACCTGAGCGTCGACTGGAAAGAGCTTTTCGACAATCACACGCTGCTGAATGGCGGACTTGAACTCGTTGTAGACAACATACAGCTCGTCGAACGTCGCCTTCACAAAGTTATCCGTCAGATCACCGCCGATATCGAGCGCATGCTCGAAACTTAGCTTGTCGAAGATCCCGGTCCATTCCTGCCGGATCGGCCAGGCACGGCGACGGAAGTAGTCGCGGCCCTTCCGGCCGATGATACTCAGATTGACTTGCAGACCACGCGCTTCGCATTGCCGCACGAATTCGGCACTTTTGCGGACGATGTTGCCGTTGAAGCCACCGCACAGCCCACGATCGCTCGTGACAACAAGCACCTCGATTTTCTTCCCGTCGCGCTTCTGCAGAAGTGGATGAGAGGAGCGGTTCACACGTTGGCTCAGATTACTCAACACCCCGCGCATTTTGTGCGCATAGGGACGGGCGGCCAGAATTCGGTCCTGCGACCGCTTGAGCTTTGCCGCGGCCACCATCTTCATGGCCTTGGTGATTTTCTGGGTATTCTTAAACGCTGCGATCTTCCTGCGCAGACTTTGTAGACTTGGCATGCGTCCCGATGAAAACGGTCCCCAACTTTGTTCTCAGTCGCCCTCCTCCCTGCGACGTACATGCACCGTACGCCTCAGTCGTCGGGCTCCCTGCGGCCTCGTTGGTTGACCGTTTTGATCAGCCGCAAGGAGAAATCTTTGATCCGTTACTTCGCTCCGAATCCCATCTTCTGCTTGAAGGTCGAGATGATTTCTTTCAGGCGGCCGCCGACCTTGTCGTCAATCTTGCCGATGGTCGTGACTTCCTTCTTCAGCTCCGGATGGTTCTGTTGAATATAGTGGAGCAGATCGCTTTCGAACTGCTGCACCTTGTCCACCGCCACATCATCCAAGAAACCCTGCGTACCCGCGTAGATCGAGAGCACCTGGTCGGCCACCGGCATGGGCTTATATTGGCCCTGCTTGAGCAACTCCACCATGCGCACCCCTCGCGCGAGCTGCATCTGGGTCGCTTTGTCCAGTTCGCTCCCGAACTGGGAGAACGCCGCCATCTCCCGATATTGGGCGAGGTCCAGTCGAAGGGTACCGGCCACCTGTTTCATGGTTTTGATCTGCGCGGATCCGCCGACTCGGGACACCGACAGACCCACGTTGATCGCCGGACGGATACCGGAGTAGAAGAGATCGCTACCGAGATAGATCTGGCCGTCGGTGATCGAGATCACGTTCGTCGGAATGTACGCCGACACGTCGCCGGCTTGGGTCTCGATGATGGGGAGCGCCGTGAGACTGCCGCCGCCGAGCTTGTCACTCAGCTTGGCCGCGCGCTCCAACAACCGGGAATGCAGATAGAACACATCGCCCGGATAGGCTTCTCGTCCCGGCGGGCGTCGGAGCAACAACGACAACTGACGATACGCCACCGCATGCTTCGACAAATCGTCGTACACGATCAGCGCGTGCTTGCCGTTGTCGCGGAAATACTCGCCGATCGCGGCGCCGGAAAAAGGCGCGAGGAACTGCATCGGAGCCGGGTCGCTGGCGCTGGCGGAGACCACCATGCTGTATTCCATGGCATGGTTCTCTTCGAGCGTCTTCACGACGCGGGCGACGGTGGACCGCTTTTGTCCGACCGCCACATAAATACAGAATACGCCGAGGCCCTTTTGATTGATGATCGTATCGACTGCGATGGCAGTCTTCCCGGTTTGGCGGTCGCCGATGATCAACTCGCGCTGGCCACGGCCGATTGGGATCATGGCGTCGATAGCCTTGATACCCGTCTGCAACGGTTCGCGGACGGACTGGCGGGTGTTCACACCGGGGGCGACGACTTCGATACGTGAGGAATGCGGCGACTTGATCGGGCCCTTCCCGTCGATCGGTTGACCGATCGCGTTCACAACCCGGCCGACCAACGCTTCACCGACCGGAATTTCCGCGATGCGGCCGGTTCGCTTGACCGGATCGCCTTCTTTGATCCCCACATCGTCGCCCATCAACACGGCGCCGACGTTATCTTCTTCGAGGTTCAGCGCAATCCCGTACAGACCGCCCGGGAACTCGAGCATCTCGCCGGCCATGGCCCCGTCAAGACCATAGACCTTGGCAATCCCGTCGCCGACCTGAATGACAGAGCCGGTCTCCTTAACATCGACCTGCTGGTCGAAGCCTTTGATCTTCTCCTTGATGATCGCACTGATTTCTTCTGCCCTGATCTGCATGGCTGCTCCTTATTCTCTCGTCAACACGACTTGCAAATCGCGCAAGCGACCTCGGACGGTACTGTCCACCACCGTGCTGCCGATATGGATCTGCAAACCTGCGAGGTGGCCTGCGTCGGTCTGAAACGTCACATCTACTTCGCGCTTCAGCGTTTCACGCAGGCGCGTTTTGATACGATCTTGCTCACCGGAGGATAGCACTGTTGCCGAGGAAACCATCACCGGTTGAGTCCCCTTGGATTCATCAACGAGTTTCCCGAATGCACCGGCGATCTCCGGGAGAAACCCCACTCGATTTTTCTTCACCAATTGTCCGAGAAACGCTTTGCCGGTCGGAGGGCATCCGAGTTTGTCCGCGATGGCGGTCAACACGGCAATCTTCTCTTCCACCCCAAATGCGGGCGAGGTCACGACATGGCGGAGTTGATCCGACTCCTTGATGGCCTCACCGAGGCCCGTGAGCGTCGCCCGTGTTACTTCGATGGTCGATTGATCCAGGAGCTCGAAGAGGGCTTGAGCGTAACGTCGCGCAACTGTTGTCTTAATCACCGTTCCAGATCCACATTCGTTATTTGGACAAACCTAAAGGGTTCGTGCGGGCCACGAAGTAGAGCGGTGAAAACTAGCATCGGAAGCCATGAGCTGTCAATACGATCTAGGGGGACAAGATGTTCTCAAATTTATTGGTTGAATACGACGGGTGTATACTGAGAGCTGATTAGGGATTAGACTCCGGTCATTCATACGGTCTCGCCCACGTCTGGATGCCGATACGAGTGGGCTGGAGGTGCTCGATGCGAAAACACTGGGCATTGTCTGCCTTTACGCTATGCCTAATACTCGGCGGGCTTCATTCTTCGGCGCTGGCCTACCGAGAATACTTCACAACGGAACAGAGGGCTCAGCTCGATAAGATCCAAACTATTTTGATTGAAGTGATGACACTTACAGATACAGGTAGGGCTGATTCCGGCGTCATGGCCGACGTCGTCGCCCAACGGCTGCGGGAGGCCGGTTACGAGGTTGTTCGGGATCCGGCCACGAAAAATGATGTCCTTTTTCGCGTGAAGTGCGAGCAGCGCAAGACCTGGGAGGGCACAACGGCGACCGGCGGAGATGCAGATCTTCCCGATGCCCCGTCGCGCCTCTGGAGAGGTCCGGCCTGCCAGCTGACCTATGTCCTCGGAGGTATGAAGATCAAGTGGCAGAAAGAAGTACGCACGGAGTTTGAGGATGCCGTGGCTGCCGCGCAGACGGCGCAGGCAGCCGATCCCGGCATCTATGCCATGGCGAAGCTGCAGGAGGCACTGGAGAAATATGAGTTTCCTCTGCTCCTAGCCGCGGAATGGGGCCACGCCGATCGCCTTCTCAAGATGCTTGATTCGCCGGATACGGGCCAGGCTCGGAAAATCAAGATCATGTCCCTCCTGGGAGAGATGCAGGCCGACGAGGCTCTACCAAAATTGAAAGAAGCGCTGAAAGACCGGGATCTTGCAAAGCAGGCGCTCGTCGCCATGGGCAATCTCGGGAGAGATGGCATTCCACTCCTCATCGACATGATGAATTCCTCGCCTCAGCTGGAAATTCAGGCGGCTGCAGCGAAAGGACTGGGGCAGATCGGAGGAATCAATGGAGACGCCTCGGTCGTGCCCCCGTTGTTGGCAAAGCTTCAGGACCCGAAGAGTGATTGGGGAGTCCTGACAGAGGTGGCGTGGGCACTCGGAAAGATCCCGGATAAACGGTCGATCCAACCTCTCTATGATATTGATAAGAAGCTTCAAGCCATCCGAGACCCCGACAATGTAGTCCTCAAGAAGCTCAAGGAAGCCGTCTTTTGGGCGATCAAACAATGCGACACATGGGATCAATACAGCTAAGCTTGTTTGCCGGTATGAGGTTCGGTGCTTTGGAAAGGCTGCTTAGAGACCAACCTTAGCCCGACTTCTTCGATAGTGCGCCGCCACTTTCATCCGGTTCCCGCACATCTGCATGCTGCACCAGTTCCGTGTGTGATTCTTCGTCGTGTCTAAAAAATAAAGAACGCAGGCGGCATTGGCGCATTTCTTGATCAAACGCAAACGGTCGGAGGTGAGCAGATTGCACGCTGCTTCTAAAAGGGGAGCGAGAAACTCCACCTGCTGCGTTGCCAGTGAATGGAAGCGCTGTGTGATGCCTTCCTTGGTCCGGAGAAGCTCGGGGTAGCCGGGACGCTGCGCCAAGAACTGATTCATGGCGTTGATGGCTGAACCGGGCACAGCGCCGCCTGCCGCAACCTGTTCGGCGATGGATCGGAGCGTTGCCCGCAAGGTCTTTGCCCGTTCAAGCAGCGACGCGGCTTCCTCACTGTTCAGGTGAGGCCTAGCGGCCTTGGCCTGGGACACCGAAAGAAGTCCTACTCGTATCAGCCACACGAAAAGATCATCAAAAGTCTCGAGTAGATCTCTTGGCTCTCCTTTCACCACCAACTGGGTATTGATCAAATCCAGACACGGGTGGTTTCCCACAAACAGAAACCTCTGCGATCTGTTCTCCATCGGTTTCCTCCCCCAATTCATAGATAACCTACAAAGGGCTTGTTGACAAGTTAGCCTTCGAGTGATATAACCTTCTATCTATAATTTAGATGGTTAGCTATACTTCCCACGTCGCTATGAAAACGGCGGCCAACTTCAAAGGAGGATGTATGAAAACGGTCGTGGTGATTATGTCCGATCCAAAGAGCGGTTCAGAAGAGGCGCTCGGGAGAGTCTTCAACGCGCTTGCGCTCGCCTCCGAATGCAAGCAGAAGGGCGATGAAGTCGCCGTGGTGTTCAACGGGACGGGCACCCGATGGCCCGTCGAGCTCGCCAAGCTCACGCATCCGGCCAACGTGCTCTACAATTCGGTTCGCGATGCGGTACAAGGCGTCTCATGCGGGTGTGCCGAGGTGTTTGGAGCGAAGGAAGGGGCCGAATCCTGCGGTGTGCCGCTCAAGAACGATCATGCGCTGGCCGGAACAGCCGGCCTGTTGAGCCTGCGACGGTATGTCGCGGATGGATGGAACACCGTGGTGTTCTGAGACGGACATAGCGGGAAGATCGACGTGTGCCCAAGCGGCGTTGCATATCGATGTGACGGAGGAAGAGACGATGGCAATGAAATATCTGGATCTGGCGATCACGGAGTCGGTACGCCGAGCACAGAAGCACTATTATGGCCATGCGGCCAGAATCGCCGACGCGCCGGAACGCGATCCACTCGGCGAAGCGGAGATCGAGTTCATTGCGGCAAGAGACAGCTTCTACTTGGGCACCGTCAACGAACACGGATGGCCCTATGTCCAGCATCGAGGAGGGCCGAAAGGATTTTTGCACGTTCTCAACCCGACCACGCTGGTGTTTGCCGACTACCGGGGCAATCGACAACTCTTGAGCACGGGTAATCTATCGGTCAACAACCGCGTGTCGCTGTTCCTTATGGACTATAGGAATCGGGAGCGGCTCAAAATATTCGGACATGCCCGCGTCGAAGATGCACGGTCGCATCCGGAACTCGTGTCGCAACTCTCGACCGTAACCCCGCGGCCGAATGCGGAGCGACTCGTAGCGATCGACGTCGTGTCGTTCGACTGGAACTGCTCAAAGCACATCACGCCCAGATATTCGGTAGAAGAAGTCGAAGCGCTCGCTGGATCTCTAAGAGCGCACATCGCCGAATTGGAAACCGCTCTCCATGCGGCAAAAATGGGATCGGCGCTCCCTGCGGGATGAACATCGAGTTGTGAGTCTTGTTCCACTTCCTCGACGAATCGCTTATGACGGCGACGAATCTCCTGGCGATTGAGCCGAATCGAAGCGCAAGCCGCTCGACCCCTCGCCTTGTCCAGGCTGCTTCCGTCGCCCGATCCACAGATACGTCGCGCCGTCGATCCATCGGGCATATTGGTACGTACGCGTGACCCGGACCCCTTCGCGGGGAACCTCTTCATCCTGCAGGAGCAGTTCTCGCCCCGGTTCAAGGATGCGTCCGAGCGGTTCCAGCAATCGACCCAGTTCTCCGGCTTCTCTCTCCGGAATGACACCACGCTTGAGTCGAATGGAATCGCCTGCCAGAACGGGGAGCAGCGGGATCCAATACTCCGGCACCGTCGTGCCCAACCGGTAGATCAGAGTATCGGTCTCCGTCCCTTCAGGACGGGTCGTGGCCTCTTGTTCCCTCTTCTGCTGAGCCTCTTGGTACGCTTCATGCCTGTCTAGAGAGTGTCCTGCTTCACTTTCGACGATTCGCTCAACTCCCCATGCGACATTGGCCATCTCGTCTCGCAGAAACAACACCTCCTCGCAGGGCTGACTGTGCAAGCTGGGACCCAACACCGGGGGGAGGAAGAAAAGGCGTTGAGAATCTTCAGTAAGCCCAAACATCCGCCATGGCGATGTCGGTCCCTCCACCTGGCTTGTGTGAGGAATGAGGATGCGCTCGCCGAACGTATTCGTGACGACCAGTGCTCGAATCTGACAGAGAGATCCGACAGGCAATTCGATCGGGACCGCAAACCAGTCGTTACTGTATTCAAGGGCGAACTTCACCAAGAGCAGCCTGGCCAAGTCATAAGGCGCCGCATTGATTTGCGCCAAATTGACGGCGCCGTCTTCGAACTCCCAGAATCGGGAGGACGGCATGCCACGAAACGTCACGGGGGCCGGTAGAAACGCGCGGGAGATGGAAGTTCGCGCCTCGCCGGCTCCCAGAGTTTCGCCCGGACGGACGACGAACGAAAACCAGTCGAGCGCGCCCTCGAAGTATTCCGGCGCTGCGAGTACGACCTCTCCCTCTCCGGTTTTGCCGGAGACAGCAAATTCATATTCCATCCTTTCAGGAATCCACGCCGCCGGGATCGCAGGTTGGTGAAGCAAGGTGTCGTACCAGGTGAGCCATGCAGTGATGCCCTGGATGACCTTCTGCCGGTTATTACCGGTGATTTGATCGAACGGAGATTCCTGAAAGAACTCATCCAGGGCATTGCGCGTACGCAGTGCGGCGAGTCGCGTACGGAGTCGAACTCCGTCCAAGGCACGCCCCCCTACCACCTGAAGAAATTGCTGACTGTCACTGTCCAGGCGATGGCGTTGCTCAGCGGATGGTTTGGCAAGCACATATTCGCTGCTCAACCAGACGGAGCGCGAGAGGCCCGCTCCACTGAGATCAAGCAATCGAAGCAAGTGCTGTCCCGTCTTGACGGATTGCCTCCAGTTGCGTGCTCTCTCGGAGACGACCGATTCACTTTCCACCAAGGTCTCAAGCGGCACTGCGGAAGCCTCATAGTTGCTCGCCGGCTGGGTTTCGGAAGGAGCGCCGGGACGATAACGAGTCAGCAGAGTGGTGTCTCCCATGACTTGCGCGGATGCCGCTGAACCGGCATCTTCACCTTTGAACTCACCGAATTGCCATTGTCGAGCCAGCATCCAGAGTGGATCGTGAATGCGTGCTTGCAGGCCATCCTGCAAATCAGGATTTGTCGTACTCGGCTCAATGCGAATCTGTGACGCCATCGCTATTCTCCGGTCGAACGGTCCAGGACGCTGGAAAAATCAATGCCGGCCCCATCGAAGAGCAGGGCCGGCATCGAGAGATCGGTGGCCGCCGATCCGACGGGATCCGATGACCGCTTGCCCGCATAGTCCCATGTTGCTGTTCCGTCCCACAGAGTGAACGCCATACCGTCCACTGCCCGTCCTTCCAATCCCACCAAGGCGGCCGGAACTTCCAAACGCACCCATCGGCCCGCCGGAGGAAGGAGTCCCATGAATTGACGGCTCACCGTGCCGTCGCTTCCCCACGAGATCAAATTTTCTCCCCAATAGGCACGGTGTTCCCATGTACCGTCGTGCCACTGCAGCATGACCTGACGCGGCAGGCGTTGCGGATCGAGGTACACGTGAGCGAACAATCGATCGCCCACACTGACGAACAACGGAAACTTCGCGCCTTGAAAGAAATGTTGATGGAGCTCCGGCACAAGAGCCGATTGATGGGATTTTCTTCCCAAGAGAGGGTCCGGGTGGGCACGAATCCATGTCCAGCCTTCCCCGTCTCCGAATGGGCTGGCACCGGCAGGCAGCTCGTCGTCAACCCAAACCGTTTCTCCGCGACTCTCAGGCGCGACCGCTCGTAAGCGCATCAAATCGGTCGTCTCCTGCATGATGGCCTCGAGACTGTTCAGATCCCAGACCTCTCGCTGATCGGCGGAGACGGCGAGAAGCAACGCCTGCGGGGGAGCGCTGTTCGGACCGTCGTAGTGAAACGCGACGCCTGTGGTCTCCTGCGGGCTTGGAACGACCTCCACCCATTCATCGATCAGTAGTCCCGTAAGCGGCTGATCGAATCGAATCGCTTGAGCGGACGGAATTTGTGCCACGAGCGACAGACGCCCCCGAGGAATGGATTGATTGGGCCCGCTTGGCAACGCCACCCATCGATCCTGCCCTGCAAAGGGCAGTTGGCCGACCTGAAGATTGAGGTGCGCCTCCTCTCCGAGCGTCTCGGCATACAGCATCGCCGTTTCCAGGCGCATCGCACCCTGGCGAACATGAGCCACGCGTTGGAGCCAGGTGACGGCTGCCAGCGGATCGTTGCCTTGCAAGGAGAGACTGGCGTCGAACGCTTCAGTCAATTGAGCGGCATTGGCCGGTGTGATGTGAGGGAGCGCGAGAAAATCCGATCCGAAGACAATTTTCAATCGAGCAAGGTCATGCTCCCGCTGCTCCTCAGGCAGCGCATGTGCGCGGTCAAACGTACGATCGGCATCGGCAATACGAGACAGACGCCCTTGCATCTCCGCAGCCACGGAACGCACCTGCGTGAGCAAGAGCGATTGCACGGCCAAGCCAGATCCCACCACGTCCAACGGAACGGCTGCCGGAATGCCGAATGCCGCGCTTCGCATCAATCCCGTGCGAAGTGTTTCGAGATCGATTGCGGTCTCGGCGCCCCCACTGGGCGGAATCATCCGCTGGAGGTTTTGGCTCGCTTCTGTGAACGACCGCACAGCCTGATCCACTCGGCGACTCAGCTCTACACTCTGCACGGCTGACACAGCCGGTGACTCCGGAAGCGAGAGATCACGTCCATCGATCGACCGCGCGTTGGCGAACAATCGACGCAGAGTGCGGGTCATTTCGAGAAACTCCCCCACGCTGACGACATCACTCGGCCAATCGAAGTCGCGCTCGAAATGCAGTCGAACCTGTGCCTGAGCGGGGATCGTGGCGGGTCGCGTACGGAGCATGTGATTCGACCAGCGCTGCTCCAATTCCGCCCGTTGCGCGTGCGCCTGTCCTTCCGCCATGAACACCGCGTCGAGCGGCGAAAGCTTCAGCGCCGTGAGAGGAGCTTCGAGCGTGTGAACAATGGTGCCGCTCGCCGGATCGACGTAATCAATTCGACAGCGGACCTTGGCGGGATTCGGCAGAAGCGTGGCGGCCCAGGCGTTGAGTGTCGGTTCGGCAACGGCACGCACCTGCTCAGGGCCGGTCGGCCACGTCGAGATCGTTCCCCCGAGTGTCGCAGGAAACAGCACGCAGAGACGATGTGTCAAGCCGATGCCGCTTCGTGGGGTGCGAATGACGTCCAACTCTGGAGGCGGCAACTCACCCGTGGCGATGGCATCCAGCGTCGCCCCGGAACGAAGCGGATTGCCTTGCACGAGCTGGTACACGCTTTCCGCCACCACCGTGTCACCCACGGCATCGACAAGGTCGTCCAAACTTTTCAGCTGTTCGATCAATGAATTGAAATCGGTTGTGCCCGGATTCGGAAAGCCGAGCGTCGTATTGCCGAATGGAATGGTCGTAACGTCCCAGCGCGGCTGACCCGAGGAACTTGACTGACTGTCCTTCCATCGGCGGTGCAGATCGAGGCCGTCCACGACATTGTTGGCCGGCAAGGCCTCAAGGGCTTGGTCCCACCGTTGGGCCAGCAGTGTCGCCAATTCATTCCTCGCCGCCGCCAGGCCGGCTTCGGCCCTGCCGAACTGCCCTCCTTCCATGTCGATCGCCTGCCGCTCAAATTGGGCGGCAAGTTCCTCGTTGTGCGCGATCGCGCGCTCTGCGGCAGGAATTGACTCGAGAACCGTGGCGTTAAGAAGTCTCGCCGTTGCTTGTTCTGCGTGGGCGTGGGCTGTGTCACGGGCGTTCACCACAGCGCGGGCTGCAGCAGCCTGGGCCATAGCCGTAGATCGATTGTGATCGAGTTCTTCAAGGCGATTGACCCACTGGTCCGCGTCCCGTTGTTCAAGTAATTCAACGGTCAGGCGACCGCTCACCACCTCGCCTACACGACCCTCCGGTTTCGCGCTCTCGTGCTGGGTCAAGGTCTGAGCAATCTGTCCAACGAGTGCCTCGGCATTCTGAGCCTGCTGCGCTGTCGCTGCGATGGTGGTGAGCTCGATGCGATAGGTCTGCAGCAGCCCTTCCCGCTCGGCCTTGAGGGCCCTCACATCCTTCGCGCTTTGAGCCGACTGATCCCGCTTCATCCGCAACACCGCCACCTCTTGCGCGAGCCTTTCGGCCAACACGACTTTCCGGCGCGCATCGGCAAGCCGGTCATCCTCTTTCAGGCTCGCCAACGCCCGGAATCGGTGGATGAAGCGATCGAGCCGGTTCTCATGGAGCCCTCGCTCAAAGCGATACCCGAGCAAGGTGGCCAGCGATTGCCCTTGGCGGACTCCATCAAGCATCCATTTGGCTCGATGCACGCGATCGGACGAGAGATCGACTGCAAAAGGACTGTCCGTTCCATCACCAGTCTGCTTATGAGACAGATAGCCGCTTCGCAGGATCGCAGCCGTCGCCGCGTGGTCAAGAGAGGGCGTATGGACATGGCCTTGGTTGCCGTTCGCCAAGAAGAGAGGACCCTCAACCCCTCCAGGAGGCATGGAGACTGCTTCCAGCGGAACCGCCGCACGCCGCACGTCCTCCACCCAGCCATAGGCTCCGATGCGAATTCCTGTCGGCTGAGACTTTCGGAGAGCGGCCAGCCGTCTGGTGGCCAACGAGGTACCCCACGCATCGAGCCGCAACGTTGTGAGGTCGATCACTTCGGCGAGCAACGACTGTCGTACATCATCCGGCAAGGTCAACAGAAAATTTAAATCTGGATCGGGACGAGCGGCCAAGGCTTGTTTAAGCAGCAGATCTCGAAGCGACGTCGCGATAAGCGGAAGCGGGACAGGCGGAGTCCGGCTCGCATCCGAGAATTCTCGTTGAGCATACCCAGCCGAGGTCGCCTGCTGAGCCAACAACGCAACCGGGTTGTCCTCCGTCAGTGTGCTGAGTGCGCGGGGGATGAGTTGGCGGCGTATCTGACGCTGCGCGAGCCACCAACTTGCCAATCCGGGTTCGGGACCATTGGTCACGCTGGAGGACCAACGGTTGAACGCGGCTACGGGCAAGATGCCGTATGGTTGTGTGTCGACCCGCAAGACCGGAAAAGGACCGCGTGCTCGCACAAACCCCATGAAGTGCTCGCGGAGCATATCCTGACTGATCGAAGCAGACAGTTGCCGCAACATGGCGCTGTCACAGAGAGATAAAAGCGCCGCGTTCATGGCCTCGGCGTGACGTTGATCCGTACCATCTGCTCCACGAACGTGCGCGAAGACGGCAGGGGTCAGCCCTAAGGCTTGCGCCGTCAGTTGCCCGTCGGATCCGGCTTGGACCAGCGAGGCTCCCCGTTCAATGGCAAACGTCACTTCGGCATCTCGGCCGGAACGATATCCAGATGAGCCTTCAGCCGTGTTATTGGTCGGTGTGTTCTGCCCGATGAACGCTACGCCGTCGGTATAATGGTGCGCATCGAAAAGATCCACGAGTCGCGTAGCGGTCGCCGGAGCATCCAGCGAAGCTTTGATTCCAAGGACGACCACACGTTCAAAGCCGGCGTTGGCCTGTTCTTCCGTGAGGGAAATTCGAACCCCCATACCGACTGATTCAGCCGTTGCAAAATCGATCATCCAACGCATGCCTTCATCGATGGGCAGGTTGCCATCGTCAGGCAGAGACCCGGTCTCTTGCGGAGCGGGACCAACCGACAACTGATCGGGAATCTGACTGCCCCACGCAGTAATCAAGGGGCGTTCGCCGCGATAGGCGAGTACGACCCACCGGTCTGGTAGGGCTCGCGTATGGGGAGCACGGGTCCACACATCGGCTCGCCGTCCAGGAGATCTCGATTGACCGGGGTCCAACACCGTGGCAATCCACGCCGCGCGTGGAGAGCCGAATCGATCCGCGAGTTGCCGCCAGGCTTGCCGGTTTACCTCTGCTGTATCCTGGCCTTGGGGAATGGTCGTGATACGTTTCCAGTACTCCCGTCCCCATTGTTCTTCATCGACGGTCAGCTCCGGTTCATGCGTATCGACGTGGATATCATCGGGATAGACGCGCACCAAGAGGTCGGTGCCGGCTTCACCGCTTCTCGTCATGAATCTGGTTTCCAGGCGGACGGGCAACAATAAGAGTGGTTGTGAGGTGGCCACTCTCCCACTCAAGCGGTCCGTCCCGAGGAGTCGCGCGGTCGCGGCATCGCGGGCGGCTCGGTGATCGGTCAGCCGGGACGATATGGTAGCGACCTTGTTCTTCGCTTGCTCCACCGCTTGCTGCGCCACAGGAATGTGCTGCTGCACCTGCGCCAGCTCGCTCTGCCATTGTGCCCGATCACTCGTCAGCTTGGTCACGAGCCGCTGGGCCGCTTGGGCATTCATGACAGCACGGCTATGTATCCGCTGAAGTCCCAGTAGCCGTGTCCTCCAGGCGCGCAGCACCGCGGGGCGGACACGATCCGGAATTTCAGGCCCCTCACCGATCGGCTTCACGCGAGTGCTCCTTTCCTCATTCTAGAGAGGCCCTTCTTCAAATGCGGCTGTGATGTTGGCTTCGGCTTCGGCCAATGCGCGTCGTGCCGATTCGAGTCTCGTTTGGGCATCGGGAAGTCTCGTCGTCGCGTCCGCGATTCGGTTCATGAGATCATCACGGCGAGCGATGAGGCCGCGCAACTGTTCTTCGGCATCTTCCTGTTCCAGACGCGCCTGAACGTGCGCATCTTCCAACTCAAAAACACGTACCGAAAGTTCGGCGGCCAACTGCTCCACCGTCATACGGTCGAGCGGGTCTCGGTCGATCTCTGCATTTACGTCGGCGATGCTCGCAATCCGTTGTTGCAGCGTCTGCTGACGTGCCTGGACTTCGGCAATTGCCGTCTGTGTGGCGACGACTCCCGCTTGTGCATCGTTCACCTGGCGCTCAGCCGCTTGCACGGCCGCCCGTGCCTGAGCCACAACGGCCCGGCCGGCGTCCAATCTCGCACGCGCCGCCGCGGCCTGCGCTCGAGCCTGCTCTCGTTGTCGCCTGAGAGCGGCAAGCACTCGCCGCCGCTCCAGCGGTGAGATGCCCGGCTCAGGTTCGGAGGCGTCGAGAATTTGCTGATCCGCCTCAGCCACCCGACTGTCCGCTTCGTTGACAGCCTCCTGTAATAGAGAGACTTCCGCTTGTCTCTGGGCCAGCTGTGCCTGCGCCACAGTCACTGGCGCCTGGGCGGCGGTCACGGCTTGCTGTTGAGCGCTCAGCTTGGTGGTCAGAGCGGATTGCTCCACAACGGCAGCCTGTAATTCAGCCTGAAGTCGCGTTCGTTCCTCTTCCAAGTAGGGCATGATGCGCTCTCCCGTCGTTGCGCTACGTACGTAACCACGTTCTGGCGTGGATGGCCACGCGGAAGGGCGGCTGCCGCGTGATCGATGCCATATGGGCCGAGTTCTTTCCCCAGAGGATGTTGTCCCGCACGACGTTTTTCAACAGTCCATCAATAGGTACATAGACAAGTTGCTTGAATGCATCTTCACTTGACGCCAAGTTGCCCCACGAAAGATCGGGCCAATGGTCCGGTGTGCCGCCGAACGTTTTGGCCACATCCAATCCAAATCGCGGTTCCGTCGGTTGCTCTTGGAGCACGAAAAACCAGCCGGCATGGCCGCTGTTCTGGCTATTGTCCGCACCACGGACGAGGGATTTGGTCAACGCAAACCCAAGCATGGTGATATCCGGTGCCTGTGTCGCTCGAAACATGGGATACAGCTCAGTGGCACCCAACTCGCGGCGGGTGCCGTCGGTCGACCAGATCCCCTCTACGGCGTAGACCATGGCACGAGGATAGCGGCGGAGCAAATCTCCTCGAATCAAGAGGACCAGCTGGCCTTCACTCGATCCCTGTGCCCCATGACTGCCAAGATGGCTTTCGTCACTCCATGTCGCAATTGCCGTGATATCCCGGCGGGCCTCACGCTCTTGCTCGCTGCCCTCGAGCAGATCACCCTGGGCGTCCCAAAACTGGCGAAAGTAGGTGCCGCGCTGATCGGTTGGAAACCCCCGCCACAGCAGCTCACGGCTCATTTCGTGGTTGAGGCCGACCATATAGGCTTCGATGAATGAGGGATTCGTTTGGAGCAACGCGATACTGTTGGCGGGGATCTGATCCATGCCGGGCAGCAGCATGTCGGGGAACGCATCCCGCATGGGTTCATACATGGGTTGGGGAAAGGTCGGGGCAAAAAGTGCGACGTCGATGCTTTCCGCGGAAGGAACCGTTTCACGCACTGCCGTCAGTACGGTTGCCTTGGGATCGAGCTGCGTCAGGATATTCGCTTTCAGTCCGGCCCAGTCGGCGGCCAACTGAATGCGTCGATGCGTCTCGCTCAGCGTTGCGGCGGCAAACAGACGGGACGTGTCCGCCTCACGTCTGCTGAATAGAGCAGGAATCCGGTTGTTCAGACGTGCGGCATCGATGTGGCCGAGCCGTGTGGCCAACGGCCCGCGAGGCCGATTCAAACGACGAAAGGTGCCCGAAAGCGCGGCATGTCCGACCAGACGCCGAGGATCGGACGGTAACCCGGCCGGCGGCGCCAAATCTTTGAGGCCCCCGAGTGTAGGACCGGCGAACTGAAGCAGCTTCGAAGGATCGAGGGACGCCAGATGTTTTTTCACCAGCGAGCCGCCGACCGTTTCGGCCAACTGCGCACGCTTCAACCGCAGATTGTCCTGCTTCTTTTTTTCGAGCTGATCCCACGCCGATGCCATGAGCTGTTCTTGATCCTGCTGCACGACAGAGGTGCCCAGACCGGCGGCGACACGATACCGTGGGTCCGAATTCAGTTCGCGAAACCAATGTGGCGGCTGGCTTGCCGGTGGAACCGTTTCCTGTTTCGCGTACCACTGACCGTAGAGCGGCGGGCCCAACGCGGCAATTGTCCCGGTCGAATTCAAGGAAGCCGGAATATTGAGAATCGTACGAAGGGAGTCTTGAAACGCGGTGCGTGCCGGTTCCGGCCAGTCACGCGGATTCGTTTCGGGCGTCCGCAGCGCTCCTTCGAGATCGAGCACAGTCCCCTCAGACCCCTTCGGCTTGGAGGGCATTCCCCAACCCGGCGCGCTGATGTCTAGTTGACGCAACCCGATAGTCTCGGGAAGCGGCTTCGCTTCGATACGCCTGGCAAGCGATTCAAAATCGCCTTCAACCCCTGTACGGAATTCCCAGTGGAAATAGACCGGCAGCGTGATGGGAGCGGTTGTGCCCGCTCCTGAACTGACAGACCAGGCCGGCTTCATGGCCTGTTCCTCGTCGGGCGTCACGGCCTCGCCAAGGCCGGTTTTCAGACCGACCTCGCAGGTCGGCACCAGACAAGCGTAGTACGCGGTGTTGGGATCGAGACGACGCGGACTGAGAAGTCGTGACAGAGTTCGCTCGGGGTGTTGTTTCAAAATTTGCTTTAAGGCGGGATGCGGCAACGGATCGGGAGGGGCTTGGTCGCTCGACACGATTTGCGCGTGTGCCCAGGCCCAAGATTCCTCGAGATTGGGTAACTCCGCTCGTGAGCACTCGAGTACCGAGAGCGGCTTACCGGCATCTGTCGTGAGTGTCGCTCCGTCTTTTTTGACGACAATCAAGCAAATCCATGGACGGAGTCGTCGATTGCTGTCCGCGCTCGTGGGAGTGAAGAGCCATGGAAAATCCGGCCGATCGAATTCTATACTCGGGAAATAGTTCGGCTCGAAATCGGTCATGAAGCGAGGCGGCTCGAGCCGAATCACTTCTCGAGCGTCCATACCCGTTACATCGCCGGGTCCATAAAGCTGCGCGTCGATGTCAACGGGCTGGCCGTCGTTCACACGCAGACGGACGGGATACACAAGGCGCCCGGAGTTCGTAGCAGGTGATCCTCCAAAATTCGACAAGTCCGCGAGAAGTCCCTGTCTCAACCAGGAAAAGAAGCGATATGTAGCCTGCGGCAGATCGGGCATGGGTCTTGGTCCCTTCCTGTTACGCCACGAGTTCAGCGGCGCGATAGCGGGCCCGGCCATGGCGGCGAAGCACGGCTTGGCCCGCCGCCCCAAAGACGGCCGCCCGCGTCACCACCGCCGCCGACAGGGTATAGCCGGGCTGCGCCGGTTGCGGCGGCCGCGTCGGATCGAGGAGGAGCGTCTCATACCGCAGCGGGCCGGTGAGCGCCGGGTCCTCGTCAAAAGCCACCGTGTCCGGCGTGAAGGTCAGCCCCGCCTCGTGGGTCTCAAAGGCCGGCCGCGCGAGCAGCTCGTCGTCTCTTAACTCCTCAAATTGCGCCAAGGCAAACGGCTCCTGCACCGGGGTGGTGGATACCGGTTGCGGGATCGCGCTGCGATGGGTGGCCGTGACGATCACGGTGGTGGGGCCGCCGCGCAGCGGCGCGGTGCCGAGTTTCGTAATCCGGCGCTTGAGCGGGGCCACGCGCTCGCGCACGGTCAGCTCCGCTAACGGATGCACGCGCAGGGTTTGGGCCGCGGGGGTCGTCTCGTGCAGGGTGACGATGGCGGGCTCGGTGCGCGGGAGTGTCGCGCTCCAGTTGCGACGGTCCCGGAGGGCGTCGGTGACCAAGGCCAGCACATCGACGGCGGCGGGCAACGGGGGCACGGTCCGGGCGCCGAACTGCCGCTCAAAGTGCACGGACACTTTGAAGAACAGAATTTTGATGGTGGCCTTGCCCTCTACGTGCCAGGGCGTCGGCCCGGCGAGCATCCCGCTGAACGAGATCCCCATCAGCAGGCGGCCCCGGTAGCGCAACGCAATGGCCGCGGCGACATCGACCTGAAACGCCAACGGCGCGAGTTGCACGAGGGCATCGAAGCTCAGCATGCCGTCGAAGCTGAAGCCGCCGCCCGCCGCATGCAAATCCACCCGCGCCCCGAACTGCACGGTGTTGGAGGTGACGGCGAGATAGGCCTGGCAGCGCAGCTGCAAGTTGGCGCCATCGGCCAGGGTCAGCGCGAGGCGGCTGAGCACGGGGAGGCCTGGCGGTGCTGGAAATCGCGGGTGCACTCCTCCGATGGCCAGCACGAGGTTCGGCCGGCTCCCCCAGCGGGCGCGCAGGGCCATGTCGCCGGTCAGGGTGAAGTCCAGGATGCGCGAGTCGTAGAGCGTGGCATCGAGGGCCACGGTGCCTTCATTGAAATCGAGCACGCCTAAGGCGTCCATGCGGATTTGGACCAGCGGATGACTCTGGTTGGGCAGCAGAACTTGCAGCCGGCCCAGCACGATCAGCCGCACCGGCGTCGGTAGTTCGAGCAGCACTGCCAGATCGAGGGTCAATAAGGTGGGGGTGCCCCAGCGCAGTTGGACCATCGGGCCTAGGACATGTCGGCCGGGGGCGGGTGGGAACACGGCCCGCAGGTCGCTCACGAGTTGCGGCGCGTTCCGCACCGGGTCACGGGGAAACAGGAGGGAATCGAGAGTGCCGGTCTTGAGTCCCTGGCGCAGGGTCTCGGTGCGCACCGTGCGGTTGACGCCCAGCAGGCCCCCGATGCCGGTCAACGTAAAGCCAAAGCCCAGGGGAATGGGTGTAAACCCTTCGGCGGTGATGAGCAGCACGAGGGAGTAGCCCTTGCTCCCATCGGGCAGCCGGGTGCTCAAGAGCCCGATCGCCTTCACGGCGATACGCTCCCCCAATTCGAGTTGCAGCACGCCGCCGTACTCGCCCTTGGCCGGGTCGAAGAACAGGAACCCGCCTCCCGCCACCCCCGGCCCCTGAATCGCCAGCCCCACCCCACTCGGCGGCTTGAAGCCCAGTTCCAGGTTGGCTACACCAAGATTGCCGCCTTGTGGAGGAAAGCGGAGTATTCCAACGAGTCCCACCTGTTCCACCGTCGCAGCCACTGGACCTATCTGTGCGGTGGCGGTTGCAGCAGCCACCAGTTGAATTCCGCTGCTCCCGTTGAGCGCCGTCGGTTGAAGCGAGAAATACAGTGAGTCGACCGTCAGGGCTCCGAAGAGATTACGATGGATCGCTATCGTCGTCTCAAGCCCAGCTCCGCCCCGAAGATGGACTCCACGCACCAGCGACCATTCTCCGGCGATATCGAAGGGGAAGCTGAATCCCTTTCCTGAAAAGATACTTGCAAGGAAACCGTCAGATTGGGAGAAATCCAGAACCACCTGAGCGCGATCGACCTTGAACTCGATTGCGGGATCAACGATCGCACGGGTTGGTCCACCGGCATCGAAGTGCAAATCCAAACGCAGACGCGTTTGCACGCTCTGCATTTCCAGCCGAGACCCGCCCGCCGTTCCCACAACCACAAACGGGGCTGCGGCGTTTGAGCGGGCGACTTCCGCTGCCAGACGAAAATCCGCGCTCAGGCCTCCGGGAAGATGGAATTCGAGATCAAAAGGCGGACGAATCGTCGCCGAAATGTCGCTCTGGACACGGATGAGTGTTTCGAAGGTCGCTCGCCAGTCGCCTTCTTCAATCGTCTCGGCGCGATCAATGGCAGTCGGCATACGTAGCGCCAAGTCGAGGCCGGGCGGCGTGAAACTTCGGTTGACCTCCAGGTTGAATCCGAATGCTTCCAGCAAGGCCGGTTCGCCAGGTGGATGGATGATTTCCGCGGGAATCCCAAATTTTTGGCTCAGCAAGGTCTGCAACGTCGTGAAAAGGACCAACCCGTCGAATGTCGGATCTCCCCATCGATACACCTCGCGCAGGAGCACGATCGGCTCCGTGAACAGCTTGGCAAGTCGTCCCAAGTGGAAGGTTCTTCGGACGTAGGGTCCTTGGAGTGACTGGTTTGACACACTCGGCTCATGAACGATTTCAATAACACCAGTGGTGATGAGGAGCAGGGCTATATGAGGAAATCGCTTCTCGACATATTCGACAAGCAATTGATTCAGAAGCCGTTCAATAAAGACACTCGCAAAGGCTGCTAGATCAGCGCGTTGTTGCGGAGGAAGTCCAGGATCTGTGCCAAGGGATCGGAGAATCTCCACCATGTTCCGTACTGCTTCGAGAAGAGCATGAATCTGCTGAAGCAATTCGGCGGTGGACCCGATGATGGCCGCTCGATCGTCCTGGCTTATGGCTTGAATCAGATCGTCGATGAGGGGTTCGAGATTGGCGGCAGCCGACGCACTAGCGGCAAGTCCATCAACGAGAGGATTCGCCTCAGCATCAATATCGAATGAACGAAGACCGAGCGACGGCAACAACTCGTCCAGAGTACCCTCCTCTGCCCGTCGAGCCAGTGGCTCGAAGACGAGGGCGAGTTCACCCGCCAATTGCTCGAGTGTGCCGACCGTACCGCTCATATCTGTCCAATTCTTCCTGGCATTACGGAAGTCTCAGGATTGGTCAGCAGCTTAATCACAAATGCTCGATAGCGATCAAGACTCATTCGAAGTCGGGGACTGGCCTGCTGAGCGACTAACCCCAGGCAGCGTTCGAGATAATAAGGTGCTGACATTTCATCAGACATCCGGCCATCATCAGTCGTCGTTCCTTGTAGAAGCCGTCGAAGAAGGCGTGGTCCTCTTGCACGATGCCACATAGTCGCGACCCGACGGTTGCTGTTAATAAGGCGTCGGACTTCAGTGAAGTGTCTGCTAATGGCTGCGGCCACGTACTCGCCTTCGGGGAACGCTGCGAGTCTCTCACGAATGATTTGCAGCCACGATGCATACGGCTGCGCGGAAGGCGCACGGTGATTTGACTGTTCACGAGTAAAGCGAGGCGTAATGGAAGGACGAATGGAGCGGAAGTTCGAGGCTTCGCTCCCGCTCAGTGCTGAATCCTCGAGGCTGAACGGAGGATGCATGATTGGCCCGCCGCCGCCCGCCCCTCCACCGCCTCCGGCTGCCGCAGCACGAACGGCGTCGATTGCCGCTTGAATGTTGAGCTTTCCTCCCCCCCACGTCGCATCCCATCCTCCCGCCGGTCTGTCCCTCGCCGTGTTCTGCAAATGTCGGACGATATCCGCCCTCGTGAGTCGTGGATTCTCCTCAAGAAGCAAGGCGATCGCTCCCGTCACATGCGGCGCCGCCATACTCGTCCCCGTCAGATCCTCATAGAGGCAGCAACAGGCATCGGGACAGCAATCGCAACAACGGCCCCGGAAATTGGCCGCGTCAGCCTTCGCCGATGTAATTTCCAAGCCAGGCGCAGCAATCTCCGGTTTTTGGTTGGTGGCTGGGCCCTTGGCCACGGGACCGCGGCTCGAAGATGAGACAATGCCCTTTGAAGGCCAGCAATCGCAGCGGCTGGTGCGGGACTCGTGATTGGCGACGGCGATAACTTGCGCAGCAGTCCCCGGAATGCTCAGCGTCGAATCGAGCGTCGCGCGAATCTTGCCGTCAGCTGGAGATGTTGGAGGAAGAAACGTCGGCGTATTGGACCCGCGCTCGATCCAACAATGGAACGCCACAGGACCGGCGTTCGGATTGACCAGTGTCAATCTCCAAGTACCGTGTGGAAGAGCGCCTCGTACGGGATCGTGAATCGTGATACGGAAATTATTATCGCGATTGTGCTCTCCATTGATGGTCCCATCGACCTCGACTTGAGATTGACGATTCGCCGCCGCAGTAGGATTGGCAATAAACGGCGGAGCGGCGGCATTTGCCGGAAGATCAGTTCCGTGGGGGATGGGCGGGCTCGTAACTGCTCCCGGAGCAGTGATCGTCAAGTTGAGGGTGCCGGCCCGTTCATACCACAGATCCAGATAGGCATCCCTCGTGACATCTTTAGGAACCTCAACCTCAATATCGAGCCGGTCGTTCCCCGGAACACTCCCGTGCACATGCCGCAGTTGCCCGCCTTCGTTCCCCGCCGATTTGACGACAATATGCGGATGATGCAGGAAATCGCCCGTTTCAACGTGAGCGTCAATCGCTCGCTCCACGGCGCTGGTGCCGTCATGAGGACCGAGATTGTCTCCCATACTGATATTGATGACCTTCGGCTTATCGATTGCGTCGAGGAAGCTAAAGATAAACTCGATGGCCTCGACCAGTCGTTGGTTTTCTCCAATCTCCTCGAGATTTGTATAATCGAATCGGACGACAATGAGATTTGCCTGCGGTGCGACGCCCACATACGTGCGGCCGACGTGGCAACAGGTAGGCGGTTTGCCGTTGCCTGCGGCGATTCCGGCCACATGGGTCCCGTGTCCATCGTGAACATTTCTGGCATCGACATCCCTGGTCCTGACCCTCGCCCGACCTTTAAGGGCTTGGCTGATCTGATCCTGGTTATAGACGACGCCGACACCATTGGGACCACTGGTTTCGCCGGCTCTTCGTGTCAACATCTGATCCCAGATAGCGAGGATTCTTGATGTCCCGTCCTCGTTGACGAAGGACCCGTGACGCCAGTCGATACCACTGTCGATGATACCAACCACGACTCCATCGCCCTTTCGCGAATGAGTGCCCGTATGGACCGTGGTCGCACCAATCTCCGGAAGACTAAAGTTCAGCTCCCGATGCATCCTCCGTGGGCCTTCAACCGTGACTACGTGATGGAGTCCAGCAAGTTCCTCGAGCCGCTCTACCGGAATTAGACCCGTGGCAATCTTGTAGCCCTTCGTGGGATGCTGCACTAAACTGTGTCGTTCAAAGCCGACACGAGTCAAATCATCGACACTCCCCGTGAACTCAACGATGACTCCAACTTGTTGATCTCGGGAAAGTCCGCGAGGCCTCCGCGCTGCCGTCGGTTCCGGTATACCTAGCCCTGCATTGCGTAATTTCGTTCGCAGTACAGGATCGAGCTTCTTGTTCATTGTGATCTCCGCTCGAAGTTTTTGGCCCCACATGCGGCCATTGGTCGCCCTTTTCTATGCAGCCACGAGTTCAGCGGCGCGATAGCGGGCCCGGCCATGGCGGCGAAGCACGGCTTGGCCCGCCGCCCCAAAGACGGCCGCCCGCGTCACCACCGCCGCCGACAGGGTATAGCCGGGCTGCGCCGGTTGCGGCGGCCGCGTCGGATCGAGGAGGAGCGTCTCATACCGCAGCGGGCCGGTGAGCGCCGGGTCCTCGTCAAAAGCCACCGTGTCCGGCGTGAAGGTCAGCCCCGCCTCGTGGGTCTCAAAGGCCGGCCGCGCGAGCAGCTCGTCGTCTCTTAACTCCTCAAATTGCGCCAAGGCAAACGGCTCCTGCACCGGGGTGGTGGATACCGGTTGCGGGATCGCGCTGCGATGGGTGGCCGTGACGATCACGGTGGTGGGGCCGCCGCGCAGCGGCGCGGTGCCGAGTTTCGTAATCCGGCGCTTGAGCGGGGCCACGCGCTCGCGCACGGTCAGCTCCGCTAACGGATGCACGCGCAGGGTTTGGGCCGCGGGGGTCGTCTCGTGCAGGGTGACGATGGCGGGCTCGGTGCGCGGGAGTGTCGCGCTCCAGTTGCGACGGTCCCGGAGGGCGTCGGTGACCAAGGCCAGCACATCGACGGCGGCGGGCAACGGGGGCACGGTCCGGGCGCCGAACTGCCGCTCAAAGTGCACGGACACTTTGAAGAACAGAATTTTGATGGTGGCCTTGCCCTCTACGTGCCAGGGCGTCGGCCCGGCGAGCATCCCGCTGAACGAGATCCCCATCAGCAGGCGGCCCCGGTAGCGCAACGCAATGGCCGCGGCGACATCGACCTGAAACGCCAACGGCGCGAGTTGCACGAGGGCATCGAAGCTCAGCATGCCGTCGAAGCTGAAGCCGCCGCCCGCCGCATGCAAATCCACCCGCGCCCCGAACTGCACGGTGTTGGAGGTGACGGCGAGATAGGCCTGGCAGCGCAGCTGCAAGTTGGCGCCATCGGCCAGGGTCAGCGCGAGGCGGCTGAGCACGGGGAGGCCTGGCGGTGCTGGAAATCGCGGGTGCACTCCTCCGATGGCCAGCACGAGGTTCGGCCGGCTCCCCCAGCGGGCGCGCAGGGCCATGTCGCCGGTCAGGGTGAAGTCCAGGATGCGCGAGTCGTAGAGCGTGGCATCGAGGGCCACGGTGCCTTCATTGAAATCGAGCACGCCTAAGGCGTCCATGCGGATTTGGACCAGCGGATGACTCTGGTTGGGCAGCAGAACTTGCAGCCGGCCCAGCACGATCAGCCGCACCGGCGTCGGTAGTTCGAGCAGCACTGCCAGATCGAGGGTCAATAAGGTGGGGGTGCCCCAGCGCAGTTGGACCATCGGGCCTAGGACATGTCGGCCGGGGGCGGGTGGGAACACGGCCCGCAGGTCGCTCACGAGTTGCGGCGCGTTCCGCACCGGGTCACGGGGAAACAGGAGGGAATCGAGAGTGCCGGTCTTGAGTCCCTGGCGCAGGGTCTCGGTGCGCACCGTGCGGTTGACGCCCAGCAGGCCCCCGATGCCGGTCAACGTAAAGCCAAAGCCCAGGGGAATGGGTGTAAACCCTTCGGCGGTGATGAGCAGCACGAGGGAGTAGCCCTTGCTCCCATCGGGCAGCCGGGTGCTCAAGAGCCCGATCGCCTTCACGGCGATACGCTCCCCCAATTCGAGTTGCAGCACGCCGCCGTACTCGCCCTTGGCCGGGTCGAAGAACAGGAACCCGCCTCCCGCCACCCCCGGCCCCTGAATCGCCAGCCCCACCCCACTCGGCGGCTTGAAGCTCGGAGAGAGGTTGAACAAGCCAAGGTTGCCGTCTTTGAAAGACACGCTGACGGTCACGCCAAGTCGCTCGATCGTGGCAGTGATCGGCCCGATGGTGAGGCTTCCGTTTATACTCGCTTCTGTCTCGAATCCTTCTTCTTGAACGTCGAAGCCCAGATGGAGAGCCTGCAGACGCAATGGACCGACCGACTTGTTCAGAGATAGAGTGACATCCACTCCGCCGGCTCCTTGGAAGTAGATGCCTCGTTGGCTCGTCCAGCCGAGCAGGAGATCGAATGGCGTGTTGATTCGATTTCGACCAATCGTTCCGACGAGAAATCCGTCGGCTTCGGACAACGGCATCACCACGTCAGCGCCGGTGAGAGCAAGCTCGAAAAAACTTTCGTGGCTGGTATCCGTGCTTTTGTCAAACCCACCTTTGAACGAGATCTGTCGGACCGTCAGATCCGAACCGCCGGGAAATGAGACCAAGGTAAGAGGCGTGCCGTCGGGGCGACCATGACGGAAACCTAGCATGACGCGGCCGTTCGCGAGCGTTCCCAAGCTGGGAGCGGTCCGAACGTCCAACGGCAGGTTGGGCCGGAGAATCATCGCCGTACGTCTGAGCACGTCGGCATGAGCTGAGAGTTCAATGACTGTATCCTCGAATATGTGCAGAGGGATTTCGCCATCCACTTGTCCACGCATGATCGGCAACAGTCCAATGCCACCGTCCTCGGCATTCGGTGAGGTCGGCCTCGCGCCGAACAACGACAGCCCGACAATCAGTCCCCCGATATCGCCGACTTGTTCGTAGAGATGAGTGATCAGTTGGAGGGATGGATCTGTTTCATCGTCGCGCAGCCGGCGACCGAGAAGAATCTCTTCGGCGCGGCGTTCCATGGCTTGAAACCGAACCGTCGAGCCGAGTGCACGTAACACCTGACCAATCCGGTTAAGAAGATCCTCGACGGCAAAATGGGAAGTGCCCCACCCGTATGTTTCTCGCAGATGTCGTGATGGATCCGACAGGAATGCCTTCAGATGATTGTAATGAACGATGGCGCGAATGTGCTCGACCTGATGGATGCTGTCATCGGCTTCGAAATGTTTGAACTCGAAAATGTTCATCAGATGGAGAACGGCTGAGGCTAGCGGAGATGTACTGGAGAGATAGCCGGTCAGCAGCAAATCGAAGATTCGTCTAGGAAGCTGCGTATGAATGTTGGTGCGGGAAATATAATCGCCTTGCGCAGCGAGTCGCGTCGGCAGTTCGTCCGAATATCGATTGATGTCCTGGACCAGGTTTGCCATGGCGCTCGCAAGTTCCCCGATGCGGACCGCCATCAACACCTCATCCTCCCATTCGGATTCGGAAGACTCCAAGACGAGATGGAGCTTGGCAAGAAAGTTGGTCAGGTCGATCCCGGTCAGCCCTATCTCTTCCAGTCCGGGCGGGAGCTTCCATCCCAGAAAATTGACGAATGCGTTGGCCGAGGCGGAAGTCCGGGCGACTTCGTTGAGGATCGACAGAGCCTTACCGAGTCCGACCGCCGAATTGGTGACCGTATTTCCCATACTCGACACCTACGGCTCCCACGTCCCGGTTGCGAAGTCGAACTTATCGGCCGCAGAACGTATCTTGAGATCATTCGTCTTCACACCCAGCGCGCGGAGATAGGGCTCGGACTCCTTTTCCGGCTGCCAGGCCAGAATCTTGGCCGGATGTTTCGTCCGTTGGGTGGCCGGTTTCGATGGTTCGAGCTGAAGATTCTTCGATTTGTCTTCAGCGCGCTGATTCCAGAACTCAATCCAGCCGGACCCTGGAGTCGGAGGCAGTGACGTGAGGCCAAGATGTTCGCTCCAGAGTGATTCGCGAAACGCGGTGACGGTCTGGTTGGGAACCGCCGAATCAGGCTGCTTCTCGCATATCACCACGTTCAACTCCGTCGAGCGAGTCGGCTGCCTTGCCTGGCCAGGATTGGCATGTTGTGTCGGCCGTGCTGTTCCAATCTTGACGGCTGCGACGATAGCGATGACGAGCGGACTTAACAGCCAGATGACGATGCCCATCATCAGTTTCTTCCACCATTTCCCTTCCTCGATCTGATCGGCCAGCTTCTCTTCCACGATAGTGGACAGCTGAATCTGGTTCAGGGACGCGCCGTCCAAGTTAGCGCTACCTACCGTCGCCCACACATCATCAACAATCGCCACTTTGCTGTGAACATAGATGGGCATGATCTCGTATTTCGGAGCAGTTTCTTGACAACTCCAGATGGTGAAGAGGCCCAGGCGCTTCTTGACCAGCGGCTCTCCCAATGCTTTGACGAGATCGGAGCGGAACTGCTTGATCAATTGGATTTGCTTTTCCGGATAACCTGAAACATCCGGTTTGGCGTTCATGACGAGAATGACTTCCAACTTGGCCGCTTCCGGCATCCGCATTCGCTCGAGCAAGGCGTCGAAAATCTCCGGCGCGGTAAAATACTGGTCTTCGAGATAGACAAAGTTTTTGGCCTGAGCAATGGCGCGTTGGTAAGCCTCCAGCGCGCCGGTTTCTCCATGGGGAAGCGCAGGACCGCCCGTGTGTGAAGTCGTAAATGTTCCGCCCGGGAGGGTACGAATGACCTGAACACCGATGCCCGGTTGGGCTGCCGTGGCCTGTCCCGTAGCGGGAGAGAGCGCAGATGCTGATGAGTCCGCCGCATTCCATATGGTCGTGAATGTACGGTCGATATGCTCAACGGCCGGCCCTTCCACTTTCACACTGATGTCATGAATCAAGGAACCTCGATGGCGACGGTCTTGAATCATGTGGTCAGAAGCCCCGAAGTATGATTGCGACATGGTAGAGCCCAATACAAAGGCTTTTGTTCCGTCGAGGATGACCGCCTTAGCATGCATGAAGGACGGTAGGTTGAGGGGCGAAAGAAAAATGGGGAACGAACGGACGCCGGCGTTGCTGGTCTTGAAGAAATCCTCCACCAAGCCGTCGGTGTCGGCGCCGAAGATTCTGCCGAACAGGGGAACATCCTGAACAAGAATGTTGATGGACGCGAGCGTGGCGGCTTTGGTCTTGAGGATTTCATGCACCCTCAACCCATTGACCGGCACATTCTCGGGCGGCGGGTCTGGAACGAATTTAGTGATCAAATTCTTCCCCAGCCAAAAATTCATATTCATGAAATGGATAGACGTGCCGGCTTTATTGATGTCATCGGTCAGCAAAGGAAACAATTTCTCCCCGTCTTTCAAAATGACCACCTCGTTGCCGGTGGTCCAGGTGATGGGAGTCCCATCGGCACGAAGATTGGGATTAGTGGGGTCGAGCGTCGCGTTGGTCACGAGCCAGCCTTCGATATTGACCCGATGGATGTTGATCGTGGTGAGAGTGAGCGTGCTGTCGGTTACGTCGTCGTGTTCGGCGGTTTGATGCAACAATCGCAACCCAGGCCCATAGATCCTCACGACGATGTCGGGATTTCTGTCGAGCACCCAGGCCCGGTATCGGTCAGGAGTGTACGCAATGCTGAAAAATCCATCGTCGTCGCTGAAGACAGGCTTGGAGTCTTTATTGAGGATCTCCTCGGAAAAAAGCGGATCGAAATCCACCGCGACAATCGCGAGGCCTTTGATCCCCTTATCCGTTCCGGCGTAGAAGACGCGGCCCTGAACGCTTGTATTGGCCATGTTGGTGGCCCAGAAGGAAATGCGGATGTGTTGATTTCCGGAAACTACTCTGGTCGATGGATGATGTCAACCGATCGTGTCCCAAATTCCAGAAGGTACATTCGGGGCGATAACAAATGTCGGAAGTTGGAGAGCTGAATGACAAAGGGGCTCTCCCACAGGAGAGCCCCTTCAACCAACGGGAAGTGGACACACTTTTCTCGATTACTTGACGATGACCTCAACCCGGCGATTTTTGGATCGACCGTCAGCCGTCTTGTTGCTCGCAACCGGATTGCTTTCTCCATGACCAGCAGCCGACAGGTTGCTGGTGAGCCCCCCGCCACGTAAAGCCTGGGCGGCGCTCTCAGCACGAGCGTCCGATAGCTCCTTATTCGTCGGATATTTTTTCTTTAAGGCACTCTTGATCGGAACATTGTCGGTATAGCCGGCCACATGGACCTGCTTTTCCGGAAAGTCTTTCAGGACGCCGCCCACTCGTTGCAACGCATCGGCTCCGGCAGGCTTAAGTTGATCTTCGCCTGAGTCGAAGAGATAACCGGAAGCCAAGTTGATCAGAAGACGCTCGCTGTTTAAATCGATCGCAATATTACCCTTGGCGATCTCGGGACGGAGAGCCCGGATCAGCCCACGCTGCGCCTCTTGCAACTTGGCCGTTTCAGCGGACAAGTCGCCCCGCAGACCGGCGAGTTCCTTGTCACGATCGGCGAGCCGGCTTTCCAGATCAGCAATACGCTGGTTGGCGGCTGCGAGTTCTGCGGCAAGCCTGTCCTTGTCGCCACTGTGCTGACGGGAGGCGGCCAGTTCCGTCGCGAGGCCATCCCTCTCCATTTGCGCTGCCGACAGTTGACTGGAAAGATTCGCAGAATCGCCCGCGCTGGAACGCAAGGCGGCAATTTCTCGATCACGCTCAGCGAGCTGCCGTTCCAAGTCGCTGACACGGCTACTCAACGCTCCGTTTTGTCTGCGCGCAGCCTCCAACTCGCGGGACAATCGTTCGCGATCTTGCTCCAGTGCCGCCAGACGGGCAGCTAGCTCTTGAGATGGATCGGGAGTCACCGCTTTCGCCGTGGAGGGGCACCCTTTGCCCTGGTGATAGCCGTACCATCGGTCGATACACACGGTCGGCTGCTTGATATACGCATCGGGGTGCTGCTTCAGAAATGATGAACAACCCATCAAGGCGACCACGATCGCCATACCTATTGCCGTCTTAAGTGTTCCCATGATGATCTCCTTACCTTCCAAGCACGTGACATACACCACGCAACCTTGACGCTCCGTGTATCGCTGTCACGCTACTGCCGGGTTTTCAACAGATCACGGATCTCCATCAACAATTTCTCTTCGTTGGTCGGCGCGGGTGGAGCAGGCGGTGGCGGCGGCGCCTCTTGCCTAAACCGGTTCACCTGCTTGACCAGGATGAAAATGACAAAAGCGATAATGATGAAGTCGAACACGCTTTGGAGAAAGACTCCGTAATTGAGCGTCGGAGCTCCGGCGGCTTTTGCGGCGGCTAAGGATGGAGGTGAGGTTCGAGACAGATCGATGAAGAGACTGGAAAAATCAACTTTCCCCATCAGCAGTCCCATCGGGGGCATGAGGACGTCGCTGACGAGTGACGACACGATCTTGCCGAACGCTCCACCGATGATGACACCGATCGCCATGTCCAGGACGTTGCCCTTCATGGCAAACTCTTTGAACTCTTTCAGCATGCTGCTCCTCCTTTGAGAAAGCCGATCAGTGCGACACCGTAAATAGCCTCAGACTCTCAATTCTCGACCTTTGCGGTGAAAGTTTCAAGGCAAGCAGAACGATTGGCTCGACGGATACTGAAAATCTCGTCCGGTGAGGCTGCACGGAAGAAACGGTCGAGGCGTAATCTTTCTCACCCACCTGTCTTGAGTTGCCTTGGCCGCTCTTGTCCGTTGATGCGTTGAGACCTTACACGTTGCGAAAGCGACTCTGGATCTCTTGCTGTATCCTCAAGCTATCGTTTACGCGTCGTATCGAAGGCATAGCCGAGCGTGAGCAGGTACAAATTGTCCGTATCGCCGGTGCCGGCAGGCGGCCGATTATTGAAACGCGTGGTCACCTGGAATCCGCTCGCCAGACTCCCCAGAATCTTCAAGCGAAACCCGTTATCCATCGTGTAGTAGAAATCCGAGAAGGTTTGGAGAGACGGGAAAATTTCGTTGTAGTGATAGAGCGTGACACGGCCGTCGAACAGGGGCCAATCCAATTTCATGGCCACGCGCCCACGAAAACTTGCCTTATCCGGAAACGGGTCACGAAAGTCTTCATTGAAATATGACGGACCCGCTTCAGTGTACAAGGTCATGTCTTTGAAAATGCCGTTGTAGTCTCCGCGCTCAATCCATTGATACCCCGCACCGCTGGAGATCGCCGTTCTCAACTTCAAGTTTTGTAATCGGTCGTTCTCAAAATAGGCCGACGTATACCAGAAAAACCGTTTAGTGATAAAGAAGTCGAGCTTGATCGTCCCTCGAGCATTCCGAGTGATCAGGCTGCCGGCATTGTCGCCATAGACGTAGCGGCCCAGCAATGTCAACCGAAGCTGCTCGCTTCGAGCCACAAGATCGCCCAGCACGCTGATGTTCCGGAGTTGGCTATTTCCTGTGGCTTGTGAGTACCCGGCATTCAAACTGCCGGTGTAAATGACCGGAGGTTGGACCATAGGGTTTACTTGAGTCACCGTATCCATCGGTACCGTCATCGTGCTTACTGTGGGCCCTCCTTTAAGTTTCATCATTCCAGGGTCGCTCTCTTCGACGGTTCCGACCAGAACGGATCCTTCCTTCAAATGAAAAGGAATGGGATGAGAGACGGCCAGTTTACTGACCGCTTCCCACTTCACCTTGATGATGTCGCTCACCATGGAGTTTTTGATCTGAAGTATCCCGCCCGTCATCTCTATCACTTCGCCATAAATCACACTGCCGTCTTTCAAGGTCACGACGTCCAGCGCCGGAGCTGAATCCGGAGGTGCTGAGGCGGACTGATCGGCAGCGGAAGCGACGTTCCCCATCATGAAGAGAAGTATCATTACGGTAAACAGAACCGACTGCTTCATGTATCCTCCTTCGTCACTAACGTCCCCACAGAGCTGTCAATCTTAGGGCTATACCGTGTTTGCCATGACACCGCAGCAGATGGATGCCGCGGGCAGCACTCGCCGCTTCGGATCTTCCGGAGATTCTCAAGCGTAGGGATTCTTACAGACGAGTGGTTATAACACTGGTAGGCATATCCGAATTCGCGTACCTCTTATTGCATAATTTCCATTCAGGCTCGAGATGGAGGCGCACCTTGACGCCGGCAATAACTCAGAAGAGCGATCGCCGAGACTTCACGTCGCTCACATCCACACCGTGGGTTTCTTCTCGACCGCTCTTATCCGTTCACTAAGTGGACGGTAAGACTCGCAGCAGGTAGCGCAATCCCTCGTCCCTGGAATCGTTCAAGGATTAACTTGTTCAGCTCTCCCTGAGTCGAACTGTAATCCGCCACAGCCGTCCACGGCTCTACGGCGATCACCACGGCCAGGGATGACTCCCCGAGAGACGACACTCCTACCGAAGGAACCGGGTCTTTCATGACCGATGGATGCCGATTGAGAACATCCCGAACTTGAGCCAGGGCTTCATCGAGATTCGCATTCGCCGATACGGGAATGGTCAACCGCATCTGACGGATGGTTCCAAAGTTGTGCAGGATCTCTCCGACGATTTTTCTGTTGGGAATGATCACGCGGGAGCGGTCCGCGTGCATCAGTGTCGTTGTGAAGACGTCGATCACTACGACGTCGCCGTGGACCCCGAGCAACGAAATATGTTCGCCGACCTTATAAGGCTTGCTGAAGATAATCGAGAGCCCGGCCATTACGTTGCTCAGCACCCCCTGCAAGGCCAACCCGATCCCTACGCCGGCGACTCCGACGCCGGCAATTAGCGGGGCGATGGGCACACCGAGCGTCTGAAGGGCAATCATGGCGGTAAAGAGCAGCACCACGATCTTGACGATGCGAACGAGGAGCAGACGCACCGGCGGATCAAGGGTCTGCCTCTCGAGCGCTCGCTGTGCCAAATTCCCGGCCCAGCGAGACACCATGACACCGGCGATGAAGATCCCGAGCGCAACCGCGGCCTGCAACCCGTACTGCACGGCATACTGCGTGAGCGTATCTACGACATTCATAGAAGTCAGCTTTCGTTAACGGCCGAAAATTCCCTTGAGCAGCTCTTGTCCCTCTTTCTTCAAGTCCTCGGGTTTGGTGGTGCCCTTGAGCAGCCCACCGACAGTTTCTTCCACCTTCTTCTTCACCTGCTCCTGCACTTTCCCGGTGACGCCTTTGAGGTCAACTCCATACGACGGTGCTTGCGCGGTGCCGGTAATCGCGAGCGGCAGGCTCAATCGGCCGTCTTTCAACGCGAGCTTGATGACGGGTGACACTCCGGCGAGCTTCTGACTCACCTCCTGAGACAGGTTGAGATTCACGAGCAGATTCAACCGCTGGTCGAATCCGATGGTCCCGCCGCCGGTCGCCTGAAAATCATGACTGTCCATTAGGAGACGCTTTACGTTGATGATCCCGTGCTTGATGGCAAGATCCGTTTCGATCGTCGAAAACGCTGTTGCTTTAGGATCGCCGAGTGAGATGCCGACAACCTTAAGAGCGGAGACTGCCTCCTGAAGCAGATTCACCCCCTCAATCTTCCCATCCTTCACCGCCATGTGACCGGTTCCTTCCAAGGCC
Organism: Nitrospira sp.; assembly: GCA_024760525.1. Taxonomy (NCBI): domain Bacteria; kingdom Pseudomonadati; phylum Nitrospirota; class Nitrospiria; order Nitrospirales; family Nitrospiraceae; genus Nitrospira; species Nitrospira sp. Next base: position 3,819,251 of record CP060499.1, read on the forward strand.
TTTGTCAGATCCGGCATGGAGAACCCTTGGCCTTGCAACGAAAGATCGGCGCCGGCCGTCCCGCTGACGGAGATCGGTGTCTCCGCGACAGCAGTGAACGCCGGGCCAAGTTGTACTCCTTGAACCGTGACGCCACCCTTGAAAGGCGGCGCATCGGACCCGGCGATCAGTTTGCCCTGCCCTTTGATCTGACCGTCGAATAATTGGAACGACAGGGCATTCAGCTTAGCTTCCTGTCCTCTCACTTCCGCCGCGATCTGAAAATTCTTCACGTCGACCGGCTTTTTGAGCGGGAGCGCCACCGGAAGGTTCGCCGTATTGATCACCGGCGAAGTGATATTGATGTTGGCGTCATTCCCGGCGGCTTTGCCCGTAATCGTGAAGTCCGTCTTCCCTACACCGAGCTGAAAATTGATTGCGTCAATATCCATCGTCTCTTTCAGCGGTCCGAACGTACCATCGAGTTTCACCGGTATGTTGAACGGCTGCACGAGTGAGAGGAAGTGCAAGGTCGGCGTTTGGCCGAGCCGAACGTCACGAAGAAGCAACTCCATATCCTGCAACACATACTCAGTCGGTTTGGCGGCGGACAGATCGCGATACGTCAATTTCCCGCCGTCGATTGAGACTCGGTCAACGGCCAAGAGTGCCAGTACTTTAAGGGGGCCCTCGGTCGAAGGAATCGGGGCACGAGAGGGCGTTTCAGGGACCCCCACCCCCTTGCGGCCAATCGTCGACGCGTTTAGGACACCTTTCTTGTTCTTGATCACCGTGATGTCGGGATCGCGAAGCGTGATTTCTTCCACCTCGACCTTGCCGCTCAGCAACGGCATCAATTTCACACCCACATCCAACGAGGAAAGTGACGCAAAGGGGCCTGAGCCGAAGGATGGGTCATCCAGCACTGCAAAGCCGGCCACGCGCGCGCCGATCCTCGGCCAGACCGTCAAGCGGATGTCTTGCAACTGAACTTTACGATTGAGGGCATCCTCGATGAGGGGCTTATATTGATCTTGATACTTGTTGAGATCGATGAGGAAGGGAAGCGCGAGCACAACGCCGACGAGGAGAACGACTAGGACGAGCAAGCCTATCAGGATTTTCATCTTGATCGCCTCCAGGTAAAAATTGAGTATATAAACGGATATCGTGTGAGTCAAACGATCAGCAACATAGACAACGATCGCATAACATCCCAGAGTATCGACTGTTTAGGAAGTCGCTTCGGCTGATGAAACGGTTGCGGGCCTGCGGAAAGGTTGCCAGGAGGACTGCTCCGGCGCTGTCGATTTTACCTGGCGAGTCTGGTGGAAGAGAATGCAGAGGCGAATGTATGCATTGACTGCCTTTTGACTGAGGAGGACAACGAGTCCTCCTCAGTCTCGAATCGGCTCAATTCTCAGTGGTTCACCGGCTTGGCGTAGGCGTACTGCGTGCCTCCGGACCCGCTACTTTGGATGACATCTACTCTCCCCTGTTGTCCTTGAGGATTACTGTCCGATTGCGTCGCCGTCCCTTTCAGTGTCTCGATGATATCCACCCTGTGGGAATCCGCAAAGCTCTCGGGAGCGCTTACGATTCCAGTGACGGCCAACAACGCCACCATTCCTACAGCCACACTGCACATCCCTCTCATGAATCCCTCCTGTGTGATCAAGTGAGCGCGAACAATGACTGCCAACACGCACAGCAGCTATCGTGCCGTTCTCATGTGTTCAGACAATGTGTCCTAATGCATTGATTCGTTTGATTTACAAACTGTATTGCTTGTTCGAATTGTGGCAGGACGGAACACGTGTCCAGCGAGAATGTCTGGCTGATTGGACAATGAACAGGCGATTGGCGCCAGAAAGGGAATCCGAGCGCAAGCCGGAATCAAGACAGCACCTTCGTAAGACTTTTTGCAGCAGGCATAGAATTCATGTCGACAGAGTCGTCACGTAATTATCACATCCGAACTGCCGGACTTGACGACCGGAGATGAGCGATGGAAAGCCGCAGTGCGGTTGACTTTGATTATGCCTGGTGATTAGGTTCGATCTGAACGGTGATCACGTGAGGGAGGTGACCCCATGCAGATTCAAGTCAATACGGACAATAACCTCAGAGGGCGAGAAGCGATCGTTGCCTTGGCCCACACCAGCATTGAGGGCGCGGTAGGCCGATTTCGTGATCGGATTACCCGCGTCGAGACGCATCTCAGCGACACCAACAGCCACAAAACCAAGGGTGATGACATCCGGTGTGTGCTTGAAGCCAGACTGGCCGGTCACCAGCCCATCGCCGTGAGCCATCAGGCATCGACTGTCGAGCTGGCCCTCAGCGGAGCTGCGGACAAACTCGAACGGTCGATCGAGAGCACGCTTGGGCGGCTCAAAGATCGATAACCCCCCTCAAGGACTCTTCTTTTTTCCATGGTGGACCGGGAGTCTTACCTCGTCCCATTGGAACGATTGTGCTAGGATGCGCGCCGTGCGCTTGCCTCATCAGATTCGCATCGTTTCAGCCTGACTGCCATGACGCCCTCGACCGCCACACGTTCCTCCGACTATGGCTTCCTGCTCCTTATCATCCCCCCGGTGTGCATTCTCCTGCTCTCGACGAGTCTGTTTGAATTCAGCTCCAACATCACGGTGGATAATTTCCACAATCTCACGAGTGGGCTCATGCACCCCACCGCAGCGCCCTCGGAGCAGGTGTTCAATCCCACCCATTTTCTCGTGGAGGTCAAATCCCGGTATATCTGGCTGACCACCGTGGTCGTGGCGCTGGTGGCCGGGGTCTATGCCCTGATCCTGTGTGGGCTCATCATCTACCAGTCTCATCCGCGACCCCGACTGCTCGTAATCACGGGCATCGGGATCGTCTTTGCCTCGATCGGAGTGGTCTTTATCTGGGCGCTCGATGAGAGACATGCGCTCTATCGAGCCGTCTTCAGCTTTAGCTACGACAACCTGCGCCAGGCCGGGCCCCACCGGATCAGCGAGGACCTCCTGCGCTATATTATGGCAGTTGTGTCTACCGTGAACGTGCAAGCCATGGTGGTACCGGTGGTGGCTTTGCTCGCTGCTTGCAGCACACTCGCGCCGCCACGCACGGGCAAGCAGCTCAATCCTGAATTTTGCGCGTCGCAGATGAAACGGTTGAAGGAGGTGCTGACGGCGGCTTCGGCGATTCTCGTCGCCGGGGTGTTACACATGGGAGCTTGGCTGCGGTGGCCGGCGGCATTGATGTCCGGGAAGGAAGCTCACGAAGCGGTGCTGGGCGCAGCCTTGGCCATCACGCTGTTTTGGGGCGTCACCTTTACCTTGATGTTGGTTTCAACGTATCTCCCCGCTGCGCTTCTCCTGGCAAAGCGGGCACAGGCTCTGCTGCAAGAAAGCCCCTCCAAACAAGCGGTGCCGGAACCGGAGCAATGGCTCAAAGATCATGGGCTGTTTCTGTCCCTGCAGGACCACTTCCCTCAATTTGGCCTCATGCTCGCTCCGCTGCTTGCCAGCCCTTTAAGTTCCCTGCTGCTTGCTCCGCTCACGCCGACGGGCTGACCACAATCGGTCTGCTTCTCGCCCTTGTCCCGATGACGATGTCGGGGTAGCTCCTCGACCGCCGACTATGTTTGATCGCATCCAATCACCTCTCGTCATGCCACCGGCAACCTCCTTGGTTTGTCGTGAACCGAGAACCGAAGGCAGGTGCATATGAGAGAGCAAGGGCTCTCCCGAGTGATGCTGGAGTCAAGGACTCGATATGCTGATGAGCAGCGGCGGCGTCCACCGGTCGGCATTACACAGGAGGACCTATGGGTGAATATGAGCACACAGCGACCATCAATTGTCGCGCACAAAAGGTATTCGAGTTTGCCTCTGACGTGAGGAATTTTCCTCTTTACTTGCCCACCGTCAGAAACGTCATCAGACAAGGCAGCGAGCATGTCCGTGTGCAGGGCGAGGCGAGAGGGCGTCAATATGCTTCAGACGGCATGTACCATGTGGACTACATCCGTAAACGAATGGAATGGGGCTCTGACAGCGACGATCAGTATAGCGGTTGGTTAGAAGTGAAGGGGAACGATACGACTGCCACAGTCACTGTTCATCTAACGTTCGAGCCGAACCGGGACTACGATCCCTCAATACATGAAGGTTTGGAGAATGCATTAGCATCAATCAGGAACTTGTGCGAAGGAACGGGTGGCAAGGTCGAGGCCTACGCTGCATGACATCAGCTATTTCATATTCGCGCTTCGGTGAGACAGGAGACGGACAATGGGGTCTCACATTACCGGCAGGCAAAGTGCTGGTACTCGATGGGACCCGAAGGGGCGCTTAAGGCCATCCTCATCGTGTGTCGGTCGTAGCCGATTTCTTCCAAATCCGTTTGTGCATCGCGCAGTTCTTCTTCCGTCAGATAGGCCACAGTGTCGGGAATACCATTGTCTTTGAGTGCGCGCAAGATCGCGCCCAACGTGTCCCGTTCTTCAGGCGGAATGTTGGTCCCCAACGGAAATTCGAGCCGTCGACGATAGGGACTCTCAAATGTGTCATTCAACGCCCGTATCGTCTTCAGCACGAGCCGATCTTGCTCCCAGGGTTGTAGTTTCGGTCCCGCGGAGGGATGGGTCGCCAGCAGATCCATCAGTGTGATCACGTTGGTATTCAACGATCGCCCCACGAATTCACGCTGCGGTTCGAATGTCGTTTGCTTCATCCCCACATGCTTGGCCACGGCCTCGATCAACGCGAAGTTGATCATGAAGCTGTATTGGCCACCGAACTGGCCATAGCAAGGTTTTTCCGGATCGTTCAAGACGTTCATGTCGGCCGTGCCCGCATCGAACGCGCTGAACCCGATGGCGCCCGGAGCCAGGATCCGCTTGGCCTCCTTCAGGGTTGCGAATGCCCCGACATTCACGGGCACCAGGACGTCTTGATCGATGGACTGCAGAAATTCCACAATGATCTTCCGATAGGGAACGTCTTTCCATTCGATTTTGCGATACTCTTTTTCCCAGACCAATCCATCGAGGAACGGAGGAAGGGCCTTGAGCGCTTCGAGATCCTGGTCCTGAAAAGCCCGCACGAAGGTCGACCAATCCTGAATCCGGGCATGCAATGACTCGCTGAGGTTGGGACGGATAAACTCTTCCTCCACCTCACCGCCGTGTTTTGCCAACAATTTCGTCGGCAAATCGTTCCACAGCTCATTGCAGATGATGCGGTCGACGGTTCCATCACCTATTCCCGCCACATCTTCACTCGACCCACGATAGGTGTCGACGTGATCCCGATGGGCTGTCAGGTCAGGATGGGCCAGAGCCCCATCCAACACCGTTTGTTGCCAATCGACCATGACATACCGCACACGTGGATAGATCGTGCCTTGTTCATCGAGGGCCTTGAGATGAGTGAGAAAGCACGCAGCCAGATTCCCGTTCCCGGGTCCCAGTTCCAGGACGGTCAAGCGTCTTGAGTCCTCTGTCACCCTACCGACAGAGGACGGTTGACGATTCTCCGCTTCGTCGCGCGTTACGACGCGCTCGTAGTAATCGGCCGCCAGCGCATGCGCCAGACGGAAGTCCGCTGACGCGAAGGTCTGATAATAGGATCGGAGCTTGTCCCCGCGCAGCCCGTAGAAGAGCTGGTTGAGATGGGTCTGCCATTGATCGAGCGGCTTAAAGTCCCCGATCAGCTGTGGAAGGGCGTCGGCATCTTGCAACATATTACACGGTTCCCGGCGATTGGTCTGATGAATGAGTTGTACAGTGGGCGAAATCCTAACAGATGACTTGAAAACGCCGCAATGGGCAACTCGCCCGATGGCCGATTGACAGCATTGCCTCAAGAGGTGTAGCAGACAGTCATGAGGAACAAGGGCTTCCGTCTTGGCGGAATTGTGATCGCAGGGTGCCTGCTGTGGTACCAAGCCGCTGTGGCTGAAGACCTGCCTCTGACCGGAAACACCCCGATCTCCGAGTTTCAAAACCGCTCACAAGACGTGAAAGCGTATGATTTCGACGCACCCCCACAGGGCATGTTTCGCTCGATTACCATGGCAGAAGGATTTGAAGAGCAGCTGAGCTGGCGCCGGACCCACGAAATCGTGCCGATCAAAGCGACTGAACAGTTTGTCCCCAATGTGCCGGCCGTTTTTATTGTGTTCTCTCTGCATCAGCATTATCAGTCTTTCACCGTGTTCGGCCGTTGCACGCCCGAAGCGGTGGCCGATGTCGCACCGGACACGATCGTCAGCGAGGACGCCATGCGCATCGCCTTGGAGGATGACAGCGGCTATCTCAAATTGTCGCCCCCGGAGGGAGGTTGGAAACCTGGCCGATACAAAGTAGAGATCCATACGGGCGAGCAAGTCAACGAAACCAGTTTAATGGGCATGATGCGGTTCACCGTCGTGGTATCCGGTGGGTAGTTGGACCGATTCTCATGCGTCAGGCCGATCGCACTCCCATGTTTGACCCTCCCTTTGACCTTCCGTTAGAATGCGCGCCTGAATAACCGACTCTCCGGTCGTTCTTGGAGTTTTTGTGGATTATGACGCCGCCATCCCGCCTTTGGGCCTCAGTGATCATCCCGATCAAGGATGAACGAGACAACCTGTCTCCCCTCATCACCGGTCTCCTAAAAGTCATGGATTCTCATGAATTGTCGCGCTCCCGCCCTTACGAGATCCTCTTCGTGGACGACGGCAGCAGCGACGGCAGCAGCGACGAGCTGGACCGGTTGGCGCGCGAACATTCCAATGTGCGGGTGTTCCACTTCGACCGAAATTATGGCAAAACCTGCGCGCTGGAAGCCGGTTTTCACCAATCGTCCGGGGAAATCATCATCCAGATCGACGGCGATCTCCAGCAAGACAGCGAAGACATCTTGAAACTCCTCCCTTATACGGCATCGCATGACGTGGTGTGTGGGTGGAGGCAACAGCGGCAAGACGGCATGGTGAAGAAACTCTCGTCCAAGATTGCGAATCGGGTGCGGAATATCTTTACCCATGACGGCATGCACGACACTGGCTGTCCGCTCAAGATCTTCCGACGGCCTGTCTTGGAGCGGATCCGGCTCTTTGAAGGGATGCACCGGTTCTTTCCTGCGCTTGCCTTGATGCATGGATTCACGGTGACGGAGGTGCCGGTCAGGCACTATCCGCGCCTCCATGGGGTATCCAAGTACGGCATGGGCAACCGTCTGATCAAGTCGCTGTATGATCTGATCGCGGTGCGATGGATGCAGGACCGCGTGTTGCTCTACAAATTTCGTGACAAGTGATGTGAGCCACCACGACCGAACCGAACGCCTTTGCGGTCAGAAACGACGATGATGGCTGCCGTTCCAACACCTCATGACGACTGAAACAATCTGGCTCGGTATCGGTTTCCTCGGCCAAGGGCTCTTTTTTGGCCGTTGGTTGGTGCAGTGGATCGCGTCCGAGCGAAGCTCGGAAAGCCGCGTGCCCATTTCCTTTTGGTATATGAGTCTCATTGGAGGACTGATCACGCTTGCCTATGCGATCTATCGAATGGACCCTGTGTTTATTTCCGGACAAGGGCTTGGGGCGGTTGTGTATCTGCGCAACCTGGCCCTGATTTACCGCGCGGATCAAACCAAGAACCAGTCCGGGCCTCAGACATGAGAAACCGGGCCACCAGCCGCAGGCGGACCCGTTCCGTCGTTCACGGATAGCGACCACGTCTCCATGGATCGTACCCCTTCTCAATCAGTACAGCTGCTGCTGCTTCTGCTCCTGTCGGGGCTGCTCTTTTTTATCGGCCTCGGCAGTATGGGCCTGACGGATCGAGACGAAGGCCGCAATGCGGAAGCCGGCCGTGAAATGTTTGCCTCGGGTGATCTGATCACCCCGACCTTCAATGGCGAGTTGCGCGTCGCCAAACCGGTCTTCGTGTACTGGCTGATGACGGTGTCCTACCATCTGTTCGGCGTGAACGAGTTTGCCGCACGCGCGCCATCGGCCCTGTTTGGGGTGGCGTTGATCCTGATGCACTATCTATTTCTCTCCCGGCTGCGCGGCCCAACCGTCGGTCTGTTCGGCGCGTTGATGTTGCTGCTGAACATCGAAATGCTGGCGCTTGGACGCATGGCGATCACCGATAGCGTTTTGATCTTCTTTACGACCATGGCGCTCTACGGCTTTTGGCTCGGCCTCCACGAATCAGGCGCTGGACGTCATTGGATCTGGGGCTTTTATGCCGGGATGGCTTTTGCAACCTTGACGAAAGGACCGGTGGGATTCGCCGTACCCCTGATCACGGCCCTGCTCTACCTCGCCGCGACGCGGCAATGGTTGCTCTTTTGGCAAAGAGGCGCGCCCATCCTCGGCACCTTGCTGTTCGTCGTCTTGGCCGGTCCGTGGTACGCCGCCATGTTCCTCATCCATGGAGATGCCTACTCCTCTCAGGCAAAGGTCCACACGGTGGGACGATTTCTCAGTCCGATGGAAGGGCACGGAGGAGGATGGTGGTTCTATTTTCCCGTTTTGTTGCTCGGCTTTTACCCTTGGAGCGCTTTTCTGCCTGCCGCGTTTTATCGCGCGTATGGGAGCTGGCGGGAATCCCGTTCGACTGGAAACCACAAGGACGATTCCCCTGAAGCGAGGGAACCACTAGGGTCCGGCAACGAATTGGAATGGTTCTCGGCACTGTGGATTGTCGGAGTGTTCATCTTCTTTAGTCTCTCATCCACCCGTCTGCCCCACTATATCGGCCCATTGTTTCCGGCCTGCGCGCTTCTGGCTGCATTGTATTGGGCTCAAGGCTTGAAGGAACCTTCCACAAAAGGACTCCGCGGGTCGATCCACTTCATGATGGGGATCGGCTATCTGGTCGCCCTCGCGTTGGCAAGCGCCCCGTCCTTGTTCCACACATTCTCCGGGAAGATGATTAAAGAGTTTCCTCTCGCCGCTCAATTCGATTTGGGTATCGGTCCTTATATCGGCGCAGCCATCGTTGTGGTGGCCATGGGACTGATCGGATATTTCGGACTGAACGACGACAGACGCGGCTTGGCCTTTGGGGTTGCCGGAGGCGCGCTTGCGAGTGTCTTTCTACTCGCTATCCTGGCGGTTGTGCCCGGTCTCAATCGATATGCCATCGCTCCGCCGCAAGAGTTGGCCTATGCGGCAGGACTCAACCTGAATCCAACCGACCAGCTCGTCACGTTCGGCACAACGAGGCCCTCCATCGCCTTCTACGCAAGGCGGCCGGTGATCTTCATCCCATCCGGCGAAACCGCCCGGCTACGCACGGCCTTGAGCAAAGAGGGTCGTACGATGATCCTGCTGCCGGAATCGTTTCAAGACGCCTTGCCGAAAGAGGCAGCAAATTTTCAGCCGATTCTGAAACGTTATGGCTATGTGTTGTTGGGCAATCAACAGATGGTCACCGTTCCCCAGGGCGCAGATACAGTTTCGCCGACCCCGCCAAAAACTCTCGGTCACTAGCCTCTGACGAGGGCGTCATCGCTCAGATGAGAGAGTAGAAACCTCCTGATCGCTTTCTCGGCAGCAGTCACTGAAAAGGCAGGACTCCGCGGGCATCAACGAGAATCAGAACGGCAAGGGCCAGCCCTCCCAGCAGGGCGCCTTCCCGCATCACCGACCAGCCAGGCGATTTCTCGCCGGACTCATGGAAACGGTTTCTTGCATGGAACCAGGACGCGAGGCAGGAGAATCCCACAGACGAAAGCACAAGCGGCGACGTCGTCATCGCGGCCAGGCCATATGCCATAATCAGCGTGGAGGTATTCATGTGCCGATTTGTTACCGATGCTTTCCCGCCGAACCAATAGGTTCGCCTGAGCCACAAGCCACCGACGATTGCGACTGCACCCAGAACGACGAATAGAACACCGACGATTCCATCGTCCATTCGGTGGGATAACGCCCAGAGTAGGGCAAATAGAGTTGAGGTTCCAATCGCCGCATGCCGTAGCCCATCTTGCAGTGAGGTGCGCCACTGCTGCCACGGGGCAGCGGCAAGGAACCCGCTGAGGACGCCCAATATCGCCCCTCCGACGACATCGGTCGGAAAATGTGATCCGCGAAGAACACGACTGAGGGCCACGAAAGCCGCCGCCGCGATACACAACGGCCCGAAGAGGGGAAATCGTTTGGCCAGAACCGTCGCAACCGCGAAACTGGCCGTGCTGTGCCCCGACGGAAAGGAGTCGAGCCCCGATGTCCATGAAAAGGTCATCTGCCAATCGCCCGAATGGACGAACTTCGGTCGAGGCCTCCCGATGAGATGCTTGATCCCGTTCGCCAGTACGGCCGCGATCCCATGGGCGATCAGCGACTGGACGGCGGCTATCTTGATGGTGGGTTTTTCGAAGGCCCATGCGGCGGCGAGGAGCATGATGCTCATGGCCGCCAGATGCCATCCTTGGCCGATCCAGTCTCCCGTATTACTGGTGAAGGCCATCCACGGAACAGTGAGTTGATCCCAGGGGAGATGAATCGTCACCGATCGCACATAGCGGATGATAGGCAGATCAAACTGAGCCAAGCCGAGGAAACTGATGATCAGTGCCGCACCTGCGCAACCGAATGCAGCGAGCGATGAAGCGGTTTTCCAGGATGGTTGAGACAGCACGTTCATCGGAATGCGATCTGGAACGAGGACTTTGAAATCCCCGGAGCCGGTCACGACTCGCTCATCGCCGATCACCGCGCCTCAAGGAACCCAGTCGGCCAGGAACACGTTGAACTCGCCCGGTGCTTTCGCATTGCGATCGGATACCCACACAAGGCGTTTTCCGTCCGGTGAAAACATGGGAAAGCTATTGAAGTGACCGTCCGTGGTCAGACGTTCCAGCCCGGTTCCGTCGTCACGCACCAGATAGAGATGGAAACTGGGCCGGCCTCCATTCCCTCTCGTCTCTATGTTGGAAGAAAAGATGATGCGTCTGCCGTCCGGGTGAAAATAAGGAGAGAAGTTCGAGGCGCCGGTCGACGTCACCTGCTTTTTTCCTGACCCATCGGCATTCATGACAAAAATTTCAAGCTGACCGGGTTCAACCAGCCGTTGCGCCAACAGGTCCTGATACTTCGCCGTTTCCATTGGGTCGGTTGGATGAGCCGCTCGATAGACGATTCGTGTGCTGTCGGGTGAAAAAAATGCCCCGCCGTCGTAGCCGACGTCATCCGTAAGACGTCGAACATCCGTACCGTCGAGATTCATGGCATAGAGATCGAGATCCCCGTCCTTCACCGACGTCCACACGATGGTTTTCCCATTGGGCGCGATGGTAGCCTCCGCGTCATATCCCGGAGACGATGTCAGTCTCTGTGTCTGCTGTCCGTCAAGACCGACGGCATAGATATCGTAGTCATCGAGCGCCCAGCGATACGCTCCGTCCCGTTTCGGCTTCGGAGGACAACCGGGGCCGGCGGCATGAGTGGACGAATAAAGCACCCGCCCGTCACCGGGGAAAAAATACCCGCATGTCGTCGCCCCCGCACCGGTACTGACCAGCTGCACAGCTTCGGTTTCCAGATCCATCACATACATTTGATAGCATCCCAGCCCGGTATCGGCCGGCTTCGAGGTGGCCGCTTGCGAATTCTTCGGCCAATTGTTTGTCGATTGAAAGATCAATTTGGTGCCGCTGAAGGAGAAATAGGCTTCGGCGTTCTGACGTCCGAATGTAAGCTGACGAATGTTGGCCAGGTGGCGTTCTACGGACCGTGATGAAACCGAGGCTGTCTTCTCTTGATCAGCCGTCTGCCCATAGGCGGGAATGCCGACCAGTACACAAAGACTCCAGACCCAAATTGTTCCAGCCTTATGACGTCGTTTCAATCCTGACCTCCTTCACGTCCGATTCACCGGGCCACACCTCTCGTTTCGTCACGGTTCCATCCTGGAAAATCACATAGCTGTGCCAGCCATAATAAAACAAGAGTCTCGCAACTTTTTCGACTGCGCCGGATGTGGCACCATACATGACCGTGATGACGCTACCCGGCACATTCACCCGAGGACAGGAAAACAGCACTGCCATTGTTGGTCCGTCATAGGCCTGGCCATCGATCCGGAAACCGGCATCCTTGAGGGCTACCCGGTCGCCGCAGGATTCCTGCACGACCGATTGAGCTGTTTGAGACTGATCCCCCTCAACCAGCACGAGGACCGACCCTTCACGCGGAAGAGCATTCTCTTTCATGGACAGGACCTTCGCTCTTTTCGATTCCGGCAGTTCTCGATCCGCGATGCGGGACACGACTTGCTGCAACGGAGAGGACGGGTCGGAAAACGCCCGTATCACTGTCTTGTGCGGGTCGGTTACGTAGCCGTTCAGCATCGGCGGCAGTTGGCTCCGCGCCAACCGGCGAAAGGTCATCAACTGTGGGTCGAGTTCCACCCGTAGAGGCTGATCCGGAAGGACGAACTCGGCGGCGCTCGTCTGCGAAGGACTCAGTGTGACCGACCTGAGTTCGACTGCGTCCTTCGTCACGATGCGGATGGGAATCGCCATCCGGAAAGGCTTTCCAGTCTGTTGAATTCGGACGGTCAGCTTCCAAGCTTCTTTTTCACCATCACCCTTCACACGTTGGGCATGGACATCTCCCAAAGAGAGTGCCGGGGCACCGGGTTGCTCGACCCATTGTTCGAAAAACCAGCGCAAGTCTCGGCCGCTTTCCTGAGAAAAGACCTCCTCGAGTCCGCTCCAATCAGCCGGGCGATTGCGATATCGGCCGGTGAAGGTCTTCACAGCTCGCCAGAACGGCCCATCCCCGATCTCTCCCCGAAGGAGGTGAAACACGAAGGCCGATTTCTGATATCCGATGGCGTTGTCTTTCTCGTCGTGTTTTCTGAGGAACTGCGCCACGGCATAATCCTCGTCCGGTTTCACGTAGAGATTGTACCCTTGCAGCATCATTCGTCTTTGCTCAAACGCCTGCGTGGGATCCTGAACCAACTCGTGCCAGTAGTAATTGGCCAGGTAGGTCGTCAATCCCTCAACCCAGTTGCCGTGATCATCGCGATTGAACACCGAATTCCCGATCCAGGAATGGACGATCTCATGGCCCAACGCATAGGGTTGTACGTAGTGCCGCTTGATGCTGCCGCTGCCGAGGAGGGTGAACGACGGCATACCAAGCCCGCTCGGGAAAAAATTTTCAACCACCGCAAATTTCTCGAAAGGATAGTCACCGAGTATCCGGACATACGCGTCGAGGTATTTTGCCGTCGCCTCGAGATACTCATCCGCCAAGCCGGCATTGTCGGGAAAGAAATAGGTCAAGAGTTCCACCCGCTGCCCGACCGGACCGTTCCATTCCCGGGATTTGACCACGAACTTATTGGCGACGAACGTGAACGCTTCAGTTTGATCTTGGACGACCCACGTCGAGGAGACCATGCCTGCGTTCGTCGTTTCCGCGACCTTCCGTCCCGACGCGACCACGCTCCAGTCCTGGGGGATCCGAGTCGTCACCCGATACGTACTGAGTAAGCCGGTGACATCGGGGTACCATTGGCTTTCACCGCTCAAGTACACGCCCTCCAAGCCGATATGTCCCGCGGTTTCGCTGGGTGTGACAAACCGCAAGTGACGCGGCTCCTTCGGCGGATCATTGATCTGGCCTCGATACGTCCAGACCAATGTCAGCTTCCGGCTATGGTCCTTGGGAAGCGTCACACTGACATGCTGGGCGGAAGTCCCATGGAGTTGTTTCCTCGTGAACGGAACGACGTCGCCCGACATTCCCATCGCAATCGACTCGATGGTCAGCGTATGAGCCAGCGTGAATGTGACGAACGTTACACGCGGATCAACCTCGAGTTCGATCCGATCACTCGCGGCCAACTCATGAGCAGCGGGGGTGATCTGGACCGAGAGATCGTGGTGAACGAGTGCGACATCCTCGTTGGATGGCAGGGCCGAAGCGTCCCGAACTGAGACGACGGAAATCAACAGAAGACTAATGAGGCAAGATCGAACGGCCAGTTTCCCGATAGACATCAGGAAACTTTTTAACACTCGCGGCAGACGAGTACAAGCTGGATCGCGGTCAGGAGGCGTTCGAGATCGACCGGCTTCAGAAGAATCTCCTGGGGACCTAGCTTCCAGGCTTCTTGGAGCAACTCTTCGTTCTGGCTGCCGGTCATAATGATGATGCCACCCGAGTAGTCTTTCTCACGCAGAGCACGGAGCACATCGATTCCCGGCAGTCCGGGCATGATCATGTCGAGCAGGATCGCATCCGGCGGCATATCTTCTACCATCCGCAGAGCATCATGCCCATCCTTGACACCGAGTGCTCGATAGCCGCGCAGGCTTAGGAACCGGACAAGCAGATCACACACGAGCGGTTCGTCGTCTACCACCAAGATCGACTCATCGATCTGCTGAATCACGCTTCCGTTATCATGCTGGAGTGGCGCGCTGGTCGATTGTGGAGGAAGCTGTGCGATTCGATTGACGGCTTCGACAAGAACGTCCAGTGACAACCCTTTCCTTATAAAATCGGTAGCCCGCAGGGCTCTCGCTTGATTCTCTTGGACTTCCGTCGCGCCGCCCCCCAGGATAATCACCGGCGCATGGGGGTCGATTGCCCGGATTTCCTTCAAAATAGTCAATCCGTCCATCTCCGGCATCCGCAGGTCCAGGAGGGTGACCCTCGGACGATGGGCGCGAAATAGACCAAGGCCTTCTCGTCCGCTGGTTGTCGAGATGACTCGGTACCCTAGGCGGGTGAACACGTTCTGCAACAAATCGCAGTTCATTTGATCGTCGTCCACGATCAAGAGTTTGTTCATCGCTGCCGACCCTCTTCAAGTTGAAACGATGCTCACCGCGAAAAAAAGAATAGCACGACACCGGGGACAATGAGAAGAAAAGGCGTGGTTTATGAGCAGGAAGCCGGCTGTCCGAACAGAGCCGCCACAAACGCTTCGGCATTGAAGTCTTGCAGGTCCTCGGCTCCTTCCCCTACACCGATCAGACGAAGGGGAAGCTTCAATTCGTCGGCAATCGCCACGACGATCCCGCCTCGTGCAGTCCCATCCAGCTTCGTCAGAACCAGCCCCGTGACGCCCACCGCTTCATGGAACTGACGGGCTTGGGACAGCGCGTTCTGCCCGACGGTGGCATCCAACACCAACAACACTTCATGTGGGGCACCGGGCAATTCCTGGCCAATCACCCGTTTCACTTTCCGCAGTTCATCCATAAGATTTGACTTCGTATGCAAGCGGCCGGCTGTATCGATCAACACCACGTCCGCCTTCCTGGCTTTGGCCGCGACGATTCCATCGAACGCAACTGCCGCAGGATCGGCGCCGTGGCGCTGGCGAATCACCTCCGCTCCGACCCGATCGCCCCACACTTGCAATTGTTCAATGGCGGCGGCCCGAAAGGTATCCCCGGCTACGAGCAGTGAGCGACGCCCAGTCTGCGTCACCCGCTGTGCGATCTTGGCGATCGTGGTCGTTTTTCCGACACCATTCACCCCGACGACCAGGATGACAAACGGTCTGGGGCCTTCATTGATGAGCTGTTCCAGTGTCGGCCCCGATCCCGTCTTCAATATGCCGTAAAGCGACCGGCTCAGGACATTCTGAAGCCCTTCCGAGGTCTTCGCCTCTGCCCCGCGTGTTTCCTCACTGACCTGCCGCATCACGCGATCGACGACCCGAGCGCCCAGATCAGCAGTGAGGAGGGCCGCTTCAAGATCCTCAAGAAGCTCTTGGTCCGGCGCCCGTCCAAGAAAGCGATCCAGCGACTGCTGCACGATATGTCGTGTCTTGCCGAGTCCTTCGCTCAGTCGTTGAAACCATCCCATTCTCAGCGATCCTTTGTGGGCCGTCCGGCACGCCCGGTTACGAGGCAAGGCACGGGAGCAATCATTCCAAGAACGGCTCGTTCACGACGCGACATTCGCGCCGCTTCGCGCGCACTTCGTTCATGATCGTATCCGCAAAGATGAAGCACTCCATGTACCAAGAGCATGGCGAGCTCATCGTCGACCGATCGTCCGCCTTCCCTTGCTTGGCGAACCGCAGTCGGTAAGGAAATCACGACATCGCCGAGCATACCGGTCGCAGGACACACGCCTCCGGGCAAGACGGCCTCACGGGTAGAGAAAGCCAACACGTCCGTGATTCGATCCTGCTTGCGATACTCACGATTCAATCGGCGTATGCGTACGTCCCCTACCAACTCTAGGCTCAACTCCGACTTCGGCTCTCCGGCCGCCTTCAACACACGCTCGGCCAGATGTACCAAGGAAGCCTGCCGGACGGCAAGTCGCGTGAGGCTCACGCGAAGATAGACAGCCATCAATGAGAACTTCCGGAGAGGTCGCGAGACGACGGGCTGGTGGCGGGAGACTTGCGTGGGTTTGAGGGTTGACGCTGCGACGCGGGACCCGGCTCGCGAGTCGATCGAGGATCACCACTCATCGACTGATGACGATCGTACGCCTTGATAATCTCTTGGACCAGTCGATGTCTCACGACGTCTGTCTCATCGAAGTAGACGAAGGCGATCCCCTCGACATCGCGAAGTATCTCTTTAACCTGAATAAGGCCCGAGACTCGGTCGGTCGGCAGATCCACCTGCGTGATATCCCCGGTCACCACCACTTTCGAATGGAAGCCCAGCCGGGTGAGGAACATCTTCATCTGCTCAGCGGTTGCATTTTGCGCTTCATCCAGAATAACGAAGGAATCGTTCAGCGTTCTCCCGCGCATGAAAGCCAGCGGCGCGATTTCAATATCGCCTCGCTCGATCAACCGGTTAGCCCGTTCCATGTCCATCATGTCGAACAGCGCGTCGTAGAGAGGCCGCAGATAAGGATTCACTTTTTCATAGATGTCGCCCGGCAGGAAGCCGAGTTTCTCCCCTGCCTCGACCGCAGGCCGGGCAAGAATGATCCGACTCACTTCCTTGTTCATCAAGGCACTGACTGCCATAGCCATGGCCAGATAAGTCTTACCTGTCCCCGCCGGCCCGATGCCAATGACAATATCGTGCTGTTCGATGGCTTCGATGTAAATTTTTTGAGTCGGAGACTTGGGACCGACGAATCGCTTTTTCGTGACGATCATCGCCGATTGGCCGAGCACATCTCTGAGTGAAGCCTCGGGAGTTCGGCGCAAGGCGCTGAGGGCGTGAGTCACATCCTCGGCTTGCAGAGTAACACCTTCGTTCGTCAGGGATGCGAGTTCGAGGAGGATACGTTCTGCCTGACGGACAGCTTCAGGAAGGCCATCCAAAGTAAGTTCTTCACCCCGTGCGGAAAGCCGTACACCCAGTTCGTCTTCAATTAACTTGAGATGTCGGTCGTGATGACCGAACAGGACGGCGGTATTGGTGCCTTCTCGTAATTTGAGCTTACGCACGAGCGCGGGGTGGTCTCCCTCCCACTGTCATTGGTGCAATTGTAACAGACAGGAAAACTCGGAGACAAGCAGATGTATTATCTTTGATGAAACTTCACGCTCCGGAAGGGGTAGGAGGGGCTGCGGCCGTCAGGGTCAAGTCGAATTCCTGCGAGGCTAGTCCCCCCTGCCCGTCCCTCGCCACGACCTTGACGTGAAATGTACCTTGTAGATCGGTTGGGATCAGCCATCCAATATGACCTGACTCTGAGCCGATGGTCATGCCCGGCGGCGCCATTTCCAGATAGTAGGTTACCTGATCGCCATCCGGGTCCAGCGCTTTCACCGCGTAATCAAACCGTTCTTGCGCAGCGGATGGAGGAGGAGTCGATACGATCTTTGGAGCACTGTTGCCTAGCATGAGCGGGCTGGATTTTAAGGAAGTCCCCGAACCTGTGGGATCAGAGGCCATCACTTCGACCGTGAGGATGTCGCGAGCGGAAAATCCGGTCGTATCGAGAAACGGTTCTTCTCCCTCTTTGATCACAGAGTCGTTGCGAAACCATTTGAAGGCCAAGTCGACTCGATCATGATCTGGATCGTTCGCATCCACCTGTGCCTCAAGCTTATCGCCGGCGCGAGCCATCTGAGGCGTTAGCGAAACAGCCGTCACTTTCGGGACAGTGTTTCCCACCACCACACTCTTCGTTCGATAGAGTTGCCCTTTGTTCGCACCGTCTGAAGGAATAATCTCTACGAAAACCGTTTGGCCACGTTTCAACAATTCAGCCGGGAGAGTCGAGTTGGTTTGTCGAGAAACCGGGGCATTATCTATATACCATTGGTATTCGAATGAGACTGCTTCCCGTTCCGGATCTTGTCCATCAACCTGGACCTCGACCGGTCCGGTCAGTGGAATGGGGTCATTCATGATCCTCGCAGAAGTGATAGCGGGAGGCAGGTTTCCCTTGGCAGGAGCTGAACTAGTGATAGCGTTTGGAGAGGATTCGGTACAGGACACGTTGAAGAAGGCCGTACAGACACCAAGAACGAAGAGCCACGAATTGACAGAAATTACGTTGTACCTGCGCACATTGCTCAAAGCTGTTTCTTCCAATCGCGTGATTCAGGTCATGGCGCGAATGGTCCGCGCCATGACCTGACCAAGACACTCCCTTAGCGTTACTTCAGTCACGTTGATGCACCCAGTTCACATAGCGGCTGTAGTTGCCTTCGAGATTCGCGTCGCCTTGAGTGAACGCGCCGGTAGACATTTGGATGTTAAAGCTACACCCTTGCCCGCAGTGGATCGTTCCGCTCGAGGCAAGACCAGTTCCTAAGGACATCTTCGCATTTACATTGGTATTGCCGCCGGATGTCGCCGTGCCGATTACAGGAGCTGTCGACGCCGTTCCGGTCTTATAGAAGAGCGCATACAGGTAGCTTGTGCCATCCGACGCGCAAAAGTCGTTCGTCGGGGCAAATGTTGGAAAGAATATCGACCCCGCTACCAAGGTCGGGTTGACCACGGAACGTTCGGCCGAATAGTTCGTTGTCACGAAAGTCGTTGGATTTGTGATGCTGGCCGGCCCAGGCAACGTAACACGCCAGCCATCCTTCGAGGCAACCAAGCCCATCATCGACGTCGTTCCGGTGCCGTTGAAGGTCGTGACGCCTGTATTGGTTGGATCTGTCACTTCATTCGTGCTCCCACTGCAGACAATACAGATCACCGCCTTGGTGACATCCACGAGATCATCATCCAGACAACTCACTGTGGAAGTCTCGGTACAGGTGGCACTCAGCACAGAATCCTTGATTCCGAAAATCCGCTGAATCGTATTATCGACCTTGTCGGCATTACTGAAATACCGACCAGTTCCAAAAAATACCCACATCTTGTCTGTGTCATCCAGGGTCACGGCCGGAGCCGACGCAGAAGGTCCAACCTCCACGGTCGTCCCAAGAGTTGCGTCGTAGAACGTGTCGATCACTTCCGTCGGAGTTCGGTTGACTCCATTAGCTATGCCCCATGTCGTTGGACTGCACGGCGCTGCGCTGCATCCCATGGTGAGACGATGGAGCTTGCCTCGCCATGGGAGGGCTCCGTCGTGGGCGGTCCGCATCATGTACGCTACGTCTGTCCTCCAGTCGGAATCCTTATCTACCGCAACTACATGACCCAAGAATGATTGCCATGAGCCGACCGGCATGGTCGTCAAACTCCCACCCGCGGCCACCTTAGGCCCCTTCTTTAGGTCTACGGTATATAGCTTTGCAGTCTGTGGCGAAGCGGCGGTGAGATCCGCCTGATACCCGTTCGGTCCAGATCCAAACAGGACATACCACTTTTCATTGGCTGGATTGATGGGACTGTCTGTCTTCGGGTTCATGCGAGCAACCGCTGGATAACTTGTGGTCAGCCCAAGGCCACTGTCGGTAAATACCCAGAGCACCTTGGGATCGACTTCAGGATTGGTGACATCCAAAGCGAAGTATGCACTGTAGAATGTGCGCGGCACACCTCCAATCGTGACCGTCATCGGCGGTGCCCCCGAGCCTGCGGCACAGTTCCCACAGCTGCCACCCATCCGAAATCCTCCGATCAGCACGGTTCCCCAACCACCCGGGTGATCGGCATCCGGTGTAAAGATTCTCGCTTCAGTAATCGTCGGCTTGAGATCGACGTAGTACACGTGTGTGTAATCCGTCCTGGCAAGCCACTGGAGATGAGGCAACAATTCCTGGGGAATATAGGCCCAGAGCTCCGACCCAAGACTTAAGCCGCTGGAATTGTCCGTTGGGTTCTTCGTGTACCAGCCATGCTCCGTAACGGCCGCTGTCGTAGGATCATCACCCTTGTGGTAGTAGCCTCCGTTGAATGCATGAAGCATCCCATCATTCGCGCCGACATAGACCACCTGACGTCGGGTTCGATATTTCGCATAAAAGGCTGTGTAGGTGGCATCTCCAAAGGCCAAATCGTAGCGTGCCTTGGGGGCGCCCACTACCGTCGGGGTTGAGTGAATCGGATCACCCAGCTTCCAGACCTTGAAGTTCCCGCTTCCAATCGGAACCTCGAGCATCCTGGTCCTCAATCCCGCAATCTCATCACCGCGAATGAAGTTGATCAAATTCGTAGCGTTGGTGCTCCCGGCGCAGGTATCGGCTGCGTATCTTAAATAGGCCCGAAGCGCCGCACAGTTAGCCGTACTGAAATCAATCTGCTCTGTGGGGTCGACAATCCCGTCATTATTGGTGTCTACCCACGTAATCACCTTGCGTGAGGCCGAGGCCGTGTTCGCAAGTTCTTTGCCCGCCTCCCAAATGGGCTTGATTGACTTGAGATCGCCGGTGACCGTGGGTGTCGCACTATCGGCCACTCCGTCAGCCGGACTCGTATCGGCGTACTTGTCGACGAGTACTTTCTGATACGTCGGACTTGCGGGATTATTGTCGTAGCGCGTCGTGACGATTAGATCAGCATCGTAGGTCAAGACGCCGTCCTGGTTTGTATCCTCTCTGAAATTACCGAATCCGTCTACGAAGAGTGCGTGCGCGTACCCCGTCCACTTGACATTCGCTCCGCCCTGACCGACGTCACTCGTGTAGAAATAGGCTTGATAGATCGATCCTTCACCGGTGGCGGAAGTCGCAAGCACCGAAATGGAGGTACCTGACGCACTTTTCCTCAGGATTGCGGTAATGGTCGCCATCAGGCGGTCCTGCAAATCATCGACATTGGATGACTCAAAATAGTTGTCCGGAATTCCATCCGTGCCTGGAGCACCAGTGGCATTGATGACCTTATCCCATTCAGACACTTGGTCAGGAAGGTTATTCCCGTTACTGTCCTCAAAGCCTCCGAGTTTCGCTGTATGCATGAGAATCTCTCGACCAGCGATGTTTCCGAAGGCGAAAAATGTGTAGACAGTGAGATTCTGCAAGCCCGGCAAACAGTGGCCAGTCAAGCTCAGGACTGAAATGACGCCATCGGCTGACCCGTTACAAGGCCGTAGATCATTCGTATGAGCCCAAAAGGCCACATCATCCAGGTAATGGTTTCCACTGTCATCATAATCAGTTTTGTGCTCGCCAAGAAGAGTTGCCGGTGGAGTCGAATTGTTGGTATTGCACGTCCCGTTCGGTGCATGAATGGTCGCATTGCCTCCCGTACAATGGAGGCCGTGTTGTCCGTGAGCGTAGTCCCGCAATCCGACTGGAATATTGGTGTCCTGCGTTGGCGCTCCATCCGTGACAAGGATCACGAAAGTTTTACAACATGCGACCTGTGTGGAAGTTGTTGCCCAGGCCGGCGTGTGGTTGCTGCCGAAAAAGTACGGGTCCCGGCCGCACCCATTCGTAATGTAGCCGGCGGGGCACGCTTCTGTGCCGGTCAGAACCGAGATTTCTGATCCGCCTATCGAACCTACTCCTGTCCCCTGGAACGCCACGCCGTTCGAATTGCCCCCTGCATAGGCAATGGGATATACGTATGCTGTGGTGAGATAGGTCGAATTGATTTGGGCAATGTAGCGAGTCGTTTCGTAGAGCGATTCTGACAGAGGTGTCCAGGTCGAGGGGAAGGATTCCTGAACCGCGTCGATCATGGCAGCTGTATTTGTATTAAACGTCTCTACGCCTGTTCCGGAAAAGTCGATCGATTGGCGGGACCCGACACCGACCAGCATGCGGGCACCGTCCCCAGTCGGTTTGAATTCAAAGAGCCCGAATCGTGCTTGCGCGCCAATCTGTTGGATGGTACCGGTCGGTTCAGCGCTATAGCCAATCTTGAGTTCGTATTTCCGCTGGCTGAAGCCATCGCCGCAGTTGCTATCAAAATTATTGTCGTTGTCTACGCAAAAATAAGCGGCGTCGGTGCCGATATAGATCGTGCCTGGATTAGTCCCTCTGTCGGCTGAAGGAATCCTTCCCAAATAGGTGTTGGGGCCGGCACCAGCATTGTAGTTCACTGCGGCAAGTTCGGTATTCACACCAGAAGCTTGGGCTCTAACGGTCTTCAAGGCGGGGGTTCCGTTCGTGGGACAGGTTCCGTCGGCCGCACGAGCGACGAAGCAGTCTCCCCCAATCATGGCTTTTTTCAGGGCGTCGAACCGCCGAAACGTCGCCCAATTCACGAAATTGCCATCCCATTCTGTGTTACCGCACGCTGTTGCCAAGGTTGCCTTGACTGTGGCTGGCTCAAAGCGTGCATCGGCACCGGAGTCGTAGGTATAACAACGCAATGTGTCGAAATAGCCGGACCAGTTGGTTGTATTAACGAATTGGTCACCGCCTCCATCTGAACAATCTCCGTCATCATTGCGATCGCATCCAAGACCACTCATACTCCCGGAATTATCCAGCACGAGAATGATATTCGGCGCAACCTGATCGCTGACGAACGGTGGCACGGCGAAGTATTGATCCATCGTTTGGGCATGGCTGACGCCGGTCCCTACAAGACATCCCACCAACACAAACATCCGAATGGTCCCACGAAGTACAACATCCCCGCATTTCATGGCACCCTCCATTGACTTTCTTTCGGCGTGCTGGCTCGCATTGTTCGCTACTTACCGCGGCAAATACAGTAACATCCAGTCGATCTTGTCTGTGGTCCCTTTTTGAATGCGATATTTCGCATCGATATCCACTCGAATGGCGGTTGGCGCCAATGGATCACCATGGCGATCGACGAGCACAACCTCAGGTGTGAGACTAAATGTACGCCCGTCAATTTGAAACGTCGCTTCATATACTGCGGTGATTGTTCCCTTGGGATAACTGGTCATAGCGGAGGGAAGCGGCTCATCGGCACGACTTATTTGAGCTACTCCCGCGCCAGCCAAAACGAGGATCGAACAAAGAACTATCAGCTTGCGAAGATCCAGCGATGAATGACTACCCTGACTTTTGAGTTTCATAGTGTTGCATGGCCTCCCACCCATCATGTCTTAACCATTCGTCGCTCGTTTCACGCATCCTTCCCCAGTGGTGTTAAGGCAATCGAAGGTCACAATCACCCGACTGGTGGCACCCGTCGCTGCATTTGCCGCCACACAGTCCACTCGATAGAACTGATCAAAGGTTGGCTTGTCCGGATCAGCGAAATCACTGCCGGTTCGTCGCTTGGAATAAAGAAAATCGATGTCCCCATTGACGATATAGCCATTCACATTCATTGTAAGATTTGGCGCATTACCCGCCCCAACAGGGGTGTCGGGGTAATTTCGAAATGCCAGTGCTCCGTTAATTTCCTGGGTAAATACCCCCTGATTGATAGCCGGCACCGGTCCCTGAGGTGCAATGAGTACAGCTGCCTGACCGGTCATTTGAGGATCCTCCATCGTCAATCGAATTGCGCGGACCGCGGATCCCACACATGCCTCTGCGGCATCCGTTCCCTCTTCAACCATGCGGACTGCTCCAGCCATTGAGTTTTCCATTCCCGTCATTGTCAGTGCTGCAACGCCGAGAGCACCGATGATCAACATCAGCAACATCACCGTCATGAATGACGTGCCACGCTCATTGCTGAGCGTCCAGACTTCACTCGGAACCACACGAGAAATCCTCATAGTTAGAGCCTTTGGTTGCGGAGTTCGATCGTTCGAGTCAGAATGCGCCGGCGAAACTGAAAATAGTTCGCCTGCTGTGTCGGAGATGCGGTGTCGCCAGGAGCAAAGAGCCCATTCGCGTGGTTGTGATCGCTGATGACAGGGAAGGTGGTCGTATGCAGTGGAGTCGATTGGGCTTCCCCCATGCCTTGATCGGCTCTGGTTTGACGTGCGACGATGTTGACCTGAGCCAGCCGAATCGTGCTGGGTGTCATGCGATTCCCATACGGTGCGGCCACACCAAACCAATTTCGATTCGTGATGAAATCAGCCTGGTCGAACTGATTCGAAAGATTGAGATCGTCCGGCTGCAAATCAGGCCTACCGTTATTGACACGAGGGTCACAGCCATCACAGGCATAGGCGAGTTGCAGATCCTCGACTCCGTCCATGATAGGGATGCATCCTGAATTCACCTGATTACAGTTGGGCGGCCCACCAAGACCTACGAGTGCGGCCGGAACAGCGCCACGGACGAGACAGGGGGTAGCTCCCTGGCAGAGATTGAGGGCATCAGGAGGAGGAATCACCTGGTACGTGATGCATTGCAGCAAATACACCTGCGCCCCAGTCCCAAAAGCCGTGGGAGCAGGAATCGCTGGATTCAGCGTCAAGCTTCCTGGATTGACAGACTGAATCCTTGAACCAGCAACGCCACCGATTGACACAGGCATGCCAAGCAGCGCCGCCGCACCACCAGGAATCGCATTCCCCATCGCTGTAGTCGCATTTGCCGGCAAGGGAATACTCGCTATCGATACATCGATTCCTCCAATAGTACCGGGTGCTACAGGAACGAAGACTTGCCACAGTGGTCCCACCGCAGTAATGGAGTTTGTCATTGGAACAACCATTGAGATGGTATCCGGGCCGGTGTCTGCTCCAAGAGGGTTGTTGTCGCCTGGGACCAAGGACGAAGGCGTGCCGTTGATGTGGCATCCCCCTACCGCCGTTGAAAGACCGCGCATCCCGAATCCGGCTAACTTGAGATCGGCCGTGATCATGTCCATGGCATTCCGCGCCGTTGCCTGCGTGCTTCCTACTTGTCCGGTTATGCGCGTGGTCTTCTGACTGACGACCAGAGCTCCAAACCCGGCCGCAATGATGGCCGTCGTCATCGCCGTCGCGACCATGATCTCCGTCAGTGTAAAGCCTCTCTGGCTCTGGTCTCGCGAATCGGATAATTGTCTCATTGCGAGTCCCCCGCGTATCCTCTTGGTGGTCCTCATCAAGAAGCCTTATTCCGGCTCAATCAGTGTTTGGAAGGCCACTGCTCTTGCCCGTTGTCCCGCGGCACGATCATTCCACTGAAGCCGTACTGTGACTTGTACAGCGCTTGAATCAGCTCGTAGTGGAATCACAGGAGCAGCTTGGACCGTACCTCGTGCATTGAGCAGGTTCGTGGCTAGAACCAAAGTTCGCCACTGAGTACAATCACCTTGGATCGCTCTTGTCGCCGCTTGCGAAGCGGCGATCGCAGGAAATGGCATGGCTGGCAGGGGAGCAGGAATCCCGCCGGCTAAACAGTTCCCCGGCCCTGTGGTGTCCAAGTTGTTGTAGGCCCAAGCGAAGCGTCGATTGCTTTGGATCCTCTCCATCATGTCGGCCGCGACATTGGTGACAATGGATAAGTCGTTGGCATCAACGTTCTTCGTAAATGACACGCCTTGCATGGCAGCCATGCCCATGACCCCCACACCGAGGATGGCCGCGGAGATCATCACCTCAGCCAACGTAAATCCTTTTTCATTGCGTACTTTCAACATTCGCTTACCTTCTTGTTCACGATGTTTCATTGATGGTGCACGGATTAATCGCTCGTCGACACCAGGTCACCTTTCCCGAGGGCATCAATGAAATTGTGTAAATGAGATTTGAGTCTCGCGTACTCTGCAGCTGAACGGTTTGGACAGCCAAGGGTGTGGTGCTCAACCCTCGAGGAGTAAAGCCGAGTGGGTTCACCGGTAAGGGCGTTATGAAGCGTACGTTCTGGGGAAGGATTTCGGTGCTCAAAGGAGCGGTAAATGCCACTGTGTCTAGTCCCGCTGGAACACTCGCCGGTGTAGCGGCAATCAAGATATTGCGGCTGATCGCTGAAGAACGAGCAAGGACCAACCGGTTATAAAGACTGGTCGTAGCTTGATAGAGCTCATGCTTTGCGTACATCTGAAGAAAACTCGGAACAGACACTGCCGCCGCGATGCCTATAATCGCCCCGACTATGGCAATTTCTACCAAAGTGAAGCCACTTTCGTTTGAACGGAGCTTGCTCATGGGTTTTGCTGTTTGCTTCATGGCGTTTCCTAATCGAGCAAGGGGCATGCCGTTTTAAGCGAGTCGTTTCCTCCACCTAACTTCTTGATTTTATGGCAATCCTTATCCGACGAGATCCAATGAGCGCGGCCATTTTTCGCGCGAATGCACGACAATTTTCGGCTGAGGCGCTGTACCGTTTCGTACGGGAGAGCGGATGTCTTTGGTTGACAGAATGCGCAATCACCACTAGGGTTCTTGTTGAGGCAACTACGGATGGGCAGCGCCAATCAAGCACAGGGAGTCTAAATGCCGGCTCGCGAGCGGTGGATGACACAGGAATCTCGTAAGGTCCCACGATTTGCCATCCAACTTCCTTGTAAATTCGGCCACGTTGCTCACAAGACCGAGGGAACAGCCCTGAACCTTTCGTCACAGGGATGTGCCATCACGGCGGAGCAACTTCCCGCCATCTCGACTTATGTTTCTCTGGAGATTGATTTGCTAAACGGGGAGGCGCCGGCTGACATTGAACTGGCAGCCGTTCGCTGGGTCTCAGGGCATCGATGCGGGTTGGAATTTATCAAAGTTGCGCCCGAGATGCTTCTGAAGCTGAAGACGTTCGTATCGATGTTGGAGCAGACCCCTTAGCAAACTCAGTGGTTCGTATTTACTACTCGCGCTACTTTATCGCTACGGCGCGGACCTGCCGGTATGTCGTAACACCCTTCAGCACTTTTTGAATGCCATTTTGCAGCAGTGTGGCCATTCCATCGCGCATTGCCACACTGAGGATTTCAGCCGTTCGCGCCCTCCCTTGAATCAGGTTTTTGATGTCCTCAGATGCGACCAGGAGTTCATGCAACGCCACCCGTCCCTTAAACCCACTGTGATTGCAGACATCACAACCCTTTCCACGATAGAGAGTGAAGTCGTCGGTGTACATCACGCCAAGCTTATCCCAATACCGCGCTCCGTAGCCTTGCACCAATTCGTCGTATTCCTGTTGAGTCGGATGATAGCCCTCTTTGCACTGGAGGCAAAGACGTTTACAGAGACGCATCGCGAGTATCCCCAACATCGCATCCGCAAAGTTGAACGAATCGCACCCCATATCCAGTAATCGAGTGACGGTTTCTACCGCACTGTTGGTATGCAGCGTGCTCATCACCAGATGACCGGTGAGCGAGGCTTCTATCGCAGTATCGGCCGTTTCTTTATCGCGCATCTCTCCGATCATGATCACGTCCGGGTCGGCTCGAAGGAATGCGCGCATCGCCGAGGCAAAGGTAAACCCGATCTTTGGATGCACCTGCACTTGCCTGAGACCCTCCTGTGTGATCTCGATGGGGTCTTCGGCGGTCCAAATTTTTCGCTCATCCGTGTTGATGTGTTGCATGACGGCATGCAACGTGGTGGTTTTCCCTGAGCCGGTCGGTCCCACACAGAGGAAAATTCCATGTGGACGCTCGGAAAGCGCCTTGACGGTCTCCAGCACGTCCGGCGAAAAGTCCATCGCCTCCAACGGCATCGTTTCCTTGGCGGTCAGAAGACGCAGCACGACATCTTCATTGCTTCCTGCGGTCGGCAATGTGGCGACGCGTAATTCGATTTCCCGATCCTTCGCCAATTTATAACGGATCTTTCCGTCTTGAGGTTTCCTTCGCTCGGCAATATCCAAGTTGGCCATGATCTTCAGACGCGAGACAATGGCTCGTCGATAGACTGCCGGGATCCGCATGTACGTAAAACACGTCCCATCGACACGGAACCGCACAGCTGTTTCTTTGCGATCCGAATAGGGCTCTACGTGCACATCGGACGCCCCTAATCGATACGCTTCGGCGATAATCTGGTTGGTCAGGCGCACGATGGCTGAATCGTTTTCATCGATCTCGCCCGACTCGCCATCACCGTGTCGCTCGATACCGGCCTCATCGACGAGTTCCCCAAGAATCTCAGTGATCGAGCCGCCATTGGCCTGGCCTGTTGCGACAAGGAGGTATTGCTCGATGTCCCTCCGAAGCCCGACAGAGAAGCGGACCGTCGTGCCGGGGAACGCGCGACGGATATCGAGACCTTTTTCTAAGTCGTGGGGATCGTTGATGACGATATCAAGCACGGTTCCCTGTCGCTTCATGGGAATCCAGGAGTTTCTTCTGAGATAATCGAAACTGAGGTTCTTTAAGAGTTCCGGGTCGATGACGGTCCGTTCATCATAGGAAACATACGGACATTGATAGAATTCGCTGAGCGCTGATCCGAGTGCGGCTCTCGGCACACGATACTTCTCGAGCAAGATGGTTTCCAGATCTACTTCCCTTGATAACGATTCCTCCACCGCCGCTTCGAGTTCGGTCTGACTGATGAGCCCACGATAGGCGATACAGTCCAAAAGACTGCGCGCCATCGTCATCTTGCGAGGTGGTTTGGCCATCTGTGGCTTTTTCAGACAGGCAGCGGAAAGAACGTGCCGTTTACCATGCGCTTCAGCACCGTGCGTGATCATTCTATCTCATCCCGCGTCGCCGACAATAAGAAGTTGCTTTTGTACGCTATGTGCACGCCTTACCCGCTCGCCGAGACACCACAGGCGGCGTATGCAATTCAGTAGCGTGCCATCCATGTGCCTGGGGCTCGATACACGACCGGCAATCCCCGAAACAGACCTTGTCCGAGTTCGTGCTCGTACCACACTTCGAACGTGCCTCTTGAACTCGATTGCGCAATCGTCTCTCCGGCAACCACAGCTCCATACAGCCTCACGCTTCCCGCGACCGTGATGGTACCGCTGGCATACAGCACTCCGTTGAAATGTATGCCCGAGAGTTGAACGGGTGCGCGGGTAGGATCATCGCCCTGATCCGTCTCTGGAGGGCTGAGAGCAGGGATGGACGAACCGAGCCCATTCGGAGCAAGCACAACGTGACCCTGCATCACCACGGTACCCTCTACGTATTGGGTCTGCAGTTTGAGGGTGCCGAGATTATCAAGACGTGGTGCGGTTTGGTCGAGCGTATCGATGAAAATCAGGCCGCGATGATCACCAGGGGCTTGGGACCGGAGTACCTCATCGGGAGATAAGCCATGTCCAGGTGCTACGACACCTTGCGGATACAGAAGACCGCCGCGATCGATGCCGAAGTACCGACCAAACCGTTTTGCCAGTCGCTTCACGTGTTCGTAGTTCCACTGATCGAGGCGCACCCCGGGAATAGGATTCTGGGCCTCGTGAAGATTGTGTGGGAGACTAGTGGTTTGGCTCGAAGGGGGTTGGGTTATTTGAACGTTTCCTCCCACCCAGGCTTGCATCCACCGATCCTCCCGTTGAGCCGTTTCGTCATATCCCTGCCCGGTCACAGGAGCAAGCGAACTGTGTGTGGGGATATCGCCGCCTTGCCTCAGAACAAGGTCTTCACCGACCCGTAAATCGCCCCAATGCACGCTGACAGGCGACTCACTCCCCGGTTGGTACACGCCTAAGGACTTACCCACCTGGACAGCGGCTTTCAGGGGCGGCAAGTCCAGCGCACCAAGCTGAAGGGAAACTGATTGCCGGACAGGCGGATTGGTATGGGTTGCAATGGTGGCGTCGACGGAGCACAAAAGACCCGGGTTCGAGGGTGCGTACACTTTGAGTTCTTCCACATGTCCAAGGTGCTGCATGACACGAAACATCCCGGCCTCAGGATCATTTAATATCTGATTCTCCGTAGCGTTCTCTGCATGAACGCGAAAATCCGGCTGATTCGCCGTTCCCACAAACTGTGAGCGGCCGGTCGGGTCGAAAAAGGAAGGAGCTCCTTCTGCATCACGATTTCTTTTTTCGCGCAGTGACGCAATCCTTGGTGTCATGGCGGTCGACCGCGGGTCGTGAAACCAGGCGACCACGAGTTCGCTCGCCGCATCGGCAAGTTGCTGGGCAACGGCCGCTTGGCTTCCAGCATTGGCACTGATGGCCTCCTGCCCGGCCAGATTCAGAAGGGTGGTGGCCAGTAACGATAAGATCAGCACGATAACCATAGCCCCCAGAAGTGCAATCCCCTGCTGGCCTGTGTGGGTGTTCATCGGCAACATGTCTCGTCTCCTCCTATGATCGAATGCTCACTTCGCGGGCCATTCTATGCAATGACTGGTTTGACTGAATTTCCAGAACGATGCGCTTCACCTGCGACGGCTGATTCGTTTCCTGTCCCATCTCACTCCAGTACGAGAACCTGACGTCGTCGAGTTCTCCGATAAGCGTACTCGCGCCCCCATCGACCATGCGCATCAGATTTGACGTACCTTCCTTCTCGTGCTTCACGTAATAGAGAACTCGATTGTGTACTTCAACAGCAGCCCCAGCCGGGAATGACACCCCCACCGGCTCTGCCAGAGCCAACTGATATCGTTGTCCTCCGCGAGAGAGTCGATGCGATTCGCAGGCGCCCGGGCCACAAACAAGGATTGTCTTTCCTTCACCCCATCCGCGCCCATCCTGAACCGGGATGACGGATTGGCCGGGAAGAATCGCACCGGTCGTGGTCGTCCGATAGGCGCTGAGATTGGCCTGAAACACAAACTCATCGGGAGTCACCGTGACGATCGACTCGGCCGTCGCCAATCGAGCTTCCTGCTCAAATACTTCCAGCCCCAATCGCAGATCCTGCTGGAGTTTCAATGTCCGGTGCTGCTTCTCTGCGTGGGCATGAACCACATTGAAGACACTCAGCACTGCGGCCAGCACAGCAGCCCCGACGGTCAAACTGATCATCAACTCAGTCAGACAGACCCCGCGCACATTGACCAGGGCATGGAAACAAGCCTGACGTCTCAGCTCAGAAGTGACAGCGCCCTCGCGGCTCATTGCTGCCCCACATATCCGGGATTGGCTCGAATAGTCGCCACATGGATTTCTCTCGGTTGCCCTCGCAACCCAGGATAGGAAGCGACCGCTCGGATGGTCACCATGCCGGACGCACTCAGTGGTCCCGGACGCTCACCTTCGATTGTCCACACAACCGTCACCCCATCGCGCTCATGCATGGCCGTGTAGATCCCATCGCCCGCGGTGACGTCGTAGCCTCGGCCGTCATCGGCCATGAACGTTTCAGGAACACCATCGCGATCCAGATCATCCTCCAGAAGTGACTGCCAGCGAACAGAACGCTTCACTTCCAATCTGGCCTGGGCCAGTTCCAATGCCTGATGGCTCAGGCCACCCTGTTGCAGATGCCTCGACGAAACCTCCACCGCGCCCAGTGCCCCCATCAACGCGATTCCGGAAATCATCATCGCCACCATCACCTCGACAAGACTGAATCCGTTCTGTTGAAGTGAGCCGTTCATAGGATTGATACCCGACCCGTAAGGCTCACGGTGAGTTTTTGGGTCTGGCCCTCATGGCTGCGTAGTAGAATCGTCGTTGCAGTGGCCGATCGCCCGCTGGGATGAAACTGGATCTCCGGCCCTGTACTTGGTTCCTCGATCACAAGACCCTTCCCCCCATAGCGATACACATGGTGAATGGTGCCGCCGTTGACGAACTGCGTAATCAGTTCCTGTTGCTCCATATCGATGAGGATCCGAACCCGATCGCGATAGGTCAACGCGAGCTGCTTCGCAAGGCGCAGTTCCGAGGCGACCTCCTCCGTGGTACAGCGGACCTGCGTACGTGAGTTGAGGCCCAAGAGGTTGGGAATGGCCATGATCGAGACCATGCCGATGATTCCCACAACGACCATCAGCTCCGTCAAAGTTTTACCGTCCTGCCTCATCTCTTTCCCCCCCGTGACTGCTCCGGTGAGCTTGGCCGATCGCTATGTCAAGAGTCGTGCCGCTCAGGGATAGACCGTTCGCGGATCGTGTCCCAACAACGATGAGGAGGATCTGGATGCTCTAAACCATGGAATCAAGGAAAGAAAACGGAGAAGGCGTGGAATAAGGAAGAAGGGGCAGTGTCAGAAGAGAAAGGGATCGCGGAAGAGCACAACTATACACCAATAGATACAGTTCCTTACGGAAGAGATACAGTGACTAAACGCTCCGAAGTGGCCATGGGAGCCATTAGCCAGCCAGCACCCCTTGATACCAGTCGAGAAGTGATTGCCCAAAGAAGAGCGCCACCAAGGCGCCGCACACAAGAAACGGTCCGAATGGAATGTAGTCTTCCCGCCTGATTACTCGTGCGACGATGAGCGTCACGCCGACGAGCGACCCTAAGAAGGACCCCACCATGATCGTCATCAGCGCGGGTTTCCACCCAAGAAACGCCCCGATCATAGCGAGCAACTTGATGTCTCCCCCTCCCATGCCCTCTTTTCCAAAGACATAGGGGCTGGCCCACGCCAAGAGCCATAGAATTCCTCCTCCGACGAGAACTCCCAATAACCCGTTCAGAAAGCCGAGCGGAAGAATGGTCGCGGCACTGATGAGACCTACAATGATTCCGGGGAACGTAACGGCATTGGGAATCAGCTTATGAGAAAGATCCGTTCCGGCTACGACGAGGAGAGCCGAATAGAGCAATCCATACGCCATGGCAGCCCAGCTAAGACCGAAGAACCAAAGGATCCCTACATAACCCAATGCATTCAGAATCTCCACCAACGGATAGCGGAAGGAAATCGGCACTGAACATTGTCGACAGCGGCCGGCCAGAACCAGATAACTCACGACGGGAATGTTATCGTGCCAAGCGATCGAGTGGGAGCAAGTCGGGCAATGAGATCCCGGCCACACAATCGACTCCTGCCGTGGAAGACGATAAATACACACATTTAAGAAGCTGCCGACGAGCCCGCCAAAAAGGCCGGCAATCACCAACGGCAGTAGAGTTTGGCTCTCATGCATAATTGCTCAGAGTGCTTTCCTTACCCAGCAACCCTACTAGGGCCGAAGGCCCTGCATTTACAATCGTAATCGATCATTTCATAATGACTGCGTTCTGTTTTGTTCGGTCTATATCGAGTATACCTGAAATGCATCACTATCAAAGGAGAACTCATCCTTATGAAAGGAGAACTCATCATCATGGCTAAAGCGACTGCGAAGCCTCGGCCTCGGAAATCTCTTGCCGACCTTGAGCCTCCTCCTCGCGTAAAGCGTCCTGAATCGCTCACGTCACGCGAACAGGAAATTCTGGAATTGATATGGGCAGGATTTAAGAACAAGGAGATCGGTCAACGCTTGAAGATCAGCGTGAAGACCGTCGAGGCACACCGCGCCAATATGATGAAGAAAATGCGGGTATCGAATACCGCTCAATTACTGAAGACCGCGATCCAGGGGGGCGCGCTCAGAATCCGGTAGAGTCGTCCCGCTTCTGATTGTTTGGACGACGTTGACGAGCCACTTCGAACAAGACTACCGCGGCGGCTGCCGACACATTCAACGATTGGACCTGGCCTCTCAGAGGAATTTGGATACATTCGTCGCAATGCTGCAGAACTCCCGGCCGAATGCCCGTGCCCTCACCTCCCAAGACAAGCCCGATGGGTCCTCGCAGATCGACGTCGGTGAATACCTTGTTTGCCGACGGCGTGACTCCGTAGATCCAGACTCCAGCTGTCTTCAACGACTCGAGTAATCTGCTCAGATTCGTTACACGCGCCACAGGAATGTGATCGATCGCTCCGGCTGAAGCCTTCGCAACTACCGATGTGAGTCCGGCGGCTCTTCGTTCGGGAACAAATACACCGTGAGCCCCGGCTCCCTCCGCGGTCCGAAGCACCGCTCCAAGGTTGTGCGGGTCTTCTACACCGTCCAAGATGACCACGAGCGGCTGCTCATGGCGTTGGGCTGCGCGAGCCAGAATTGAATCCTCCGTTTGATAGGCTTTTGCTGCGGCAAATGCCACGACGCCTTGGTGCTTGCCATTGGGTATGAGGCGGTCAAGAGCGGTCAGAGGCTGGACATGGATCGGAACATGACGAGAGCGAGCCAGTTGCACTAGATCGGCAAACTGTTTATTGGTCCGAAGAACCAGCACGCGCTGCAATGGCCGGTGACCGGCCTTCAGGGCTTCACGTACGGCATGGAGGCCATAGAGAATCTCCTGTCCGTCAGCGCTTCCAGCGGCTGGTGCCATCCGGTTTGTCCTCGATGATGATTCCTTGAGCGGCGAGCGATTTCCTGATCTCGTCCGCCCGCGAAAAATCTTTTCGATTACGGGCCTGTTTCCGTTCAGCCAGCAACATTTCGATGTCCGTTTCAGATAGGGCAGTTCGAACCGTTGCGGTCTCCATGGCATGGGCCGACAATGCGTCGGAAACTGAGTCGTGAAACTGCCACTTGTCCAACCCAAACAGCCCCAACAGATTGCCCATGGCGCGAAATTCATCTCTGGCAATCTGTCGCGCTTTCGTGGAAATTCCCCGATCCAGAAGTTTATTGATGTCGCTCCGCAGTTTCTGAAATTCGGCAACGGCCATCGGTGTATTCATGTCGTCATCCATTGCGGCTTTGAAGGAGTTCCTAAAGCGCTGGACCGACTGTTCCAGGTCCCGGTCCGCTATCAAATTCTCATCGGACTCGCCGAGACGTCCAAAGAGGTCATAGAAACCATTCAGGGCGTTTTTGGCCTCTTTCAATGCTTGATCAGAAAAATCGAGTGGCCCATGGTAGTGGGTTGAAAGGAGAAAGTACCGGAGAATTTCCCCTGTCACCTCTTCCGACCATTCAGATTTCTCGAAAATCTCACGAACCGTGAAGAAATTGCCGAGCGAATTGGACATCTTCTCCTGATTGATCTGCACGAAGCCGTTGTGCACCCAATAGCGCGCGAAGGTTTTTCCCGTTGCGCCGCAAGACTGGGCCATTTCGTTTTCATGGTGGGGGAAAATCAGATCCATCCCGCCGCCATGGATGTCGAAGGTTTCACCGAGATGTTTGATCGACATCGCCGAACACTCGATATGCCAGCCCGGCCGGCCGGGTCCCCACGGGCTCTCCCATGCCGGCTCCCCCGGCTTGCTGCTCTTCCACAGCGCAAAGTCCATCGGGTGATGTTTTCGTGCATCGACATCCACACGCGCGCCAGCTTGCATGTCTTCGAGTCGTCGTTTTGACAGACGCCCGTATTCGGGATATTTCGAGACTTCAAAATACACATCGCCGCCCACGACGTAGGCCAAACCCTTCCTAACCAGCGCGTCCGTCAATTGAATGATGTCACTCATATGCTCAGTGGCCTTCGGCTCTTCCGTCGCGGGCCTGATTCCCAACTTTCGCATATCTTCCTGGTATGCTCGTATGTACTTCGCGGTCACGGCGTCACAGGAAATATCTTGTTCGTTCGCGCGCTTGATGATCTTGTCGTCCACATCGGTGAAGTTTTTCACGAAGGTCACGCCATAGCCGCTGTATTCCAAGTAACGTCGCAGCACATCAAACACCAATGCACTCCGCGCATGGCCGATATGGCAATAGTCGTAGACCGTGACGCCGCAGACATACATGCGGACTTTCTTCGGCTCGATGGGTTCGAAAGGTTCTCGTTTCCGGGTGAGGGTATTGAATAACTTGAGCATACGGCTTAGGCCTCTGGATTCATACGTCGCTTAGGCCAGTGAGACCAGAGGAAGTACCCTACGGCCAGAGCAAGCACGAGTCCAATCACGATGTCGAATTGATGAAAATAGTCACGCAGATGCTCCCACTGTTCCCCCATGCGGAGGCCGATGTAGGCCAGCAGATAGCACCAGGGCAGCGCGCCGACAAAGGTGAAGAGGACGAAGCGGGGGAAATTCATCCTCGCGATGCCCGCCGGAAGCGAAATGAACGTGCGCACAACCGGAAGCATGCGGCTAAAGAAAACAGCGGCCTCGCCGTATTTGGCGAACCAGCGATCGGCAACATCGAGATCATGATGCGATAGGAGGAAATAAGGCCCATAGCGCTCCGCAAACGGCCTCCCTCCCCACACACCCGCATAGTACGCCACGATGGAACCAAGAACATTGCCAACCGCACCGGCCAGCGTGACTCCCAGCATGGTGAATTCCCCGGTCAGCACAAGGTAACCGGAGAAGGGCATGATGATCTCGCTCGGCAAGGGAATGCACGCACTCTCGACAGCCATGGTAAAGATGATGCCCGCATAGCCGAATTTCGAAATACAGGCAATGATGAATCGGCTCAGCTCACTGATGACAGCTTCGATCAATCCTCCTATCACACACCCGACTCCCTCGTAAGACCAATAGCAAACCGCGATGCGGAAGACCGTTTGACATCACGCTTGATCAGCGGCTCCCACGCACGAAACTGATCAAGTACTCCATGGTGAGTACTATCCAGACGGATCGGGGTGATGGACACACACCCCTCTCCGATCGCCTCGTGATCGGCGTCCTTACTGCGACTCCATGATATGCGCTTGCCTGCGATCCAATAATACTTGCGTCCGTGTGGATCAAGCTTCTCGATAATCGGATTATCGAATCGCCGGCGGCTGAGGCAGGTGACCCGCACTCCCCTGACTCCCTGTCGCGACCGATCCGGGATATTGACGTTCAGCAGCGTCTCCTCAGGAAGGCCACGAGCAAGGATGAGCCGCGCGACACGTACGGCATAAATGGCGCCCACTTCAAAACGGAATTTCTCCGCCCCTTCTTGGGATACCGCCAGGGATGGCACGCCCAGAATAGTCCCTTCCACTGCCGCGGATACAGTCCCCGAATACATCACATCATCGCCGAGGTTGACACCTTTATTGATGCCGGACACTACGAGGTGAGGCCGTTTGGGCATGACTTTGAGCAGTGCTAGATTCACGCAATCCACCGGTGTCCCATTGACAGAGAAGATACGCGCCGCGACTCGATGGAGTCGCAAGGGTTTGTGCAATGTAACCGCATGCGCCACGGCGGTCCGCTCGCGATCCGGAGCCACAACCCACACCTCACCGATCGAGGCAAGAGCCTTGGCCAGAACGGTGATTCCCGGTGAGTGGATCCCGTCATCGTTGGTCACAAGGATGCGCATGGTCCGTGTTCAACAAAAAGAGCTGCCTGAGGCAGCTCCGGGGGTGGAACTGAGTGACATGAATCCATCACTCCGTTCTCCGCACGCTCAATACATAGGTAAACTGGTCGGGGCGGCGGGATTTGAACCCACGACCACTCGCACCCCAAGCGAGTGCGCTACCGGGCTGCGCTACGCCCCGACATGTTTCTATCTCCGTTGGTTCTCATCTTCGCCTATGATCTCGGATCTCGGCGACCGTCGCCGATGACACGCATCATGGATGCGATTCGATGATCTTGAGAATGACTTGGAGGTCTCCTCTCAACTTTTTCGCAACATCCTTGGTACTCAGTTTTCGAGAGGCAGCCCGACCACGACGGACCCAATACCGCTTTACTCCCTCCAAGGTATGCCCCTCGTCATACAGCATCCGCTTGATTTGCAGCACGGTTTCGACGTCCCGTTGAACATAGAGACGTTGATTGCCCCGACTCTTCTTGGGTTTCAAAAAGGTGAATTGTGATTCCCAGAAACGGAGCACATACGCGGGAAGCTTCGTTAGCTGACTCACCTCTCCGATCTTATAGAAAACCTTACTCCCCAGCCTGGGCTCAGTTCCCATGACCGGCCTCACGGTGCGCGTTGTGGTTGTGCAGTGGAGCTGAGCTGATCGTCGATCTGTCTGTTATTTTTACGCAGGATGATCAAAAAGATCGCCATTGAGGCCGCAACGAGCCAGAAGCCAAGTCGTACCGTGCCTCGTACGGTGAGGCCTTGAGTGACGCAAGAAAAAAGCGGGCGGTCTTTTTCAGCATCCTGCTATGAATTGACGTATTTCTTGAACACTTGGCTTGGCCGAAATGTCACGACGCGACGGGGGGTAATCCCGATTTCTTCTCCAGTCCTGGGATTTCGTCCCTTACGGGCACCCTTGCTCCGCACAACAAAATTTCCAAACCCGGCAATTTTGACTGATTCTCCCTTCTGCAGGACAGACTTGAGCAGATTCAGCACAAACTCCACAATATCAGCCGCTTCATTCTTCGAAATGCCGACCTGCTTGAAAATTTCGTCAGCAATATCCGCCTTTCTCATGCCACCCCCCTACGTGACCACTGCAACCCATCGCGCTTCACGCTTGCGGACCTACACCGCAATGCGATGAGTTTTGCTTAAGTTACGTGAGGTTACACACCCTGTCAAGAATAAATTTGGCGAATGCTTACGAAACTCATCTAATCCTTGGCAAGAAGTTTGTACTCGATACTATCCGCCAGAGCCTGCCAGGTGGCCTCGATGATGTTCTCAGAGACGCCGACCGTCCCCCATTTATCTTTGTGGTCTCCTGATTCGATCAATACGCGGACCTTTGACTCGGTCCCTCGATTGGCCGCCAGTACACGCACCTTGTAGTCGAGAAGTTTCACCTCCCGCAGTTGCGGATAGAATTTTTCCAGCGCCTTGCGCAAGGCATGGTCGAGAGCATTCACCGGTCCGGCACCGATGGCGGCTGTATGTTCAACCGCTTCACCCACCTTGACCATCACCGTCGCCTCAGCAAGAGGCGTTCCATCTTCCTGCTTCTTCTCGACGATGACGCGAAACCCGAGCAATTGAAACGAGGGTCTGTGGCTCCCCATCGCCTTCCGCATCAACAGCTCAAATGATCCTTCAGCCCCTTCGAATTGATAGCCTTGGTTCTCTCGCTCCTTCAACGTATGGATCAGCTCGTCGACTTTGGCGTGGTTCTTTGAAAGCTTGATGCCGTACGTTTCGATCTTGTCGAGCAGACCGCTCCGCCCTCCGTAGTCAGAAATCAGCATCCGCTGCCGATTACCGACTCGGACCGGATCGACATGTTCATAGGTGGCCGAATTCTTCAGCACGGCATGAATGTGCACTCCGCCTTTGTGCGCAAACGCGGCATCACCGACATAGGGCTGATGTTTGTTCGGCATCAGATTCGCGATCTCGGTGACGAAACCTGCGACATCCTTCAGATGGCTCAATCGATCAATTAGGACAGGACGCTTCATCTTCAACTCTAAATTGGGAATAATCGAACAGAGATTTGCATTCCCGCACCGTTCCCCGATCCCGTTGATCGTTCCCTGTACCTGCACGATACCGGTCTCGATCGCCACGAGCGAGTTCGCCACCGCCATTTCGCAGTCATTGTGCGCATGAATGCCGAGCGGGACCCCGCATTCGCGTTGAACCACACTGCAGATCTGTCGGATTTCCCACGGCATTGTGCCACCGTTGGTGTCGCAGAGAATCACCCGTTCTGCCCCGGCCTCCACCGCCTTTCTGATGGTGGTGAGCGCATACTCAGGATTGGTCTTGTATCCGTCGAAGAAATGCTCTGCATCGTAGAACACCCGGCGCCCCTTCCCGCGCAAATACGCGATGGAATCTGCGATCAATTCTAAGTTCTTTGTCAGCGAGATTCCGAGGGCATCGGTCACATGCAGCGACCAGGTTTTCCCAAAGAGCGTAATCGTTTTTGTTTCGGCGGCGAGCAACGCCTGGAGATTGGGGTCCTTTCGAACGGTATGGCTGGCTTTCCTGGTCGATCCGAACGCGATGACGTCCGCGTGCTTGAGCGGAATGGTCTTGATGATTCTAAAAAACTCTATGTCTTTTGGATTCGCCCCGGGCCAGCCGCCCTCGATAAAATGAACGCCCAGATCATCCAACTTTTGCGCAATGCGGACCTTGTCGTCGGCTGAGAAACTGACGTCCTCCGCCTGAGCTCCGTCGCGCAAGGTGGTGTCGTAGATTTCCAGGAATGCGGTGCGATCCTCAGCCGGTTCTTGCTCAACAACCGGCTGGTGCTCACGAGAAGCTCGGGAAACGCGGGGCTGAGATGTTTTTCGGCCCATGGTGAGAAAGGGTATCAGGTCGTCAGGTGATCTGTCGAGACTCGAACGGATGAGTCTTTGGCGTCGTCCATCCGATAGAATCCATACGACCGCAGGCATCCCATGACGACAAAAGCGCTAGGCCGCATCGAGATCGAATGCCGAATGGAGAGATCGCATAGCTAATTCGAGATACTTTTCATCGATGACACAAGAAATTTTGATCTCAGAGGTGCTGATCATCATAATGTTGATCCCTTCTCGAGAGAGGACTTCGAACATCTTGGCCGCAACCCCCGAATGAGACCGCATACCCACTCCGATGAGCGAGACTTTGGCGATGGTTTCGGTCACCGACACCGACTTGGCCTCGATGTCCTTCGCCACGGCCTGAATGATTGGCACAGCGTTCTTCAGATCGGCACGCGGGACGGTAAAGGAGAGGTCCGTCATGGCTGCCTGGCTCATGTTCTGAATGATCATATCGACGTTGATGTGGGCCTCGGCGACCGGTCCAAAAATCCTGGCGGCAATCCCCGGTTTGTCCGGCACTCCGATGATCGTAATCTTCGCCTGATTGCGATCTCCGGTGACACCGGCGATGGCCGCCGCCTCCATGTCCGCATCTTCCTTCGTCACGAGCGTTCCCTTTCCTTCTTTGAAGCTGGAATTCACCTCGATCGGGACATTGAACTTGGCCGCGAACTCGACCGATCTCGTTTGGAGAACTTTTGCTCCGAGACTGGCCATTTCCAGCATTTCTTCGTAGGCGATCCTCTCGATCCGTCTCGCCGCAGGGACGATGTTGGGATCCGCCGTGTAGACGCCATCCACATCGGTAAAGATAATGCACCGGTCGGCTTTCAGAGCCGCTGCCAATGCGACCGCCGAAAGATCGGAACCCCCACGTCCGAGCGTCGTGACATCCGAGCGCTCGTTGATCCCCTGGAATCCGGCCACAATGGGGACCACTCCTTGTTCAAGAGCCTCACGGACGCGATCTGCCGTTACGCGCGCGATCCGCGCCTTGGTATGTGCGCTATCGGTAATGATCCCGACCTGCCGACCGGTAAAGGACCGGGCATTGATGTCTCGCCCTCGTAATTCCATCGCCAACAGTGCGATGGTGACTCGTTCTCCTGTTGACAGCAGCATGTCCAATTCGCGTTCATCGGGAGCGGCCGTCACCGCGTGTGCCAGCTTGATGAGTCGATCTGTCTCACCGCTCATCGCGGAAAGCACGACCACGACTCGATTTCCATCCCGCTGTGTCTGAGCCACGCGGTCGGCAACACGATGGATTCGCTCAATCGTCCCGACCGAAGTCCCGCCGTATTTCTGGACGATCAGCGCCACGGTCGTCAGAGCTTTACGAAGAACTTGTTTATGAACTTGGTGGCGTCGCGGGCAGGCATGTTTGCGGCAAACGCATCGGCTTCTGTGAAGCGGCGGCCGACGCCCTCCGAACCTTTTCCGCCTCCCTCACCAAACGCATAAAAGGCCTGATCTTCGGCTGCTGCAGCCTGATCGCACAGCACGAGGAACCGATAGGGGCCTTGGCCGGCCAACCCTTCCACCAACGGAGCGACAAGGTTGCGATCGAAGTCTTCGATCCCGCGAACTTTGGCCTTCATATCCGTACCATGTGTGATCTCGTCCGTTAACTCGGCATGAACATAGACGAAATCCTTCTTGACGAACTCCTCCAGGGCCACCGTCGCCATGTTGCGGAGATCATCGCCGGGCAGCCTATCGGGATCCACCGCTTCGAGACCGGCACAAATCCCTACACCGCGATAGACATCACTCGTCGACACGACCGTCCCTGAAATGCCATGCTTTTCGACCAAACTCGGCCACATGACGGCTCGTCCTTCACCCCACAACCAGACACAGTTGGCCGGTTTCTTCCCCGCTGCCATCCGTTCCTCGTTCACGGGATGATCCCGCAAGATAAAATGCGCGGTGTCCATGAGCTTCCGCAGAATGTCTGCGCCGTCCCCCGTGGGCAACGCATCGGCGAGAGATTGACCAAGTATGGTCTGCGGATCATTGCAGATGGCTCGCGGCTTCCCATTGACCCATACCATCAGATGCCGATGACCCGCGCCCGGATAGAACTGGATGGTTTCGGAACCGACTTGCTCGTTGAGAGCCTCGATCAGTTCGCGAGCCTCCTCGGTCTCGATCAAGCCCGCCGTGGCATCGTCCATAATCACGTGCGGCCCTAATTTCTTGATTTCGACG
The DNA here is from genome assembly GCA_024760525.1 of Nitrospira sp. Lineage (NCBI taxonomy): Bacteria > Pseudomonadati > Nitrospirota > Nitrospiria > Nitrospirales > Nitrospiraceae > Nitrospira > Nitrospira sp. Next base: position 3,861,541 of record CP060499.1, read on the forward strand.
CCTTTCCCACCCTCCGGCCGCAAGGTGACCATCGTACAGCGATACACGACATCGTGTTCCGTCACAGACACGCCTAAGCTCGCAGCTTCAAGCGGCCCCGGCCCTTGATAAAACTTTCGTGGATCGTACCCGAGAATCGCCGAACCGACCAGACCGCTTCCATGTCGAATGCCCTCGGCAGATATCACGAGCCGACCGAGTTCTCCGCTCTGCGCGAGTTGATCGAGATAGGGCGTCGCGGCCGCTTGCAGCGGTGTCCTTCCACCTAGTTCCGATTGCGGGCGGTCCGCCATTCCCCCGGCGTGTACGATCACATACTTCATGAGATCCACACGCGTTTCAGACCTTCAACAGACGGGCAACGTCGTCGCGCGTCGCCTTGACGGTTTGTGGTTGCCGCGATACCCCGATTGCCGTGTCGGCATCCTTCAGACCATGCCCTGTAAGCGTACATACGACCGTCTCTCCTTCTCGCAGAACCTTGGCTCGATGCAGCTTCGCCACGCCGGCGACGGACGCGGCCGAGGCCGGTTCACAAAAGACCCCTTCGGTGGCCGCCACCGTCGTATAGGCTTGGAGAATCTCTTCATCCGTCACCATATCGATCGCGCCGGCTGATTCCTCCACGGCCTTCAACGCCGAAGACCAGCTGGCGGGGTTACCGATTCGTATCGCGGTCGCGACAGTTTGCGGTTGTTCGACGACTCTGCCCAATACGATCGGAGCAGCCCCGGCAGCTTGAAATCCCATCATGCGGGGCACTCTCATGGTCTGATTCGCCGCGCGATACTCTTTGTACCCCTGCCAATAGGCCGTGATATTCCCGGCGTTCCCGACCGGGAGCACATGAACGGCCGGCGCATCGCCGAGTTGATCACAGACCTCAAAGGCGGCAGTCTTCTGACCCTCGATTCTGAACGGATTCACCGAGTTCACCAATTCGATGTGCAACGAGGCCGAAAAATCCTTGACGAGGGTCAGGGCTTGATCAAAGTTGCCCTCGATCTGAATGACCGTCGCCTGATGCATCATCGCCTGGGACAGCTTACCCATGGCGATCTTGCCGGCAGGAATCAATACGTACACGGATAACCCGGCTCGAGCCCCGTATGCCGCGGCCGAGGCGGACGTATTACCGGTTGACGCGCATATGACGGCCCGTGCGCCGCCTTCCGCTGCCTTCGAGATGGCCAAGGTCATCCCGCGGTCTTTGAACGACCCGGTCGGGTTGACCCCCTCAAACTTCAGGTAGAGTTCGACTCCCGGTGCGATCGCCTTGGCCAATCTCGTGGCACGAATCAGAGGCGTGTTGCCCTCTCCGAGGCTGACCACGGGGGTTCTTTCGGTCACCGGGAGGAACTTGCGATACTCTTCAATGACTCCGCGCCAACGATTCATCGGTCACTCGTCCTTGCCTTCGACGCGAATGAGCGTCGTCGGTTCGGAGACGAACGCCTTTCGGTTGATTTCACGGAGCGCGGTTTGCACATCACGCTCCTTTGCGGTATGCGTCTTGATGACAACCGGCACCGTTTGCCCTTCACGGCGTCCCTGTTGCATCATCGACGATATACTGATCCCGCAGCGCCCCAACTCACCGGCGATCTGCGCCAATACGCCGGGTCGGTCCACAACGGTAAACCGCAGATAATAGAGCGAACTGATCTCTTCCATCGATTTCAGCCGAAGAGGTCGCCGCTGATCCTGCTGGAACGACGCGACCGGCACTCGACCAACGGCACCTTTGAGCAGATTCCGCCCGATCGCGATCACGTCACTCACGACGGCGCTCCCGGTCGGCATGGATCCGGCGCCTCGTCCATACAGCACGACGTCACCGACGGCATCACCGACCAGTTGGATCGCATTGTACACGTCTTCAACTTGAGCGATGGGCGAATTGGAGGGGAGCATCGTGGGATGAACCCGAGCCTCGATTTCTCCGTCCACGAACTTCGCGATCCCCAGCAACTTGATCGTATACCCGAACTGTTTGGCGTACGCGATATCGGTCGGCGTGAGGTTCGTAATCCCTTCCGTATAAATGTCCTTAAAGTTGACCGGTGTTCCGTAGGCGAGACTGACGAGAATGGCGAGTTTGTGCGCCGAATCGATCCCCGCGACATCAAACGTCGGGTCGGCTTCGGCATAACCGGCTCGTTGGGCATCTTGGAGGATCTCTTTGAAACTGTGCCCTTCATGGGTCATTTTCGACAAAATATAGTTGGACGTTCCATTGATGATGCCGTAGATGGATTCGATCCTATTGCCGGCGAGCCCCTCCGTCAACGCCCGAACGATAGGAATACCGCCGCCGACGCTGGCTTCAAACCCCACCTCCACATTCTTGCGCGTGGCGGCCGCAAAAATCTCTTCGCCGTGAAGGGCTAAGAGCGCTTTGTTCGCCGTGACCACATGCTTCTGGGCGGCAATCGCATCCAGGATGACCCGCTTGGCCGTATCGTATCCACCGATGAGTTCGATCACGATATCGATATTGGGGTCAGAGAGGACTTGCCCGACATCGGTGGTCAATAGCCCGGAGCCCAATGACACTCCGCGATCCCTCACGATATCAAGATCCGCCACGCGAACAAGTTCCACAGGCACACCGACGCGACGGGTAATGAGTGACGCATTGTTTAAGAGGATCTTGGCAACACCGGTACCGACCGTGCCGAACCCCACAATCCCGACTCCGATGCGTGACGTCATTCTTGGCCCCCATCGAGCTTGAGGGCTTTGCGGATTCCTCTGACAGCTTGCCTGGTACGGTGTTCATTTTCCACCAGGCCGAATCGCACATATTCATCGCCGCCTTCGCCGAACCCAATCCCCGGCGAGACCGCGACTTTCGCCTCCTTGAGCAGGAGCTTTGAAAACTCCAACGAGCCCATATGGCGATAGGGCAAGGGGATGCGTGCCCACACGAACATTGTTGCCAGTGGCTTAGCCACCTGCCAGCCGATCCGATTCAGCCCGCCGACCAGCACATCCCTTCGCTTCTGATACCGCAGAACCGTCTCCTTGACGCAGTCCTGAGGGCCGTTCAGCGCGATCACACTGGCGATTTGAAGAGGCTGAAAAATGCCATAGTCGAGGTAGCTTTTGATTTTCGCCAATGCTCCGACGACTTCTCGATTGCCCACGCAAAACCCCACCCTCCAGCCCGGCATGTTGTAGGCCTTGGATAAGGTATAGAACTCCACCCCGCAGTCTTTCGCACCTGGGATCTGAAGAAAGCTCGGCGCCTTATAGCCGTCGAACACGAGATCAGCATACGCGAGGTCATGGATGACGATGACGTTGTGCTCCTTGGCAAACGCCACGATCTTCTTGAAAAACTCCAGATCCACGACTGCCGTGGTTGGATTGTGCGGGAAATTGATGACGAGAATTTTAGGACGAGGGAAGGTCTGCCGATAGACGTGTGTCAGATCTTCGAAAAAGTCGCTGTCCTGGCGGAGTTCGATTCCACGGACCTCGCCCCCCGCAATAATAAAACTGTACATATGGATAGGATACGTAGGGGTCGGAGTCAGGACCACATCGCCGGGACCAATCATGGCCAGGGCAAGATGCGCGAGACCTTCTTTTGATCCAATGGTGACGATCGCTTCCGTATCCGGATCCAGATCGACATCATAATTTCGCTTGTACCATCCACAAATGGCATGCCGCAGTTTCGTGATTCCGCGTGACGCCGAATAGCGATGATTCTTTCCTTTGCGCGCGGCCTCGATCATCTTCTCGACGATATGAGGCGGCGTCGGTTGATCCGGGTTACCCATCCCAAAATCGATAATGTCCTCGCCGCGCTGTCGAGCCTCAAGTTTGAGGGATTGAACCTGCGCGAAGACATACGGCGGGAGTCGCTTGAGTCGATAAAAACCGTCGCCCAACCCCATGAACTTCCTTTGACTGTTTTTAGATAATTCTCAACCGGCTCATCACAATGAACGAGTGAGGGGACGGGAGAAGGGCTTATTTTAATGGAGGGCTCGGATCGAGTCAATTTGCCTCATTTTCTACGGACTTCCCAAATTGCCCTGTAGGTCTGCGCTTCTACGAATCCTGGACGCATCGGGAAACCCGTTCTTGCCCCCTCTCGTTCCTTTCTGTTACTAATATCGTTGGATTTTGATTGCTCGTCTGTTTCGCATCGTGGCTCTCAGCAGGCTGGATGAAGGGAAGCGCATGGCTCGACTAGGCGTGAACATCGATCATGTGGCGACCTTACGACAGGCACGCGGAGGAACCGATCCGGATCCGTTGGCAGCGGCGGTGCTCGTCGAGCTGGCAGGAGCAGACGGTCTAGTCGTTCACCTGCGGGAAGACCGACGTCATATCCAAGACCGTGATCTTCAACTCCTTCGGGAGATAGTCCGCACAAAACTCGATCTTGAGATGGCCGCGGATGCGGAGATGGCAAAGATCGCACTGGCCATCAAGCCCGCTCTCGTGACCTTAGTGCCCGAGAAACGACAAGAACTCACGACTGAAGGAGGCCTTGACGTTGCAGGACAGCGGGACCGGATCCAGGGCGTTGTGACCCTTTTACATGACGGCGGGATTCCGGTCAGCGTGTTTATCGAGCCGGATCTGAATCAAGTCAAGGCTGCGCACAAAATTGCGGCCGATTTCGTGGAATTACATACGGGCCGATACGCGAATGCCACACGTTCAAAAGAGGCCGATGCGGAATTCGAAGCTATCACCCACGCTGCGAAGCTGGCCTACAAGCTCGGAATCGGGGTCAACGCCGGGCATGGACTGAACTACCGCAATATCAAACGCCTGACACATATTCCCGAAATCGTTGAATACAACATCGGGCATAGTATTATCGCGCGCGCGGTCCTCGTTGGTCTCGAACAGGCCGTGAAAGAAATGAAGGCCTTGCTTAGTTAATCCGATGTCGTCGGCCCACTGGGTCCGTCCGTTCACCATCCTCGGTTCCTCATGACCAAGATCATCACCGCTGCACAGATGCAGGAACTCGACCACCGAACGATCTCAGAAGCTTGCATCCCTGCGACCACATTGATGGAACGCGCCGGGTCGGGTGTCGTCTCCTGCCTTGAAGCACGGTTGGGACCCGTTCGCGGAAAAAATATCACCGTTATCTGCGGCAAGGGGAACAATGGCGGTGACGGATTCGTCGCGGCTCGACTACTCCGTCGGCGCCATGCGAACGTGCATGTTCTTGTCATGACACCGGTCTCCGAACTGAGCCGTGATGCGGCCACCATGTACAGGCAATTCGTTCGCGGCGCAGGCAAGTCTCCTGTTCATGCGTACACGTCCAAAGCTCAGGCACAAGCGCTTTTTCAGGACAGCGACATCCTCGTTGATGCACTGCTTGGGACAGGTCTTTCCTCTGCTGTCACGGGGCGCTATGCCGATGCCATTGATAGCATCAATGAGGCACATCGTCCCGTAGTGGCTGTTGACCTTCCATCTGGGCTCCATGCTGATACAGGAGCCATCCTCGGCCGGGCTGTTGGCGCTGCCCTCACCGTGACCTTCGGACTCCCGAAGCTCGGTCTCTATCAGAGCCATGGGATCGACCTTGCCGGGGAGGTCGCCATAGTCGATATCGGAATTCCACCAGCCTACATCGAGGCTGTGGGAAGCCGAACCATCTTGATCACAGAAAAGGAGGTACAGGCGTATCTCCCTCGACGAAAACCATCGAGTCACAAAGGGACATTCGGCCATGCGGGCATCATAGCCGGGTCGGTCGGAAAGACCGGTGCGGCAGCTATGGCTGCGCGAGCCGCTCTTCGCATCGGCGCCGGTTTGGTGACGGTCGCCACCCCTTCGAGTGTCAACGATGTCTTGGAAGCAAAGCTATTGGAAGCGATGACCGTCCCGATGCCCGAAACCAAAGCACGGACTTTTGCGCGGACTGCGTTGGAACGGCTCGTCTCGTTCATGACGGCCAGAACGGCCATCGCCATCGGGCCAGGACTCTCAACTCATCCTGAGACAGTTGAACTCGTCCAGGCCTTGACGAAACAGCTCGACAGACCCACCGTTCTGGACGCGGATGCACTGAATGCGTTGACCGGGCGTACTTCGCATCTGGCAGCCTGCAAGACACCGCCGATCATTACACCCCACCCCGGTGAAATGGCGCGACTGGAGGCAGACTCCACGACTCAGACCGTCAACAGCGATCGGATCGGTACCGCCACCCGCTTCGCACGAGAGCGGGGACTGTTCGTCGTCCTAAAAGGCGCAAGGACGATTGTCGCGCGACCGGATGGGACCGCCGCTATCTGTCCAACCGGCAACTCGGGTATGGCGACGGCAGGAACGGGCGATGTGTTGACCGGCATGATGGTCGGACTCCTGGCCCAAGGCCTGCCCTCATGGGAGGCTGCCTGTGCGGCGACCTACCTGCATGGAGCAGCCGGCGATTTGGCCGCGGACAGCAAGGGGCAAGCGGGGATGATTGCGGGAGACGTGATCGAGCAGATCCCCTATGCCCTCAAGCTCATCCAGGAGGCGACACCGATCCAATCCAGTTCGACCATGGAATGATCCTGTGTGACGGCCTACCTATGGCTAGATCTGTTGTCTCTCTGAATCTCATCCTTTCGTCTGCCGGTGAGACGGAACGGTTCGGGTATACCATCGGTCAGCTGCTCCGTGGAGGAGAAACCTTTGCATTGATCGGCGAATTGGGTGCGGGCAAGACTGCATTGGTCCGCGGGATTGGAGCGGGACTCGGAGTACTTTCCGCCTCCGTGACAAGCCCGACTTTTGTCCTGGTGCACCAATACCAGGGACGGCTTCCGTTGATTCATATCGACCTCTATCGGTTGCGAACACCTGAGGAGACTGAATCGATGGGACTGTCGGATCACTTCACGGATGAAGCGGTGACCGCCATTGAATGGGCCGATCGATTTCCTGGCTTACTTCCTGGGGACCGGCTGGAGGTGCGATTGACGCACCGGACCCCTACCAGCAGAAAAGCACAGCTGGAGGCGAGAGGATCACGATCTCGTTCACTCCTAGCACGGATCAAGAAAGCGATCCCTCCGGTTCGGCGCTCGGCTCGAGCAATTCAGACGAGCCTCGCTGTCAGCAGAAAGGTTTCGCAGCGATGACACGACTGATTTTAGTCGGCATTCTCTTGCTCCTCTCGCTGGCTTTTTTTCTACAAAACCAAGAGCAGGAAGTCACCCTCCGCTATTTCTTTGGGTTGCTCGAAGCTTCTACTCCGATTTATAAGCCCATCATGGCCGGGTTCGTCGTCGGCCTGTTGGTCGCCGCCATCCTGCTCTTCCCTCCCTGGGTGCGAGGGCGAATCGAACTCCGGCGAAAGACCAAGGCATTGCAAGAAGCCGAGGTCGACTTGGAGCGGCTCCGTCAATCGCTTGAGAAGATGTCCGGACGAACCCCGGCAACCACACAGATAGACCCTTCCAGGAATCTCGACGATGAGTGAGATGAACCTCAGCCCGCTCATGCGGCAGTATCGTGACATCAAGCGAGGATATCCCGAAGCTATCTTGTTTTTTCGGGTCGGAGATTTTTATGAGATGTTCTACGAGGACGCACAAGAGGCGTCACGGCTGTTGTCTATTGCGCTGACCTCGCGTGACAAGAACTGCCCGGATCCGGTTCCGTTGTGCGGGGTCCCCCATCACGCGGCAACCACCTATATCGCGAAGTTATTGAAGGCCGGACGGATCGTGGCCTTGTGCGAGCAAGTGGAAGACCCCAAGGCTGCCAAAGGCCTTGTTCGCCGCGAAGTCGTCAGAGTCTATACTCCTGGCACGTTGGTTGATACCGAGTTTCTTTCCCCCGACGAGCTTAACTACCTTGCCGCGCTTGTCAGTCGACCAGACTCCGGCCACGGGGCACGAATCGGTCTAGCAGTCCTGGAGGTGTCGACCGGTGAATTCTGGCTGATGGAATTTCATGGCCCTCAGGCCGCGACGGATGTGGTGAACGAGCTCGCTCGATTGGACCCCCGAGAAGTGCTTCTCCCCGCAGAACTCAGTGGTCAGGACTCGGTTTGGATGCAGGAGATCACCGGGGCGCGCCAATGCAAACGTCCACTCACTTCGTTCGACCATCACATTGCTGCGCGGGTGTTGAGTGAACACTTCCAAGTGCAGTCTCTGGATGACTTTGGGTGTCACGGCTTGACCGCTGCCATAGGAGCGGCAGGCGCCGTGTTCGAATATTTTCGTGAGACGCAACCGGCCGTGGCGTTGAATCATATCCGCCGGCTCTCGGTCCGTGGTTTTGATCAGGTGATGGACCTGGACAGTACCACCATCCGTAACCTGGAACTGCTGAAACCGCTGGTGTCGAGCGAGAGCACCTCCGGCTTGAAACCGGCAACCCTGCTAACCGTGTTGGATCGGACGGTCACGGCGATGGGCAGCCGACTTCTTCGTCAGTGGCTGGTGAGACCGTTACTCCACTGTGACCAGATCCGTTTGCGGCTGGATGCGGTGGAAGAACTCAAGGACCAGCTACAAGTACGGACTGCGTTACGGACAGCCTTGCGGGAGGTTCAGGACATCGCTCGACTGGGGAGTCGTATCGCGCTGGGGTTAGCCGGTCCTCGTGAGCTTCTTGGCCTGAAACAATCTCTCTCGGCTTTCCCTGAAATATCTAGTCAGTTGAGCTCCCTTCGGAGCCGCCTGCTCTGTGAGGCCGGCGCATCCTGGGACAACGGCCACGATCTCTACGAGCTGATCGAACAAGCGATTCGACCCGATGCCCCGCTCTCCATTCGCGATGGAAATCTTATCAATGATGGGTACGATCCGGGCATTGACGAACTGCGTAAAGCCAGCAAGGAAGGGAAAACCTGGATTGCGGGACTTGAAGCACAGGAGCGTGAGCGAACGGGCATCGATTCATTGAAGGTCCGCTACAATCACGTGTTCGGCTACTACATTGAGATCACCAAAGCCAATCTGAACCGGGTGCCGCTCGATTACGTCCGCAAGCAAACGCTGGTCAATGCAGAACGGTTTATGACCGCAGAGTTGAAGGAGTTGGAAGACCGTGTGATCGGGGCCGACATCAAGCTTCTTGCCCGTGAACAGGAGGCTTTTGTCATGCTTCGCTCACGCTTGGCCAAGGAAGCCCATCGATTGGATGCGATGGCCAATACGCTCTCACGCATTGATGTTTTGGCGGGTTTGGCCGAGATCGCTGCTCTGCACCGGTACGCGAAGCCGACGGTCATAGAGGGGGGCCAGATCACCATCCGAGAAGGGCGCCACCCTGTAGTCGAACGACTCTGTACGGACTCTGGATTTGTCCCGAATGATACGGTGTTGGACCTTGGAATGAACCGGCTCTTGATCATTACCGGACCAAACATGGCGGGGAAAAGCACGTACCTCCGGCAAGTTGCGCTGATTGTTCTGATGGCTCAGATCGGGAGCTTTGTTCCGGCAGCAGATGCGGAGATCGGGCTGGCCGACCGCATCTTCACGCGGGTGGGGGCTTCGGACAATCTTGCCGGAGGCCAGAGCACATTCATGGTGGAAATGGTGGAGACTGCCAATATTCTCCGAAAAGCCACTCAACGCAGTCTGATTTTATTGGATGAACTCGGACGCGGCACAAGCACTTACGATGGACTCAGCATCGCCTGGGCGATAGCGGAGCACCTCCATGACTGCACACGATTAGGCGCTCGTACTTTATTCGCTACTCATTACCATGAGATGACCCAGTTGGAGCAGCAACGGATAGGGATCAAGAATTATCGCGTTGCCGTCCAGGAACGCGGCGGAGACGTAGTCTTTCTGAGAAAAATCGTGGCCGGCAAGGCAGATCGAAGTTACGGCATTCATGTAGCCAAGCTAGCCGGGCTCCCACCCGACGTCATTGATCGAGCGGGCGCGGTGTTGCTGCAACTGGAGCAGCCGGAATCCGTTTGTTTCGTGAGGAGTCAGGAACAACCCCTACCGACATCTCAACCACTTCCCCAACCTCATCCCATTATCGAAGAAGTCAAGCAGATCGACCTGTTCTCGATGACACCGCTCGATGCCCTGAATCGGCTTGCCGAGCTGCAGCGGATGGTTGGACCCGATAGCAGCCTTCCAGCTGATCAATAGCGCCCGTCGGTCGACAAACGCAAAATGAAAGGGGCGGCATTCCCTTCAGGAACACCGCCCCTTTCCCATGGTCTAGAATGGTCTTTTTAGTGGGCCTGATTGTACTGTGCCGTCCAGGGAATCAAGCCACCCACCGTTTTCCCCCCAGGAAGCATCACATCATATTGCATACCGACATTGCTCCCATCCGGTGTGACCGGAGAGGTATTGAGACCCGTTTTGGCCTTTGAACAACCTGACTCGAATTCATTCTTACCGGCGCACTCCTTGAGGCGTAGCGCGGACATGCTCAGCGGCTTGCCCATGGTCCCAGCCACCTCCGGAATCTTCTTGACCGACGAAATTACTCGATGATTCTGCTCAGTTTCCGTGACGACAAATTCGATCAGATCCGTCGTGCTGCCCGGAGGAACTTCTTTCGCCGCCGCCGGTCCAGCATGAGTCCGACCCATCTTCTTCAGATCCTGCCAGGCAGACTTATCGGCATAAAACTTCAGCGTCTTACCTGGATGCACTTTTTGCCAGTACAACCCGCTCTCGGCGTTGCCGCCAAACACGGCAACGTTGACCCACACGGCTTCATCGTAGGGATCGAGCACGATCACCCGACCTTGGATGGTGGTCGGTTTACTCATGTCACCCCACTCGAATCGTTCCTGAAATGACTCAATGGCCGAGGCGGTCGACGCCATACCGACTACCAGCGCAACGGCTGCCAGAATGGCTCCCCCCTGCTTCTGCAACATCATAATCAAATCCTCCTTCAACAACGTCTTCAAAACCTAAGGTGTATCTAGTCCGCCTTCAGCACCTTGAAGTCAGTGATGGTTCTCCCATCCAGAGTAACCTCCATGGCGACCAATTCTTGGGAGGCCTTAATGATCTTATCCATGAGAGTCTTATCCTTGACCGCAAGACGAACCGTGGTTGCTGCATGGTACCAACCCGAATAGGCGGAATTCTTTTCAGTACCGCCCATAAAGCCCCACGCACAACAACTGAACAAGGGATCCGGCGGCTTCACATCAAGCATCGTGGAAGATCGCCCGCCGGGCATACCGGAACCCGGCTCTCCGCTGTTCCAATATTGAATCCCGAACAAAAGTTCTCCGTCCGGGTTATCCGCCCACTGCGACCAGACTCGGCCTTGCAATGTCTTAGTCGCGGCTTCAGCTTTCAGCGGCTTCCCTCCGACGACGGCGTCAGCGATGCCTAGCTTTTCGATGCCACCGTCAGCGAGTGAAAACTCGGCCGCTAGCAAGCCGAATCCTGAAAAAACTGCCACGGCAGCTAGAACGACAGCCCTCTTCATACCTAGTCCCTCCTTCTCAAATTGAACCCGATAGCCCTAATGAAAGACATCTCTCGTATCCAAATGTATGTCACGGAGCGAGATCTTGAGAAAGCTTAGTGGTCTTCGGAAATCCTACATACTCATGCACAAAGTTGGCACGAAACCGACACAATCGTACCCGAACGGTACTGAAACTGCGATGTCCTGTCAAGGGAATGTTTGGTGGATTTGAAGCAGGAAGCGTCGAGCCTTAAATGCTCATTAAAAACAATCTGTTAAGAGAACCTGCGTGAAGGGAATGGCATATCCGAATAGGAGCAGCTAAGAAATTCCCGCGCTCAGCCCACCCACCTGCCGCGAAGAGAGAGGACCCAAGCCTGTCAAGGCCATACCTTCCGGGATAAATAAGTCCCGGGCAACGCGACATACTTGTTCTTCCGTGACCGCGTCGATCTCTTGAATCATATCTTCCAAGGTCGTGTGTGCTCCGGCAATCAATTCATCCTTGGCAAGTTTATTCATGCGGCTATGCGAACTTTCCAAGCTCAGCATGAGCCCGCCTTTCATTTGATCCTTTGTCCGTTTCAGTTCACCGCGATCGATCCCCTGTCTGCCCAATTTCCGAACCTCGCGACCGATCAGATTGAGGACCCGCTCAACTTCCCGCGCTTGAGTTCCCGCATAGACAGTGATCGTCCCGCCATCGGAATAGCCTGACAAAAATGAATAGATTGAATAGGACAAACCGCGTTTTTCTCGGACCTCTTGAAACAGCCGCGAACTGACGCTTCCCCCCAGCACACTATTCAACGCATAGACCGCATACCTGTCTTTATGACCGGCTGCAACACCCTTGAGTCCCACGCAGAGGTGCACCTGTTCCAACGGCTTTTGTTTCAAGATCACTCCGCCACATAGCTCCGGAGGCCACCGTTTTCGAGGGGCAACACGGGGTGAAGGACGATAGCCCCCAAAGGTGCGCACGATGGTCTTTTCGAGCTGCTGTTGATCGAAATTCCCGGCTACCGCGAGGACGATCTCTTCGGAACGGTAGTGCGTGTTGATGTACTCAAGGAGCTTCTGCCGCCCGACCTGGGCGATCGTCGATTCCCGCCCAAGGATTGGGCGACTCAAGGGATGTCGTCCCATCACCAACTTGGTGTGCAGCTCCTGAACCAAGTCCTCGGGATCGTCTCGGACCATGCGAATCTCTTCGAGCACGACTTGCTTTTCTTTCTCAATTTCTTTCCTCCCCAGCCGAGACCGGAGAAACAGATCCGAAAGAAGATTCAGCGCTTTGGGTAAGTGTTGATCCAACACCTTGACATAGAATGTCGTCGTTTCACGCGTGGTGAACGCGTTCATTTCCCCCCCCAGCGCGTCTATTTCTCGAGAGATGTCCGTCGCAGAGCGGGCGGTCGTCCCCTTAAAGAACATGTGTTCGATGAAGTGCGAGTATCCGGCCTCTGCGGGGCCCTCATCACGAGAGCCCGCATTCACCCAGATACCGACCGTCACGGATTTGAGTGTCGGAATACGCTCGGTGACCAAGCGAATTCCATTATCGAGGATGAGCTTGCGGTACAAGTGTTATTCGCTCGATGAATCTTTGGGGCTGCTGCCTGGTGCAGGCATGGTTTCTTTTCGACTCAGCCTGATCTTCCCCTGCTTATCGATTTCCAGCACTTTCACGAGAATTTGGTCGCCTTCGGCCACTTCGTCGGACACGGCTTTCACACGGTGATGCGCCAGCTGCGAGATGTGGACTAACCCGTCCGTACCCGGCAACACCTCCACAAATGCGCCGAAGTCCATGATCTTTCTCACCGTACCCATATAGACTTTTCCGACTTCGACTTCCTCAGTCAAACGGCTGATGATGTCTTTCGCCTTCTGTAGTGACGCGCCATCCGCGGAGGCAATGGTCACTATACCGGTATCCTCCACGCTGATCTTGACTCCGCAATCGGATTGAATTCCGCGAATCGTTTTGCCACCCTGCCCGATAATGTCTCTGATCTTATCTTGCTTGACCTTCATCGTATGGATGCGCGGCGCAAACGGCGACAGGTCGGCGCGGGGACCGGCCAGAGCCTTCGTCATGTGGCTGAGAATGTGGAGACGTCCCGAACGGGCTTGCTCCAACGCCTGTCGCATCAGTGCGGTGGTAATTCCTCCGATCTTGATGTCCATTTGCAACGCCGTGACTCCATTCTTCGTTCCGCAGACCTTGAAGTCCATATCGCCTAGATGATCCTCAAGACCCAGGATGTCCGAAAGAATGATGACGTCGTTGTCTTCCTTGATCAACCCCATGGCGATACCGGCCACCGGCTCCTTGATAGGAACACCGGCATCCATCATGGCCAGCGTTCCGCCGCACACCGTCGCCATCGAGGATGACCCATTTGATTCCAGAATTTCAGAAACAATTCGTAACGTATACGGGAACACATCCTTGGTCGGAATGACGGGCTTCAACGCCCGCTCAGCCAATGCTCCATGCCCGACTTCACGCCGGCCCGGCGATCGTAGCGGCCGCGCTTCGCCGACACTGAACGGCGGAAAGTTATAATGCAGCATGAACGTCCGCGTGTATTCCCCTTCCAAAGCATCAATCCGCTGCTCATCATCGGTCGTGCCCAAGGTCACGACCGCCAAGCTCTGAGTTTCGCCTCGGGTAAAGATCGCCGAGCCATGAGCGCGCGGCAGAGCGCCGACTTCGCAGCTGATCGGCCGAATATCGGCGGGGCCGCGCCCATCGGCGCGTGATTGGTTCTCCAAAATCATTTTCCGGACTTCGGTGTACTCCAATTGATGGAACACAATCTTGATGTGCCGTTCGCTCGAGGACTCTTCCGGGTTCTTCAGTTTTGCGATCGCGTCGGCCAGAATTTCATCCAATCGTTCTTGGCGTGCCGTCTTGTTGGAAATCATAATGGCATCACGAATGGGCTGCGCAACCAACGCCTTGATGTTTGCCTGCAACGCAGGATCGATCGATTCCGCCACAACTTCCCGCTTCGCTCTGCCCACTTTCTTGGCCAATTCATTGATCTTCAGGACGATTTTCTTAATCTCAGCGTGCGCCAACTCCAGGGCTTCGAGCATCGTCTGCTCGGATAATTCATTGGCTCCCGCTTCCACCATCATCACGGCATCTGCCGTGCCCGCGACCACCAGGTGGAGTTCGCTCTGCTCCATGGTTTCGAGATCGGGGTTGACGACGAGCTGGCCGTTGACTCGGCCGATCTTGACTCCGGCAACCGGGCCGTTGAAGGGAATGTTCGACACCGCAAGGGCGGCGGAGGCGGCGGTAATCCCGATGACATCGGAAGAACCGGTCTTATCCGCCGACAGCACGGACGCTATGACCTGCGTTTCGAAGTAGTACCCTTCCGGAAAGAGGGGACGGAGCGGACGGTCAATCAAGCGGCTGGTCAGCACTTCCTTCTCAGCCGGTCGACCTTCTCGTTTGAAGTAGCCACCGGGGATTTTTCCGGCTGCGTAGGCCTTTTCTTGATAGTCGACGGTCAAAGGAAGAAAATCTATGCCCGGCTTGGCCGTTTGCGCGGCCACGGCTGTCGCAAGGACGACCGTGTCACCGTACGAGGCCCAAATCGATCCGTCGGCCTGCTTTGCGACCCGACCAGTTTCTAGGCGAAGAGTCCGACCTGCAATCTCGACTTCTACGACGTGTACCATCTATGGTCTCCTCTGGTTAGATCCACAGATGCCCACTGAGATACGCTCGGATCGGCAACGTTCAATGCGCAGCCGGGAATGTTGAGTCGGCGGTACGCCTTCCGCTGAATCGCACACGTTCATGAGTGAACAGTGCATGGTCAGAGCGCATGTCGGTGTTCATCTGTGGGACATTGGAACTACCCTATGGCGCGGGTCAGCGCCGTTTTGAACACGACCGGTTACTTGCGAATGCCGAGTCGATCGATCACGGCTCGGTAGCGCACATCGTCCACATCGCGGAGATAGTCCAATAAACGTCGTCTCCGTCCGACCAGCTGTAATAACCCACGCCGCGAGTGGTGATCTTTTTTATGGCTCTTGAAATGCTCGGTGAGATACGTGATTCGATTGGTCAACACAGCAATCTGAACCTCCGGCGATCCGGAATCCCTGTCATGCTGCTGATATTGCTTGATGAGTTCCGTCTTTGCTTCTTTCAGTAGTGCCATTGCTGCTCCTTCCACCTTAATGACTCGAGAGACTCAGTACCTTACGAATTCTAATCGCCCCCACTCCACTTCGATCATGCATGCCAATTGCCAACAGTTGACCAGCCTCATTCTTCAGCCGCACAGAAACCGGGCAGGGTGATGCGAGGAGTTGGCCGATTCCCACGGGAGACACAGGAGATCCATGCAGGACGCGTTGGGCCTGCTCATCGTTCACAACCACGGCTGGGAGCTGGAACAAGAGTTGGTCCAACGAAATGAACTGCGTTCGGAGAGTTTCCGCTGTCAGATGGCCCACGAGCTGATCGATCGTCAAGGCATGTTCGATGAAAAGGGGTCCAACACGACGACGTTCAAGCGCGTAGAGATGACCGCCGACGCCCAGAATCTGGCCGATGTCGGCACACAATGTGCGCACATACGTTCCTTTTGAACACACGATGCGCAAGGTCACGTCACGTCCATCAACGGCCACGATCTCCAGTTGATGAATCGTGATCGACCGCTCCGATCTTTCGATCGTCTTGCCCGCTCTGGCTGCCTTATAAAGCGGCTGCCCACCGACCTTGACGGCTGAATACATCGGTGGGAGTTGTTGTTGCACCCCTCGAAAGCCAGCGAGGACCGTCTGAATCGCATCCACAGTGATGTCGCATGGATCGGTCTTCGTTAACACTCGGCCTGACGCATCCTGAGTATCAGTCGTTTCCCCAAGGCGCAGAACGGCACGGTATTCCTTATCCCAATCAACGAGATACTCAGCAATTCTGGTGGCACGCCCGACAAGGATGGGGAGGACACCCGTGGCGCCGGGATCCAATGTCCCGGCATGGCCGACCTTGCTTTCTCCCAGCAGCCTTCGTACCTTGGCTACCACATCGTGTGAAGTCCAGCCGGCTTCTTTATTGAGAATGAGGACTCCCTCAATGGCGTCCTCTTGGTCGATCCTGACTCCTGCCGTGTTCATACCTTACGAGTCTGCTGCCCTCTCCCTGCCGCTCGGTAATTCAGGTGTCTGCTGCTGCTCGGAGTCCCCGTGTAAGCCTTCCAATAACTGCATGATGCGATCACCGCGTGGTCCACTGACATCTCTCTTAAAGATCACATCCGGAAGGTAGCGGAGAGAGAGTCGCCGACCTAACTCCGCGCGCACAAAGCCACTGGCCTTTGACAGTCCGGCGAAGATCTCGCGCTCAGCGTCACCCGTTTCCATAGTCGTGACAAAGACATACGCAATGCGCAAATCCCCTGTCAGTTCGACGTCGGTCACGGTCACATCATGCACCCGGGGATCCTTGATCTTTCGCATGAGAATGTCGGCTACTTCCATTCGGATCTGATCGGCGACCCGATCTGCCCGCTTGTATGTTGCCTTTGACATCTTATCTATTCCGGCCGAGACCATTGCGATCATTGTGAGGAATTTAGAGCAATTCCCGTTGGGTTCGCACCACCTCGACCGCCGGCATGCTCTTGATCACATTCAACGCTTGTTCGAGGACTTGGTTCACGTAGCTCCCGTCATTGGCGACACACGCCATTCCCAGGATCGCCTTCTGCCAGAGGTCCTGACCGTCGACTTCAGCGATGGAAAGATTAAATTTCCCCCGAAGTCGATCTTTCAGCCCGTGAATCACCTGCCGTTTGTCTTTCAGCGATTGGCTTCCTGCGATGAATAATTCGACAGTGCAGAGCCCCACGACCATATCAACCGCTCATTCACACCCGGCACTTCATGAAGCCCATCGAGTTCGTCTTATGAGTTGTTCCGGCGTTGGATCGAAGGATACTTTCATCATGAACGTCTTGAGATCCCGTTAGAGCTTCGCAGCGATTTTATCGATGGCATAGGCCTCGACGATATCGCCGGATTTGACATCATTGAAGTTTTCGATGCTCAAACCACATTCATATCCTTGTTGAACTTCACGCACGTCGTCCTTGAACCGCCGTAAGGAGGCAAGCTTGCCCTGATACACCACGACGTTGTCCCGGATCACCCGGACCCCGGCGCTTGAGCGGGAGATCGTCCCATCCACAACGTACGATCCCGCGACAGGACCCACCTTCGGAATCGTAAACACCTGCCTGACTTCGGCTCTTCCCAGGACGCGCTCTTTCAGCGTGGGTTCGAGCAAGCCTTCCATCGCGGCCTTAATATCGGCAATGGCGTCATAGATGATCGTGTAGAGCCTGATGTCAACGCCCTGCTGCTCGGCCAAGGCGGTCGCCTTGGGTTCGGGCCTGATGTTGAAGCCGATGATGATGGCTCGCGACGCAGCGGCCAGCAGCACATCGGATTCCATGACGCCTCCAACTCCGTTATGAATCACACGAAGTTTGACGGCGTCTGTCGACAGCTTTTCGACGGCGCCGGCCAGCGCTTCCGACGATCCTTGTACGTCGGCTTTGATGACGATGGCCAATTCTTTCACCGACCCTTCTTGAATCTTCGCGAAGAGATCATCAAGGGTGACTTTGGCCGGGCCGGTCAACTCTGCAGCCCGTCTCTTCTGAGCTCGCTCTTCAGCAATCTCTCGGGCGACTCTCTCGTTGGAGACGACGTGGAACACATCTCCCGCAGACGGCACCCCGGGCAATCCGATCATTTCCACAGGAATGGATGGTCCTGCCTGCTGCGTTTTTTCGCCACGATCATTGATAAGGGCCCGGACACGCCCGCTGAACGCTCCCACGACATAGGCGTCTCCCACCCTGAGAGTCCCGCTCTGGACCAGTACCGTCGCAACCGGTCCTCGCCCTCGTTCAATTTTGGCTTCGATGACGGTGCCTTTAGCCTGTCGGTGCGGATCGGCTCTGAGTTCCAGCACCTCGGCCTGAAGGAGAATCATCTCGAGGAGGGTATCGAGTCCCGTTTTCTGCTTGGCGGACACCTCCACCATAATGGTATCGCCGCCCCATGCTTCAGAGATCAACCCATGCTCTGAGAGTGCGTTTCTCACACGGTCAGGATTGGCGGTGGGTTTGTCGATCTTATTCATCGCCACGATCAGCGGTACACCGGCTGCCTTGGCATGGTGGATCGCTTCGATCGTTTGAGGCATGACGCCGTCGTCGGCCGCGACAACCAAAATGACGATATCCGTGACCTTGGCTCCACGCGCTCGCATCGAGGTAAAGGCTTCATGACCGGGAGTGTCCAGGAATGTGACTTGTTTCCCGCGGACTGAGACCGTGTAGGCTCCGATATGTTGAGTAATGCCGCCGGCCTCACCTTCGGCCACTTTTGTTTGTCGAATCGCATCCAGCAAAGACGTCTTCCCGTGATCGACGTGGCCCATGATAGTGACGACGGGCGGCCGAGGCTCGACTCGCTCGTCACTAGCTGCCTCAACCACATCTTGCAGCAACTCCTCACCCACCTTCTCGACTGCTATTTCAATTTTCACACCACTTTCCTCGGCAAAAATCGAAGCGGCGTCCAAATTCATCGGCTGGTGGAATGTCAGCATTTGGCCCATATCCATCAGCTTTCGAACGATGTCCGCCGGCCGCTGACCGATCAACTCGGCAAATTCCTTCACCGTCGTCCGCGGGGTAACCTTGACACTTTTTCGACGTGGCTTGGTGATTTCTGCCGGCGTGCTATGGTGCACATGTTTGGACCGGTCATCGCGTCGCTGTAAAGGAATGGCGCGAAGATCCTGCCAGCGGGCGGCATCCTCGCGAAATTTCACATCCTGCTGCTCGTCTCTTTGACGACCTGGTTTTCGTACTTTCTTGAGTTTGTCCTTTTGCCCCTCGGCCTGGATGGCCTCGAAAGCCATACTTTTCTTTTTGCCCGTCACAGCCTCCACAGTCGCCGCCACGACAGTGGGTGGGGCTAGCGTCGGCTTCGGCTGAATCTCTTCCGGCTTGGGAACAACCGGAGCGGGAGCCGGTGGTAGGATCTCATCTGGAACTTCCTCTGTTCGAGAGCTAGGATCAAGCACTCCGCCGAGAACGGGATGCTCAGGAGACACGGATGCACTAGGTGTCGCGCTGACCACCGCAGGCTGCACAAAACGGTCACCTTCAATAACCGGAGCGGGAGAAACGACCTCAAGCGGTTCATCTTCTTTCTTTCGCTTGATCAGAATACGGCGCTTGTCAGGCTTCGGCGGTTCTTCGGCGGGCTGACTCCTGGCCGTCACGGCTTTGCCGTGAGCCGCATCGTGAACGGATCTGGCACCAGCCTCTCCCTCGGTTCCCGTTCCCTGACCTTTCGATTTCGGGGCAAGCTTATCCAACACTTTTTGAACGATGTCATCGTCCAGAGTGCTGCTATGAGACGTGACTGATACCCCGATCTTTTTGAGCTCGGGGATGAGCACACGATTCTCCATTCCTAACTTCTTCGCGAGTTCGTATACACGCATGGTCATCTAGACAGTCCCGTGCTCTATCCGCTCGTCGCTTCCTCGGCTCTGGCGGCTTGCCGAGCTTCTTCCTGCAGTCGTTGCGCCTCGGCTTCCTCTGCAAGCGCCGCTTTGATTTCCTTGTCTCGTTCGACTTTTTCCTTTTCGTATTCGGTTGCGCTGATGATATCGATTTTCCAGCCGGTTAAGCGCGCCGCCAGTCGGACGTTCTGGCCGTTCTTGCCGATCGCCAACGACAGTTGCGAGTCTGCCGCGACGACGAGCGCCGATTTTTTTTCTTCGTCAATACCGACTTTTTCGATCGTCGCGGGGTTCAACGCTTCGGCAATGAAGACTCGCGGGTCCTGCGTCCAGGTAATGATGTCGATCTTCTCGCCACGTAACTCACGGACCACGGCCTGCACGCGGGATCCCTTGATGCCGACGCACGCTCCCACTGGGTCCACGGCTTTTTCCCGCGAGGTCACCGCGATCTTCGTTCGATCTCCCGGCTCTCGAACCACCGATTTAATCTCGATGATCTTTTCCATGACTTCCGGCACTTCGAGTTCAAACAGCTTGGCCACGAATTGGGGGTGGCTCCGCGACAAAATAACCTGAACATCCTTCGGAGTACGACGGACTTCCAACAACATGGCCTTCACACGATCGCCGCGCCGATAGGTTTCGCGGGGAATCTGCTCTTGAATCGGCAGGATGGCCTCCGTTTTCCCCAGATCGACCAGGTAGTTTCGGCGCTCCATGCCGAGAATAATACCGGTGACCAGATCCCCCTGACGCGTTGAGTATTCTTTTTGAACGGCCTCCCATTCCGCCTCGCGAACCTTTTGGAAAATGACTTGTTTCGCGGTTTGCGCGGCAATTCTCCCCAGTTCGTTCATTTCGATCAGCGATCCGATTTCATCGCCCACTTCGGCTTCACTATCGTACTGACGAGCTTCCTGGAGCGAAATCTCCGCTTTGGGATTACTGACGGTTTCCACGATTGTCTTTTTGGAGACGACAGAAATTTCTCCGGTCTTTGGATCGATCTCCACCTGAATATTTTCGGCCTGGCCGAAACGCTTCTTGGCGGCGGTCTGCAGGGCGGACTCGATGGCCCCGATGACGCGGGCCTTGTCGATTCCTTTCTGGCGCCCGATTTCGTCGATCACTGAAATCAGTTCTCGGTTCATACCTTACGCTCCTGCATCCGGTGACCACACACGATGACCTACTTCGCGCACTAAATCTTCACGACCAGCTTTGTCTCCGCAATCATCTCCCGGTCTAATTCGATCGTCTGAGGTATCCGTGTTGTGGCGACAGCCAGCACGACCACCTGCTCATCCGCCTGTATCAGCTGCCCGATGATCTTCCATTGACCGTCGAGTGGCTGTCGAAGCTTGACACTGACCTCTTTTCCGATTGCTCGCTGATAGTCCTGTAGCCGTTTAAAGGGCCGATCCAAACCTGGCGAAGAGATTTCAAGGGTATATGCGTGAGGGAACGGATCGGCGACGTCGAGTGCCGGCCCTAAGGTTTTATGTGCCTGCTCACAGTCTGTTATGGTGACTCCGCCCGGTTTATCGATGAGCACACGAACGACCGAGCGAGGACCTCGTCCAACACACACCACGTCAATCAACTCTAGTCCGAGCGTCCATAAGATCGGTGCAATGATCCCGTGCAACCGGTCGGCAACCGGTTGCAGACCATCACCCGGTATGCTCAACCTATGTTCCCTTGACATGTGTCCAAACAAAAAAGTGGGCTTGAGCCCACTTACAGAGGGAGCACCATACCACGCACCCCGGAGCAAAGCAAGAGCACTAGCCGGTCATGAGCGCCCATCGAGCCGCCAGCGTCTTCGTGATCGGGCCGGGTCGGCCGGAGCCGATGGTTGTTCCATCGACTCGGACAACCCCAAGGACTTCCAGCGTGGTTCCGGTCAGAAACACCTCGTCTGCCGCGTACAGAGACTCGACTGGAATAAACCGCTCTTCTATCGCGATGGTCTCTTTCTTCGCCAACTCCAATACCACTGCTCTTGTGACACCGGACAAAATTCGAGGCCCTTCCGGAGCCGTCACAATCACGTCGTTTTGAACAGCCATGACATTGCTCAAGGCACCTTCCATCACGAGACCGTCTCGTACCAAAATCGTTTCGAAGACGCCCGCCTTTTTCGCTTCTTCACGCGCAAGCACGTTGGGCAGCAGATTGACACTTTTGATGTCGCACCGCCCCCAGCGTAGATCGTCCCGCGTACATACCGTCACGCCGGTGTGACGTACCTCAGGGGTCAAGGGATGAAACTCCCTGATCGTCATGACGACTGTTGGACGGCCGTCCGAAGGAAAGCGATGCTCCCGAGGAGCCACCCCTCTGGTAATCTGGATATAAATCTTGGCATCCTGATAGCCGGCTAGGCTGAGTCCGTGTTGGATCCACTGTACCCATCGCGCTCTGGTATACGACTGAGGAAGGGAGAGTTCATTGGCACTCCGCTCAAGTCGGTCAAGATGTGCTCCCACTTCGAACGGAACTCCTCGATAAGTCCGAATGACTTCGTAGACGGCATCTCCAAATTGGAAGCCTCGGTCATCGATGGAAACGGTTGCCTCCTGCCATGGGAGAAAACGACCGTTGATAAAGGCGATATCGGGCATCGCTCAATTCCCGGATAGAGGTTCCGCCTCTATTCTGAACAGCCGTCGATCTTCTGCGGTAAACTTCCATCCCATCCGCTTTTCAAACACCAGCTGATACACGCCCGGCTGCACGGCTTTGAACTCAAAGATTCGCTGTCCATTTTCCACTGCATTATTGCTCGCAATACGGAGGAACTCGTCACTGAGGAGGGCGAGTCCCGTCGTGTCATAGGACGGCACCCACTGCTCTCCTCTTGTCCGATCTTCCCATAGATGAATGACGAATGGCCGGTCGACCGTGACCTTGCGGCAGTCGCTTCTGTCCAACGCTTGGCTGTGATCGGTGCCGGACACATTCATGTCTCTATCCTCGCACAAAAAGACATTCGTTACGCTGTATCTCTCTTCTTACATTTTCCGCCGAGGACCGACCATAATATCGTTTCCATCCACCCGCACTTCGTAGCTTCCCACACAATACCCGCCGCCGTCGGTGCCCTGCCCGTTTCGGATATCAAAGGCGAGATCATGCCAAGGGCAGGCAATGACATATCCCTTGAGTCTCCCCTCAATAAGCGGGCCCCCCTCATGGGGACAGCTATTATGAATGGCATACAATCTTCCCTCAACGTTGAACAAGGCGATCGGCCGGTCGTTGACTGTGACGATCTTTGACTTTCCCGGAGGCAATTCTTCGATCTGTGCAACCTTTTGAAACCCGTCCATTGTGATTCTATCCTTTTCCCGCGCCTCAACGCCTACAGGCGAAGGGCGTATTTGAGTTCGTCGGTTTTTGCAACTCCGGCCTTTTTGATGAACCCCGATTCCGTCTGGATCACATAGCGCGCGTCTTCCGGCGGCGGTCCGTAGAATGGGCATGGATCTTGGGCGCATGGTTCCGCATGCTCCAGCATGTGCACCACATGATGACTTTCGTCCACCCAGAGAATGTCGATGGGAAATCGATATTCCTTGGTCGTGACGCGATGCGGACCGTTTTGTTCAAAGATATAAAGCATGCCACTGTTTGGAGGCAATGCATCGCGAAAGGCGAGTCCAAAGAGCAACTTCTCCGGGGTATCCGCCACTTCAGCTTCCAGCTCGACTCCGCTGGGGAACGTGACGACAATGATGCTCGATTCTTTACGCTCAACGAGAAAAACCGATGCGCTCATCAGAAGGAGGGCGAGCAGGACCATCATGATGATCCGCTTCTTCCTCTGTTCTCGATTGTTCGCTTGAGTCTGACCGGTTGACATGGAGAAGAGTGATGGGTTTTTCTTCACTGAGCCCAATGGCCCATGCGCATTTGCGATCTAGGCCTTCTGACCGGATTGCGTTCTGTTGACTTGGAAAAGAATCGCAGAATAAAATGCCCGTCCGCGCCGACCCACCACGATACTGGGAGCACTATGGTGGCAGCGGCGCGAGCTTGTCAATGTTGTACAGTCCTTATGGAGTGAGAAGGAGGCTTGGGTCATGGCTTTATTGATTACGGACGAATGCATCTCTTGCGGGGCGTGCCTGCCGGAATGCCCGAATGAAGCGATCTTTGAAACCAGGAGCGACGCGGAGAACAAAGGCAATCACGTCGGCGATGGGCAAGGAGTCGGCGATAATATTTACGTAATCGCGCATGACCGCTGTACCGAGTGTGTTGGTCACTTTGATGAACCCCAATGTGCCGCGGTTTGCCCCGTTGATAATTGCTGTATTTCGGACCCCCTCTATCCTGAAACGACGGATGTGCTTCTGGAAAGAGCAAAGACGTTGAATCCCGATAAATCGATAGATCCCGCCAAAGTGTGGAGTGGGGTAAGAAACTGACCTGCTGCCGATTCGCACTGCTAAAGGCCCCGGTTCCTCAAGAACCGGGGCCTTTTCTTTTTGACTCTGTCGCGTCTAAAAAGAAAGGCCTCAGTGATCTTCACCGAAGCCTTTCAATCGACCCGAAACGCGGTGCGCTATTTCAACATCACCAGTTTGCCGCCGACATGACCCGGATGCAAGTGGCAACGATATTCAAGGACGCTCCCCGCCGCATAAAACAAATCGCTGGTCGGAACACCGATGTACCGCGTCTCCCCTGGCTTGAGCACCAGCTTTGTGTCCAGAACAGTCGGTGCCGATTGATTCACAGTGCCGCTCATCAGATGGAACCCGTGTTCAGCTGTGGCATTGTTCGTCACCTTGAGGAGTACAGGCGCACCTGGGCGCGATTTGAAATCGATGACTGTCGTGGGAGGATACCAGGTCTTCATGGTACCAATTTCGATGGCGAAGAACGCGGCATCGACACTCAGTTCCTTAAACGGCTGGCCGACGACAGATCCGGTTTCAAGATCACCGACCTCAACACCACCTGCTTGAAGCGCGTACGAACCCGAAGCCCCAGCCAACACCATTCCAAGGCCGAGGAAGACCGACAATATTATCTTGCCCATAACTACCCCCCTTGCAAGAAAAGAAGAGATAAATAGAGGTTTGTGAATATATGACGCTAAACTTTGGAGGACGTGAAGACTTCTGTGAATGTGCACCCTTGTTTTTGTCTATAGAGTATTGGCGCCTTGTACCACCTCGCGCGGCGATTCTTATAACATAGGGGTCAAAACGGAAGCAAACGAATTGGAAGGATCCTTGTCGTACGTATCGGCGCCACTATTGTCAGACCATGAAATGACAAGGCTCGTCTCTCCAGCCCGGCACCCCTCCTGGCCTTGGAATCCCTGATTAACTCAAGACATTCGTCGAATCGATTCTGTCGAATGTAACCTCGCTGTTCGTACCCCTTGTTTCGCCGGAAGGCCCTGCTCCCCGAGCTCGCTTAAGTATTTGCCGAAAGTGCCGATACGGCAGTTGAGGAACTACACCATGTCCATCATTTTGGCGGTCAATGGAATTGTGGAGACCTACCCGACCAAAACGATAGACCAACGACCTACCCGCGCCGAATCTGTTGGAGATCGGGAACATCATGGCCAAGACTCATCGTCCTTGGATCACTCGGCCTTAGCAGCGCAAACCGCCTATCAACAACAGAGCCGCGAACGACCACATCCGAAACAGGCGATTTTGGCGCGGGACTTGATGAAGACGCCGGTCCTTTCACTCCCGTCCGACAGTACGTTGCTCGACGCCTGGGGCATCATGTCGCACAAAGGGTTCCACCATATCCCCGTCACGTCGCTGCATGGCACACTGGTCGGCATGATTTCTTATCGTGATCTGCTGGATCATGTGCCGGAACTGATCACAGCGGCCGACAAGAGACAGGCTGCGACGAGGCGATTAGCCGAGATCATGACTTCCCGAGTGATCTCTGCATCACCCACCACGGAGATCCGAG